>NZ_CP023202.1:2530000-3162500 GCF_000220705.2 Streptomyces xinghaiensis S187 | reverse complement strand
GTCCCCTCCGTGCTGCACGAACTGCGCGAGGTCACCCGCCGCTACTACGGCGACGTGCCCGCCGTGCTGGTCGAACCGGGCGTCAAGACGGGTGTGCCGATCCTCATGGACAACCCGAAGGAGGTCGGCGCCGACCGGATCATCAACGCCCTGGCGGCCGTCGAGCTGTACGGCGGCCCCTGCGTGGTCGTCGACTTCGGCACGGCCACCACCTTCGACGCGGTGTCGGTGCGCGGGGAGTACGTCGGCGGCGTGATCGCCCCGGGCATCGAGATCTCCGTGGACGCCCTCGGGGTGCGCGGCGCCCAGCTCCGCAAGATCGAGCTGGCCCGCCCGCGGAGCGTCATCGGGAAGAACACCGTCGAGGCCATGCAGTCCGGCATCCTCTACGGCTTCGCGGGCCAGGTCGACGGCGTCGTGGGCCGGATGGCCACCGAACTGGCGGACGACCCGGACGACGTCACCGTGATCGCGACCGGCGGCCTCGCCCCCATGGTGCTCGGCGAGTCGGCGGTGATCGACGAACACGAGCCCTGGCTGACGCTGATCGGCCTCCGCCTGGTCTACGAGCGCAACGTCTCCCGCACCTGACGCACCCGACACACCTGACGCACCTGACGCACCGGCCGGGACGGCGCCGGGCGGGGCCTGTACGCCCCCCGGCGCCTTCACCGGACCGCTCCGTCCGCGCCCCACCGAGGCCGGGGCCCGCCGCCGGGGACCGGTGAACGCACACAGCCCCCGGGGGCACGCCCGACGGCGCCACACGCGGCGAATAATGTCCGTTAAGTGGTAAAAATCTGCTTATGCCCATGCCTCTTGATTCCCGCGGCGCCCTGGCGTTCAGCGCCGACGAAGTGTCCGTCCTGCGCCGGGCCCTCGCCCTCGCCCTGCGGCCCGGCCCGGCCCCCGCCCGCCCCGGCCCCGAGCGGGCCGGGGAGCGCCGGGAACTGGAGCGCCTCGCCGAGGACATGGCCGAGGCGGTGCGCGAGAGCGACAGGCTCCGCGCCTTCCTCCACGCCGATCTGGCCCGCTACCGGGCCGCCCTCCCGGGCTCGTCGGCCGGCTATCTGGACCGTCTCCGGGAGGCCGCCGACGCCGGCCGCCCGCCCGGAGAGGAGGATCTCGCCGCGCTCCGCTCGCTCTGCGCCGACCCGTCGGTGAGCCCCGCCGACGCGGCCCGCGGCCGCGCGCTGCTGCGCCGCGGCGGGGCCCCGGCCCGCGCCGCTCGGCCCACCGCCCGCGCCGCGGCCCGCGCCACCGCCCCGGAGGCGGCCGCCCGGCACCGGCCCCCGGCCGCCGGCCCGCACCGGCCCCCGGCGCCCGCGCAGGCGCGGCTCGCGGCCGTGCCGGGCCCCGCCCGGCGGGCCGCCCTGCGCCTGCTCGCCGTGCCGGCCCTCCCCGCCCCCTCGGCCCCCGCCCTTCCGGCCCCGCTGCCCCTTCCGGTCCTGCCTCTTCCGGCCGTTCCGGGCAGCCGCGCGGCGACGGCCGCCGAACCGGCGAAGCGGCCCCGCCCGCGGCGGGACCCCGGCCCCGCGGAGAAGCCGGCCGGCCGCCCCGAGCCGGAGCGCCCGGCCGGTCCCGAGTCCGAGCCCCCGGCCCGCCCGGTGCCGACCCCGGCCGAGGTCTTCCCGCCGCGCCGGCGCCCGGCCCCCGCGCCGCCCCAGCGGCCCGAGGAGGGGCGCGCGGCCGGCTGAGGGTGCCGGAGACCCGGCCGCGCGCCCGGCTCGTTACCCTGGTCGGTATGGAATACGTTGCCGCGCTTCTGCCCTCCACGGTCATGGCCGTGGCCTTCATCGCGCTGATCGTGACGATCGTGAAGAGCCAGGGCGGAGCCAACAAGGCCAAGGAGGACGCCGCCGTCGACGCGGCGCTGGCCCGCACCGAGGCCGCCCGTCCCGGTACGCCGCCGGAGGGCGCCGCCTCCTGACGGCGCCGCCGGCCGCATGACCGGCCGCGCCGGCCACACCGGCCGAAGGGGCGCGGCCCGGGGACCGTACGTCCCCGGGCCGCGCCCTTTTTCCTGTCCGAATAGCCGGAATTCGCAGGTTTTGCCGCTAGGGTTTCCGGGTGCCTCGACCATTGGGTGAGCTGGAAGACGCCGTGATGACGCGGGTCTGGCGATGGAACCGCCCGGTCACCGTCCGCGAAGTCCTGGAGGACCTCCGGAAGGAACGCCCCATCGCCTACACGACGGTCATGACCGTATTGGACAACCTGCACCGGAAGGGCTGGGTGCGCAGAGAAGCGGAAGGCCGGGCCTATCGATATACGGCCGTCTCCACCAGGGCCGCCTACTCCGCCGCACTCATGAACGAGGCGTGGGCCGCCAGCGACAACCGTGCCGCCGCCCTTGTCGCCTTCTTCGGCATGATGTCGGAGGAAGAGCGGGAAGACCTCCGGGACGCCATCCGCGTGGTACGGCTGGACCGTCCCGATGAGGGACCGGAGGCCGCGGAACGATAGCGTCCGTGCATGTCCCCAGTATCAAATGAGGTCACTGTCCGGCGGGCGCGGACGGGCGATGTCCCGGCGATCCGCGGTCTCATCGACGGCTACGTCCGCGACGGTATCCTGCTCGACAAAGCGACGGTGACCCTTTACGAGGACATCCAGGAGTTCTGGGTCGCCGAACGCGCGGCGGACGCCAGGGTCGTCGGCTGCGGCGCGCTCCACGTGATGTGGGAAGACCTCGCGGAGGTCCGCACCCTGGCCGTGGATCCCGCCGTGCAGGGCCACGGGGTGGGCCACCGGGTCCTCGGGAAATTGGTACAGACCGCCCGCCGCCTCGGGGTTCGCCGTATTTTCTGCCTTACCTTCGAAGTCGACTTCTTCACCAAGCACGGCTTCACGGAGATCGGTGACGCCCCCGTCGACGGCGATGTCTACAGCGAGCTGCTCCGTTCCTATGACGAGGGCGTGGCCGAGTTCCTCGGGCTCGAACGGGTGAAGCCGAACACCTTGGGCAACAGCCGGATGCTTCTGCACCTGTGACCGCGAGGTTATTCGCGCGTCTTCGTTCAGCCGTCTTCGGCGGTCCTTGCCCCGCGCCTTCCGCACGCCTTCCGTACGCCTTCCGCAGTCCTTCACCGGCGGAACCCATACCCTATGTCCGAAACGCGCACCTTTCTCGTGCCGATGCCGCACTGAACCCCACCCGGGGGTTTGTGTTTTTCCCTGAAAGGCGGTTTGCTTTCGGTCGTACTGCTTTTTCGATGAAAGGGAATCCGGTGGCACAGAAGGTTCAGGTCCTTCTTGTTGATGACCTCGACGGTGGCGAGGCGGACGAGACCGTGACGTTCGCTCTCGACGGCAAGACTTACGAGATCGACCTCACCACCGCCAATGCGGACAAGCTCCGGAGTCTTCTGGAGCCGTACACCAAGAGCGGGCGGCGCACCGGCGGCCGTGCGGCCGGCGGCCGCGGAAAGGCCCGGGCGGCCTCCGGGGGCGGCGGCCAGGACACCGCGAAGATCCGCGCCTGGGCGAAGGAGAACGGTTACGAGGTCAACGACCGCGGCCGTGTCCCCGCCACCGTGCGGGAGGCCTACGAGAAGGCGAACGGCTGACCCCGGCCGCGCAGCAGCCGGGCCCGGTGGCACTCCGTCGCCGCCGTGCCCAGGAGCCGTACGAGATCGGGGGCGGACGCACCGGCGCCCCCGGCCCGTGTCCCGCCGCGCACCGTCGCCGCGGGCAGGGTCGGCTCCACCTCGCGCCCCGGCACGGGCGGGCGCAGCCAGACGGGCCCGTCGCCCGCCCCGCGGGCCAGGGGAGCGGCCGTCCGCCCGCCCGCGCCGAGCGCGCTCAGATCCAGGGGGACGCCGCCCCACTCCAGCCAGCGGAGCAGCTCCGGCAGCTCCTGGGCGCTCCCGGGCGCCACGAGCAGCCGCATCCGTGTGCCGTGCAGCGCGACCGGTCCGGTGTCCGGCACGCGCCGCAGCACGGCGAGCCCCGCGGCGGCGGGCAGCTCCAGGACGTCGAAGCGCACCCCGGTGAGCAGTCCCAGCGGCGTGCCGCCGGCCGTGGGCCAGCCCAGCCCGTGCTCGTACCAGTGGCGGGCGGCGCGTTCGTCGGCGGGCACCGTGCGGGGCCGGCCGGGGGCCGTGGTCATGCCGGGAGCAACTGAGCGGACCCGTACGGGTTACGCAGAGTTGGCAAACGGGTACGCAACGTGGTAGCGACGGGGGCGTACGAGGCGCCCGTGGGGGCGCAATGGTGTTCGCCCGTAGCTGAGCGACGGGGGTCGCGCCGCATGGACTGTCGGTCCCCGGGGGTAAGACTTGCCTTGTGGGAGGGACGGAGCGCGGTTGTCGCGGGCCCGGGGCACCGCCCGGCGTTCGCCATCGGCGTACTGCCGAGGTGGATAGATGCCTGGCCTGCGGGAACATCGTCTCGCACCATCGGGTTGGAGCTGTTGTCGGCTGTCCGGGGCAGGAGACTTGTGGGAGTAAGTCCCCGTAACCAGCGGGGGAGACCGGACGGGTGTCGGCAGATGGAATGAGCTGTCCCCTGTTGCGGGACTAGCATGCGGAAGGACAGGGAGGGGACCGTCCCCGATCTGCCCGACCGCTCTGAGGAGCGATTAACGATGTTCGAGAGGTTCACCGACCGCGCGCGGCGGGTTGTCGTCCTGGCTCAGGAAGAAGCCCGGATGCTCAACCACAACTACATCGGCACCGAGCACATCCTCCTGGGCCTGATCCACGAGGGTGAGGGTGTCGCCGCTAAGGCCCTGGAGAGCCTCGGGATTTCGCTCGAGGCGGTCCGCCAGCAGGTGGAGGAGATCATCGGTCAGGGCCAGCAGGCCCCGTCCGGCCACATCCCCTTCACCCCCCGTGCCAAGAAGGTCCTGGAGCTGTCGCTCCGCGAGGCCCTCCAGCTCGGCCACAACTACATCGGCACCGAGCACATCCTGCTCGGCCTGATCCGCGAGGGCGAGGGCGTCGCCGCCCAGGTCCTCGTGAAGCTGGGTGCCGACCTGAACCGGGTCCGGCAGCAGGTCATCCAGCTGCTCTCCGGCTACCAGGGCAAGGAGGCCGCCACCGCCGGCGGCCCGGCCGAGGGCACGCCCTCGACCTCCCTCGTCCTGGACCAGTTCGGCCGCAATCTCACCCAGGCGGCCCGCGAGTCCAAGCTCGACCCGGTCATCGGGCGCGAGAAGGAGATCGAGCGGGTCATGCAGGTGCTGTCCCGCCGGACCAAGAACAACCCGGTCCTCATCGGCGAGCCCGGCGTCGGCAAGACGGCGGTCGTCGAGGGCCTGGCCCAGGCGATCGTCAAGGGCGAGGTGCCCGAGACCCTCAAGGACAAGCACCTCTACACCCTCGACCTCGGCGCCCTGGTCGCCGGCTCCCGCTACCGCGGTGACTTCGAGGAGCGCCTGAAGAAGGTGCTCAAGGAGATCCGCACCCGCGGTGACATCATCCTGTTCATCGACGAGCTCCACACCCTGGTGGGTGCGGGCGCCGCCGAGGGCGCGATCGACGCCGCGAGCATCCTCAAGCCGATGCTCGCCCGCGGTGAGCTGCAGACCATCGGCGCCACCACGCTCGACGAGTACCGCAAGCACCTGGAGAAGGACGCGGCCCTGGAACGCCGCTTCCAGCCCATCCAGGTCGCGGAGCCGTCGCTGCCGCACACCATCGAGATCCTCAAGGGTCTGCGCGACCGCTACGAGGCGCACCACCGCGTCTCCATCACGGACGCGGCGCTGGTGGCCGCCGCGACGCTCGCCGACCGCTACATCTCCGACCGCTTCCTGCCGGACAAGGCGATCGACCTGATCGACGAGGCCGGCTCCCGGATGCGCATCCGCCGGATGACCGCTCCGCCGGACCTCCGCGAGTTCGACGAGAAGATCGCGAACGTCCGCCGGGACAAGGAGTCGGCGATCGACTCCCAGGACTTCGAGAAGGCCGCGTCGCTCCGCGACAAGGAGAAGCAGCTCCTGGCCCAGAAGGCCAAGCGGGAGAAGGAGTGGAAGGCGGGCGACATGGACGTCGTCGCCGAGGTCGACGAGGAGCTGATCGCCGAGGTCCTCGCCACGGCCACCGGCATCCCGGTCTTCAAGCTCACCGAGGAGGAGTCCTCGCGGCTGCTCCGCATGGAGGACGAGCTCCACAAGCGCGTCATCGGCCAGGAGGACGCCATCAAGGCGCTCTCCCAGGCGATCCGGCGCACCCGCGCCGGCCTCAAGGACCCGAAGCGTCCCGGTGGCTCGTTCATCTTCGCCGGCCCGTCCGGTGTCGGTAAGACCGAGCTGTCCAAGACGCTCGCCGAGTTCCTCTTCGGCGACGAGGACGCGCTGATCTCCCTCGACATGTCGGAGTTCAGCGAGAAGCACACCGTCTCGCGGCTCTTCGGCTCGCCCCCCGGCTACGTGGGCTACGAGGAGGGCGGCCAGCTCACCGAGAAGGTGCGCCGCAAGCCGTTCTCCGTGGTCCTCTTCGACGAGGTCGAGAAGGCCCACCCGGACATCTTCAACTCCCTGCTGCAGATCCTGGAGGACGGCCGGCTGACCGACTCCCAGGGCCGGGTCGTGGACTTCAAGAACACGGTCATCATCATGACGACCAACCTCGGCACCCGGGACATCTCCAAGGGCTTCAACCTCGGCTTCGCGGCCCAGGGCGACGTCAAGAGCAACTACGAGCGGATGAAGAACAAGGTCAACGAAGAGCTCAAGCAGCACTTCCGCCCCGAGTTCCTCAACCGCGTCGACGACACGGTCGTCTTCCACCAGCTCACCGAGGAAGACATCATCCGCATCGTCGACCTGATGATCGACAAGGTGGACGAGCGCCTCAAGGACCGCGACATGGGCCTGGAGCTCAGCGGCGAGGCCAAGGCGCTGCTCGCCAAGAAGGGCTACGACCCCGTCATGGGCGCCCGGCCGCTGCGCCGGACGATCCAGCGCGAGATCGAGGACCAGCTCTCGGAGAAGATCCTCTTCAGCGAGCTGCGCCCCGGTCACATCGTGGTCGTGGACACCGAGGGCGAGGGTGACGAGAAGAAGTTCACCTTCCGCGGCGAGGAGAAGTCGGCACTGCCGGACGCCCCGCCGATCGAGTCCGCCGCCGGCGGCGGCTCGGGCCCGAACCTCAGCAAGGACGCGTGACCGCGTGACCGCTCGCGCGGAGCGCTGAACGGCAGGGCACGGCCGAGGGGCGGCCCCGGGACCGTAAGGGTTCCGGGGCCGCCCCTTTGGCTTGTTGTTCTCCCGCTTCCGCCGGTCAGCCGTGCCTGACGATGTGCACCGACTCCGGAAGACGGTCGGCCCCCCGGACCCGTGTCAGCAGGCTGAGGGCGACGACCTCCAGATGGGGCAGGGCGGCCAGCGGGGCGAGGTCCGCTCCGCCCCCTGCCTCCGATTCCAGGACGAGCTGGAGCCTGCGAAGGCAGGGGAAGTTCCGTGCAATCACCGACATGTCCGGCAGGTGGCCCTTGTCGGTGCCTGGGCCGGGGCTCGAGTCGGCGGAAATCGACAGATGCTCGACCGGGAGTGCCAGTCCTGGTCCACAGTGTTCCAGGGAGCCGCTGCTTACCGTGAGGTCGCGGAGTCCGGGGATCCTGCCCACCTCCGCCCACTCGGCCGAAGATCGAGGGCTGCTTCTCAGTCCCAGGCGGAGACGCCGAAGCGTCTGCCACCGGCCGATTCCCCGGAGCCCTCCGCGTGGACCGGGTCCCATGAGGCGGGAGAGGAGCAGGCTCTCCAGTGGTGCGTCCGCCGGGAGGTCCGCCAGTGCCCATTCGCCGTCCAGCAGGCCGAGCTCGAGGGAGTTCAAGGTGGTCAGTCTCCGGAGCGTGGCCAGATCCTTTCCCAGAACGTCGGTCAGGGAGAGATGTTTCAGATGCAGATGCGAAAGTCCGGTGAGATGGGCGGGGTGAATATTCGTCAGCCGCAGGCTCTCCAGACTGTCCAAGCCCTGGAAAAGCCCCAGGTGGATCGGGCTGCGCCCGTATCTCAGCGTCAGGTGGGTCAGAGCCGTTCGCCGCGCGTACCCGGGCAGCCGGCTGGCCGTCTCCGGGTTCCGGATCTCCAGCATGGGGCGTCCGCCCAGATCCAGCAGCGCTCGCAGATGGTCCGGGGTGGGGGCGGTGAAGTAGAGGCCGTCGGAGTCGAGATGCGCGATCACCTCGTCGGCGTAGCGGCGGAGGTCGAATCGCTGCCAGCTCCATGCGAGCTGTGACCGCACCAGCAGGGCGGGGTGAGAGCGGAAGCGAGCGAGAAAGTCCACCGCCGCCTCCGACTTCACATGGGATGCGGCGGTGACGACGGAAAGGGCCTCATTGTCCTCCAACCCGTCGGGCCCGGGGAGGAGTTCCAGCACCAGAGGGCCCGCTTCCGCGAGGTACCGGGCCTCCCGGATGCCACGTGGCGGGATCAGAGCTGCGGTGCGCTTCTTCACCGCCGCGCGCACCGCGGGGTCCAGTTCCGCCGCGTGTTCCAGGCAGGCCAGGGCCAGGAGACGGATCCGTACTCGCGCGGGACCCCTGGCCGCGTCGGCGGAGGTCAGCAGCTCCTTCAGGATCTCCGCCCGCTCCCGCGGCCGGGCGTGGGCGACGGCCATGCGGATGACGTCCTCCCACTGGGCGTCGGCCGCGTTGCGGATGAGCAGGCCGATGTCCCACTCCTCCACGGCGGCCTTGGCGCCCAGATAGTCCTGGAAGGTGCGGTGGACGAAGTCGACGGTGCCGTCGGTGGGTTCGCGGAGCAGACCGCTGCGGAGGAGGAGGTGGCGGAAGACGCGCGGGGCGTCGCCCTGGCGGGCCGCGGCCGGTACGGAGGGCAGGGCGTCGGCGATCATGCGTTCGGCGTGCTCGCGGTCGAGCTCGGTGCGGCCGTTGCGGATCAGCCAGTAGGCGAGCCGCTGGAGGAGCTGGATCTGCGGCTCCTCGGTGAGCTGGATGTCGTCCGGGGCCGGGATGTCCCGCTCCACGTCGCGCCGGGAGAGGAGCATCCGCAGCGCCTCCTCGTACAACTCCTTCCGGCCGGGCGGCAGATAGCCGTTCCTGGCGCGGTGCAGGGCGCAGACCATGGCGCACATCAGCGGGTTGGTGACCAGCCGGCCGAGGTCCCGCTTGGTGCGTACGGCGGTGTGCAGGGCGGTGCGGAAGCGGTCCAGCTCGGCGGCGCGGTCGGCGTTGTGCCCGGAAGTGCGGCAGCCGGCCTTGGCGGCGTCGTGCCAGCGGTCGACGAAGGCGGCCACGTCCTTCCCGCTCATGGGCGCGAGGGCCAGCTCGGCGAAGCCCTGTGCGGCGAGCCAGCCGTCGCCTACGGCCGAGGGGCGGGAGGTGACCAGCCACAGGTTGCCCGGATAGGCGGTCAGCAGATCGGCCAGCCAGCGGCGGGCCCGTTCCCGCTCCCGCTCCGGGATCTCGTCCAGCCCGTCGACCAGCAGCAGCCCCCGGCGGGCGCGCAGCACGCGGTCAGCCCAGCCCTCCGGCTGCGCGGCGTGGAGGGGGTTGTGGGCGGCGGAGAGGAAGGCGTCGGGCAGCGGGAGCGTCCCCGCGCGGATGACGCTGCGCAGGGGCAGCACGAACGGCACCCGGCCGCGCAGTTCCGCCATGTCCTCGGGCAGCTCCCCACGGGCGGTGGAGACCGCGAGCCACTGGACGAGGGTGGTCTTGCCGGAACCGGCGGCACCGCGGAGCAGGACGCGGTCCCGGCCGGAGAAGATCCGGTCGGCGGGCAGCGGTGTGGCCGGTGCTTCGAGGGCCGGCGGGGCCCAGTCGTCCCCGTACTCCGGGACCGGGAATCCGTGCGGCGAGTCCGGCCGGTTCGTGTCGAAGGGCACCCAGTCGTCGTGACCCGAAGGCCGGGGGGAGGACGGATCGCGCTCTTGCAGCTCCAGGCTCAGATACGCCGTGTCCAGCGGCCAGGCCGCCTCCGTGTGGTGGAGGTCGATGCCGACGATCGTCAGCGTGCCGTGCTTCTCCGCCACGTAGGCCGCGTAGCGCTCCTCGAACGCGGTGTCGCGGCCGTCCGGGCGTGGGACGCGCAACAGCAACTCGTCCGTCTTCGCGATCAGTTCGGCCTGGCCGCGGGCCTGCTCGACGGCCGAGCGCGCGACGAAGGACGAGCGCTGCGTGAAGAAGTGCAGGACGTGCAGGCAGGCCGTGTCGAGCAGGCGTTCGTAGAGGCCGGCCGCGTCGGCGGACAGCAGGCGGTCCGGGCGCCCCGCGGTGCGGTGCAGCTCGCGGGCCAGGTGGGTGTGGCCGAGGCGGACGGCCTGGACGTCGTCCATGGCGAGGTCGCCGAGGGCGTGCAGGCTGCGGGCGAGGGCGTCCGCGACCGCCTCCTCCTCGTCCTCCGGTACCGGGCGCTCCCCGGCGGCCACCGCCCGCCGGACGAGTTCGGCGGCGAGCTTGCGCAGGTCCCGCTCGATGAGGGTCCGCTTCTCCCCGGTGAAGGAGAGAAGGCCGGAGAGGCGCACGGGACGGTCCAGCAGGCCCGCGCCCGGGCCCTCGCGGACGAAGAGCTTCTTGATCAGCGGTGCGACGGCTGCGGACGCGACGCGTGCGCCCACGACTGCGGGATCCATCCCCCGGTTCCCCCCAGGCTGTGCGTGCGGATGCGTGGCTGTGCGGCCATCAGCGGTCCGGCGGGCCACTGCGGGCCCGTGCCTCCCGGCCCCGGTGCCGCCCTCCGCGGCCGGAGGGACAGCTTAGGGGGCCGCCGATTCCCGGCGCAGACGATGCCGGAAGCCGGCCGGTACGGCCGGGAGGCGGCGGGGATAGGCGGCGGGGGCCAAGCCCCCGGGCGGAAGCCCGTCCCGGCCCGCCGGTCAGACCGTCACCAGGTGTATGCCCTCCGGAACCCCGTGCACCGGGAGGGCGTGGCGGCTCACGCTCAGAGTGTGCAGCCGCGGGAAGGAGCTCAGCCACTCCAGTCGGGTGCCCAGGTCGTAGGCGAGCCACAGGTGCGTCAGCTTCTCGGCGACGAGCCCCTCGACCAGCTGCCCCGGGGTGAACCGGCCGGCGATCTGGACGGCCGGGCGGCCCCCGAGGCGGCGCAGCGCGTGCAGCTCCTCCAGGTCGGACACGGGGAAGTCCAGGGCGCGCTCGTCGAGGTGGGCGATGATCTCGTCGGCGTACCGGTCGGTGTCGTACCGGCGCCAGGCGCCCGCGAGCAGGGAGCGGAGGTGCCAGGACTCGCGGTGCCGCAGCCGCACGAGGTAGTCGATGGCCCGGTCGTCGGCGATGGACGTGGCGGTGACGGCCAGCAGATACGCCTCGCGGTCGGGGAGGCCGGCCGGGTCGGGCAGCATCTCCAGGGCGATCGGGCCGATCCAGCCGAGGGCGCGGGCGGCCGCCTCCGTGGTCGGGCGGACCATGTTCTTGGTGTACTGGTGCACTCTGGACCGCACCCCGGGGTCCAGTTCGGTGACGTGCTCCAGGCAGGCCGCGGCGAGCAGCTTGCGGTGCCGGGCCTCCACGGGCTTGGCGCCCGGCCGGGCGGCCAGCAGGCCCTCCAGCAGCTTGGCGCACTCGTCCGGCCTGGCCAGGGCCACGGCCATCCGGACGACCTCCTCCCAGTCGTCCTGGTGGGCGTGGCCGATGAGGAAGTCGAAGTCGTGGCGCTCCACGGCGGCCCGCGCGCTCAGATAGTCCTGGAAGGTGCGGTGGACGAAGTCCACCGAGCCGGGCGTGGGCTCCCGCAGCAGCCCGGTGCGGTTGAGCAGATGCCGGTAGATCTCCGCGGGCCCGCCCTGTTTCAGGGCTTCGGGTATCGCCGGCAGATGGCGCTCCAGGATGTCCACGGCCGTGGAGACGTCCATCTCCGAGCGCTCGTGGACCAGCATCCAGTGGGCCAGTTTCTGGAGCAGCTGGACCTTCGACTCCTGGGCCAGGTCGATGCCGTCGGTCGTGGCCATGTCCCGTTCCCGGTCGCGCCGCTCCAGCAGCATGGAGAGCGCGGCGTCGTACAGGGCGCGGCGGCCGCGCGGCAGGTAGCCGCGCCGGTCGCGGTGGAGGGCGCAGATCAGGCCGCACATCAGCGGATTGGTGGCCAGCCGGCCGAGTTCGCGGGTGGTCCGCACGGCTGCCAGCAGGGTGCGTTCGTACTCGTCCAGCCGGTGCAGGTCCTTGGGCCGCTCCGCCCGCGCCGCGGCGTGCCAGCGCTGGATGAACGCGGCCACGCCGTCCCGGCTCAGCGGGGCCAGCTTGAGCTCGGTGAAGCCGTCGGAGGCGAGCCAGGCGTCGGGCACGGCCGAGGGCCGGGAGGTGACGAGCCAGATGTTGCCCGGGTGGGTGGCGATCAGCGTCCGCAGTTCGGCCCGGAGCTGCTCGCGGAGGCCCTCGGGGGCCTCGTCGATCCCGTCGATCAGCATCAGCCCCCGCCCGCCGGCCAGGACGCGCCCGGCCCAGCCCGGCGGCTGGCTCTCGGCGCACGGGTGCCGTACGGCGGTCAGGAACTCCTCGGGGGCCGGGAACCCCTTGTGCGGGAAGCGCCGCACGGGCAGGACGAACGGCACCCGGTCGCGGAGCGGCGCGAGCTGGTCCGGCAGCTCGTCCCGGGCCGTGGAGACCGCCAGCCACTGGACCAGGGTGGTCTTGCCGGATCCCGCCACCCCGCGCAGCAGCACCCGGTCCCGGCCGGCGAGGGCCTGTTCGGCGGGGAGGGCGGGGTACGGCTGCGGGCCCGCCGTTCCGGAGCCGTCCGGGCCGACCTCCGCCTCCAGGCTGAGATACGCGGCGTCCAGCGGCCAGGTGTCGGGCGAGTGGTTGAGATCGATGCCGTAGATGGTGAGGTGGTTGTGTCCGGCGATGATGTCGTGGGCGTAGCGCTCCTCGAACGCGGCGTCCTCGGGATGCATGTCCCGTCCCCCCGGGGTGGCTGTGGCGACAGCTCTACAGCTCTCTCTGGGCACCCAGGGTAGGGGAGCGGGGCGCTGCGTGAACCGGCTTGCGCCGGTTCGGGGAACGGCCCGGCGGGGCGGTGGGAGCTCCGGTCCGGCGGGCCGGGAGCGTGCGGAGAAGTCGTTGATCTCGGTTTTCGGTGACGTGCCGCACGTGGCCCGGCTCACCTCCTACCCGCCTTAGGAGACGGTGCGGGGGAGCCCGGGGCGCCCGGCGCGGAGGGGTGTGCGCCGCGTGACCGGACGGCCTCCGAAGTGGGGCGTTTACGGGGCGGGCGAGCGGGGAGGGTGCGGTGCCCCCGGGCCCCGGAAGCGGGGGAGACGGGTTCCGCGCCTCCGCCGGCGGCGCGTTCGGCGGACGGCGGGGCCGGGTGCCGGCTACGGCCTCCGGTAGGAGTAGGGGTGCTTGAACCCCTGGGCGGGGCGGGTTACCAAGGTAGGGCGCAAGCGGACGAAATCCGCGAAACGCGCAAACCCCCCACTTCGGAGGTAACTCCTGATGTTCAAGCACGCTCAGATCCTCACCGACATGACTCCCCTGCGCCGCCGCGCCGCCTTCATGGCCGCCGGTGTCGGAGCCACCGCCGTGCTGGGGACCGGAGTCGCGCTGGGCACCCAGGGCGAGACCCAGAACCCCGCCCCGCAGACGGGGATGACCTCGGCCGCCACGTCCAAGTCCGGTATCAAGGCGCTCACCGCCCAGGCGGAGGCGCAGAAGAAGGCCGCCGAGGGCAAGGCCGCGGCCGAGGCCGCCGCCGAGCGTGCCGGCCAGGAGGCCGCCGACCGTTCGAAGCGTGAGACCGTCACCCAGGCCGCCGCGAAGGCTCCCGCTTCCTGGGTGAAGCCGGTGGACAGCTATGTGAAGGGCTCCACCTTCGGTATCGGTGGTGACCGCTGGGCGAACAAGCACTCCGGCCAGGACTTCGCCGCGCCGACCGGTACCTCGGTGAAGACCGTGCACGAGGGCACCGTGGTCCAGGCCGGCTGGGGTGGCTCGTACGGCAACAACATCGTGGTCAAGCACGACGCCGGCACCTTCACCCAGTACGCCCACCTGTCGAAGATCACCGTTCCGGTCGGCACCCAGGTGACCACCGGGCAGGAGATCGGCAAGGTCGGTTCCACCGGTAACTCCACCGGCCCGCACCTGCACTTCGAGACCCGCACCACCCCCAACTACGGCTCCGGTATCGACCCGGTGGCCTTCCTGAAGCAGCGCGGCGTCACCCTGTGACGGACGCGGGGCGCACCGCGCGGCCGCGGGGTCACTGAGACCGCTTGAGGGAGCGGCCGGCATCCGCCGCGGCGATCAGATCGAGGGCGACTTCGAGGACGGCAGCACGCTTGTCCTCGGGGTCGCCCTCGATGTCCTTCAGCGCGAAGATCCCGGCGTGGATGGTGAAGAGCGCGCTGACGGAGCGGACCTGGTCGGTGAGGCTCGCGTCCGGTTCCTTCACCAGCTCGAAGAGCGCGAACATCCGTTCCTTGACGTTGCCGCCGATGCTCAGGTCGCGCACCGTCGCCTGGTTCTCCTGGACGAAGCGGAAGACCGGGGCGGCGTCGTGGAGTGCCGCGCTGTAGCGGCGGAGCAGCTCCCGCTTGGTCTCCTGGTTCCGCGGCTGTTCCCGGCCCCAGGCGATCAGCTCGTCGAGGGGCCGGGTCCGGTCCTCGAAGATGCTGATGAGGATGTCCTCCTTGGTCTTGAAGTGGTAGTAGAGCGCCGCCTTGGTGACGTCCAGCTGTGCGGCGATCTCGCGCAGCGAGGTCTTCTCGTACCCCTGCTCGACGAAGAGGGAGAGCGCGGCATCCTGGATGCGGCGGCGGGTGTCCCCCCGGCGCGTGCGCGGTGTGGCCACGGTGGCTCTCCTGCTCCCTGCTCGTGTGTGCGTACCGGTCCGGCCGGCCGTGTACGGACCGGCCGCCGTACGGGCCCGTGCCCGGCGGCGGCGCCGTCCGGCCGCCACCGAATTTACTTGACGTGCGGCAAGTGGGCGGGCTAGCTTCCGGGATATTCTGCTAGCCGGGCGGCAAGTAAGTTTACCCCGGCGGCCGGCACCCGCCTCCGCGACGCCCGCCGCCCCCGCGCGCCGGTACCCGGCCGGCACCGAAGCCTTCTTCTCGCGCACTCCCGGGGGAGCGACCACCATGACCCAGGCCACACCCGACACCGTCCACGAGGAACCACCCGCCGGCCCGCCGGCCACGGAGCCGCCCCGGCGCAGCGTCCGCGTGGTGCTGCTCGCCCTCATGATCGCGATGCTGCTCGCCATGCTCGACAACATGATCATCGGGACGGCGATGCCGACCATCGTCGGTGAGCTGGGCGGGCTCGAACACCTCTCCTGGGTGGTGACCGCCTACACCCTCACGACCGCGGCCTCCACCCCGGTCTGGGGGAAGCTCGGCGACATGTACGGCCGCAAGGGCATCTTCATCACCTCGATCGTGGTGTTCCTGCTCGGCTCCGCGCTCTCCGGCATGGCCCAGACCATGGGCCAGCTCATCGGCTTCCGCGGCGTCCAGGGCCTGGGCGCGGGCGGCCTGATCGTCGGCGTGATGGCGATCATCGGCGATCTCATCCCGCCCCGGGAACGCGGCCGGTACCAGGGCATGATGGCCGGGGTCATGGCCCTGGCCATGATCGGCGGGCCGCTCGTCGGCGGCACCCTCACCGACACGCTCGGCTGGCGCTGGAGCTTCTACATCAACCTCCCGCTCGGCGCCGTCGCCCTGGCCATGGTCACGACGGTGCTGCACCTGCCGAAGAAGCGGACGAAGGCGCGGATCGACTACGCGGGCGCCGCGCTGCTCACCGTGGCCATCACCTCGATGGTGCTCGTCACCACCTGGGGCGGCCTGGAGTACGCCTGGGACTCCGCCGTCATCACGGGCCTCGCCGGCACCGCCGTCGTCACGACGATCGCGCTGCTGGTGGTGGAGAGCAGGGTCGCGGAACCGGTGCTGCCGCTCGGCATCTTCCGCAGCCGCAACTTCTCGCTGATGACCCTCATCGGCTTCCTGGTCGGTTTCGTGATGTTCGGCTCGATGACCTTCCTGCCGCTCTACCAGCAGACCGTGCAGGGCGCCTCGGCGACCAACTCCGGGCTGCTCCTGCTGCCGCTGCTGCTGGCGATGATGGTGGTCTCGCTGATCGCCGGCCGGGTCACCACCCGGAGCGGCAGGTACAAGATCTTCCCGGTGCTCGGCGGCGGGCTGATGGTCGCCGGGCTGTTCCTGCTGTCGACGATGGACACCGGCACCTCCCGGTTCGTCTCCGGCTGCTACATGGCGGTCCTCGGCGCCGGCCTCGGTTTCCTGATGCAGATCACCATGCTCGTCGCCCAGAACAGCGTCGAGATGAAGGACATGGGCGTCGCCTCCTCGACGGCGACGCTGTTCCGCACGGTCGGCGGCTCCTTCGGCGTCGCGATCATGGGCGCGCTCTTCACCCACCGGGTCCAGGACGGCATGGCCGGCGGAGCCGGGCCCGGTGCCCCGGCCGTCACGGAGGGAGCCGCGCAGCTCGACGCGGCGAGCCTGGCGAAGCTGCCGGACGCGGTGCGGGAGGCGTACCAGTCCGCGGTGGCCGGCGGTACGCACATCGTCTTCCTGGTGGCCGCGTTCGCCGCTGTGGCCGGCTTCCTGGCGGCCTGGTTCGTCCAGGAGGTGCCCCTGCGGGGAGCCGGCCCGGACGGGCCGGGAGCGGGCCCCGGGGGGACGGACGGCGCGCGGGCCGGGGCGGACGCCGGGGGCGCGGGTGCGCACGCGGGCGCCGGAGCCGTCGGCGGCGGCGACGGCGGCACCAGCGACGGCACCGGACCGGGTTCCGGCGGCGGTGTCCGGGCGGGCGGGCTCCCGGCGGCGAAACCGGTCTGAGCCGAGCGGGAGCGAGCCCCCGTACCACCCCGTGCGGCCCGGCGCTCAGGACCGGGGGGCGGGCAGGGTCACGACGGGGATGCCGCCGCTGTCCGTGGGTGCCGTTCCCGGCAGCCACAGCACGGCGACCGCACCGCCGTCCGGCGCGTTGCGGAAGGTGAGGGCCGCGCCCAGCACCCGGGCCTGGCCGGCCGCGATGGTCAGGCCCAGGCCGTGGCCCCGCCCGGCCCGGTCGGCGCTGCCGGTGCGGAACCGGCTCGGCCCCTCCACCAGCAGCGCCGGCGGGAAGCCCGGCCCGTGGTCCCGTACCCGTAGGACCCGGCCCTCCACGGTGACCCGGACCGGTTCCCGGCCGTGTTTGGCGGCGTTGGCGAGCAGATTGCCCAGGACCCGCTCCAGCCGCCGCGGATCGGTCTGCACCCGCGCGTCCCGTACGACCTCCATCCCGGCCTCCGGGGCGAGGACGCGGACCCGGCGGGCGACGAACTCGCCGAGCGCGACCTCCTGGAGCTCGGCCCGCTCGGTGGCGCTGTCCAGCCGGGCCACCTCCAGGACATCCTCCACCAGGGTCCGCAGCGCCTGCGCACGGTCCCGCACCAGCTCCGAGGGGCGGCCGGGCGGCAGCAGCTCGGCCGCCGTGACCAGCCCGGTCACCGGGGTGCGCAGTTCGTGCGCGATGTCGGCGGTGACCCGCCGCTCGGCCTCCAGCCGCTGCTGGAGCGCGTCGGCCATGGCGTCCACGGCGCGCGCCAGATCGTCGGTCTCGTCCCGCACCCGGCCGCCGATCGCGTCCCGTACCCGGACGTCCGTATCGCCCTGGGCGACCTGGCCCGCGGCCGTCGCGGCCTGCCGCAGCCGCCGGGAGAGCTGGCCGCCGACGAGGACGCCCAGCAGGCAGCCGCCGCCGATCACCGAGACGGAGCCGATGGACAGCGCCCGGTCCAGATCGCTCAGCACGGCGTAGCGGTCCTCGAAGCGGGTGTGGATGGAGAGGACCCGGCCGCCGGCCAGCGGTACCGCGGCCCACACCTCGGGAGGGCCCTCGCCGGTGTCCTCCAGATACGTGGCGCGCTGCCCGCCCCGCACCGCCTCCCGGAGCTCGGGGGGCAGGGCGGGGTCGTCGATGTGCGCGTCGAAGTTGAGCCGGCCGGTGGACTCGTAGATCCGCTGGGCGAAGGTGACCCGCTCGTCCTGGATGTCGCGGCTGCCGTTGAGCAGCGAGACGCGGGCGGCGTTGTGGACGGCGAGGCTGAGCGCGAGGGCGACCAGCGCGCCCACCGCGGCGATGGCGGCGCTGAGCTTCCAGCGCAGCCCCGTGCGCGGACGGAAACGGCCGGAGGGGACGCGGCGCGCGAGACGGCGGGACAGGGCGCGGAGCCGGCCGGTGCCCGGATCCCGGCCGGGCCCGTCCCCGTCCCCGTCCCCGTCCCCGTCCGCGGACGGGGACGGGGACGGGGTGGGGGACGGCGGGGGAGCGGACGGCCGCGAGGACGTCGCGGAGGGCCCGGGCGGGGAGGGGTCGCGGGTCGGCACGGGCGTCCCCCGCTCAGCCGCGCAGTTTGTAGCCGAAGCCGCGCACCGTGTCGATGCGCTCCTGGCCGATCTTGGTGCGGAGCCGCTGCACATGGACGTCCACGACGCGGGTGTCGCCGCCCCAGTCGTAGTCCCAGACCCGCTCCAGCAGCCGGTCGCGGGAGAGCACCGTGCCCGGCGCGGAGGAGAACTCCAGCAGCAGCCGCATCTCGGTCGGGGTCAGCGAGACCGGCTCGCCGTCCCTGCGGACCTCCATGCCGCCCGTGTCGATCTCCAGATCGCCGAAGCGCAGCGGTTCCTCGCCCGCCTCCCCGTCGGGCCCGGCCCCCGCGGGGCCGTCCGGACCGCCGGCCGCGTGGCCGAAGCGGCGCAGCACCGCCCGGATCCGGGCGACCAGGACCGCGCTGTCGAACGGCTTGGTCACGTAGTCGTCCGCGCCCGCCTCCAGGCCCAGCACCACGTCGATCGAGTCGGCCCGCGCCGACAGCATGATCACCGGCACCGCCGACTCGTCCCGGATGTGGCGGCACAGGCTCACCCCGTCCAGACCCGGCAGCATCACGTCGAGCAGCGCGATGTCCGGCCGGTCGCCCCGGAAGAGCTCCAGGCCGGTCAGCCCGTCCGGTGCCGCCGTGACCACGAGTCCGGCACGCTCCAGGGCGAGTTGGGTCGCCTCCCGGATGACGTCGTCGTCCTCGACGAAGAGCACATGCGTCGCGGCCATCGCCCGCCCCTCAGTCGGCCGGTCGCGGGCTGGGCGGTGCTTCCTCGCGAACGCCGCCCGCGGACTTGCTGTAATCGTTGTGTATGCGCGCCCGCTCGGAGAAGGCCCCGTCGCGCCACCGGTAGGTGACCACTTCCTCGCCCGAGGGGCAGCAGACCTTGTCGCCTCTCGCGTAGACCTGCTTCTTGACCTCCAGCTCGCCCCCGATGATCTCGGCGTAGACCGGGGAGATGTCGTCGGCGAAGACATTGCGGTACCAGCGGCCGTCCACGCTGACGGCTTCGCGGAGGTCCTTCCCGCTCTCGCCGTCGTTCCCGCCGGGACGGACCGTGGCGGGGCCCTGCTCGCGGTAGACGTAGGCCGCGATGCCGAAGGAGTCCTGGCAGGTCAGCACGTTGATCACGACATCGGGCACGTCGTTCCCGGTGAGGGTGCCATAGCTGACGTCGACCGGGTACTCGTCCCCGGCGCACGGTTCGAGGCTCTTGCGGATTTTGGTGTCCACCGTGGGGTCGTTCTTGATGATCTCGACCGGATCGACCTTGCGGGGCGACGCGGAGGACGGCGCCGGGGAAGGCGTCGGGGCCGACTCGGTCCGGGCGGGCCCCTCCTCGCGCACCCCCGTCCCCGGCGCGCTGCACCCCGCCAGGACCAGTGCGGTGGCGGACGCGGCGGCCACCGCCGCCCCGACCCGCACGAAACCCGCCGGGACGGTGCGCGTCCGGGCGGGTCCGGGTGCGGTACCGGTGGGCTCCGGGAGCCCCCGGGAGCGTTCGGTGTCCGTCACGCCGCGCACTGCGGCTGCCCTCGTTCCATGCGTTCTCTGCGCTCCGTCGCCCGCGCGTCCAGCTCGCGGTTCTCCAGCTCCTGGCGCATCCGGGCCAGCGCCCGGTGCAGTGTGCTCTTCACGGTTCCGGTGGACATGCCCAGGGCCGCCGCCGTCTCCTGTGTGCTCATCTGCTCCCAGTGTCGCAGGACCACCACACTGCGCTGCTTCGGGGCCAGCACCCGCAGGACGTCCATCAGCAGCGCCCGGTCCGCGCGCTGCTCGGAGCCGTCCTCCAGGCTGGCCTCCGGCAGCTGGTCGACGGGCACCTCGTCGAGCTTGCGGGCCCGCCACCACTCGGTGCGGGTGTTGATCATCACGCGCCGGAGGTAGGCGTCGGCCAGGGACTTGTCGGCGATGCCGTCCCAGCGGCCGAAGGTGCGGGCGAGCGCGGTCTGCAGCAGGTCCTGCGCGTCGACGGGGTCCCGGACGAGCCTGCGGGCGCTGCGCAGCAGGGCGTCCTGCCGGGACCGTACGTACTCCTCGAAGCCCAGCACCTCGTTGTCCGCCATCGCCGACCGCCTCCGTCCCCGCTCTTCCCGCCCCGTGTGTGGCCGGTGTCCCCGGTACGGAAGCAAGCTACTGAGCGGCTGTAACGGAGCGGTCCGGTCTGCCCCTCGGCGGGCGCACGGCAACCCATCGGTTGTGTAACAACTCCGCCGGGACGGGCGGTCCGTGGAACCGGACGGGGTCAGGAGGCGGCCGTGGAACGGCACTTGACTGGATCGGATCAGCTGCTGATCAACTCTGACGTGTTTCGTGGGGCTTTCGATCGGTGCGGATCGCGCAACCGGTTCCGTGCCGTTTCTCCCCGAGTTCGGCTCAGGTCGGCTCTGCTCGGCTCAGCGGCAGCCGGTAGCTGCCGTCCGCCAGCGGTTCGACCAGGCCGTCCGCGACGAGCCCGTCCAGCGCGCGGGCCCGCTGCACCGGCTCCTCCCACACCGCGTCCAGCACTCGCTGCGGAACCGGCGCCGTCGCCTCGCGGAGCACCGCGAGCAGCTTGCCGCGCACCTGGCGGTCCGTACCGGCGTAGGTCTGCCCGCGGCGCGGCGGGCCGTCGTGCGGCGGCGAACCGGCCAGCCGCCAGGCGCACCGCGCGGCGATCGGGCAGCGCCCGCAGCCGGGGTTCCGCGCCGTGCACACCAGTGCGCCCAGCTCCATCGTGGACGCCGCCCAGCGGGCCGCCGTGCCGTCGTCCTCCGGCAGCAGGGCACGGGCCAGGCGGCGTTCGGCGGCGGTCGTGGCCGTCGGCGGGTACTGGACGCCGGTCACGGCGCGGGCGAGGACCCGGCGGACGTTGGTGTCCAGCACGGCGTGCCGGCCGCCGTACGCGAACGAGGCCACGGCGGCGGCCGTGTACTCGCCGACACCCGGCAGCGCCAGCAGCTTCGCGTGGTCGCGCGGCACGTTCCCGCCGTGCCGTTCCGCTATCGCCACGGCGGCCCCGTGCAGCCGCAGCGCGCGGCGCGGGTAGCCGAGCCGGCCCCAGGCGCGCACCGCCTCCCCGGGCGCCTCGGCGGCCAGGCCGGCCGGGCGGGGCCAGCGCGCCAGCCACTGCTCGTAGACGGGCAGCACGCGCGCCACCGGAGTCTGCTGGAGCATGAACTCGCTGACCATGACACCCCACGCGCCCGCTTCGGGGCGGCGCCAGGGAAGGTCGCGGGCGTGCTCGTCGAACCAGCCGATCACGGCGGAGTGGAGGGCGGCGGGGGAGGCGGCCGCCGCGCTCGCCGTCGCGGCGCTCGCTGCCGTCGTGTTCTCCGGTTCCGTCGTGTTCTCCGGGGCCGTCGTGCTCTTCGGGGGTGCGCTCATCGAGGGCTTCGGGATCGCAGTCATGACACCCCCGATCCTGCCAGAGCCCTCCGACGCCAGGGTGCTCCGCCACCGGCGCCGTCCGCCGCCGTCCGGCGCCCTGTGCCGCACGGCGCGGAAGGGGACGCCGCCGCCGCTTGCCGCCACGCCCGTCTCCCGTACGCCGCACGGGAGTTACGGGAAGCGGGCGCGCCGTCACCCCGGGTGCACCGGACGGGAACCGAGCGCGCAGGGAAGGGCGCTCGGAGGGCCCGGCCGAGACCGAACCGGAATGATGATCGTCAAAAGTTGCGGTGACGGCGGCGGGTATACGCCTGAACGGGCCCTCTTCTCTCGTAAGGTTTCCGGCGTGGGTTCTCTGCGCAATCCTGTCGGGCCGCTTCCCTCCTCCATCTACTGGCGCCGGAGGGCGGTAGCCCTGTGCGTGGTCGCGTTGCTGGCCGTGCTCGTCGTCTGGGCCGTCCGGTCCACCGGGGGCGGCGGCGGTGACGGAGGCGGCGGAGCCGACGGCAAGGGCCCCGCGCAGTCCATCACCCCCGGCCCCTCCTCCTCCGGACCCGCGATCAGCGAACGGCCCGGCGGCCGCGACGACTCGGGCGGCACCGGGGGCGGCGACGACGGCGGTGACAGCGGCGGCACGGGCGGCTCGGCCGGCTCCGGCGGCGGCTCGGGCGGGGACGCCGGCAGCGGTGGCTCCGGTGGCTCCGGTGGCGGTGCGGCCGGCGGCGGCTCGGGCTCCGGAGGCAGCGGCGGCGGAAGCGGCATCCCGGCGGGAACGGCCCTCCCCGACTGCGGCGCCGGCGACGTGGAACTGCGGATCCGCACCGTCGAGAACCGCTACGAACCGGGCGAGAAGCCGGAGTTCGAGCTGACCGCCGAGAGCACCTCGAACCGCTCCTGCGAGGTGGACTTCGGCGAGAAGACCGCGGTGCTCACCATCACCCCGGCCGACGAGGACGACCCGCTGTGGGCGTCCGACGACTGCCTCAAGGAGAGCCGGGAGATCCGGCTGCGGGTACCGGCCGGCGGCGAGGCCACGTACACGGTCGAATGGGACCGCAAACCGAGCGCGCCCGAGTGCGCCACGCCCGGGGCGGGTCCGGCGAAGGCGGGCACCTATCTGATCGAGGCGGAGGCCAAGGGCATCGACAAGGCCGAGGTCTCCTTCGTCCTGGCCAAGGACTGACCCGGCCGGTCCGGCACACCAGCCCGCGGCGCGCCCGCCCGCGGAACCGGCCGCCGCCGGAGAACGCTCCGCGTCCCTCAGACGTAGCGTTCGAGGATCGAGGACTCCGCCAGCCGGGACAGGCCCTCGCGCACCGAGCGCGCCCGGGCCTCGCCCACCCCGTCGACCGTCTGCAGATCGTCGACGCTCGCGGCGAGCAGCTTCTGCAGCCCGCCGAAGTGCTCCACCAGCCGCTCGATGATGGTGTTCGGCAGCCGCGGCACCTTGGCCAGCAGCCGGTAACCCCGCGGCGACACCGCCGAGTCGAGCGTCTCGGGCGAACCGCTGTAGCCCAGGGCGCGGGCCACCACCGGCAGTTCCAGCAGCTCGGTGTGCGACAGCTTGTCGAGCTCGGAGAGGGCCTCGGGGACCGTGCGGGTCCGCTTGGCGGTCGGCTCGGGCACGTAGTCCCGCACCACCAGCTCGCGCTCCGGTTCGACTCCCGCGATCAACTCGTCCAGCTGGAGCGAGAGAAGCCGGCCGTCGGTGCCCAGCTCGACGACGTACTCGGCGATCTCGGTGGCGATGCGGCGGACCATCTCCAGCCGCTGCGCCACGGCGGAGACGTCCCGGACCGTCACCAAGTCCTCGATCTCCAGGGCGGAGAGAGTGCCCGCCACCTCGTCGAGACGGAGCTTGTACCGCTCCAGCGTGGCGAGGGCCTGGTTGGCGCGGGACAGGATCGCCGCCGAGTCCTCCAGCACCCGGCGCTGCCCGCCGACGTAGAGCGCGATCAGCCGCATCGACTGGCTGACGGAGACCACGGGGAAGCCGGCCTGGATCGACACGCGCTGCGCCGTGCGGTGCCGGGTGCCGGTCTCCTCGGTCGGGATCGACGCGTCGGGGACGAGCTGCACCCCCGCCCGCACGATCTTGGTGATGTCCTTGTCGAGGATGAGCGCGCCGTCGAGCTTGCACAGCTCGCGCAGGCGCGTCGCGGAGAACTCCACATCGAGGACGAAGCCGCCGGAGCACATGGCCTCGACGTGCTTGTCCATGCCCAGCACGATCAGTCCGCCGGTGTTCCCGCGGAGAACGCGCTCGAGTCCGTCGCGCAGGGCGGTACCGGGCGCGACAGCGCTCAGCGAGGCGCGCATCAGGCCCTCGGTACCGGAGCTCCCGCCGGATTTGCCGGGAGTCGCTGCCCGGTCGTTGGCTGCCACTGCACTCCTCCGGTCGCAGAATTCGGGGCCCGGGTGCGTACGTACGGGCGAGACCAGGGCAAAGTCTACCGGCGGCCGGACGACTTGTGTGGTGCGTCTCGGCTCAGGGGTGCGCGGCGCCCCCGGCGCACGCTCCGGAGCGCACGCCGGGGAGCGTGGTGCGGAGCCGCCCCGAGCCCCCGCCGGAGTGCGCTCCGGACGGGCCGCCGGCGTCTCAGCCCGGGGCGCCTCCCGAGAGCGGCGAGGACTCCGCCGCACCGCGGTCCGGACGCCCCGGCCGGCCCGGCCGCCCGGACCGCTCCGCCCCGCCGGCCCCCTCCGACTCCTCGGCCCGCTCCCGGCGCGGCCGGCGCGGCAGCACCCGCAGCGCCTCCCCCATGTCCGCGACCTCGATGACCCGCATCCCCTCCGGCACCCGCCCCGGATCGGTCGGCACCAGCGCGTGGGTGAAGCCCAAGCGGGCCGCCTCCGACAGCCGGCGCTGCACCCCCGTGACCCGCCGGACCTCGCCCGCCAGGCCGACCTCGCCGATCGCGACGAGGTTCTTCGGCAGCGGGGTGTCGCTCGCCGCGCTCGCCAGCGCCAGGGCGATCGCGAGATCCGCCGCCGGCTCCGACAGCTTCACCCCGCCGACCGTGGCGCTGTAGATGTCTCGCTTCCCCAGCTGGGAGATCTTGCCGCGCTGCTCCAGCACCGCCAGCATCATCGACACCCGGGAAGTCTCCAGGCCCGAGGTCGTCCTGCGCGGTGACGGGATCTGCGAGTCGACGGTGAGCGCCTGCACCTCCGCGACCAGCGGCCGGCGCCCCTCCAGCGTCACCGTCAGACAGGTGCCCGGGACCGGCTCGGCGCGGCGGGTGAGGAAGAGACCCGACGGGTCGGCGAGGCCCGTGATCCCCTCGTCGTGCAGTTCGAAGCAGCCCACCTCGTCCGTCGTGCCGTAGCGGTTCTTGACGCCCCGGACCAGCCGCAGCCGGGCGTGCCGGTCGCCCTCGAAGTGCAGCACCACGTCGACGAGATGCTCCAGCAGCCGCGGCCCGGCGATGGCGCCGTCCTTGGTGACGTGGCCCACCAGCAGCGTGGACATCCCGCGCTCCTTGGAGGCCCGGATCAGCGCCCCCGCCACCTCCCGCACCTGCGCCATGCCGCCGGGCGCGCCGTCGATCTCCGGGGAGGCCACCGTCTGCACGGAGTCCAGGACCAGCAACGACGGCTTGACGGAGTCGAGATGGCCGAGCACGGCCGACAGGTCCGTCTCCGCCGCCAGATACAGATGGTCCGAGATCGCGCCGATCCGGTCGGCGCGGAGCCGCACCTGGCTCGCGGACTCCTCGCCGGTGACGTAGAGCGTGCGCTCCTGGTCGGTGGCCGCCTTGGCCGCGACATCCAGCAGCAGCGTCGACTTGCCCACGCCCGGTTCGCCGGCCAGCAGCACGACGGCGCCCGGCACCAGGCCGCCCCCCAGCACCCGGTCCAGCTCGGGCACGCCCGTGGCCCGCGCGGTCGCCCGGCGGCCGTCGACCTGGCCGATCGGCAGCGCCGCGGTGGACACCCGGCCGGGCGCGGTCGTCCGCACGGCGGGCGCGCCGCCGGCCTCCTCGACCGTGCCCCACGTCTGGCACTCGGGGCAGCGGCCGAGCCACTTGGCGGTGGTCCAGCCGCACTCGGTGCAGCGGTAGGAGGGACGGTCCTTGGCGGACGTACGGGTGCGGGAAGCCATGCCGCAACGCTAGCGCCGTGCGGTGACAACGCGCGGGGCGGTACCGGAACGGGGCAGGGCCCGCGTGGGACGCCGGGGCGCGGGGCGAGAACCCCGGGGCGAGAACCCCGGGGCGAGAACCCCGGGACGAAACCCCGGGACGGAGCACGGGACGGAGCACGGGACGGAGCACGGGGCACCGGGCGCGGCCGCCCCGGACGGTGGCCGGCCCCGAAGCCGCCCCAGAAGCCGCCCCCGAGCGCGGGACCGACGGCGCCCATCACCCGTAGGGATGAAAAGCGCCGGAGCGGGGCGAGCGGGCCGGTCCGTCCCCCTACCGTCGCCGGGTGATGAACAGCAGGCCCGAGCACCCGACCCACGCCACCGGCGGTGCGCGCTACGAGCCGTACCTCGACGGGCTGTTCACGTACTGCCTCGCCGCGATGTGCGACCACGACGCGGCGACCGCCGTACTCGGCGAGGTCCTCGCCCACGCGGAGCGGCGCCACCGCCGCTCGCCGGCCGGGCCGGAGCGGCAGCGTGCCCGGCTCTACGCACTGGCCCGCTGGACCTGTCTGCGGCACCTCGCCGTCCGGCCCCGCCCGCCCGCGCGGCCCGGCTCCGCGGGCGGCCCCGCCCCGCACGACCCGTCCGGCCGCGCCCACGATCCCGCTCACGCTCACGCCGGCGACCCGGCCGGGCCCGGCCCCTCCGCGGAGACCGCCGCCCGGCGCCGCCGGGAACTGTCCGCGCTCGTCTGGCCGGAGGCCGCCGGCACCACCCGCGAGCAGCGCGAGGCCCTGGAACTCGCCGTGCGGCACCGGCTGACGCCCCAGGAAGTCGCCGCCGTGCTCGGCACGGACGAGGAGAAGGCGCGGCGCCTGCTGACGGCGGGCGCCCGCGAGGTCGAGCGCACCCGCGCGGCGCTGGCCGTCGCGGAGGGCGGAGGCTGTCCCACCGTCAACCGGATGACCGGGGACACCCGGGCCCTGATGGGCAGCGATCTCCGCCGCGAACTGCTGCGGCACATCAAGGACTGCGACGCCTGCCGCGCCACCGTCCAGCGCTCCCCGGCGGACGCCCGCGGGCCGGGCGGCACCACCACCACCGCCGACGTGCTCCCCCTCGTCCCGGCACCGCGTGCGGCGGCGGCCGCCGCGATGCGCGCCGCGCTCCGCGCGCGCACCCGGGACCTCCCCGCCGGCAGGCCGCGCCACGACCGGCAGGGCTTCCCGATGGGCCCCGGACGCCTCGCCGCGCGCCGCCGGGCCGTACGCCGTCGCGTCGCCACGGCGGCCGTGGTGGCGGCTGCCGTCGCCGCACCGGTGTTCGCCCTGTGGGCGGCGTACCGGGGCGCGCCGCCCGGGCAGGACCGGTACGCCGGTCCGGTCTCCGCCGCCGAGGACGGCCACCCCGGGGCACATCCGTACGCTCCGGCGGACGGCTCGGGCGGCGCCCCGGGCGGCCGGGGCGGGAACGGGCGGCCGGGCGGCGCCGAGGAGCGCGACGGCGACAGGGGCGGCGACGACGCGGCCCGCGAGGACGGCCGGTCCGGCGCGGAGGAGGACGGCTCCGGCGGCGACGGCCGGGACGGGACCGGGCTGACGGTCGCCAGCCGGAGCGGCGGGGGCTCCACCCTCATCACCCTGACCGCCTCGGGCGGCGCGCCGGTCGACTGGTCGGCGCGCACGGATGCGCCCTGGCTGCGGCTCAGCGACACCGGGGGCACGCTCCGCCCCGGACGCTCGGTGACGGTCACCGTGACGGTGGACCGGGCGCGGCAGCCCGGCGGCGCGTGGACGGGCCGGGTGACGATCGGGCCGTCCGGCACGGTGGTCACCGTGTCGGGCCGCGGCACCCCTTCGCCGGAGGACCCGGCGGAACCGCCACCGACCGCACCGGCGGACCCGGACCCGGGCCCGGAGCCCGCCCCGTCACCCCCGGCGCAGGAGCCGTCGAGCGAGCCGCCGGCCCCTGAGGACACCGGAGAGGCCGGGGACGCGGCCGGGTGAGGCGGCGGCGCGCGGCCGCTCCGCCGCCGCCCGCGAGTCGGGTGCCCTGCGGGGCCGAGGGCCGAGGGGCGCGGGAGGCCGCAGTCGCAGGAGACCGTACGGGCCGTGCACGGCCGCCGTACGGGCCGTCCCGGCGGCCGTGGCACCCGCACCGGGGTGACGGCCCCGCCGGAGCCGGGCGATCCGCCGGTGCCTACCCGTCCGCCGGGTGCGGCGCGACCGGCAGCTCCGCCGCCAGCCGTTCCGCGCAGAGCCCGGCCAGCCGCTCGTAGGCCGCCTTGCCCATGAGCTCTGTCAGTTCGGGCCGGTACGAGACGTAGACCGGTTCCCCCGCGCCGTGCGCGCTGGTCGCCGAGGTGCACCACCAGTGCAGGTCGTGGCCGCCCGGGCCCCAGCCCCTGCGGTCGTACTCGCCGATCGACACCTGCAGGAACCGGGTGTCGTCCGGGCGGTCGATCCACTCGTACGTCCGCCGGATCGGCAGCTGCCAGCACACGTCCGGCTTGGTCTCCAGCGGCTCACGGCCCTCGCGCAGCGCCAGCCGGTGCAGGGCGCAGCCGTGACCGCCGGGGAAGTCCGGGCCGTTGTGGAAGATGCAGGCGCCGCCGAAGCGGCGGGTCTTGCGGGCGCCGTCCTCGTCGCGTTCGGTCCAGCCGCGCGGTCCGGTGCCCTCGGCGTGGTGCTGCCAGGTCTCGGGTGTGAGCCGCGCCATGTGCCCGGCGACGCGCCGCTCGTCGTCCTCGTCGGAGAAGTGCGCGCCCAGGGTGCAGCAGCCGTCGCTCGCGCGCCCGGCCTCGATGCCCTGGCAGCCGCTCCCGAAGATGCACGACCAGCGGGAGGTGAGCCAGGTCAGATCGCAGCGGAAGACCTGTTCGGGGTCCTCGGGGTCGGTGAACTCGACCCACGCCCGGGGGAAGTCCAGCCCCTGCTCGTCGGCGGGAGCGGACCGCGGCGGCTTCTTCGGGGCCCGGGCCGGTTCGCCCCGGTCCGGCTTCGCCCTCTTCGTCTTCGACACCTCTTCAGCGTAGGCGGACGGATCCCGTACGGGCCGCTCACCTGCCGCGTTGCCGTGAGCCATATGAGAATGTGCACGCTATGAGACTCGGTGTCCTCGACGTGGGATCGAACACGGTGCATCTGCTGGTCGTGGACGCACACCCCGGTGCCCGCCCGCTGCCCGCCCATTCCCACAAGGCGGAACTGCGGCTTGCCGAACTGCTGGACGAACGCGGCGCGATAGGCGACGCGGGCGTCGACCGGCTGGTCGCGGTGGTCGGCGAGGCGCTGCAGGCCGCCGAGGACAAGGGGGTGGAGGAGGTGCTGCCGTTCGCCACCTCCGCCGTCCGCGAGGCGCCCAACGCGGATGAGGTGCTGGCCCGGGTCGCCGGTGAGACGGGTGTGCGGCTGACCGTGCTGTCGGGCGAGGAGGAGGCCAAGCTCACCTTCCTCGCGGCCCGCCGCTGGTTCGGCTGGTCGGCGGGGAGGCTGCTGGTGCTCGACATCGGCGGCGGTTCCCTGGAGGTCGCGTACGGCGTCGACGAGGAGCCGGACAGGGCGGTGTCACTGCCGCTCGGCGCGGGCCGGCTCACCGCCGCCCGGCTGCCCGGGGACCCGCCCGAGCCGGAGGACGTGCGGGCGCTGCGCCGCCATGTGCGGGCCGAGATCGCCCGGATCGTCGGCGAGTTCAGCCGCCTGGGCACGCCGGACCACGTGGTCGCCACCTCCAAGACCTTCAAGCAGCTCGCGCGGATCGCGGGCGCGGCGCGCTCGGCCGAGGGCGTCCATGTGCAGCGCCTGCTGAGCCGCGCGGCGCTGGAGGAGTGGGTGCCCAAGCTGGCGACGATGACGGCGGAGCGGCGCGCGGAGCTGCCCGGCGTCTCGGCGGGACGGGCACCGCAGCTGCTCGCCGGTGCCCTGGTCGCGGAGGCGGCGATGGACCTCTTCGGCGTGGACGAGCTGGAGATCTGCCCCTGGGCGCTGCGCGAGGGCGTCATCCTGCGGCGTCTGGACCATCTGCCGGAGTGACCCGGCCGCCCGCCCGCCCGGCCGGCGCCGGTCCCGCGGGCCGCGGGCCTCCGCCCGGTGTGACGAACACCGCACCGTCGCGGCCGCCCCACCGGGGGAACACCCGTACGGGCCGCTCACCGCCCGTTTCCCCCGGCGCCCCGCCTCCCGGAAGCGGACCCGGGGCATCCGCCGCCCGGGCGCACACGCTCCGGTGGCCCCTTCGGGCCGATCGCACACGCCGTACGCTGTTTCCCGTGGCTCAACCAGTGGTGCGCACCCCGGAAGTGAAGGTCGCCCTGTCCACCGCCTCCGTGTACCCGGAGTCGACGGCGACGGCCTTCGAGATCGCCGGACGCCTGGGTTACGACGGCGTCGAGGTCATGGTCTGGACGGACCCGGTCAGCCAGGACATCGAGTCGCTGCGGAGACTCTCCGACTACCACGGTGTCCCGATCCTCGCGGTGCACGCGCCCTGCCTGCTGATCACCCAGCGGGTGTGGTCCACCAATCCGTGGACGAAGCTGGAGCGGGCCCGGGCCGCCGCCGAGAAGCTCGGCGCGTCGGCCGTCGTGGTCCACCCGCCGTTCCGGTGGCAGCGCAACTACGCCCGCGACTTCGTGGACGGCATCTGGCGGATGGCGGACGAGACGGACGTCCGGTTCGCCGTCGAGAACATGTACCCCTGGCGCTACCGCGACCGCGAGATGCTCGCCTACGCCCCCGACTGGGACGTCACCAACGACGACTACCGCCACTTCACCGTCGACCTCTCCCACACCGCCACCGCCCGCAACGACGCCCTCGACATGATCGGACGGATGGGCGACCGGCTGGCCCATGTCCATCTGGCCGACGGCAGCGGCTCCGGCAAGGACGAGCACCTGGTGCCCGGCCGCGGCAACCAGCCCTGCGCCGAGCTGCTGGAGAAACTCACCACCAGCGGGTTCGACGGCCATGTGGTGGTCGAGGTCAACACCCGCCGCGCCATGTCCGGCGCCGAGCGCGAGGCCGATCTCGCCGAGGCCCTGGCCTTCACCCGGCAGCACCTGGCGACGGCCTCCCGGGTGCCCGGCGCGCCCAGGACCCCCGGGACGCCCCGGCCGTGACGGATCCGGCAGCCCCGGAACCCGGCCCCGGTTCCGCCGCCACACCCGCCCCCGAGCCCGCTCCCGCGCCCCGCCGCGGCCGCGGCCGGCCCGCCGCGCGCGACGGCGGCTCGGGGCCCGGCGCCCGCGACCGCATCCTGCAGGCCGCCCGGGCCGAGTTCGCCGCCCGCGGGTACGACAAGACGTCCATCCGCGGCATCGCGAAGAAGGCGGGGGTGGACCCCGCCCTGGTGCACCACTACTTCGGCACCAAGGAACAGGTGTTTGAGACCGCCATCGAGAAGTCCTTCGAACCGGCTCTCGACCTGCCCGATCTGATGACGCAGGACCCGGGCAGCGTCGGCGAGCTCCTGGCCCGCCACTTCTTCACCATCTGGGAGAACCCCGTCACCCGCGCCCCGCTGCTGGCCGTGGTCCGCTCGGCCGTCACCAACGAGACGGCGGCCGCCCTGCTGCGCGGCTTCGTCCTGCGCAGGCTGCTGGGACGGGTGGCGGGGGAGCTGGACGTACCGGACGCGCGATTCCGGGTCGAGCTGGCGGTGTCGCAACTGCTCGGCATCGTGATGCTGCGCTACGTCATCAAGGTCGACCCGATGGCGAGCGCGGACATCGAGGACATCGTCGCGGCCGTCGCCCCGGTGATCCAGCGCCACCTCACCGGACCCTGACAGCGCCACCTCACCGGGCCGTGAGCGGCCGGGGGTCCGGACGGGCCGCGGGCCGCCGCCCGGACCCCGCCCCGGACGGACCGCCGGACCCCGCCCGGCACCACCGCGCCCCCGCCGGACGCCCGTGCGCGAACCGGGAAAATGTGTCTCGGATTCCGGACGAACCGTCCGGATCGTGGCGACGAGGCGTAGGCTCGTAGGATCCCCGGACCTCTGGCGACCGCCGGTGGTCCCGAGCAGTACCGCGAGAATCCAAGGGAGTGACCACCGTGCCAGAGCTGAGGTCCCGCACTGTCACCCACGGCCGCAACATGGCGGGCGCCCGAGCCCTCATGCAGGCCTCCGGCGTAGCGCGCGAGGACTTCGGCAAGCCGATCATCGCGGTGGCCAACAGCTTCACCGAGTTCGTGCCCGGGCACACCCACCTCCAGCCCGTCGGCCGGATCGTCAGCGAGGCGATCCACGCGGCGGGCGGCATCGCCCGCGAGTTCAACACCATCGCGGTCGACGACGGCATCGCCATGGGCCACGGCGGAATGCTCTACTCCCTCCCCTCCCGCGACCTGATCGCCGACTCCGTCGAGTACATGACCGAGGCGCACTGCGCCGACGCGCTGATCTGCATCTCCAACTGCGACAAGATCACGCCCGGGATGCTGATGGCCGCGCTGCGCCTCAACATCCCCACCGTGTTCGTCTCCGGCGGCCCCATGGAGTCCGGCCGCGCGACCCTCGTCGACGGCACGGTCCGCAAGCTCGACCTGATCTCCGCGATCTCCGAGGCCGTCAACGACCAGGTCTCCGACGAGGACATCGCCCGCATCGAGGACAACGCCTGTCCCACCTGCGGATCCTGCTCCGGCATGTTCACGGCCAACTCCATGAACTGCCTGACCGAGGCGATCGGCCTCTCGCTCCCGGGCAACGGCTCGGTGCTGGCCACCCACACCGCCCGCAAGGCGCTGTACGAGAACGCCGGCCGCACGGTCGTCGAGATCACCAAGCGCCACTACGAGCAGGACGACGCGACCGTCCTGCCCCGCGCCATCGCCTCCCGCGCGGCCTTCGAGAACGCCATGGCCCTCGACATCGCCATGGGCGGCTCGACCAACACGATCCTCCACCTCCTCGCCGCCGCCCAGGAGGCCGAGCTCGCCTTCGACATGAAGGACATCGACGAGCTCTCCCGCCGCCTGCCCTGCCTGGCCAAGGTCGCGCCCAACGTCGCCCCGGGCGGCGTCTACTACATGGAGGACGTCCACCGCGCCGGCGGCATCCCCGCCATCCTCGGCGAGCTGTACCGGGCCGGCCTCCTCAACGAGGACGTCCACACCGTCCACAGCCCCTCCCTCGCCGACTGGCTCAAGCAGTGGGACGTGCGCGGCGGCTCCCCGTCCGCCGAGGCCGTCGAGCTCTTCCACGCCGCACCCGGCTGCGTCCGCTCCGCGACCGCCTTCTCGCAGTCCGAGCGCTGGGACACCCTCGACACCGACGCCGCCGGCGGCTGTATCCGCGACGTCGAACACGCCTACTCCACCGAGGGCGGCCTCGCGATCCTCTACGGCAACCTCGCCGAGGACGGCTGCGTCGTGAAGACCGCCGGCGTCGACGAGTCCATCTGGACCTTCGAGGGCCCGGCCGTCGTCTGCGAATCGCAGGAGGAGGCCGTCGACAAGATCCTCACCAAGCAGATCAAGGAGGGCGACGTCGTCGTCATCCGCTACGAGGGCCCCAAGGGCGGACCGGGCATGCAGGAAATGCTCTACCCGACCTCCTTCCTCAAGGGCCGCGGCCTCGGCAAGGTCTGCGCGCTGATCACCGACGGCCGCTTCTCCGGCGGCACCTCCGGGCTCTCCATCGGCCACGCCTCCCCCGAGGCCGCGTCCGGCGGGACCATCGCCCTCGTCCGGGACGGCGACCCCGTCCGGATCGACATCCCCGCCCGCAGCATCGAACTCAAGGTCGACGACGAGGAACTGGCCGCCCGCCGCGAGGCACTCGGCGGCCGGTACGCCCCCAAGAACCGCGAGCGCAAGGTCTCCCAGGCCCTGCGCGCGTACGCGGCGATGGCGACCAGCGCGGACAAGGGCGCCGTCCGCGACGTCGGCCTGCTCGGCGGCTGACCCCACCGGGGGCCGTGGCCCGCCCCGGGCCGGCCCGGCCCGCCCCGTGGCGATGGCGACCAGGGGGCAGCGGTAGGGGCAAGGGCGGGCGCAGGGGCACAGGCGTACGTCACACCGTCCCGGCCGGGACCGATCCGGCCGGGACGGGCCATAATCGGCCGCATGAGCGACACTCGGCAGCCCCCGGGCTCCCAGGCCCCCCGGCCCGAGCCCATCCGGTTCTTCGGTACCACCTGGGTCGACCACGACGGCCACTACGCCCTCCGGCGCGCGGGTCTCGCCGCGGGCTCCCTGCTGGCCGCCGCCGTGGGCACGTTCCTGCTGAAACTCGGCTTCGAGGGCCTCCTCATCGCCGACGTCGGCTCCACCCTCAGCTGGATCATCGTGGTGATCTTCGGAATCTCCGCCGCCCTCGCCTTCCGGCACACCTGGAAGGGGTTCACCGCGGGCCCCGGCGCGGACTCCGACCCCACCGTCGAGAGCTCCATGCGGAACATCAAGGCCATCGGCTTCATCGGCGTCCTCCTCGCCTGGTTCTGCCGCAGCCTGATCGAGGCCCCGGGCGAGAAGCGGCGCCGCGCGGAGTACGAGCGCGCCCGCGAGCTGTACGAGCGGCGGCGCGCGACCCGCACCGGCAACCCGGCCGCCCGCAAGCGCCAGGGCAAGCGGCGCGGCTGACCCCGGGCCGCCGGACGGGACGCCCGGCGCCGCGCCCCGCGGTACAGCACCGCCGCGCCCCTCCCGGTCACCTCGGCGCCGTCACCCCCTGACGCCTGTGTGCCGCACGTCACCGGCCGCCGTGTCACACTCCGGCCGCCCACTCCGTCCCCCTCCCGAGTGGACCGGACCGCATGGCGCCCGCACCGGCGACAGGCCGGCGACAAGGCGCCCGGCGACCGGCGACCGGAGAGGGACGACCGGCACCGGACGACCGGCGAGGGGAAAGGGAGGCCCAGTGGCACGGCTGAGCGAATTCGAGGAGCACCGCGGACGTCTCTGGGGCGTCGCCTACCGCATCACCGGCTCCGTCGCCGACGCCGACGACGCCGTACAGGAGGCATGGCTGCGCTGGCAGGCCCTGCCCGACGGAGAGGCGGCCGAGCCCCGCGCGTATCTCACCACCGTCGTCAGCCGCATCTGCTACGACCAGCTCGGCTCCGCCCGCTCGCGCCGCGAGACCTACGTCGGCTCCTGGCTGCCCGAACCCGTCCTCGGCGGTGACGGAGGCGCGGCCGCCCTCCCCGAGGACCGGGTCACCCTCGACGAATCCGTCGGCATGGCGCTGCTCGCCGTGCTGGAACGGCTGACCCCGGCCGAGCGGACCGCCTTCGTCCTGCACGACGTGTTCGCCGTACCGTTCACCGAGATCGCCGAGGTCGTCGGCCGCACCCCCGTCTCCGTACGGCAGTTGGCCTCGCGCGCCCGCCGGCGGGTCCGCGCCGAGAGCCCGCGCCGCTCCGTCGACCGCGACGAACACCGGCGGGCCGTGGACGCCTTCCTCGCCGCCGCCACGGGCCGGGACCTCGACGCGCTCATGAAGGTCCTCGACCCCGACGCCGTGTGGCGGGCGGACGGCGGCGGCAAGGTGTCGGCGGCGCGCCGTCCGGTGCACGGCCGGGACAAGGTGGCCCGCGTGGTCGAGGGACTGCTCCGCCGCTGGGCACCGGACACCGTGACGGCGGAGGTGCGGGAGGTCAACGGCGCACCCGGACTGGTGCTCAGCGACCCCGGCAGCGGACAGTCCGCGGTCGCCGCCTTCACGGTGCACCGCGGCCTCATCACCGAGATCGACATCGTCGTCAACCCCGACAAGCTGCGCCACCTCGGCCTGGGCGGCTGAACGCCCTCTCCCCGGGAACCCGGTCGCCGGGGAGTGGTCGGCCGCCCGGCCGTCCGTCTGCCTGCGGCGGGTCCGTGCGCCCCGGAGCAGGGCCGACCGGGTTCGCGTCCTGTCCGTCCGTCCTGCCCGTCCATCCCGTCCGTCCGGTCCCGCCCGTGCGTTCCGCCGGTTCCGCTCCTACCGTCCGGGCGTCCCGCCATCCCGCCGTCCGGGTGGACGGGCGGACGGCGGGCGGGCCCGGAGGCACGGAACCGGCAGCTCGCCGCGCCCTCTGCCCACCCGCCGTGCCGCCCTGGCGCCCCGCCGCCGTCCTGCTGCCGCAACTCCGCCCCGTCCCGCGCCCGCCGAACCACCGGTCCGCGCCGTGTCACACTCCGGCCCCCCACGTCGTCTCCCCGGTGAACGCGAAGAACCGGACCACCACAGGCTCCGGCCCCGCCCGGGACCCGGCCCCGCCAGGCCCGGGCCCGTACACCCGAGGGAGACGAGATCCCATGCCGCAGCAGCACCCGGCCCGGCCGGGCGACCACGAGACCACCGCCGGCCCGGCCCCGGATCCCGGCCGTCCGAGTGGCCGTCCGGCGGACCACCGCATCGTCGTCATCGGCGCCGGCTACTCCGGCCTGCTGGCCGCCCTGCGCCTGGCGCCGCACCACAAGGTCACCCTGGTCGATCCCGCAGACCACTTCACCGAACGGGTACGCCTCCACCAGCTGGCCGCCGCCGGAACGGAGGTGACCCACCCGCTCAGCCGCTTCCTCGGCCGCCGCCCCGGCATCGCACACGTGGCCTCCCGCGCCACCGCCCTCGACACCGGGAACCGGCTGGTCCACACGGACGACGGACGCGCACTCCCGTACGACCGGCTCGTCTACGCCCTCGGGAGCCGCACCGACACCCGAGGCGGTGCCCTCGGCACCGGCGACCGCGCGTACACCGCCGAGACGGCCGCCGAACTCCGGAAGCGGCTCGACGACGGCCGCGGCACGCTCACCGTCGTCGGCGGCGGGCTCACCGGCATCGAGACGGCCGCCGAACTCGCCGAGAGCCGACCCGACTGGGAGATCCGGCTCCTCACCTCCGGCGAACCCGGCGCCGGACTCTCCGGCAAGGGCCGCGCACACGTCCGGACCTTCCTCCGCGACCACGGGGTCCGCGTCGAAGAGGGCCGCCGGGTGGCCACGGCCGACGAGGTCGACGCCGACGCCGTCTTCTGGGCCACCTCCATGAGGCCCCGTACGGAGATCGCCGAGCGGGCCGGGCTGGACCTCGACCCCGCCGGCCGGATCCGCGTCGACCCGGCCCTGCGCTCGCTCTCCCACCCGGAGATCTACGCCGTCGGCGACGCCGCGGCCGCGTCCACCCCCGGCTCCGGGCCGCTCCGCATGGCCTGTGCGACCGCCGTCCCCACGGGCCTGCACGCGGCGGGCTCCATCACCGCCGAACTGCGCGGCCGGGAGCAGCGTCCGCTGAGCTTCCGCTACGTGTTCCAGTGCGTCAGCCTCGGGCGGGACGACGGCCTGATCCAGTCCGTGCACCGGGACGACAGCCCGCGCGAACGCGCCCTCACCGGCCGCCCGGCGGCCCTGGTGAAGGAACAAGTGGTGCGCTCGACGGTGCACGCCCTGAGCCTGGCCGCCCGCCACCCGGCCGCACTGCGGCTCCTGCCGGGCTCCGGCTGACGCCGCTCCGGCCACCCCGGGCCCCTCGGGAACGTCGCGAGCGCCGGGATCCGCCGCCCCGGACAGGCCCCGGACCCCTGCGCCTGTCCGGACCGGCGGACCCCGCGCCTCCGCCCGGCCGCCTCCGCCCCCTCCCCCTCTCCCGCACGCCCCGAGCGCGCACCGCCCTTCCTTGACCGCGCCCCGGCTCCGGGAGCATTATTCAACACATGATGAATAACTCCGGGGAGCCCGCTGTCCGGGCCCGCGGCCTCCGCGTGGTCCGCGGCGGGCGCACCGTCCTCGACTCCCTCGACTTCGACCTCCACCACGGCCAGGTCACCGGCCTCCTCGGCCCCAGCGGGTGCGGCAAATCCACCTTGATGCGGGCCATCGCCGGCACCCAGGCCAGGGTCTCCGGCACCCTCGACGTCCTCGGCAGCCCGGCCGGCACCGCGCCCCTGCGCTCCCGCGTCGGCTACGTCACCCAGGCGCCGTCCATCTACGACGACCTCTCCGCCCGCCAGAACCTCGACTACTACGCCTCCGTGCTCGACCCGTCCCTCTCCCGCGCCGAACGCGCGGACCAAGTGGCCCGCGCCCTGGCCGAGGTGGACCTGGAGGACCACGCCGAGCAGCTCACCGGCAACCTCTCCGGCGGCCAGCGCTCCCGCGTCTCCCTCGCGATCGCCCTGCTCGGCTCCCCGGAACTCCTGGTCCTCGACGAGCCCACGGTCGGACTCGACCCCGTACTCCGCCGGGACCTCTGGAACCTCTTCCACCGCCTCGCCGACGAGCGCGGCACGACCCTCCTCGTCTCCTCGCACGTCATGGACGAGGCCGAGCGCTGCCGCCGCCTCCTCCTCATGCGCGCCGGCCGCGTCCTGGCCGACGACACCCCGGAGGAACTCCGCCGCCGCACCGGCTCCGCGACCGTCGAGGACGCCTTCCTGCGCCTGGTCGACGCCGAGAAGGAAGCCGAGAAGGAAGCCGAGAAGGAAGCCGAGCGGAACGCCCCGGAGAGGCCCCGCAACGAGAAGGGGGCCGGGGAAGGGAGCCCGGGCGCCCCGGCCGCCGGCCCGGCCGCCCGCGGCGACGAACCCGGGAACGACCCCGCACCCCACCGCACCCCGGACGCCGGAGGAACAGCGCAGTGAACCTCTCCCGCACCCTCGCCACCACCCGGCGCGTGCTCCGCCAGCTCCGGCACGACCCGCGCACCGTCGCCCTGATGCTGGTCGTCCCCCTGGTGCTGCTCTCCCTGCTCTACTGGGTCTACGACGACAGCCCGGGCACCTTCGACAACATCGGCGCCTCACTCCTCGGCATCTTCCCGATGATCACGATGTTCCTGGTGACGTCCATCGCCACGCTCCGCGAACGCACCTCCGGCACACTGGAGCGGCTGCTCTCCATGCCGCTCGGCAAGGCGGACCTGATCGTCGGCTACGCCCTCGCCTTCGGGCTGCTGGCCATCGTCCAGGCCGGCCTCGCCACGGCCCTCGCCATCTGGGGCCTCGACCTGGACATCACCGGATCCCCGTGGCTGCTGCTGGTCGTCGCCCTGCTCGACGCGCTCCTCGGCACGGCACTCGGGCTCTTCGTCTCCGCCTTCGCGGCCTCCGAGTTCCAGGCCGTCCAGTTCATGCCGGCGATCATTTTCCCCCAACTGCTGCTCTGCGGACTCCTCGCGCCCCGCGACTCCATGCAGCCGGTCCTGGAAGCCATCTCGAACGTCCTGCCAATGTCCTACGCCGTGGACGCCATGAACGAGGTGCTCCGGCACCCGGACGTCACGGGCGACTTCTTCCGCGACGTCGGCATCGTCGCCGGCAGCGCCCTGCTCGTCCTCGGCCTCGGCGCGGCGACGCTCCGCCGCCGCACGGCCTGAGCGACCGCAGGGCCCGGGGACCGCTCCCGGCGGGGCGGGGGAGGGCGGGCCGGAGCAGGGCAGGCCGGAGGGGCAGGGCGGGGCAGGAGAGGGCCGGGCAGGCCAGGGCGACGGCGACCCGCCCTGCCCGCCACTCGGACACGGCACACCCCGATCCCGCTCCGGTGCGAGGATGGCCCGCGCAGCACCGAGGCAGCCAGACGCAGCCTTCGCGTCCATGTCGCTACCTCCCCGTCACCACCTGCATGTCATCGCACCGGATGGGGTGAACCCGCACCATGACCCAGAAAGTGGCCGTGCTCGGCACCGGCAAGATCGGCGAAGCGCTCCTGAGCGGCATGATCCGCGCCGGCTGGCCGAAGAAGGACCTGCTGGTGACCGCCCGGCGCCCGGAGCGCGCCGCGGAACTGCGCGAGCGGTACGGAGTGGAGGCCGTCTCGAACGCGGAGGCCGCCAAGACCGCCGACACCCTGATCCTCACGGTGAAGCCGCAGGACATGGGCCGCCTCCTGGACGAGCTCGCCCCGCACGTCCCCGCCGACCGGCTGGTCGTCAGCGGTGCGGCCGGCATCCCCACCGCCTTCTTCGAGGAACGGCTCGCCCCCGGCACCCCCGTCGTCCGGGTCATGACCAACACCCCGGCCCTGGTGGACGAGGCCATGTCCGTCATCTCGGCCGGCAGCCACGCCACGGAGGAACACCTCGCGCACACCGAGGAGATCTTCAACGGTGTCGGCAAGACCCTCCGCGTCCCCGAGGCCCAGCAGGACGCCGCCACCGCCCTCTCCGGCTCCGGGCCCGCGTACTTCTACTACCTCGTCGAGGCCATGACGGACGCCGGGATTCTCCTGGGCCTGCCCCGCGACAAGGCGCACGACCTGATCGTCCAGGCCGCCATCGGCGCCGCCGTCATGCTGCGCGACAGCGGGGAGCATCCGGTCAAGCTGCGGGAGGCCGTCACCTCGCCGGCCGGAACCACGATCAGCGCCATCCGGGAGCTCGAAAGTCACGGTGTCCGGGCAGCGCTCATCGCGGCCCTGGAAGCGGCACGCGACCGCAGCCGCGAGCTGGCCTCCGGCCAGGGCTGACCAGGCCGTGGACCGGTCCGCCGGGGATCTCGCGGGTCCCCGTCGCTACACCGCCGGGGACCGGCGGAACCCGATTTGATGACCATCGGCGTGTCGTGTAGTGTCCCTCGGGTTGTCGGGGCCCCACGTGGTCCCCGGCGGCCACTTTCCGCCGCTTTCGGCGGCACCCACTGAAGCAGGATCTCCCCGATCGGGGATTGGTTCCGGCATGCCGGAATTCGATACCGAAAGGCTCGATTATGAGCCGGCCGGGAAATCCGCTAACGTAGGGGCCGCGCCGGAAGGCGCAGCGGAAACCCTCTCCAACGGGGACCGGATACGGAATTCGGGCCGGGAAATCGGTTCGGAAAGTGTCTGGTAGGGTTGGAAACACCGAAGGGAAGCGCCCGGAGGGCCCGGTAAGACGGGGCCGAAGGAAGCGTCCGTTCCTTGAGAACTCAACAGCGTGCCAAAAGTCAACGCCAGATATGTTGATACCCCGTCCGGGCGGCAGATTCAGGTTTGCTGCCGGGATGAGGTTCCTTTGAAACAAGTCCTCCCGTGCCATCGAGTGTGGTGGCGGTCGGGAGGCGATTTTACAGCGAGGACGCTGTGCGCGGTCCGGATTATTCCTCCGGGCTGCGCCGCTCTTGCGTGAAGCATTCACGGAGAGTTTGATCCTGGCTCAGGACGAACGCTGGCGGCGTGCTTAACACATGCAAGTCGAACGATGAACCTCTTCGGAGGGGATTAGTGGCGAACGGGTGAGTAACACGTGGGCAATCTGCCCTGCACTCTGGGACAAGCCCTGGAAACGGGGTCTAATACCGGATACGACCATCTCGGGCATCCGATGGTGGTGGAAAGCTCCGGCGGTGCAGGATGAGCCCGCGGCCTATCAGCTTGTTGGTGGGGTGATGGCCTACCAAGGCGACGACGGGTAGCCGGCCTGAGAGGGCGACCGGCCACACTGGGACTGAGACACGGCCCAGACTCCTACGGGAGGCAGCAGTGGGGAATATTGCACAATGGGCGGAAGCCTGATGCAGCGACGCCGCGTGAGGGATGACGGCCTTCGGGTTGTAAACCTCTTTCAGCAGGGAAGAAGCGCAAGTGACGGTACCTGCAGAAGAAGCACCGGCTAACTACGTGCCAGCAGCCGCGGTAATACGTAGGGTGCGAGCGTTGTCCGGAATTATTGGGCGTAAAGAGCTCGTAGGCGGCTTGTCGCGTCGGATGTGAAAGCCCGGGGCTTAACCCCGGGTCTGCATTCGATACGGGCAGGCTAGAGTTCGGTAGGGGAGATCGGAATTCCTGGTGTAGCGGTGAAATGCGCAGATATCAGGAGGAACACCGGTGGCGAAGGCGGATCTCTGGGCCGATACTGACGCTGAGGAGCGAAAGCGTGGGGAGCGAACAGGATTAGATACCCTGGTAGTCCACGCCGTAAACGTTGGGAACTAGGTGTGGGCGACATTCCACGTCGTCCGTGCCGCAGCTAACGCATTAAGTTCCCCGCCTGGGGAGTACGGCCGCAAGGCTAAAACTCAAAGGAATTGACGGGGGCCCGCACAAGCGGCGGAGCATGTGGCTTAATTCGACGCAACGCGAAGAACCTTACCAAGGCTTGACATACACCGGAAAGCCGTAGAGATACGGCCCCCTTGTGGTCGGTGTACAGGTGGTGCATGGCTGTCGTCAGCTCGTGTCGTGAGATGTTGGGTTAAGTCCCGCAACGAGCGCAACCCTTGTTCTGTGTTGCCAGCATGCCTTTCGGGGTGATGGGGACTCACAGGAGACTGCCGGGGTCAACTCGGAGGAAGGTGGGGACGACGTCAAGTCATCATGCCCCTTATGTCTTGGGCTGCACACGTGCTACAATGGCCGGTACAATGAGCTGCGATACCGCGAGGTGGAGCGAATCTCAAAAAGCCGGTCTCAGTTCGGATTGGGGTCTGCAACTCGACCCCATGAAGTCGGAGTCGCTAGTAATCGCAGATCAGCATTGCTGCGGTGAATACGTTCCCGGGCCTTGTACACACCGCCCGTCACGTCACGAAAGTCGGTAACACCCGAAGCCGGTGGCCCAACCCGTAAGGGAGGGAATCGTCGAAGGTGGGACTGGCGATTGGGACGAAGTCGTAACAAGGTAGCCGTACCGGAAGGTGCGGCTGGATCACCTCCTTTCTAAGGAGCACTTCTCACCCGGTTCTGCCGGGTCAGGGGCCAGAACACCGGCGAGTGTCCGGTGCTGGTTGCTCATGGGTGGAACGTTGACTATTCGGCACGGCCGGTTGGCCGGTCACCAGTACTGCTCTGCTTCGGCGGGGTGTGGAACGTGATCGGGTGACGGGTCGGGCCGGGCGCGCTGTTGGGTGTCTGAGGGCACGGGCTGTGAAGCTTGTGTCTTCGGTTGCCGGTCCCGGTGAACCGCACGGTTGGTGTGGGTGGCGGGTGGCTGGTCGTTGTTTGAGAACTGCACAGTGGACGCGAGCATCTGTGGCCAAGTTTTTAAGGGCGCACGGTGGATGCCTTGGTACCAGGAACCGATGAAGGACGTGGGAGGCCGCGATAGGCCCCGGGGAGCTGTCAACCGAGCTTTGATCCGGGGGTGTCCGAATGGGGAAACCCGGCAGTCGTCATGGGCTGTCACCCATACCTGAACACATAGGGTATGTGGAGGGAACGCGGGGAAGTGAAACATCTCAGTACCCGCAGGAAGAGAAAACAACCGTGATTCCGGGAGTAGTGGCGAGCGAAACCGGATGAGGCCAAACCGTAGGCGTGTGATACCCGGCAGGGGTTGCGCTTACGGGGTTGTGGGATCGTACTTCGATGGTCTGCCGGCCATCGGGCGAGTCAGAAATTGTTGGTGTAGGCGAAGGGCATGCGAAAGGCCCGGCGTAGAGGGTAAGACCCCCGTAGCCGAAATGTCAGCAACTTGCTTGTGCGACACCCAAGTAGCACGGGGCCCGAGAAATCCCGTGTGAATCTGGCGGGACCACCCGCTAAGCCTAAATATTCCCTGGTGACCGATAGCGGATAGTACCGTGAGGGAATGGTGAAAAGTACCGCGGGAGCGGAGTGAAATAGTACCTGAAACCGTGTGCCTACAAGCCGTGGGAGCGTCGCCGTGTTCTTCGGAGCACGGTCGTGACTGCGTGCCTTTTGAAGAATGAGCCTGCGAGTTTGCGGTGTGTTGCGAGGTTAACCCGTGTGGGGAAGCCGTAGCGAAAGCGAGTCCGAATAGGGCGGTTTAGTAGCGCGCTCAAGACCCGAAGCGGAGTGATCTAGCCATGGGCAGGTTGAAGCGCGGGTAAGACCGTGTGGAGGACCGAACCCACCAGGGTTGAAAACCTGGGGGATGACCTGTGGTTAGGGGTGAAAGGCCAATCAAACTCCGTGATAGCTGGTTCTCCCCGAAATGCATTTAGGTGCAGCGTCGTGTGTTTCTTGCCGGAGGTAGAGCACTGGATAGGCGATGGGCCCTACCGGGTTACTGACCTTAGCCAAACTCCGAATGCCGGTAAGTGAGAGCGCGGCAGTGAGACTGTGGGGGATAAGCTCCATGGTCGAGAGGGAAACAGCCCAGAGCATCGACTAAGGCCCCTAAGCGTACGCTAAGTGGGAAAGGATGTGGAGTCGCAGAGACAACCAGGAGGTTGGCTTAGAAGCAGCCATCCTTGAAAGAGTGCGTAATAGCTCACTGGTCAAGTGATTCCGCGCCGACAATGTAGCGGGGCTCAAGCGTACCGCCGAAGTCGTGTCATTCCAGCATGAGGTCCAACGACCGTTGGGATGGGTAGGGGAGCGTCGTGTGCCGGGTGAAGCCGCGCCGGAAGGCAGTGGTGGACGGTTCACGAGTGAGAATGCAGGCATGAGTAGCGATACACACGTGGGAAACGTGTGCGCCGATTGACTAAGGGTTCCTGGGTCAAGCTGATCTGCCCAGGGTAAGTCGGGACCTAAGGCGAGGCCGACAGGCGTAGTCGATGGACAACCGGTTGATATTCCGGTACCCGCTTTGAAGCGCCAGCGCTGAACCTTCTGATGCTAAGTCCGTGAAGCCGCCGGCTGAGTCTTCGGACGAGGTCGGAGTGGTGGAGCCGACGACCCGAGGGGGTAGTAGGTGAGTGATGGGGTGACGCAGGAAGGTAGTCCAGCCCGGGCGGTGGTTGTCCCGGGGTAAGGGTGTAGCCCGGAGGGTAGGTAAATCCGTCCTCCGCGTAAGGGTGAGACCTGATGCCGAGCCGATTGTGGTGAAGTGGATGATCCTATGCTGTCGAGAAAAGCCTCTAGCGAGTTTCATGGCGGCCCGTACCCTAAACCGACTCAGGTGGTCAGGTAGAGAATACCGAGGCGTTCGGGTGAACTATGGTTAAGGAACTCGGCAAAATGCCCCCGTAACTTCGGGAGAAGGGGGGCCATTGCTGGTGATCACCCTTGCGGTGTGAGCTGGTGGTGGCCGCAGAGACCAGCGAGAAGCGACTGTTTACTAAAAACACAGGTCCGTGCGAAGCCGTAAGGCGATGTATACGGACTGACGCCTGCCCGGTGCTGGAACGTTAAGGGGACCGGTTAGTGCGCTTTCGGGTGTGCGAAGCTGAGAACTTAAGCGCCAGTAAACGGCGGTGGTAACTATAACCATCCTAAGGTAGCGAAATTCCTTGTCGGGTAAGTTCCGACCTGCACGAATGGCGTAACGACTTCTCGACTGTCTCAACCATAGGCCCGGTGAAATTGCACTACGAGTAAAGATGCTCGTTTCGCGCAGCAGGACGGAAAGACCCCGGGACCTTTACTACAGCTTGATATTGGTGTTCGGTTCGGCTTGTGTAGGATAGGTGGGAGACTGTGAAGCCCGGACGCTAGTTCGGGTGGAGTCGTCGTTGAAATACCACTCTGGTCGTGCTGGATGTCTAACCTGGGTCCGTGATCCGGATCAGGGACAGTGTCTGGTGGGTAGTTTAACTGGGGCGGTTGCCTCCTAAAGGGTAACGGAGGCGCCCAAAGGTTCCCTCAGCCTGGTTGGTAATCAGGTGTTGAGTGTAAGTGCACAAGGGAGCTTGACTGTGAGACCGACGGGTCGAGCAGGGACGAAAGTCGGGACTAGTGATCCGGCGGTGGCTTGTGGAAGCGCCGTCGCTCAACGGATAAAAGGTACCCCGGGGATAACAGGCTGATCTTCCCCAAGAGTCCATATCGACGGGATGGTTTGGCACCTCGATGTCGGCTCGTCGCATCCTGGGGCTGGAGTCGGTCCCAAGGGTTGGGCTGTTCGCCCATTAAAGCGGTACGCGAGCTGGGTTTAGAACGTCGTGAGACAGTTCGGTCCCTATCCGCTGTGCGCGTAGGAGTCTTGAGAAGGGCTGTCCCTAGTACGAGAGGACCGGGACGGACGAACCTCTGGTGTGCCAGTTGTCCTGCCAAGGGCATGGCTGGTTGGCTACGTTCGGGAGGGATAACCGCTGAAAGCATCTAAGCGGGAAGCCTGCTTCGAGATGAGGACTCCCACCTCCTTTGAGGGGTTAAGGCTCCCAGTAGACGACTGGGTTGATAGGCCAGATATGGAAGCGCCGTGAGGTGTGGAGTTGACTGGTACTAATAGGCCGAGGGCTTGTCCTCAGGTGCTCGCGTCCACTGTGTTGGTTCTGAAACAACGAACTGTGTTGCCGTCCGGTTCGTATAGTTTCATAGTGTTTCGGTGGTTATAGCGTGAGGGAAACGCCCGGTTACATTCCGAACCCGGAAGCTAAGCCTTTCAGCGCCGATGGTACTGCAGGGGGGACCCTGTGGGAGAGTAGGACGCCGCCGAACAATTCTTGAGAAGAGTAGAAAGCCCTGTGGGGGACCCCGGTCCCCCACAGGGCTTTCTCGCGTTTGAGGGCCTTTCCAGGGTCATTTCCGTCCACATGACCGGGACGCCTTCCCGCCCGTGCGACCGGGCCGGGTGTCCGGACCGGTCGTTCTACAGTGACTCCATGCGCTACGACCTGGTCATATTCGACAACGACGGTGTGCTGGTGGACAGCGAGCCGATCTCGAACTGGGCCCTCGCCGCTCAGCTGACCGAGCTCGGCCACCCCACCACCTACGAGGACTCCCTCCGCGACTACATGGGCTCCGCCCTCCACCGCGTCCATGACCTCGTGTACGAGCGCTCCGGGCGCCGGCTCCCGGACGACTTCGACGACACCTTCCACCGCCGGGTCTTCGCGGAGTTCCGGCGCGGGCTCCAGCCCGTCCCCGGGGTGACCGGTGTACTGGCGGGGCTGGGCGCGGCCGGTTTTCCGTACTGCGTGGCCTCCTCGGGCAGCCATGAGCGGATCCGGGTCACCCTCCGCACCACCGGGTTGTACGAACTCTTCGGCGAGGCACGCATCTTCAGCTCGCAGGACGTCGGACGCGGCAAGCCCGCGCCGGACCTCTTCCTGCACGCGGCCGCCGCGATGGGCGCGGAGCCGGGCCGCTGCGCGGTGGTCGAGGACAGCCCGCTCGGCGTGCGCGCGGCCGTGGCCGCCGGGATGGACGTCTACGGCTTCACCGCCATGACCCCGGCGGCCGAACTGGCGGAGGCCACCGCGCTGTTCTCCGCGCCGGCCGAGCTGCCGGCCCTGCTCGGACACGGCCGGGACGCGGCGGATACGGCCATCTGAGCCATCCGGGCCGCCACTCCCCGGTCTCACCACGCCCGTTTGGTTCGGCTCTCAACGGGACCGATACGGTGGTCGGTATGAGCGGTCGCGCGCAGCTGATGTGGGACGAGGCGGTCACCCGCTATGACTTCGGTCCCGACCATCCGATGGATCCGGTGCGGCTCGCGCTGACGATGCGCCTGGTCGAGGCTTTCGGACTCGACCGCGAACTGCGGGTCACGTCGGCCCGGGCGGCCGGGGAGTCGACGCTCCGGCTGGTCCACCGCGCGGATTACGTGGACGCCGTGCGCCGGGCCTCGGCCGATCCCGCCTCGGCGGACGGCTCGTACGGTCTCGGTACGGAGGACGATCCGGCCTTCAGCGGGATGCACGAGGCCTCGGCCCTGATCGCCGGGCAGTCCGTGGGCGCCGCCGAGGCGGTGTGGCACGGGGACGTCCGGCACGCGGTCAACTTCTCCGGGGGCCTGCACCACGCCATGCCGGGCGCCGCGGCCGGTTTCTGCATCTACAACGACGCGGCGCTGGCCATCGCCCGGCTGCTGGAGCTCGGTGCCGAGCGCGTCGCGTACGTCGACGTGGACGTGCATCACGGGGACGGCGTCCAGGCGGCGTTCTGGAACGACCCCCGGGTGCTGACCGTCTCCCTCCACGAACACCCGCGCACCCTCTTCCCGCAGACCGGCTGGCCGGAGGAGACGGGCGGCGAGGGAGCCGAGGGCAGCGCGGTCAACGTGGCGCTGCCCGCCGGGACCACCGACGACGGCTGGCTGCGGGCCTTCCACGCGGTGGTGCCCGAGATGCTGTCGGCGTTCCGCCCGCAGGTCCTGGTCACCCAGCACGGCGCCGACACGCACTTCGAGGACCCCCTCGCGCATCTGGCCGTGAGTCTCGACGCGCAGCGGGCCGTGCAGGCGGCCTGCCACGACCTGGCGCACGAGCACGCGGAGGGCCGCTGGATCGCTCTGGGCGGTGGTGGATACGCCGTCGCGGAGGTCGTGCCGCGTTCCTGGACCCATCTGGTGGCGATCGCCGCGGGACGGCCGATCGACCCCAAGGCGGAGACCCCCGAGGACTGGCGGCAGGAGGTCTACGCCAAGACCCGGCAACTGGCGCCGCGGCGGATGACGGACGGCCGCGAGCCCTGGTGGCGCGACTTCGAGGACGGCGGCTACGACCCGGCGGACCGGCTGGACCAGGCGGTGCTCGCCACGCGCCGCGCGGTGTTCCCGGCGCACGGGCTGCTGCCGTAACCCCGGCCGTCACACCTGCCGTAACCCCGGCCGTAATGCCAACCGAAATCCCTGCCGGAGCCCTCGCCGCGCGGTGTCCGGCGCCCCGGAACCCCCGTGCGCTGGGCCGGCCGTGGGAGGTCCGCCCGATTCGTCGGCGGGGCCCGCGCCCGTACGACAGCATGGGCGGGTGCCGACGCCCCCGGAGCCGAGTCCCCGCACACGGAGTCCCCGCGCACGGAGCTCCCGTACGCGGAGCCCCGCCGTGCGGAGTCCCGGCGCCCCGAGCCGCGGAGCGCTGCGCGCGTATCTGCGGGCCGTCCGGCTGGCGGGGACCGTGGCCACTCCGCGCGAGCGGAGCCTGCGCAGTTACCGTCTCTTCGCGGCCCGCGATCCCCGGTTGCTGCTCGGGCTCGACCCCGAAGGCGACTGGAGTCAGCGGGAGTTGCTGCGGCTGATGGCCGACCGGTGTGGAGTCTCCCGCGATCCCTCCTATACGGTCGGCCCCGAGACCATTGACCCGGACCGGACGCTCGCGGCCCTGGACGCCTTCGCGGACCGGCTCGCCGCGGCGGCCGCGGCCCGCCTCCCGGTGCTGTTCGGGACCGGCCATCCGCACCGGCTCCTGGAGTTCTACGCCTCTTTGGCGGCGGCCCTCTCGGCGGCGGGATGTGCTGTCCTCAGCCCGGCGCAGGGGAGATGTGTCGACATAACGACCCGGTTCGGTCTACGCATCCACCGCATCGACTACGTACGCGGGGTCGCCCTCGTCCGGGAATCCGGCGGATCGGAACCCGGTGCGGGGGCGCCCGCGCACAGCCATTCGCCGCTCCCGGTTCGTATGGTTCTCGCCGCGGCCGCCGACTCCCGCGGGCCGTTGCCCGCGCTGGTGATCGGTGACCACGGCTGGATCTGCGGCGCAGGTCAACTGGGTTGTGAGGCCATGGGGCCGGCCGATGCGGACGACCCCGCGCCGTTCGTGGGTGAGGCCGAGGGGCGGGTCGCGGTCGCCGTTCCGCTTGATGACGGAGTGCGGTCCGCTTACTACCGGCCGCTTACGCGCTATGTACTCAATCGGGCGTGTCTGTCCCAGTAGGGGAGCGAACGCTGCTCCTCTTCCCCACTCGTACCACCCGCCCCTACTCTGGGAGTGAGCGCGCAGCGACAAGGAGTCACCGGAGGGGAAGCCGGTGGCCGTCAGGTGCGGAAGGTTCAGGTGTCTCTATGGCTGGTGGCGAAAGGCCTCTCAACGAGGTCGTGTTCCTGACCGTGGCGGAAGTCGCCGCGGTGATGCGAGTGTCGAAGATGACCGTGTACCGCTTGGTGCACAGCGGTCATCTGCCTGCCATCCGGGTGGGGAGGTCCTTCCGCGTCCCGGAACAGGCGGTCCACGAATACCTCCGCGAGTCCTATGTGGGGGTGGAGACCGCCTGACGGCGCCCCTCGGATTACGTCCATCACGCGGCGGCGGGTAGGCTGGGCCGACGTAGGTAGTGTGGGCTCGGACGCCCCGCACCGAGTGATGCGAAGTAAGCGAGGGTAGTCGTGGGCTCTGTTATCAAGAAGCGGCGCAAGCGGATGGCCAAGAAGAAGCACCGCAAGCTGCTCAAGCGCACCCGCGTCCAGCGTCGCAACAAGAAGTAGGACGCAGGCGACAGCAGGACGTCAGCCGCCCTTCCGCCCCACGGCGGGAGGGCGGTTCTGCTGTTCCGCTCTGCTGTTCCGCGCGCTGCCGTTGCCGGAAAGCGCTGCTGTTCCCGGAAATGGCCGCTTCCCGCGCCGGGGGTCGTCACAGGGCGACAACCACGGGATACGGTGACGGAAAGAACCGTCGCGGTGTGACCGGAGCTCGGAAGGAAGGCGCGGATATTGGGCAAAGTCGTGCTCGTCACGGGTGCCGGCCGGCAACTCGCGGGCCGGTTCGTACGGCGCGTCCAGCGGGAGCCCGATGTCGCCCGGGTGATCGCCGTGGACTCCGTGCCGCCCGAACGCCACCTCGGCGGAGCCGAGTTCATCCAGGCCGACATCCGGCAGCCCACCATCGCGCGGGTGCTCGCCGAGTATGCCGTCGACACCGTCGTCCATCTGGACGTCACCGGCACGCCGGCCCCGACCTTCGGCGTCGGCTCGGCCAAGGCGCCCCGGGGCCGGGCGACGCTCAAGGAGACCAACGTCATCGGCACGATGCAGCTGCTCGGCGCCTGCCAGAAGGCGCCGTCCGTGCAGCGGCTCGTGGTGAAGTCCAGCACCAATGTGTACGGTTCGGCGCCGCGCGACCCGGCCGTCTTCGACGAGTCCACCCCGCCCAAGTCGCTGCCCAGCGGGGGCTTCGCCAAGGACACCGTCGAGGTGGAGGGCTATGTCCGGGGCTTCGCCCGGCGGCGCCCCGATGTGGCGGTGTGCGTCCTGCGCTTCGCCAACATCCTCGGGCCGTACGCCGACACCCCCCTCGCCGAGTACTTCTCCCTGCCGGTGCTGCCGACGGTCCTGGGATACGACCCGCGGCTCCAGTTCGTCCACGAGGACGACGTGATGGAGGTGCTGCGCATCGCGTCCTCCGAGCCCCGGCGCGGGACCCTCAACAGCGGCACCTTCAACATCGCGGGGGACGGCGTGCTGCTGCTGTCCCAGACCGCCCGCAGACTGGGCAAGCCGACCCTGCCGCTGCTGCTGCCCGCCCTCGCCTGGGTCCGCTCGGCCCTGCGCGTCGTCGGCATGACGGACTTCTCGCCCGAGCAGGTCCGGCTGCTCACGCATGGCCGGGTCGTCCGGACCACCGAGATGCGGCAGACCCTGGGCTTCGAGCCCGCGTACACGACGGCCGAGACGTTCGCCGACTTCGCGCGCAGCCGGCAACCGGGCCTGCTGCCCCCGGAGCGGCTCGCCCACACCGTCGACCGTCTCGCCGAGGCGCTGCTGGACCAGCCGGCCGACGCCGCGGGCGGTGACGGCCACCATCGATCCCACGCCACCTGAGGAGCGCAGCCAGCATGGCGGACGCCAAGGTCATCCCGTTCGGTGAGGACCGGCCCCGAGGGCCGGGTGACCGTTCGGCGCGACGCCGTACCGGGCGGAGACGGAGCACCGACACGGGCGGGGCCACCGGGGCGGGCGGCGCCGCGGGCTCCGGGGGGCCCGGCGGCCCGGACCCGGGTGAACCGCCGCTGAGCGCCGTTCCCGACGGGAGCGGAGACGGGTCCGGCGGCGCCGCGGACCCGCCGGCGGCGCCGCCGCGGGGGCACGGACCGGACGGCTGGGAGCGGCGCCTCGCACACGGCCTGGCCTTCCTCCGCCGCCGCGTCACCGGCGAGTACGAGGTGGACGAGTTCGGCTACGACGCGGACCTCACCGAGCACGTCCTGATGTCCGCGCTGCGGCCGGTGTACGAGAAGTACTTCCGGGTCGAGGTGCGGGGCATCGAGAACATCCCCGACGAGGGCGGGGCGCTGGTCGTCTGCAACCACTCCGGAACGCTGCCGCTGGACGGGCTGATGCTGCAGGTGGCGGTCCACGACAACCACCCGGCGGGCCGCAATCTGCGGCTGCTCGCGGCCGATCTGGTGTTCGTGCTGCCGGTCGTCAACGAGCTGGCGCGCAAGGCCGGTCACACCCTCGCCTGCGCCGAGGACGCCGAGCGGCTGCTGGAGCGCGGCGAGGTGGTCGGGGTGATGCCCGAGGGCTTCAAGGGCATCGGCAAGCCCTTCTCCGAGCGCTACAAGCTCCAGCGGTTCGGGCGGGGCGGCTTCGTCTCCACGGCGCTGCGTGCCGGTGCGCCGATCGTGCCGTGCTCGATCGTCGGTGCGGAGGAGATCTATCCGATGGTCGGCAACGCCCGCACGGTCGCCCGGCTGCTGGGGCTGCCGTACTTCCCCCTCACGCCGACCTTCCCCTGGCTCGGCCCGCTGGGAGCCGTGCCGCTGCCGACGAAGTGGACCATCCAGTTCGGCGAGCCGATTCCGACGGACGGCTATGCGCCGGAGGCCGTCGAGGACCCGATGCTGATGTTCAACCTCACCGACCAGGTGCGGGAGACCATTCAGCACACCCTGTACAAGCTGCTGGTCGAGCGCCGCTCGGTGTTCTTCTAGCTGTATTGCCCGCCGGCTGTATTGCCCCGCCCGGCACACCCCGGTCCCCTCCCGGCGCGTTGCCGGAAGGGGACCGGGGGCGGCATGGCGGTGCCGATCATGGGGAGCCGCTGGGGCCTCGCGTGTGGGCCGGGCCCCGGAGCTCGCGGGATCCGGCCTGGTCCGGAGGGGAGACGCTAGCCCGGGGCCTCCTCGTCGAAGCCGAACTCCGTGAGCAGGCCCGGGAAGAGGGGCGGGATGGTGATGTCCGGTTCCTCCGGGGTGCTCACCCCGCCCTCGTCGGAGGGGTCGGACGAGGCGCCGGTCTCGGGCGGGTCGAGCAGATCGCCCGTACCGCCGATGAGCCCGTCCTCCTCCCGCTCGCCGGAGCCCGAGCCGGAGCCGGAGGGCAGGGGCTCGCTTCCGCCCGTGGCACTCACCGAGGGGCCGGTGCGGGGTGATGCCGACTCCCGGGCCCCGCTCTCCGGACCGGCCGGGAGCGAGGAGCGGCCGGAGGAGTCCCGGGGATCGGGCCCGCCGGGGTCCGGAGGATCGGGGAGCAGGGACTTCAGGGGGTTCAACTCCCGCTCTATGGCCTCCATGACGGCCGTCACGCCGTCGCGCACGTCGACGAGCTGGTGCGGCAGCCGGTCGCTGAGCGAGCGCCAGCCCTCGCCGTGCGTGCGGGTGAAGGAGTCCAGCGCCTCGATGGGGGCCAGGGAGCCGTTCCGCTCGTAGACGGAGCTGAGCAGGCGGTGGCCCTCGGCGGCGTCGTGCCGCATGCCCGTCAGGGCGCGGCGGAGCTCGGCGAGCGACTCCTCGTCCAGCTCTCCCGCGCGGCCGCGCTCCATCAGCCGGGCGGCCTCGCGCAGCCGCGTGGAGGCCTGGTCGAGGTAGAGCTTGCCCGTCTCGCGGTCGTCGTCGGCCATGCCGCGCTTCAGGTCCTCCATGCCGCGCTTGAGGCCGTAGAGCGAATCACCCGGCAGCGCGTCGGAGCTGGCGGCGGCCACGCCGCCGAACGCCCCGGCGGCGACCCCCACCGTCAGCCCGCCGGCCGCGAGCCCCTTGGACCAGCGCGAGCGGAGGCGCAGCCTGCCGAGTCTCTTGCGGCGGCGGGCGTGCGCGCCGGCACGCTGGCCGGGCACGGACGCGCGTGCGGCCTCGCCCTCCCCGCTCCCGGAGCCCTCGGCGCCGTCGGCGAGCATGGCTTCCATGGCGGCGACCAGCCGGGCCCGTTGGACCGTCCTGACCTCCGGGTCCAGCCGGGGTTCCGGCAGTTCACCGAGCCCGGTGGTCAGGGCCAGCAGTCTCCCCAGCTCGGGGTCGTCCGCCGGCGGCTCGGGCCGCTGCTCGTCCAGGGCCTCGGCGAAGGCGTTCGCCCGCCGGTGCGCCGATACGGATCCGATCACAGGCGGCACCTCCTCTCCTCGTCAGCTGCGACTCCCGGGCCGGTGGAGGCGGTTGCCGGACTTGAGCACGACCACTCGAAAGAGTGATGTGTAGCAAGCATGGCGCAACCGCTGGGAGTCTGCATTCCGCACAACGAGCGGCTCCACCATGGGGTTACGCGGGAACGGCGGCCGTTCCACGCCGGGGGGCGCACGCTGCTCCGTCCGGCGGAGCCGGCAGGGGGCGGGCGGCCCGGTCAGCGGGTGTCTTCGGGCAGCAGGCGTGCCAGGGTGCGGACCGCCCGGTACTGCAGGGTCTTGATGGCGCCCTCGTTCTTGCCCATCGCCCGCGCCGTCTCCGCGACCGACATGCCCTGGAGGAAGCGGAGGGTCACGCACTCCTGCTGCTGGGGGTTGAGCCGGCGGACGGCGTCCAGCAGCGTCGCGTTGGAGAGGGACTCCAGGACGGAGTCCTCCGGGCTGCGCTCCACCTCGTTCGCGTCGAGCATCTCGCCGGTGGTGATCTCCAGGCGGAAGCGGCTGGACTTGAAGTGGTCGGCGACGAGGTTGCGGGCGATGGTCACCAGCCAGGCGCCGAAGTCCCGGCCCTGCCAGGTGAAGGTGGAGATGCGGCGCAGCGCCCGCAGGAACGTCTCGCTGGTGAGGTCCTCGGCGTTGGCCCGGCTGCCGACGCGGTAGTAGATGTAGCGGTACACGGTGTCGGCGTACTGGTCGTAGAGGCGGCCGAAGGCCTCGGCCTCGCCGTCCTGGGCCCGCTCGACCAGGTCCATCATGCGGCGGCTGTCGCCGTCGGCCGCGGGCCGGCGGGCGGTGGAGGTGCGGCCGCCTCCGGCACCCGCGGCGCCGGAGGTGAGCGGGACCCTTCTGTTGACGGCGGCGGGGACACCGGCCGCGATGGACGGCAGGGCGAAGGCGGGGACGGCGAGGGCCGGCGCGGCGCAGGCGGAGGGGACGAGGTCGCGCAGCTGGTCGAGGACCGCGGCGCGGAGTGTGGCCAGGCCCGAGGCGTCAACCCCGACATGTGGGTACACGGGACTCCCAGAGGCAGAGCTTCCATCACGTGCAGTGCGGAACCGTTCACCCGGTGCAGGGGATCGTGGGAACCGTTATTGCGTCTGAGGAGAATAACGCTTCGTGTAGGCGGTGCTACGCCGAGTTGCTCAAATCGCCGATTAGTTCCCGTGCGTTATGGAATGCTGATCGATCGAATATCGAACGAGGCCCGTGGCGTGACTGTTTCGGTGCACCTTCTGTCCGATTCCGGTGCGGGATGTGGCGATGCGCGGATCCGGTCCGGGCCCGGTCGCGGACGGGCGCGGCTCCGTCACCGCCGCCGGCGGTGCAGGGCGGCGGCCGCGGCGGCCCCGCCCGCCAGGGCTCCCACGCCGGCGGCCGCGGGGATGCCGACCTTGGCGGCCTTGCGCGCGGTGCGGTAGTCGCGCAGTCGCCAGTCGTGCTCCCGGGCGTGCCGCTTCAGTTTGGTGTCCGGATTGATCGCGTACGGATACCCGACGATCGACAGCATCGGGATGTCGTTGTGCGAGTCGCTGTACGCGGCGCAGCGCGTCAGGTCCAGATACTCGGCCAGCGCCAGGGCCCGTACGGCCTCCGCCTTGGCGGGGCCGTGCAGCGGCTCGCCCACCAGCCGGCCGGTGTAGACGCCGTCGACGGACTCGGCGACCGTGCCCAGCGCGCCGGTGAGGCCGAGCCTGCGGGCGATGATCGTCGCGGCCTCCACCGGGGCGGCCGTGACCAGCCACACCTTCTGGCCCGCGTCGAGGTGGGCCTGGGCCAGCGCCCGGGTGCCGGGCCAGATCCGGTCGGCCATGTACTCGTCGTAGATCTCCTCGCCCATATCCATGAGCTCGGAGACGTGGTGGCCGCGGACGATGGACAGCGCGCTGTCGCGGGCGTCCTCCATATGGGCCGGGTCCTCGACGCCGGCCAGCCGGAACCAGGTCTGCTGCCAGGCGAACCGGGCGAGTTCGCGCTTGCTGAAGAACTCCCGCTTGTAGAGGCCGCGGCCGAAGTGGAACAGGGCCGCGCCCTGCATGACGGTGTTGTCGAGGTCGAAGAACGCCGCCGCGCGGACGTCGCCGACGACGGGGAACTCCGGTTCGGCCTTCGCCGCCTCCGGGGCGGCCTCGGCGACCCCCGGCGCCAGGGACGTCTTGCGCGCGGCCTCGGCCGCCGCCTCGCCGGCCAGCACACTGCGGGCCGTGGCGGAGCGCTTGCGGTGGGGGAGCCATCCCAGAGAGGCCATGGAACCGAGCATAGTCACTGATCATGCCCTCATGGAGACGGGAGAATTGCGGCACGTGAACAACCGCCGGCGCGATTGTGACCCGGCCCGGGGGTGCCCCGGGTGTGTCCGCCGGGGGCCGGCGCGGGGCCCCGGAGCCCGGGCTTCCTCAGCCGCGCAGGGCCTTCCGCAGGCGGTCCGGGTCGACCCGCCAGAAGTCGTGCTGGGCCCCGTCCACGAGCACCACCGGGATCTGCTCCCAGTACATGCGGTACAGCTCCTCGTCCCGGGTGATGTCCTTCTCCTCCCAGGTGGCCCCGAGTTCCCCGCAGACGGCGCTGATCACCTCGCGGGCGTCGTCGCACAGATGGCAGCCGGGCTTGCCGATCAGGGTGACGACGCGGTCGGCGGGGTCGCGGTGGGAACGGCGCGGCAATGGGCTCATGCAGTGCATTGTGCCGGGCGGGCGCGGCGCCGCGCGGGGAGGTGCCCCGCAGGCTCCCGGCCCCGGGCGCCGTCCCGCCGCGTTCCGGCCGCCGGACCGGGGATCCGGGGCCGTACGACGGGTGGGAACCGGCCAGGTACTCCACTAGCATCGGGGCCCGTTCCGGTGCGCTCGGGGGTGGAGTGACGAGGAGGGGTGGGCCGGTGCCCCCGTGGGTGGCGCGATGCGGTGGTGCGGTGAACGCCGTGCCCGGTTCCCCGGTGGCGCGATTCCATCGCGTGAGCCCGGTCACTTTGCAAGGACAAAACGGACACCATCTTTGTGCACACGTTCACAAAGACATAGCCTGCAAAAGACGGGGCGGTCCGTGGAGACGAGGCCGCCCACAGCCTCGCTCTACCCGCAGGAGCACCGTGGCAACTGGCCGAACGCACCGACCGGCGACCCGAAGCCGAGGGATTCCCGAGGCCACCGTCGCCCGGCTACCGCTGTATCTGCGCGCTCTGACCGCTCTGTCCGAGCGTTCGGTTCCCACGGTCTCATCAGAGGAACTCGCGGCCGCGGCCGGGGTCAACTCCGCGAAGCTCCGCAAGGACTTCTCGTACCTCGGTTCCTACGGCACCCGGGGTGTGGGCTACGACGTCGAGTACCTCGTCTACCAGATCTCCCGCGAGCTCGGCCTGACCCAGGACTGGCCGGTAGTGATCGTCGGTATCGGTAACCTCGGCGCCGCGCTCGCCAACTACGGCGGCTTCGCCTCCCGCGGGTTCCGGGTCGCCGCGCTCATCGACGCCGATCCGTCCATGGCGGGCAAGCCCGTGGCCGGCCTGCCGGTGAAGCACACCGACGAACTCGAAGCGATCATCGAGGACAACGGCGTCTCGATCGGCGTCATCGCGACCCCCGCCGGCGCCGCCCAGCAGGTCTGCGACCGGCTCGTCGCGGCCGGCGTCACCTCGATCCTCAACTTCGCGCCCACTGTCCTCTCCGTTCCGGACGGGGTGGACGTGCGCAAGGTCGACCTCTCCATAGAGCTGCAGATCCTCGCCTTCCACGAGCAGCGGAAGGCCGGTGAGGAGGCCCTGGCCGCCCCCGCGCGCCCGGCCCCCGCCGTCCGCGGCGGCACCGCCGGAGGAAAGGGCCCTGACGGGGACGTCCCCGCCGTGATGCCGGCATGAGTCTCCTGGTCGTCGGTCTGAGCCACCGCAGCGCGCCGGTCAGCGTGCTGGAGCGGGCCGCCCTCGCCCCCGAGGCGCGCGGCAAGCTGCTCCAGGACGCGCTCGCCGCCGAGCCGGCCGCGGAGGCCGCGGTGCTCTCCACCTGCAACCGCATCGAGCTCTACGCCGACGTGGACAAGTTCCACGCCGGGGTCGCCGAGCTGTCCACCCAGCTCGCCGTGCACAGCGGCGTCGAGCTGGACGAGCTGACCCCGTATCTCTACGTCCACTACGAGGACCGGGCCGTCCACCACCTCTTCTCGGTGGCCTGCGGACTGGACTCGATGGTCGTCGGCGAGGGGCAGATCCTCGGCCAGATCAAGGACGCGCTCGCCCTCGGTCAGGAGCTGCACACCGCCGGGCGGCTGCTCAACGACCTCTTCCAGCAGGCCCTGCGGGTCGGCAAGCGGGCCCACAGCGAGACGGGGATCGACCGGGCCGGCCAGTCACTGGTCACCTTCGGACTGGCGGAGCTCGCCACCGCCGAGGGGGCCGCGCAGGTCACCGACTGGGCGGCGGGCAAGCGGGCGCTGGTCATCGGCGCCGGTTCGATGTCGTCCCTCGCGGCGGCGACCCTCGCGCGCGCGGGCGTCCGCGAGATCGCGGTGGCCAACCGCACCCTGGAGCGGGCCGAGCGGCTCGCGGCCGGACTGGCCGAGCAGCGGACGGCCGCCGCGGCCGCGACCGGGAGCACTGCCGGGCCGGCCGCGCGGGCCGTCCCGATGGAGAGCGTCCTCGGTGAGCTGGCGCTGGCGGACGTCGTCGTCTCCTGCACCGGCGCCACCGGACTCGTCCTGACCGCCGACGACCTCCAGGACGCCCTCGCCGCCAGGACCGGGCCCGCCTCACCGGCCGCCGGCCCCGGGCTGCGGCTGCTGGACCTGGCGATGCCCCGCGACATCGACCCCGCCGCGCACCGCGTCCGGGGTGTACGGCTCGTGGACATCGAGACCCTCGCCGAGGCCTCCGCCGACGCGCCGATGGCGGCCGACGTCGACCGGGTGCGGACCATCGTGTCCGAGGAGGTCGCGGCCTTCGGCGCCGCGCAGCGGGCCGCCCACATCACCCCCACCGTGGTGGCCCTGCGCACCATGGCCGCAGACGTGGTCCGGAGCGAGATGGCCCGGCTCAACGGCCGTCTCCCCGGCCTGGACGACAAGGAGCGCGCCGAGATCACCCAGACCGTGCGCCGTGTCGTCGACAAGCTCCTGCACGCGCCCACCGTGCGGGTCAAGCAGCTCGCTGGCGAGCCCGGCGGCGCCGGGTACGCGGACGCGCTGCGTGAACTCTTCGACCTCGACCCCAAGGCGGTCGCCGCCGTCAGCCGGGCCGACAGCGGCGACTCCGAACGGGAGCGGGCATGACCGACAAGGGCACCATGAGCACCACCGGCACCACCAGCAGGACCACGACCAGCACGACCACGACCGGCGCGACGGGCATGCCGGGCACGGCGGGTATCACCGTGGCCGGCACCGTCACCGGCTCCGGGGCCCTCGCGGGCAGCGGACCGCTCCGGCTCGGCACCCGGCGCAGCAAGCTCGCCATGGCCCAGTCCGGCATGGTGGCGGACGCCATCAGCGGCCTCACCGGACGCCCCGTCGAGCTGGTCGAGATCACGACCTACGGCGACGTCTCCCGTGAGCACCTCGCGCAGATCGGCGGCACCGGCGTCTTCGTCTCCGCCCTGCGCGACGCGCTGCTCGCCGGCGACATCGACCTGGCGGTCCACTCCCTGAAGGACCTGCCGACCACGCAGCCGGCGGACCTCGTCGTCGCGGCCGTACCGGTCCGCGAGGACCCGCGCGACGCCCTGGTGGCGCGCGACGGCCTCACCTTCGAGGAACTGGCCGCCCTCGGCCGCGACGGCCGCCCAGCGCCGAAGATCGGCACCGGCTCGCCGCGCCGCATGGCGCAGCTCAACGCCTGGGCCGCCGCACTCGGCGGCGCCGTCGAGACCGTACCGATCCGGGGCAACGTCGACACCCGCATCGGCTACGTGCGCTCCGGCGAGCTCGACGCGGTCGTCCTCGCCACCGCCGGCCTCAACCGGGTCGGCCGCGCCGGCGAGGCGACGCAGAGGCTTCCCGTCGACGCCGTCCTGCCCGCTCCCGGCCAGGGGGCGCTGGCCGTCGAGTGCGCCGCCGTGCACCAGGTGTACGGCACCGACCTCACGGCCCGGCTCGCCGAGCTCGACGACCCGCACACGCGGGCCGCCGTGACCGCCGAGCGTTCCCTGCTCGCCGCCCTGGAGGCCGGCTGCAGCGCACCCGTCGGGGCGCTGGCCGACCTGTTGGCCGACGGGCAGACTGTCACCGAATTGCGCCTGCGCGGCGTCGTCGGCACGACCGACGGCTCGACGCTGGTGCAGCTGTCCACCACCGGTCCCGTACCCTCGTCGCTCGACGACGCCGCGGCTCTCGGCCGCGAACTCGCCGCCGAGATGCTCGCCAAGGGTGCGGCCGGTCTTATGGGGGAGCGAGCACTGTGAGCCCCACCGCCGTAAACTTCCGTTCCGCACACCAGCCGCCCCTCGGTCACGTCACCTTCCTCGGTGCCGGGCCCGGAGACCCGGGACTGCTGACCCTGCGCGCCGTGGAGGCGCTCACCCACGCGGACGTGCTGGTCGCCGACCCGCAGGTGCTCGACGTCGTGGTCACCCACACGCGGGCAGGGGTGGACATCCCGCAGCTGCAGGCGCATGACGGCACATCAAACTCCACGGCGGTACACGCCTTGGAGGGTGCCGCCAATCTTGTCATGGAGGCCGCGCGGAGCGGCAAGCGGGTGGTGCGTGCGCTCTGCGGCGACCCCGGCCTCGACGGCGACGCCGCCGAGGAGATGCTCGCCTGCGCCGCCGAGGGCATCGTCTTCGAGGTCGTGCCCGGAGTGGCGACCGCCGTGGGCGTGCCCGCCTACGCCGGTGTGCCGCTGCGCTCCGCCCGGGGCACCGACGTCCGGTTCGTCGACGCCGCCACGGCCTCTGAGCGATGTTGGACCGAGGTCGGCTCCAGCGACGCCACCGCCGTCGTCTCCACCACCCTGGAGACCGTCGCGGCCGCGGCCGCCGAACTGGTCTCGGGCGGGCGGAAGCCCGACACCCCGATGGCCGTCACCGTCGCCGGCACGACCACCCGCCAGCGCACCTGGACCGCCACGCTCGGCACCATCGGGCAGGTGCTCAAGGCCGCCAAGGTGCTGCCCTCGGCGGACGGCGGGCAGCCGGTCATAGCCGTCGTCGGCGAACACAGCTGCGACGACCGGCGGGACCAGCTCTCCTGGTTCGAGTCCAAGCCGCTCTTCGGCTGGAAGGTCCTGGTGCCGCGGACCAAGGAGCAGGCCGCGTCCCTCTCCGACCAGCTCGGCTCCTACGGCGCGGTGCCCAGCGAGGTGCCGACCATCGCCGTCGAACCGCCGCGCACCCCACAGCAGATGGAGCGCGCGGTCAAGGGCCTGGTCACCGGCCGCTACGAGTGGATCGCCTTCACCTCGGTCAACGCCGTCAAGGCCGTCCGGGAGAAGTTCGAGGAGTACGGGCTCGACGCCCGCGCCTTCGCCGGGATCAAGGTCGCGGCGGTGGGCGAGCAGACGGCCAAGTCGCTGGTCGAGTTCGGCGTGAAGCCCGACCTGGTGCCGAGCGGCGAGCAGTCGGCCGCCGGGCTCCTGGAGGACTGGCCGCCGTACGACCCGGTGTTCGACCCGATCGACCGCGTCTTCCTGCCGCGCGCCGACATCGCCACCGAGACCCTGGTGGCCGGGCTGATCGAGCTGGGCTGGGAGGTGGACGACGTCACGGCCTACCGGACCGTGCGCGCCTCGCCACCGCCGGCCGAGACCCGGGAGGCCATCAAGAGCGGCGGCTTCGACGCCGTGCTCTTCACCTCGTCCAGCACCGTGCGGAACCTCGTCGGCATCGCGGGCAAGCCGCACAACGTCACCGTCATCGCCTGCATCGGCCCGGCCACCGCCAAGACGGCGGAGGAGCACGGCCTGCGGGTCGACGTCCTGTCGCCCGAGCCGTCCGTCACCCGGCTCGCCGAGGCGCTCGCCGACTTCGGCGCCAAGCGCCGGGCGGCCGCCATCGAGGCGGGCGACCCCGTCACCCGTCCGAGCGAGCGCAGGCCCGGATCGCGCAGGAGGCGCGCCACTTCATGAGCAACGACCGCCAGCAGGGAGCGGGCACCGTCGGACTGGAGCACCTGGGGGTCCGGCCGCGCCGGCTCCGCACCAGCCCGGCGATGCGCCGCATGGTCGCCGAGTACCGGCTGCACCCCGCCGAGCTGATCCTCCCCGCCTTCGTACGGGAGGGGATCGGCGAGCCCGTGCCGGTGTCCTCGATGCCGGGTGTCGTCCAGCACACCCGGGACAGCCTGCGGAAAGCCGCCGCCGAGGCGGCCGAGGCGGGGCTCGGCGGGATCATGCTGTTCGGGGTGCCGCTGGAGAAGGACGCCTGCGGCACCGCGGGGACCGACCCGGAGGGCATCCTCCAGGCCGCCATCCGCGATGTGCGGGCCGAGGTCGGCGACGACCTCGTCGTCATGTCCGACCTGTGCCTCGACGAGTTCACCGACCACGGGCACTGCGGGGTCCTGGACGCGGCGGGCCGGGTCGACAACGACGCGACACTGGAGCGCTACGCCGAGATGGCGCGCGTGCAGGCCGAGGCCGGCGTCCATGTGGTCGGCCCCAGCGGCATGATGGACGGCCAGGTGAAGGTCGTCCGGGAGGCACTGGACGGTGCCGGGTACCAGGACGTCTCGATCCTCGCCTACACGGCCAAGTACGCGTCGGCGTTCTTCGGCCCGTTCCGCGAGGCCGTCGACTCGTCGCTGAAGGGCGACCGGAAGACCTACCAGCAGGACCCGGCCAACGCACGGGAGTCGCTGCGCGAGCTGGCGCTGGACCTGGCCGAGGGCGCCGACATCGTGATGGTCAAGCCCGCCCTGCCCTACCTGGACGTGCTGCGCCGGGTCGCGGACGCGGTGGACGTACCGGTCGCGGCGTACCAGGTGTCGGGGGAGTACGCCATGGTCGAGGCCGCGGCGGCCAACGGCTGGATCGAGCGCGACCGCACCATCATGGAGACCCTGACGGGCGCGAAGCGCGCCGGGGCGAACATGATCCTCACCTACTGGGCGGTGGAGGCCGCGCAGCGGCTGGCCCGGGGTGAGTGAGCGGGGAGGGCCGGGTGCGGTCGGGCGGTCGGGGGCAGCCGGGCGGTTGGGACAGCCAGGCGGTCGGGGCGGCCGGGGGAGTGACGACGGCTGCGTGAGTCCGTGACTCTGTGACAGCGATTCCGTGACGGACTCTCCGGGCTCCGTCCCCGCTCGGTGCGCCGGGTGGGGACGGAGCCCGGAGGTCTGCACGGCTGTCTGCCTGTCTGCTGGCCTGTCTGCTGGCCGGTCTGTCTGCCGCGGTGGCGCCTGGTCTGCCTGGTGGCCCGGCTGCCTGGTGGGGCGGGGGTCCGCCGGCGGAGAACCGGCGGAAAGCGGCATGGACGCACGAGCGGTTCTCGTGTTGCGTGAGCAGCATGGTGTCCACAGACCGGCTTCTGGCGTTCGCGGCCATGTCCTTCCTGCTGATCGTGATCCCCGGCCCCAGCGTGCTCTTCGTGATCGGACGGGCTCTGGCGCAGGGACGCCGCGCCGCGCTGGCCACGGTCGCGGGCAACACGCTCGGCTCCTGCGTCCTCGTCGGGGCCGTGGCCCTCGGGGTCGGGGCTGTGGTGGAACGGTCGGTTCTGGTCTTCACGGTGCTGAAGCTCGCGGGTGCCGCGTATCTGGTGTACCTCGGCATCAGGGCGGTGCGGCAGCGGGGGGCGCACCACGGGGTCGAGGCCCCGCCAGTGTCGGACGCCGTTGACGGACCGGGGCCGGGGCCGGGACCCAAACCGGGGCAGGAACAGGGGCGCGGTGGTCTGCGGCGCACGCTCTGGGAGGGGTTCGCGGTTGGCGTGGCCAATCCCAAGACCATCGTGTTCTTCGCCGCCGTGCTGCCCCAGTTCGTCGACCGCGGCCAGGGGTACGCCGCCCTCCAGATGATGCTGCTCGGACTGGTCTTCAACGTCATCGCGGTGAGTTGCGACAGCGTGTGGGGGCTGGCCGCGGCCGCCGCGCGAAGCTGGTTCGCCCGCTCACCGAGGCGACTCGACCTGATCGGCGGAGCCGGCGGGTTCGCGATGATCGGCCTTGGGATCACCGTCGCCACGACCGGCCGGAAGGAGTAGCCCGGGGGCTTACATGCGTCCTCGGGGAGTTCCGGGGGTTCTGGGGGTTCCGGGGACCGGGTGTTCCGGGGACCGGATTCTCCGGGCGTACAGGCGGTCGGCGGCTTACCCTGCCAGGGCGCAGCCGCCCGCAGCCGACGGCGGGGCGGGGTGGTCGGTGGTCGAGACGGGTGCGTCGCGGGCTCTCCGTCGTTGTCCTGGTTGGGGTTACGGCGCCGGGTGGGCGGCGCGATGGTGGTCGCAGATGCGTCGCGGGCTGCCCGTTGTCGTCCTGGTGGGGGTTACGGCATCCGTGCTGGGGGTGGCCCCGTGGTCGGTCGTCTATCCGGTGCCGTGCGCGCCCGGGGACGGCTTGAAAAGCATGGCGTGGCTGGTGCCGGTGGGGGTGCGCGGAAGCACACGCGCGCCTGGGTTGTTCGGCTTCCCGTTCGTTGTGGCGGGCTGTCGGTGGTGGCGGTCGCGGGTGGGTGGCCGTGTGGCTGCTGCGGGCGGTGTGTCGGCTGCCGCTGGGGTCGGGCTGGCGAGGTTCTTCCGGGGGCGGTCCGGCGGTGAGGTCCGGTTGTGGGTGGGGCATCGGCGATGACCTGGGTGGGGCGTCGGCGATGACCTGGGTGGGGCGTCGGCGATGACCTGGGTGGGGCGTCGGCGATGACCTGGGTGGGGCGTCGGCGATGACGTGGTGCCCGGTCGGGGACTGCGGAAGCTGGGAGCGGGCGCGGTGGGGGTGTCGGGCTGCTCCGCCGTCGTGGCGAGCTGGGTCGCAGGGCCGTGGTGGTGGGTGGCGTTGCTGGTGTTCGGTGTGGGCCATGGGTGGAGTTCCCGGGTCCGCTTTCGCTCACTCGTTCGGGTGGTTCCGTGTCCTGGACCTGGATTCATCACCGTCCGTGACGGAAAATAGGGGGTAGGAACTCGCTGCGTGAGGGCGGGAGTTCACGCGGGTGATCCGGACGGGGGGAATGTCATGCAGGCCACGCTGCTCGACCACGACGAGACCGAAACAACCGGCCCGCCGGGAGGGCCGGTGACGGCGGATGAGTGGGCCGCGCATCTGGCGTCGGCTGTGCCGGGTCCGCAGACGGCGGCGATGCTTGGCCTGTTGGAGCGCGGGCAGCTTTCCACGACTGGGCGGATCGATGCTTTGAAGGCCTGGGAGCGGCACACCTCCTGGATTCAGGCGCAGCAGGTGGGTCTGCTGGCGGATATCGAGGCGGATGCTCTGGATGCGAGGCCGGATGGGAGGGGTTGGGCGGACTATGACTGGGACTTCGCCTGTGAGGATGTGGCCTGTGCGTTGAAGTTGTCGGGGAACACGGCCGCGGAACGTTTGGCGGTGGCCACCGCCCTGGAGGGCCGTTTCCCCACCACCGTGGGCCTGTTGGAGCGTGGGGAGATCTGTTATCTGCAGGCGAAGGCGGTGACGGAGGTCACCGGCACCCTGGACCCGGAGGCCGCCGGGCGGGTGGAGGCGATGGTGGTGGCGAAGATGCCGGGCCAGTCGGTGGGCCAGACTCGGCGGGCGTTGAACCGGGCGGTGCTGAGGGCGGATCCGCTGGGGGCGGAGGTGCGGCATCGCCGGCGGCGGGAGGACCGCACGATCTGGCACCGTGCGACCGAGGACGGTATGGCCACCTGGACCGCGTTCCTCCCCACCCCGCAAGCCGCGCAGTTGGATGCTGCCGTCGATGCGCACGCCGCCACGTTCGGCGATGACGGGCGCACGCTGAACCAGAAGCGGGTGGATGCTCTGTATGACCTGGTCGTCAACCGCCCCGCCGGAGACGCGACCCCCGGTGGCCGGTCGGCGGCGGTGGTCCAGGTGACGGTGTCGATGGACACGTTGATCGGGGTGGATGAGGAGCCCGGACAGCTCAAGGGCTACGGGCCGATCAGTGCTGGGCAGGTGCGGGAGGTGGCTTTCGCTCCGGGCACGATCTGGCGGCGTCTGATCACCCACCCGAAGACCGGGCTGCTGGTCAAGACCGATCCGACCACCTACAAGCCCACCGCCGAGACCCAACGCCACGTCACCGCCCGCGACACGACCTGCACCTTCCCCTCCTGCCAGATGCCCGCCCACCGCTGCGACCTGGACCACATCCAGCCCTTCAACCACCAGGACCCGCAAGCGGGTGGGGCGACGGAGCCGGACAATCTGATGCCGCTGTGCCGACGCCACCACCTGTTGAAACACCGCACCGCATGGCAGGTGCAGCGCAACCCCGACACCGGCGAAGTCACCTGGACCGCACCGACGGGCCACGCCTACACCAACCCACCCCAGCCTCTCGCCCACATCACGTAGCCGCCGCCCCTCGGGAGCCACCGGCGCGAGCCCCTTCGCCACCACGCGGAGGGGCCCACACCCCTGCCCGAAACCAGAACCTGACGCCCACCCTGCGCGGCCACCGGGCGGGCAACACCTGGCAGGGGGCACGGCCCTCGGCGTTGATGTGTACCGGCGACGGCAAGCACCTCGGCCTCCACGGGCACGAGCCGCCCCCAGCCCCCACCGACCAGCAAGCAGCAAGCAGCAAGCAGCAACCGGCAACCGGCGAGAGGGGAGAGGGGAGAGCCCGCCGCGCAGCCACCCGCCACGACCGTCACCACCGACAGCCCGCCACGACGAACGGGAAGCCGAAGAACCCAGGCGCGCGTGTGCTTCCGTGCACCCCCACCGGCACCAGCCACGCCATGCTTTTCAAACACGACCCCGGGCGCGCACGGCACCGGATAGACGACCGACCACGGGGCCACCCCCGACACGGATGCCGTAACCCCTACCAGGACGACACCGGGCAGCCCGCGACGCATCCGCGACCACCATCGCGCCGCCTACCCGGCGCCGTAACCCCGACCCGTCACGGCACCGGGCAGCCCGCAACGCATCCGCCACCACCATCGCGCCGCCCACCCGGCGCCGTAACCCCGACCCGTCACGGCACCGGACAGCCCGCGACGCATCCGTGAACACCATCGCGCCGCCCATCCGGCGCCGTAATCCCGGCCGGCGCGGCCTCGGACAGTCAGGGAAGCATCTGTTGCCGCGGCCACCCGGTTGCCCACCGCGGTCACCGGGTCGCCCACCCGGCGAACCTCCCATGGCGTGTGGACAGTCTCTTGCCTTCTGTGGCCTTCTGTGGCCTTCTCCGGGTTCTCGGTCGAAGCGGCTTGCGGTGGGGCGGGCCGTGAAGGCGGCCTTGGTGTTGTCGGCGGGGAAGGCCGGGGACGGACCGGACCATTACCGTTCGCGTTCTTGCCTCGCGTATGGGGCAACGGCGCGGAGCCGTCGGCGACCTCGGGCCATGTCCTTCCGGCCTCTCGGCCTTCCGGCCTCTCGGCCTTCCGGCCTCTCGGCCTTCCGGCCTCTCGGCCTTCCGGCCTCTCGGCCTTCCGGCCTCTCGGTGTCTCGGCCTCTCCCGCCGGTGCTACTCCTCCGGGCCCGACCAGGCCGCCTCTGCCGCCGTGGAGGCGGCGTCCAAGTCGGCGCGGACGCCTGCCGCGTTCAGGGCCTCGGCCAGAGCTGAGAGGACGCGGACGACAGTGCCCGGGGTGGCGTCGGGGCCGTAGTGGTTGACCCGGATCATCTCGCCGCCCAGGGCGCCGCCGCCCGCGGCCAGCGGCGGGGCGGGGGCGCCGGACGGGGCGACGGCCAGTGCGGCGGCGACGAGTTCGCGGGCATCGAGGGCATCCGGGGCCCGCAGGGTCGTGGCGACCGGAGCGGCGTCGCGGGCGTCGGTCACGTACGGACGCAGGCCCTCCGCGCTCTGGTCGGTCAGGGCCTCGACACCGGCGCGCAGAGCGGCGGCCGTGGCGCGGTGGCGGGCGATGGACGCCTCCAGCCCGCCGGTCTCCTCGATACGCCGGACGCACGCCTCCAGGGCCAGCATCTCCAGCTGCGCCGGTGCGTGCGGCAGGGCGATGCGGCCGGGGTTGATCCAGCGCTCCTTCCAGTCCAGGAGGGAGAGGTACGAGCGGCGCGGCGCGCCCGGGTTGGCGTGGATCCGTTCCCAGGCACGCTCGCTCACCGACACGGCCGAGACCCCGGCCGGGCCGCCCATCGCCTTCTGCGCGCCGATCACGCACAGGTCGACACCCCAGGCGTCGGTGTGCAGCGGCTCGGCGGCGACGGAGGCCACCGCGTCGAGCATCAGGAGCGCGCCGTGTTCGCGGACCACCGCGCCGACCGGTGCGACGGCGTTGGTGTTGCCGGTCGCGGCCTCCGCGTGCACCAGGGACACGAGTTCGGTCTCCGGGTGCTCTTGCAGGGCCCTCCGGACGGTCTCGGCGGAGACGGAGGTGTCGTACGGAACCTCGATGTCGACGACTGTGGCGCCGCTGTCGCGCAGCCAGCCGCCGAACGTCTGCCCGTACGGGCCCGTGATGACGTTGAGCGCGGTGGAGCCGGGGCGGGCCGCGCTGCGGATACAGCCCTCCAACGGCAGCAGTGCCTCCCCCTGCATGACGATCACGTCGGCGTCGGTGCCCATCACGGAGGCGACCTGCCGTTCGATGGCGGCGAAGTGCTCGGCGGAGAGCGGTGCGAGGTCGAGGAGGGGGTGGGGCATGGGGCTCGCTCACTCTTTTCTTTCGGTGCGGTTGGGGGCTGTGGGGGTGGCGCGGGGGATTTTGTGCCGGGTGGTGCGGTATCGGCTGCCGGGGTGAGCGTACCGCCGTGATCCACTCGGGCCGCGTACGCGCGGTCGTGCGGGCAGGCGGGGTGCTTCGCGCACCCGGGGCCCGGCGTCTGCCGTGCGCTTGCCCGCGTGTACTCGACCGCGCATGTCGCTCGCGTACCCGTTCCCGGCGGGCGGAGGCGGGTGGTTCCGGCCGGGTGGGACGCGGTGCGGCCGCGTTGCCGGACCACGACTCGCGGCCCACGGCCCACGGCCCACGGGCCTGACCGGGAGGCCGGGCGGTGCGCTCCGGGCAGGGAGGCGGAAACGCTGCGGGCCCCCGCCCGCCGGCCGGTCGCCGGTGGACGGGGGCCCGTCGGATCCTGGTGTCCGGTGTCCGGTGGCTGCCCGGGCCGTCCTGGCCGGGCGGCGAGGCGGACCCGCAGGAGCCGCGACGGGTGGCGGACCGTCCCGTCAGAGCCGCTCGGGGGTGCGGATGCCCAGCAGCGCCATGCCCTGCCGCAGGGTGCGGGCGGTGAGGTCGCAGAAGAAGAGGCGGTTCTCCACCAGCTCCGGGGAGTTGTCCTTCTTCAGCACCGGGCACTGGTCGTAGAACGTGGTGAACGCGGAGGCCAGCTGGTAGAGGTACGCGGCCAGCTTGTGCGGTTCGTACGTCTCGGCGACCGCCGCCAGCGTCTCGGCGAACTCGTCCAGGTGGAGCCCCAGCGCCCGCTCCGCCGGGGACAGCGGCAGCTCGGGGCGGGCCTTCGGGACGGCCGTGCCGGCCTTGCGGAGGATGGACTGGATACGGGCGTAGGCGTACTGCAGGTAGACGCTGGTGTCGCCGTTCAGGGACACCATCCGGTCCAGGTCGAAGATGTAGTCGCGGGTGAGCGAGGTGGAGAGGTCCGCGTACTTCACCGCGCCGATGCCGACCTGCGCGGCGCGCTCGGAGACCTCCTCCGCCGTCAGGTCCGGGGCCTTCTCCGCGACGACGGTCGCGGCCCGGTCCACCGCCTCGTCGAGCAGGTCGACCAGGCGCACGGTCTCGCCCTCACGGGTCTTGAACGGCTTGCCGTCCTTGCCGAGGACCGTGCCGAACGGGAGCTGCCGTGCGGCGCCCTCCGGCAGCCAGCCGGCCCGGCGGGCGGTCTCGAACACCATCTTGAAGTGCAGCGCCTGCCGGGCGTCCACGACGTACAGCAGGGTGTCGGCCTTGAGGCTGCCGACGCGGTCGCGGATGGCGGCGAGGTCGGTGGCCGCGTAGCCGAAGCCGCCGTTGGACTTCTGGACGATGAGCGGCACCGGCTTGCCGTCGGGACCCTTCACGTCGTCGAAGAAGACGCAGAGCGCGCCCTCGGAGCGGACGGCGACCCCGGAGGACTCCAGTTCCCGGCAGACCGCGTGCAGATCGTCGTTGTAGGCGCTCTCGCCGACGACGTCCTCGTCGCGAATCTCCACGTCGAGCTTGGTGTAGACGCCCCGGAAGTAGATCTTCGACTCGTCGACGATCTTGTGCCAGAGGGCGAGGGTCTCCTCGTCCCCCGCCTGGAGATCCACCACCCGGCGGCGGGCCCGGTCCTTGAACGCCTCGTCGGAGTCGAACAGCGCGCGGGACGCCTTGTAGAGCCGGTTGAGGCGGGACATCGCGGCCTCGCCCTCGGCGGTCGCGTCCGCGGCGTCGGAGGCGTGGTCCAGCTCGTGCGGGTGCTCGATCAGGTACTGGATGAGCATGCCGAACTGGGTGCCCCAGTCGCCGATGTGGTGCCGCCGGACCACCGTCTCGCCCCGGTGCTCCAGGATCTGCACGATGGCGTCACCGATCACCGTGGAGCGGAGGTGGCCGACGTGCATCTCCTTGGCCACGTTGGGCTGGGAGTAGTCGATGACCGTGGTGCCGGGGCGCTCCGCGTACGGCACGCCCAGCCGGTCGTCCGCCGCGCGCAGGGCCAGCGTGGAGGTGATGGCCGCGTCGGCGACGGTGATGTTGAGGAACCCGGGGCCGGAGACCTCGATGGCCCGGACGACCGGGTCCGGGTCGGCGTCGTCCGCGGTGGGGATGCGGTCCACGACCTGCCCCGCCAGCTCCCGGGGGTTGCCGCCCAGCTTCTTGGCCAGCGCCAGCATGCCGTTGGCCTGGAAATCCGCCCGGTCGCTCCGTCGCAGCAGCGGATCGGCGGCGCCGGCCTCCGGCAGGGCGGCGGCGAGGGCCTCGGCGAGACGCTGGTGGACGGTTGCGGAAAGGGAAGGGACCGGGGCCATGAGGAGCTAGCGCCTTCTTTCGCGGTGGGGTGCGGGGCCGTGGCGGCCGCTCGGCGGACTGCGCAGCCCGGTGCCGCTCCGGCGGTGCCGGGCCGCGGTGCCGGGCGGACCGGCGGCGTTCGCCGCCAGTATCCCACGGCGCTCCCGTGGCGCCCGGGGCATTAACGGGTCTGGGAGAATGGCGGCGTCGGGCTCACCGCCGGACCCACCGCCGGGCGCACCGCCCGGCTTCCGAGCGCAGGAAGCGAAGAAAGAAGAGGACGTGCCGATCGTGGCTCAGAGCACTGAGACCGACTGGGTCTCCCGTTTCGCGGACGAGGTCATCGCCGAGGCGGAGCGCCGTGCCCCCGGCAAACCGATCGTCTGCGCCTCGGGGCTGAGCCCGTCCGGTCCGATCCACCTCGGCAATCTGCGCGAGGTGATGACCCCCCACCTCGTCGCGGACGAGATCAAGCGGCGCGGGCACGACTGCGTCCACATCCTCTCCTGGGACGACTACGACCGCTTCCGCAAGGTGCCGGCCGGGATCGACCCGTCCTGGTCGGAGCACATCGGCAAGCCGCTGACCAGCGTGCCCGCGCCGCCCGGCAGCGAGTACGCCAACTGGGCCGAGCACTTCAAGGCGCCGATGGTGGCGGCGCTGGAGCAGCTCGGCATCGAGGTGCACCCGATCAGCCAGACGCTGCAGTACACCTCCGGCGCGTACCGCGACCAGATCCTGTTCGCCATGCGCGAGCGTGCGCGGATCGACGCCGTCCTGGACCGCTACCGCACCAAGGAGAAGAGCGGGGCCGGGAAGCCGGGGGCGCAGAAGGCGGGAGCGGGCGGGCAGCAGAAGGGCAAGAAGCTCGACGAGGCCGAGGCCGCCGCGGCGGAGGCCGCCGCCGAGGGCTCGGGCGCGGCGGCCGAGGACGACGGCTCGGGCGCCGGTGCGGGCTACTTCCCGTACAAGCCGTACTGCTCGGTCTGCGGGACGGACTTCACGACCGTCACCGGGTACGACGACGAGACCACCGAGCTGACGTACGTCTGCCGGTGCGGGCACTCCGAGACGGTGCTGCTCTCCGAGTACAACCGCGGCAAGCTGGTGTGGAAGGTCGACTGGCCGATGCGCTGGGCCTACGAGGGCGTGGTGTTCGAGCCGTCCGGGGTGGACCACTCCTCGCCCGGCTCGTCGTACGTCGTCGGCGGGCAGCTGGTGAAGGAGATCTTCGAAGGCGAGCAGCCGATCGGGCCGATGTACGCCTTCGTCGGCATCAGCGGCATGGCCAAGATGTCGAGTTCGAAGGGCGGTGTGCCGACGCCCGAGGACGCCCTGCAGATCATGGAGGCGCCGCTGCTGCGCTGGCTGTACGCGCGGCGGAAGCCGAACCAGTCCTTCAAGATCGCGTTCGACCAGGAGATCCAGCGGCTCTACGACGAGTGGGACGCCCTGGAGCGGAGGATCGCCGACGGCTCGGCCCAGCCCGCGGACGCCGCCGCGTACCGCCGTGCCACCCGCACGGCCGTCGGCGAACTCCCCCGGACACCGCGCCCGTTGCCGTACCGGACGCTCGCCTCGGTGGTGGACGTCACCACGGGGCACGGCGAGCAGACGCTGCGGATCCTGCGCGACCTCGACCCGGAGAACCCGATCAACTCCCTGGACGAGGCCCGGCCCCGGCTGGACCGCGCCGAGAACTGGATCCGCACGCAGGTGCCGGCCGAGCAGCGCACCCGGGTCCGGGAGGAGCCGGACACCGGGCTGCTGGCCTCGCTCGGGGAGACGGAGCGGGAGTCGCTGCGGCTGCTCCTGGACGGGCTGGACGAGCACTGGTCGCTCGACGGGCTGACGGCCCTGGTCTACGGGGTGCCGAAGCTGCAGGCGGGCCTCCCGGCGGACGCGAAGCCGACGCCGGAGCTGAAGGCGGCGCAGCGGTCGTTCTTCGCTCTGCTGTACAAGCTGCTGGTCGGCCGGGACACGGGGCCGCGGCTGCCGACGCTGCTGCTGGCGGTCGGCGCGGACCGGGTGCGGAAGCTGCTGGCGGCACGGGTGTAGAGGGCGCTGTGGGGTGACGCGCGGCGGCGCGGTGGTGCGGCTCGGGCCGTGGCACCGCGCCGTCGGCGTAGCGGGGCGGTCGGCGCGGGCCCGTCAGGCGATGTGCTCGGTGTCCATCTCGGCGGTGTAGCGGTGGCGGAACTCGCGGAGGTAGCCGCGGAGCGAGCTCTCGCTGAGCGGGCCGCCGGTGCGGCCGCGGATGCCGTAGAGGTCCATGAGGTAGAGGCCGAACTGGCGGGCGTTGGGGAAGTCGCCGCGCTCGGCGACGTACCGGCGGAACGCGCCGAAGTACGCCTCCTCGCGGGACATGTCGTCGGGCAGGCCCGGGGCGGCGGCGGTCTCCTCCTCCGCGGCGGGGCCCGGCACGGCCGGGAAGGGGCCGCTCTGCGCCGGGACGTACGGCTGGGGGCTGCCCAGGGGGCGCTCGCGGCCCGGGGCGACCGGCACGGTCACCCGGGGGGAGAGCGGCTCGGCCGGGGAGAGGGGTTCGCGGACGGGGCCGGGGGCGGTGTCGTACTCCCCGGTTCCGGTGCCGCCGGCGCCGTTGGTGCCGTTGGGGGTGGCGGGGGCTCCGTCGTACCGGGGGGTTCCGGTGTACTCGGGGCCGGCGGCGGTGTGGTCCGCGGCGCCGTATCCGGCGGTCGGTGCGGACTCCCCGGCGGTGGTGTGCTCGGTGGTGTGCTCCGCCGGGCGTTCGCGGCCGGGCGCCTGCCCGGTTCCGGCCCCGGAGCGGTGTTCCCCGGCGGTGAGTTCGGGGCGGCGCGGGGAGGGGCGTACGGCGGCGGGTGCGGCCGGGTCGATGCCGGCGGCGGCGAGCCCGTCGGGCGCGGTCTCGGCGAGCGGGACGCCGTAGCGGGCCAGCCGGAGCGGCATCATCGACTCGACCGGTGCCTTGCGGCGCCAGGCGCGGCCGTAGCGGGCGCGCAGGCGGGCCTGGTAGACGAGGCGGTCCTGTTCGAGGCGGATGACCTCGTCGTAGGAGCGCAGTTCCCACAGCTTCATCCGGCGCCAGAGCCGGAAGGTGGAGGGGAAGGCCAGCAGCCAGCGGGAGAGGCGTACGCCCTCCATATGCTTGTCGGCGGTGATGTCGGCGATCCGGCCGATGGCGTGCCGGGCGGCTTCGACGGAGACGACGAAGAGGACGGGGATGACGGCGTGCATGCCGACGCCCAGCGGGTCGGGCCAGGCCGCGGCGCCGTTGAAGGCGATGGTGGCGGCGGTGAGCAGCCAGGCGGTCTGCCGCAGCAGCGGGAACGGGATGCGGATCCAGGTCAGCAGCAGGTCCAGGGAGAGCAGGACGACGATCCCCGCGTCGATCCCGATGGGGAAGACGACGGAGAAGGCGCCGAACCCTTTCTGCTCGGCCAGGTCGCGGACCGCCGCGTACGAACCGGCGAAGCCGATCGCCGCGATCAGCACGGCACCGGCGACCACCACCCCGATCAAGATGCGGTGTGTGCGTGTCAGCTGCATGGCGGCCACCCGCGCTCCCCTTCCGGTGTCGACAACTGGCGGGCACAGCCTGGCACATGTGTGCGAGTGCGAGGAGCCCGGACCTCTCGCGGGCCCGGGCTCCCGGGCGGTATCCCCGGTTACGCGCGGTATCTCACGGGCGGTTCCGGCGGAAGCCCGTCCGGATCCCGGTCCGGGCGCGGTGGCCGTCGCTCACTTGTTGGCGTCGGCGACGGCCTTGACGGCCTCCTTGGTCGCCTTCTCGGCGTCCTTGAGCAGCTCGTCGGCCTTCGGCGGCTTGGCGTCCTCGTAGCCGGCGCCGTTGTAGTTCAGGGTGACGACGACGTTCTCGGTGCGGGTCACGACGGTCTGGTTCTTGAAACCGTCGCCGTCCTTGGTGATGTCGTAGCGCACCGTGGCCGCCTCGTCGCCGATGCCGGACGGTTTCGCGTTCTTCACGTCCTTGCCGCCCTTGACGGACTTGGCCTCGTCGACCTGCTTGGTGAAGTACTGCTGGGCGCGCGACTCCGCGCTGCCGAGCGTCGCGTCGGACTCGAAGCGCTGGAGGGAGATGTCCAGCCAGCGGTACTGGAAGCCGTCGAGGCCGTACCAGGAGCAGGTGCTGCGCGCGTTGACGTCGCTCGACTTGCCGGCCGTACCGGTCTCGCTGTCGGCCTTGGGGACGAGGTCCTCGATGGTGTCCTTGCCGACGGCCTTGCACGCCTTGGGCAGGTCGGCGTACTTCGCGGGGGCCGTGGTGGGCGAGGCGCTCGCCTCCGCCGACGACGCGGACGGCTTGGCCTCCGCCTCGTCACCGGAGTCCGAGGAGCAGCCGGCGACGAACATCATGGGTATGACGGCTGCGGCGGCGAGAAGTCGCGTGGCTGATCGGTGCATGGTTCCTTCGCTCATCTGTCATCCAGGGGCGGTGGTACCACCCGTACGCCGCACCACCGTAAGGGAGGACGGTGGTGCGGGCGGCGGTCATGCGTCGAAGGTGTCCGACAGCTCACGGGCCAGGCGCTGCGCCCGGGCCTGGAGCTCCCTGCTGCCCGGGATGTCCGAACGGCGCGTGGACCACTGGTCATACGTGATGGTCACCAGGACGTTCGAGGCCCGGAAGACGATCGTGATGTCGCGGTGGGCGCCGGAATCGGCGGTGCCGAGGTGGTCGTCGATGTAAGCGACATCACCCAGCCCGTCGAGGGCGCGGGGAGCGGTGGAAGGGTCGGCGGAGGGGGAGGACGCGGGGGATCCCTCGCCCTCGTCCCCTTTCTCCTCTTCGTCGCCGTTCTCCCCGGATGTGCCGTTGCTTCCGGTGTCCTTGCCGCCTTCCCCGCCCTTGTCCCCGCTGCCCTGCTCGCCGTCCTCGCTCTCTCCGCTGTCCGCCGCGCCCGAGGTCTCGACCGGGTCGGCGTTCCCGGCCTGGGACTCGGAAGCGGCGGCGGACGGCTTGCCGTCGTCCGGTTTCTCGTCGACGGGGGCGGGGATGCCGGCCTCGGCGGCCTTCTTGTCGTACAGCTGCTGGGCGCGGTCGTCGTCACTGAGGGCCGGGTCGTAGGAGACGACCCGCTCGAAGTCGATGACCAGGCTGCGGGTGCCGTCGGAGAGCCCGGTGGTCCAGCGGCAGCCGGTGCGGCGGTCGGTGTCGTAGGTGAGCGCCGGCTGGCCGTCGTACGCCGTCTCGCGCTTCGTGCCCTCCAGCTTGTCGAGGCCGGGGAGGAGGGTGCGCAGGGTGCCGCGTTCGACGGCGCCGCAGGCCTCGGGGAGGGTGCGGTACTTGCCGGCCCCCGCGGAGGAGCTGGCGGAGGGGTCGCCCTGCTCGGAACCGTCCCCGCCGTCGTCACCGGAGGAACCGGTGCACCCCGTCAGCCCGACGAGCAGCGCGGCTGCCACGGCGCTCGTTCCGTACGCCCATCGCTGCACGGTGCCCGGCTCCCTTCGGAAAAGCTGTTGCCGCCGGTCGGCGGCCGATGGAGACAATGTGTACCGCACGCGCCGCCGCCTCCGCCGGGCCGATGCCGGTTATCCGGGAGGTTGGGGGGTTTTGTGCCGTGCGCTTTCGACCAGCGGGAGACATCAGTCCCGGTCACGGGGGGACCCCGGCCGGCGGGGGAATCGAGGACGTCGTGGGATACACCGAGCTGCCCGGTGCGCGGGTGCCGATCCGGATGTGGGCCGACCCGGCCACCGTCGAGGACGGCGCGCTGCGCCAGCTGGAGAACGTCGCCACGCTGCCCTGGATCCAGGGCCTGGCCGTCATGCCCGATGTGCACTACGGCAAGGGCGCGACGGTCGGTTCGGTGATCGCGATGCGGGGCGCCGTCTGCCCGGCCGCGGTCGGGGTGGACATCGGCTGCGGGATGTCGGCGGTGAAGACCTCGCTGACCGCCAACGACCTGCCCGGTGACCTCTCCCGGCTGCGGTCGAGGATCGAGCAGGCGATCCCGGTGGGGCGCGGGATGCACGACGAGCCCGTCGACCCGGGACGGCTGCACGGCTTCCCGACGGCGGGCTGGGAGGACTTCTGGTCCCGGTTCGGCGGGGTGGCCGAGGCGGTCAGGTTCCGCCGGGAGCGGGCCGCCAGGCAGATGGGTTCGCTCGGTTCGGGCAACCACTTCATCGAGTTCTGCCTGGACGAGTCCGGCACGGTCTGGCTGATGCTGCACTCCGGCTCCCGCAACATCGGCAAGGAGCTGGCCGAGCACCACATCGGTATCGCGCAGCGACTGCCGCACAACCAGGGCCTCGTGGACCGGGACCTCGCCGTGTTCGTCGCGGACACCCCGCAGATGGCGGCCTACCGGAACGACCTGTTCTGGGCACAGGAGTACGCCCAGCACAACCGCGCGATCATGATGGGCATCTTCCAGGACGTGGTCCGCAAGGAGTTCAAGAAGGCCCGGCCCGTCTTCGAACCGGTCATCTCCTGCCACCACAACTACGTGGCCGAGGAGCGGTACGACGGCATGGACCTGCTGGTCACCCGGAAGGGGGCGATCCGCGCGGGCGGCGGGGACCACGGCATCATCCCGGGCTCCATGGGCACCGGCTCGTACATCGTGCGCGGGCTCGGCAACGAGGCGTCCTTCAACTCCGCCTCCCACGGCGCGGGCCGGCGGATGAGCCGCAACGCGGCCAAGCGGCGGTACACGGCCCGGGACCTGGAGGAGCAGACCCGGGGCGTGGAGTGCCGCAAGGACTCCGGGGTCGTGGACGAGATCCCGGCCGCGTACAAGCCGATCGAGCAGGTCATCGACCAGCAGCGCGATCTGGTCGAGGTCGTGGCCAAGCTCAAGCAGGTCATCTGCGTGAAGGGCTGAGGAGGGCGCCGCCCGGGCCCATGGATCCGGGCCCGGGCGGCTGCCGTGCTCACTTCTCGCGGTGCACCTTGGTGTTGGACGCCTGTGCGCGCGGGCGGACGACGAGCAGGTCGATGTTGACGTGCGGAGGGCGGGTGACCGCCCACGCCACGGTGTCGGCCACGTCCTCGGCGGTGAGCGGCTCCGCCACGCCCGCGTAGACAGCCGCCGCCCGCTCCTCGTCACCGCGGAAGCGGGTCATCGCGAACTCGTCGGTGCGCACCATGCCGGGGGCCACCTCGATGACCCGGACCGGTTCGCCGCACAGCTCCAGCCGGAGGGTCCCGGCGAGGGCGTGGGCGCCGTGCTTGGCGGCCACGTAACCGCCGCCGCCCTCGTAGGTGCCGTGTCCGGCGGTGGAGGTGAGCACGACGACCGTGCCGTCGCCGGAGGCGGTCAGGGCGGGCAGCAGGGCCTGGGTGACGTGCAGCACGCCGAGGACGTTCACCTCGTACATCGCCCGCCAGTCGGCGGGGTCGCCGGTGGCCACCGGGTCGAGGCCCAGCGCGCCGCCGGCGTTGTTGACCAGGACGTCGCAGCGGTCGAGGGAGGCGGCGAAGGCGTCGACGGCCGCACGGTCCGTGACGTCGAGCGGGTGGGCGGCGGCCTCCAGCCCGGCTGCCGTCAACTCGGCCGCCAGCGCCTCGATGCGGTCCGCGCGGCGCGCGGTGAGCAGGACCCGGTATCCGGCTTCGGCCAGTCTGCGGGCGGTCGCCGCGCCGATTCCGCTGCTGGCGCCGGTGACGACTGCGGTACGCGTGCTCATGGTGCCTCCGTTGCGAGCCTGGCTTGGCTGTGATCGTCCGCACGCAGGATATGCCGCTGCTGATCGGATCAGAGGAAGGTCTGATCGGGGGACGAGATGCATATTCCATGACAGTCCGTCAGGTCGGCGGGGAAAGGTGCGGTCGTCCGGCATCACCGGACGGATCGGATCACGACATCGAGGAGCACCTTTCATGCCCGTAACGGACCCTGCCCTCCGCCGTTCGCACACGGTCGCCCAGCGGCTGGGCGCCGCGGTCACCGGTCTGGTCGCCGCCGCCGCCCTGGTCGCCGGAGTTCCGGCGACGGCCTCGGCCCACGACCACCACCGCGGTCACGGTCACCACGCCGGTCACGGCCACGGCCACCACTCCGGCCACGGCCACGGCCGGTGCCACAAGCAGCACGGCCACCACGGCCACCACGGCAAGAAGAGCAAGCACGGCCGGCACGGCCACGCGCACCCGGTGGAGATCCGCGAGGCGATCACGATCGCGGAGGGCGCCGTGCCCGGGAAGGTCACCGCGGCCGAGGTGGAGGAGGAGAGGCTCCACCCGAAGGACAAGAAGAAGCGGAAGGTCTGGGAGGTGGAGGTCAAGCGCGGCAAGATCACGTACGACGTGCTGATCGACCCGAGGACCGGCTGCATCCTGAAGGTCGAGAAGGACGACTGAGACACCGGAGAGACACCCCCGGGGACGCACCCGAGGCACACCCGGGACGCACCCGGGGGATGGCCCGGTGACGGGCCGGAGCACGACCGCCGGGGCCGGAGCCGCACACGCGTCTCCGGCGCCGGCGGGCCGTATGGCAGGGTTCTGGGCGGGCGGCCCCGCCGACGCGGCCGTGCCGTCCATTCCGCCACGTCAGCCCAGTGAGGCCAGAAAGAGGGGGTCACCGTGCCGGCACCACGCATGAGCACGACACCACTGCCCGGCATTGGTGTCCAATACGACCTGACCACGCGCGAGCAGCGCCATCTGTCCGTGGTCGCCAACCGGGACGGCACCCGCAGCTTCAACGCCTACCGGTCCGACGATCCCGACGCCTGCGCGCTGTCACTGCGCCTCACCGGCTCCGAAGCGGCCCTGATCGCGGACGCGCTGACCCCGCAGGACCACAGCCCGAGCCTGCTCTACACCACGGATCTCGGCCTGGTCGCGGAGCGCATCCCGCTGAGCGGGTCCTCGCACTGGAACGGACGCGTCCTGGGCGACACCTGCCTCCGCACGGAGACGGGTGTCTCCATCGTCGCCGTGCTGCGCCGCTCCGAGGCGATCCCCTCGCCGACCCCGGACTTCCGCCTGGCCGGGGGTGACACGCTCATCGTCATCGGGACCCGCGAGGGCGTGGACGCCGCCGCCGCGATCCTCGAACGGGAATGAGCGCATGCACGGAGCCATATTCCTGATCGAACTCGGCGGCCTCATCCTCGCGCTGGGCCTGCTGGGACGGTTCGCCGGCCGCTACGGCTTCTCGCCGATCCCGCTCTACCTCCTCGCCGGTCTGGCCTTCGGCCACGGCGGGCTGCTGCCGCTGGGCGCGAGCGAGGAGTTCGTCGCCCAGGCCTCGGAGATCGGCGTCGTCCTGCTGCTGCTGATGCTCGGCCTGGAATACACCGCCGCGGATCTGGTGGGCAACCTCCGCAAGCAGTACCCGGCCGGGATCGTCGACTTCGTCCTCAACGCGCTGCCGGGCGCCGCCGCGGCACTGCTGCTGGGCTGGAGCCCGGTCGCCGCCGTGGTGCTGGCGGGCGTCACCTGGATCTCCTCCTCGGGGGTCATCGCCAAGGTCCTCGGCGACCTCGGCCGGGTCGGCAACCGGGAGACACCGGTCATCCTCAGCGTCCTCGTCTTCGAGGATCTGGCGATGGCGGTCTACCTGCCGCTGCTCACGGCGCTGCTCTCCGGGCTGAGCATCGCGGCCGGCAGTGTGACCCTCGGTGTCGCGCTGGCCGTCGCGGGCTTCGTGCTCTTCGCCGCGGTCCGCTACGGCCGGGTGATCTCGCGCTTCGTCTCCAGCGACGACCCGGAGAAGCTGCTGCTGGTCGTGCTGGGGCTGACGCTGCTGGTCGCGGGCGTCGCCCAGCAGTTGCAGGTCTCGGCGGCGGTCGGCGCGTTCCTGGTCGGCATCGCGCTCTCGGGCGAGGTGGCGGAGGGGGCGCACGCGGTACTCGTCCCGCTCCGGGACCTCTTCGCCGCGGTCTTCTTCGTCTTCTTCGGGCTGAACACCAATCCGGAGAGCATCCCGCCGGTGATCGTCCCGGCGCTGATCCTGGCGGTCCTCACCGCCATCACCAAGATCGCCACGGGCTACTGGGCGGCGAAGCGGGCGAGGATCGGCGAGAAGGGCCGCTGGCGGGCCGGTGGCGCGCTGGTGGCCCGCGGCGAGTTCTCCATCGTCATCGCGGGGCTCGCGATCAGCTCCGGAGTCGAACCTCGGCTCGGCGCCCTGGCCACGGCGTACGTGCTGCTGCTCGTCATCATCGGCCCGCTGACCGCCCGTTACACCGAGCCGGTCGCCCGCCGGCTGTTCGGCGGCGGGGAAACTCCGGCCGCGCCCGCGGAGGGCGGTGCCGGTACGGACGCGTCGGCCGCGGCGGGCAGCAAGCCCTGACGCGGGCGGCGGGCACCCGGGCACCGGGCACGGCCGGCGCCGTCAGGTGCCGGGTCCGGGCGGGGACGGCGGTCCGGCCCAGCGGTGGAGGGCCGTGCGGAGGCCGGACGGGGAGGGGGCGTCCGAGGCCCAGGCCACGTAGCCGTCGGGGCGGACGAGCAGGGTGGTGCGCCGGTCACCCGCCCAGTACACCGGCCGGACCCGGCTCCCGTATCCGGCCAGCGCCTCCTTCAGCGCCGCCTGTCCCGGCCCGTCCGCCGGAGTTACGAGGACGAACCGGCCCCCGCGCAGGGCCTCGTGGAGCCGGGCGGGGGCGTCCGTGCCCGCGGCGGCCCCGGGCGGACCCGCGAGCCGGAGATCCGGGACGCGCCGCCCCGTCAGGACGTGCGCTCCGCGTCCGGCGCGGTAGGCGACGCCGATGCCGGTGACATTGCCGAGCGCGCGCCGGCCCACGGGGCGGATCCGGCCGACGGCCAGCGCGGCCAGCCGGCGCGCGCCGGGCCCGGCCGGGCCCGGGGCCATCGCCAGGCGCAGGATCGCGCCGCTGCTGCGCAGCACCATGCGCCCGACCGGATGCCGCTCCTCGTGGTAGGTGTCCAGCAGGCTGCCGGGCGCTCCGTCGCGGAGGACGGCGGTGAGCTTCCAGCCGAGGTTGGCCGCGTCCTGCAGGCCGGTGTTCATGCCCTGTCCGCCGGCGGGGGAGTGCACATGGGCGGCGTCGCCCGCGAGCAGCACCCGCCCGGTGCGGTAGGCGGGGACCTGACGCTCCTCGCTGTGGAACCGGGACAGCCAGCGCGGATCCCGCATTCCGAAGTCGTCGCCGAGCGCCCGGCGCATGATGTCCCGGACCTCCGCCAGGTCCACCGGTGCGTGGTCGGGCACCTGGCGGTGCCGGTTCCAGCCGCCCACGCGGTACCAGCCGTCGCCGAACGGGACGACGAGCGCGAAGTTCTCGCCGTCGCCCCTGAGCGCGAGCAGCTCCGGCGGCTCCCGGTCCAGCCGCACATCGGCGAGGACCAGCGAGCGGATCACGGAGCCGCCGGGGAAGGGCAGGCCCAGGGCGCGGCGGACGGTGCTGTGGTGGCCGTCGGTGCCGACGAGGTACGCGGCGCGGTGGGTCGCCGTGCCGTGCTCCTCGGCGGCGGTCACCTCCACTCCATCGGGGTCCTGGCGCAGGCCGGTGACCTCGGAGCCGTACCGGAAGCGGACCCCGTGCTCCGCGGCGCGCCGCTCCAGCAGCCGTTCGACCTCGTACTGCGGCGTGACCAGGAGGAACGGGAAGCGGCTCGGGAGCCGGCCGAGGTCGAGGGCGAGGGTGCCGAAGAGCTCGACGCGCTCCAGGGGCGTGCCGCGCGCGACCAGGCCGTCGGCGAGGCCGCGGGCGTCGAGCTGTTCCAGGGTGCGGGCGTGCACGGCGAAGGCGCGGGTCAGCGAGGAGCGGCCCGCCGGGCGTTTCTCCAGGACGGTGACGGAGAGCCCGGCCGCGGCGAGGTCACCGGCCAGCAGCAGCCCGGTGGGGCCGGCGCCGGCGACGAGGACGTCCGAGGTGGTGATGGGGGTGCGCATATCCGCCTCCCGGGAACGGCGCGGGTCTCCGCCCATGATGCGGGGGACCGCGCCCGCCGATGATGTCAACGTCTGTTGGCCAACGCTTGTTGGCAAGCGTAGGTGCGCGCCTCGGCACGGTCAACAGCGCTGCTCCGCACGGACGTTGGCGTGCCGCTGCGGCGCGCGGCCGTCGGTCCACGGCTGTTGGCCCACAGGCGTGGGCCTAGGCTGACCGGTATGGACCCCGCACCCGCCCGCCGCTCCCAGGCCACCCGCGACGCGATCCTCGCCGCGGCCCGCGAGCGCTTCGCCGCCGACGGGTACGAGCGGGCCACCATCCGCGCCATCGCCCGGGAAGCGGGGATCGACCCGTCGATGGTGATGCGCTACTACGGCAGCAAGGAGGGCCTGTTCGCCGCGGCCTCCTCCGCCGTCGACCTCCGCCTCCCCGACCTCGGCGCCGTACCGCGCGAGGAGATCGGCACCGTTCTCGTCGCCCACTTCCTGGAGCGCTGGGAGGAGGACGAGGTGATGACGGCGACCCTGCGCGTCGGGGTCACCAACGCGGCGGGCGCCGAGCGGACCCGCGCGATCTTCCGGGAGCAGCTCGGCCCGGTCGTCGCCGCCGTCTGCCCCGACCCCGCCCAGGCCGCGGTCCGCGCGGGACTCACGGCCTCCCAGATGCTCGGCATGGCGCTGACCCGCTATGTGCTGCGGCTGCCGCCGGTGGCGGAGATGCCCCGCGAGGAGGTCGTGTCCTGGCTCGCGCCGACGGTGCAGCGCTATCTGACGGCGGCGGCGCCGTGACGGGGACGGCCGTGACGGCTTCGGGGTCAGGCGGCCGTGGCCGGGCGTGGTGCGCCGTGGAAGACCTGTCGGGTGTGCCAGTCGCGGTGAGCTGCGGCAGGAGGGCGCGAGCCGGGCTGTGGGGCGATGAGCGGGCGTCCCGCGAGCGCTATGACGTGCTCGCGGGCGGCGGGGCTGTGGCCGACGAAGCGTTGTGAGACGAGGATGCGCTGGTCGTATCCCACGCCGAGCACTCCCTTGTCGAAGAGCTTGTGGTGCAGCGAGCACAGGCACAGCCCGTTGTCCGTCTCGTCGGGTCCGCCGAACGCCCACCAGCGCACGTGGGCGGCCTCCAGCCCGACCGGTACCGCGCCGATCCTGCCGTCGTATCCGCAGAAGGCGCACCGGTACTCGTAGGCGGTCAGCACCAGTTGCCGCATCCTCCGGTCCCGCTGCCTGCGCACCGCCGGCAACTGCTCGGCCTCCGCCGGCTCCAGGTCCAGGCCGACGGCTTCGCACAGTTCGCCGTGCAGAGAGGGTGGGAAGTGGAGGTCGAGCAGCAAGCGCGCGATTCTGCCGAGCAGGTCCGGTTCACGTCGCAGGGCCGCTCTCAGGTCCGGCGCGAGCTGTCCGGTGGCGCCCGTCCCGCGGAGGTCTCGCACCCCGCTGCCGGGGCTGCCCGGTCCGCGATCGGTGCGGACTTCCCATACGCCGTCGCCGGTCAAGTGGTGGAACGGGTAGGCGGGTGTCGTCCGGTGGGGCGGGCCGTACTCGGTCAGCAGTCGCTGCAGGTCCTGTTCCACCGCGGTGTAGCGCAGACCGCCGTCGGCGTCCTCCTGGAACCGGCCGAGGGCGTACAGGAGCAGCAGCGGTTTGTGCGGAGCGCGCGTTCCGCCCTTGGTCCACTGTCTCAGCTTCGCGATCCGCTCCAGCCAGTCCATGGCGGCTGATCGTAGTGGGCCCTCAGCGCGGCCCGGCGGCCTGACGGCCCCTCCCGGCGCATGACGAGGGGGAGCACGGAAGCCCCGGTCGGTCCGCGGGAAACCCCGGCTCAGGGCCAGACGAGGCAGTACGGCTGGTGGCCCGCGTGGTGGAGGCGTTCGGAGAAGTCCTGCCACTCGTGGAGCAGCTGGTAGACGGTGAAGGCGTCGCGCGGGCCGCCGCGGTCGGGGACGGTGGACCAGATGAAGGCCGCCGCGCCCACCGCCTCCTCGCCGACCCCGCGCAGCGGGTCGACGGCCGTCACCGGCAGCTTGACCACGGCGTAGTCGGGGTGGAGGACGACCAGTTCCAGCGGCGGGACCTTGTGCAGCGGTACGCCCTCGATGCCGGTGAGGACCATCGCGGCCATCGTCTCCGGCTTGATCTTCGTGAACATGCCGCCCATGCCGAGCTCGTCGCCGCCGAGTTCCTCCGGGCGCATGGAGACCGGGACGCGGGCGGCGGTCGCTCCGTCGGGCGCCCCGAAGTACTTGTAGGTCACCCCCACGCGGCCACTCCTGCTCCCCCTCGGTGCCTCGGGATCACGCTCGCCCCGGTGCCGGCCCCTCCCCCGGCGGGCCGCACGGGAGGCGCGGGCGCGCTCGGGGTCCAGGTCGTCGGTCCCCTCGCCCAGTCCGCCACCGCGATGCATAGTCTCCACCCGATAAGTCGCGGCACAGGCCGCGCAACCCGATCATCGTCTCAGAGACATCCCCAGCGACCGGCGGCCGAAACGCCCGGCCGCACACGATCCTGCGGGGCTCTGAGACCATGGCTTGTGTGACTTACTCCTGCATGCCCCAGTCTCGCAGACGTACGGACGGCTGAAGGTCTCGTCTCAGTGTCGGAGGAAAGTCCCGCACCTTTGTCAGCCGGGCGCGGCCGCCGCCGTCCCCCACCTACGTACCCGCAGGTCAGGATCAACGTGTCTTTTCCGTATGAAGCTCCCGTCTCGCAGGCGCTCTTCGACCGCGCGGCCGCCGTGACACCCGGTGGTGTGAATTCCCCGGTCCGCGCCTTCGGTGCCGTGGGCGGTACGCCCCGGTTCATGGTGTCCGGTGCGGGTCCGTACCTCACCGACGCCGATGGCCGCGAATACGTCGATCTGGTGTGCTCCTGGGGTCCGATGATCCTGGGCCACGCGCACCCCGGGGTTCAGGAGGCCGTACGGGCGGCGGTCGCGCGCGGTACGTCCTTCGGCACGCCCGGGGCGGGCGAGGTCGAGCTCGCCGAGGAGATCGTGGCCCGGGTGGCGCCCGTGGAGCAGGTGCGGCTGGTGTCCTCCGGGACCGAGGCGACGATGTCCGCGATCCGGCTGGCCCGCGGCTTCACCGGCCGCGCCAAGGTGGTCAAGTTCGCCGGCTGCTACCACGGGCACGTGGACGCGCTGCTGGCCTCGGCCGGCTCCGGGGTGGCGACCTTCGGGCTGCCGGACACCCCCGGGGTGACGGGCGCGCAGGCGGGCGACACGATCGTGCTGCCGTACAACGACCTGGACGCCGTGCGGGCCGCGTTCGCCGCCCACCCGGAGCAGATCGCCTGCGTGATCACCGAGGCGTCCCCGGGCAACATGGGCGTCGTCCCGCCGCGGCCCGGCTTCAACCAGGGGCTGGCCGACCTCTGCCGGGAGAACGGCGCGCTGTACGTCTCGGACGAGGTCATGACCGGCTTCCGGGTCTCGAAGGCCGGCTGGTACGGCCTCGACGGGGTGCGGCCGGACCTGATGACCTTCGGCAAGGTCATGGGCGGCGGCTTCCCGGCGGCGGCCTTCGGCGGCCGGGCCGACGTCATGGCGGCGCTCGCCCCGGCGGGCCCCGTCTACCAGGCGGGCACCCTCTCCGGTAACCCGGTCGCCACCGCCGCCGGCGTCGCGCAGCTGCGGCTGCTGGACGACGCCGCGTACGAGACGCTCGACGCGGTCTCCGCCGAGGTGCGGACGCTGGTGACGGAGGCGCTGGCCAAGGAGGGCGTCGCGCACCGGCTGCAGACCGCGGGCAGCATGTTCTCCGTCTTCTTCACCGACGAGGCCGTGACGGACTACGCGACGGCGAAGACCCAGGCCGTCCACCGGTTCACCGCCTTCTTCCACGCGATGCTCGCGCACGGGGTGTACCTCCCGCCGTCGGCCTTCGAGTCGTGGTTCGTCTCCACGGCGCACGACGGGGCCGCGGTGGAGCGCATCGCGGCCGCGCTGCCGGCCGCGGCCCGCGCCGCCGCCGCGGCGGCCCCGGGGGCGGATGCGTGATGGCCGGTCCGGGCGGACGGGAACGGAACGGGAGAGCGGAAGGGGAGCGGAACGGGATGGCAGCCAGCAACGGCAGCGCCGGCGGCGGCAGTGGCTCCGGCGGCGGCCCGGCGGGCGGCGACGAGATCACCGTCGTCCATCTGATGCGCCACGGCGAGGTGCACAACCCGGACGGCGTGCTCTACGGGCGCCGGGCCGGTTACCACCTCTCCGAGCTCGGCCGGAAGATGGCCGAACGGGTGGCCGAACACCTCGCCGGCCGCGACCTCACCCATGTCGTCTCCTCCCCGCTGGAGCGGGCCCAGGAGACCGCCGGACCCGTCGCCAAGGCGCACGCGCTGACCGTCGCCACCGACGAACGGCTGATCGAGGCGGCCAACGTCTTCGAGGGCAAGACCTTCGGCGTCGGGGACGGCGCGCTGCGCCGCCCCGCCAACTGGCGGCACCTGACCAATCCGTTCCGGCCCTCCTGGGGCGAGCCGTACGTCGAGCAGGTCGTCCGGATGATGGCGGCGCTGCACGCCGCCCGCGATGCCGCGCGGGGGCACGAGGCGCTGGCGGTCAGCCACCAGCTGCCGATCTGGACGGTGCGCAGCTTCGTCGAGAAGCGGCGGCTCTGGCACGACCCGCGCAAGCGGCAGTGCACCCTGGCGAGCCTGACCACGTTCACCTTCCAGGGTGACCGGATCGTCTCGGTCGGCTACACCGAGCCGGCCCGGGACCTCGTCCCGGCGCATCTGCTCGCGGGCGCCAAACCGGTCAAGGGCGCCAAGGGCTTCGGCGCCTGAGAGGGCTCCGGGGCCCCGGCCCCCGGCGGTTTCCGGGCGGGCGGGGCGCGGGCGGGGTGCGGGCAGGGGGGTGCGGAAGATCGGCCAATCGGTCATGCGAAACTTTTCACATGAGTGCCTGCCACACCCCCCGAGGCCGCACGTCCCGCCGCCGCACCGCCGCTCTCGCAGCCGCCGCCGCGGCCGGAATGCTGCTGCTGACGGCCTGCGGGGGCGGAGAGACGTCCGAGGGCTCGGGCAACACGGGCTTCGTCGCGGGCGACGGCGGCATCGACCGCGCGGCGCAGGGCGACCGGCAGAAGGCGCCCGACCTGTCCGGTGAGACGGTGGACGGCGGGCGGGCCGCGCTCGCCGACTACAACGGCGAGGTCGTGGTCGTCAACGTCTGGGGCTCCTGGTGCGCCCCCTGCCGGGCCGAGATGCCGCACCTGGTGAAGGTCGCGAACGACACGAAGGACGAGGGCGTCCGCTTCCTCGGCATCAACACCCGCGACCCGAACATCACCCCGGCGAGAAAGTTCGAGGAGGAGTTCGAGGTGCCGTATCCGAGTCTCTACGACCCGGTCGGCAAGCTCATGCTCCGCTTCCCCAAGGGCAGCCTCAACCCCAAGGCCATCCCGTCCACGCTGGTCATCGACCGGGAGGGGAAGATCGCCGCCCGTGCGCTCAAGCCGCTGGGCGAGGACGAGCTGCGCGAGATGATCGAACCGCTGATCGCGGAGAAGTGATTCCGTGACGACGCTCCACACCGCGGAGATGTCCATCGCCGCGGAGACGTTCAACCAGACCGTGCTCAGCGGGGCCCTGCTGCTCGCCCTGCCGATCGCCGTGCTCGCCGGGCTGGTCTCCTTCTTCTCCCCCTGCGTGCTGCCCCTGGTGCCGGGCTACCTCAGCTATGTCACCGGCGTCAGCGGCAGCGATCTGGCCGAGGCCCGCAAGGGGCGGATGGCGGCCGGCGCCTCGCTGTTCATCCTCGGCTTCACCGCCGTCTTCGTCTCCTACGGCGCCCTCTTTGGGAACTTCGGCTTCACGCTGGAGGAGTACCGGGAGACGATCACCAAGGTCCTCGGCGCCCTCACCATCGTGATGGGCCTCGCCTTCATGGGCGTGCTCGGCGGCTTCACCCAGCGCGAGTTCCGCTTCCACCGCAGACCCGCGATGGGCCTGGCCGGGGCGCCCCTGCTGGGGGTGCTCTTCGGCATCGGCTGGACGCCGTGCATCGGCCCGACCCTCGCCGCCGTCAACACCCTCGCCTTCAACGAGGCCAGCGCCGCCCGCGGCGCGCTGCTCACCGTCGCGTACTGCATCGGTCTGGGGGTGCCGTTCCTGCTGGCCGCGGTCGCGTTCCGGCGGGCGCTCGGCGCCTTCTCCTGGGTCAAGCTGCACTATGTGTGGGTGATGCGGGCGGGCGGCCTGATGATGATCGCCGTCGGCCTGCTGCTCGTCACGGGCGTCTGGGACCGTCTGATCGGCGGCCTCCAGGTCTGGTCCTCCACCTTCACCCCGGGAATCTGATCCATGGCCGAGACGACGAAGAACGCCGAAGCCGATACCGGAGCCGGCACCCGAGCCGATACCCGGGCCGGGGCCGCGGCGGACACCGCGGCCTCCGGGCTCGGCGCGGCGGGCTCCCAGCTGTCCACCGCCCCCGACGAGAGCGCCCCGCTGCCCGGTCTGGGCGTCATCGGCTGGGCCCGCTGGTTCTGGCGGCAGCTCACCTCGATGCGGGTGGCGCTGCTGCTGCTGTTCCTGCTGTCGCTGGGCTCGATCCCCGGCTCGCTGATCCCGCAGACCGGCGTCGACCCGATGGCGGTCGAGGAGTTCCGGGCCGAGAACGAGACGCTGGCGCCGCTCTACGACAAGCTCGGCCTGTTCCACGTCTACAGCTCGGTGTGGTTCTCGGCGATCTACATCCTGCTGTTCATCTCCCTCATCGGCTGCATCGTGCCGCGTACCTGGCAGTTCGCCGGCCAGCTCCGCGGCCGCCCGCCGGCCGGCCCGAGCCGCCTCACCCGGCTCCCCGCGTACACGACCTGGCGGACGTCCGCCGCGCCGGAGGAGGTGCTGGACGCCGCCCACCGGACGCTGCGCCGGCGGCGCTTCCGCGCGTGGCGCGGCGGGGACACCGCCGCCGCCGAGAAGGGCTATCTGCGGGAGGCGGGGAACCTCGTCTTCCACATCGCGCTGATCGTGATGCTCATCGCCTTCGCGGCGGGCAGCCTGTGGAAGGCCGAGGGCGGCAAGCTGATCGTCAAGGGCGACGGCTTCACCAACACCCTTCCCCAGTACGACGACTTCCGCGCCGCGAGCCTCTACGACACCGACGAGCTCACCCCGTTCGGTTTCCGGCTGGACGACTTCGAGGCCACCTTCGAGCGCGGCGGCCCGCAGAACGGCACCCCGCGCACCTTCCGCGCCGACGTCACCCACTGGAAGGGCGCGGACGGCGCGGAGACGAAGGGCAGCATCGAGGTCAACCATCCGCTGGAGGTCGACGGCACCAAGGTCTATCTGATCGGCTACGGCTACGCGCCCGTCGTCACCGTCAAGGACGGCCAGGGCGACATCGCCTACCGCGGGCCGGTGCCCTTCCTGCCGCAGGACACCAACAACACCTCCGTCGGGGTCATCAAGGTGCCCGACGCCCGCGACAAGGACGGCGAGAAGACCCAGCTCGGCTTCCAGGGCCGCTTCCTGCCGACCTTCGCACTGGACGAGGTGCGGGGCCCGCACTCCACCTTCCCGGCGCTGGACTACCCGGTGCTGTCGATCAACGCCTTCATGGGCAGCCTCGGCGTCGACGCGGGCATCCCGCAGAACGTCTACCAGCTCGACACCCGGAAGATGAAGCAGTTCAAGGAGAACGGCGACCTCTACCGGAAGTTCCTGCGGCCCGGCGAGACCGTGCAACTGCCCGACGGCCAGGGCTCGCTGACCTTCGACCGCGTCGAGGAGTGGGCCAGCTTCCAGATCTCCAGCCAGCCCGGCAAGGGCTGGGCCCTGGGCGGCGCCGTCGCGGCGCTGCTGGGACTCGCGGCCTCCCTCTTCATCCAGCGGCGCCGGGTGTGGGTCCGGGCGCGGCCGGCCGCGGACGGCTCCGGCACGGTCGTGGAGATGGCCGCGCTGGGCCGCAGCGAGTCCGCCCGGCTGCCGGAGGAACTGGCCGATCTGGCCGTGGCCCTCCGGGAGACGGCCCCGCCGGCACCCGAGCCGGACGGAGACACGGCCGCCGGGACGCCGGACGGAGACACAGCCGCCGGGACGCCGGCCGAAGAGACAGCCGCCGGAGAGCCAGCCGGCGACGACCGTGAGAAACCCGATCCCGATGGTCCCGCCGAAGGAGCGCGCGCGTGAACCTCGCAGCCGCAGCCAATGAGAACCTGGCCACCATCAGCAATGTGCTGATCTACTCCGCGATGGCCGTCTACGTCCTGGCCTTCGGCGCCCACCTGGCGGAGTGGGTGCTGGGCGGCCGCAGCAAGGTCGGCCGCACGGCCGCCGCGCTGACCGAGAGGCCCGCCGGGCAGGCCGGGGCCGCGTCCGCGCCCGCCGTCCAGGTCACCGGCCGGGGCGGCACCACCGTGCTGGAGCGCCCCCGGGTCGTGACCCGGGGCGCGGCCGGCAGCCGGGACGTGCCCGACGGGCCGGGCGCGGCGGGCGGTGACGAGGGCGGCGACCTCTACGGCCGGATCGCCGTGTCGCTCACCACCCTCGCGTTCCTGCTGCACGCCGGCGGGGTGCTGACCCGCGCCCTGTCCGTGGAGCGCGCCCCCTGGGGCAACATGTACGAGTTCTCCACGACCTTCTCGATGGTCGTGGTCGGCTCCTACCTCGCGCTGCTCCTCGCGAAGAAGCCGGTGCGCTGGCTCGGCCTGCCGCTGGTCACGACCGTGCTGCTCGACCTCGGCCTCGCCGTCTCCGTGCTCTACACGGAGAGCGACCAGCTCGTCCCGGCCCTGGACTCGTACTGGCTGTGGATCCACGTCTCCTGCGCGATCATCTCCGGCGGGGTGTTCTACCTCGGTGCCGTCGCCACGGTGCTCTTCCTCTTCCGCGACCGTTACGAGGCCAAGCTGGCGGCCCCGGAGGGCAAGCAGCCCGGCGCCTTCGCCGACTCGGTGCTGAGCCGGCTCCCCGCGGCCGCCACGCTCGACAAGTTCGCGTACCGCGTCAACGCGCTGGTCTTCCCGCTCTGGACCTTCACGATCATCGCGGGCGCCATCTGGGCCGAGGCCGCCTGGGGCCGCTACTGGGGCTGGGACCCCAAGGAGGTCTGGTCCTTCATCACCTGGGTGGCCTACGCCGGCTATCTGCACGCCCGCGCCACGGCCGGCTGGAAGGGCCGGAAGGCCGCATACATCGCGCTGGCGGCCTTCGCCTGCTTCCTCTTCAACTACTACGGCGTCAACATCTTCGTCACCGGCAAGCACTCCTACGCCGGGGTGTGAGCGGGAGGCACCCCGCGCGACCCCGCGCAACAGCGCAACGAGAAGGCGCCCTCCGGTCAGCGGGGGGCGCCTTCACGTTGCGCTGTACGGCCCCGGTCCGGGCCCGCGGGTGTTCCCGGGCCGGTCAGCCCTTCGGGCCGTCGTCCGGGCCGTTCCCGTCCTTCTTGCGGTCCTTGTGCTCGTCGTCGAGCGAGCGGAGGAAGTCGGGGTTGTCGTCGGGCGCGATCCACTGGCCGCCGCCGCGCACTCCGCGCCCGCCGCCCCAGCCGCCGCCCGCCCCCGCGGTGCGCCGCGGCCGGCCGGCCAGCAGCCACGCGAGCGAGCCGAACAGCACATAGCCGAAGAGCACCACGATCAGCACCCACACCGGCTTCGGGAGCTTGCGGACCTGGTCCTCAGGCGTGTTGAGGCAGTCGATGAACGCGTAGATCCACAACGCCAGGACCAGGAGAAACGGCAGATACCTCAACATGTCGGAGCAGGCCCCCTGAAGTACGGTGGCGGATCCGGGACAGCCCCGGTGACAACTCCAGCGTACGGGGTGACGGATACTGGTCCGCATGGCTTACGACGATCTGCGCTCGCTGCTGCGGGCGCTGGAGCGCGACGGTGACCTCAAGCGCGTCAAGGCCGAGGTCGATCCCTACCTGGAAGTGGGGGAGATCACCGACCGGGTCAACAAGGCCGGCGGTCCCGCACTGCTCTTCGAGAACGTCAAGGGCTCCTCGATGCCGCTGGCGATGAACGTCTTCGGCACCGACCGCAGGCTGCTCAAGGCCCTCGGTCTGAACTCCTACGCCGACATCAGTGACAAGATCGGCGGGCTGCTCAGGCCCGAGCTGCCGCAGGGCTTCACCGGGATGCGCGAGGCGTTCGGGAAGCTCGCCGGCATGACGCACGTACCGCCGAAGAAGGTCAAGGACGCCCCCGTCCAGGAGACCGTCCTCACCGGCGACGACGTCGATCTCGAACAGCTGCCCGCGCTGTTCACCTGGCCGGAGGACGGCGGCTCCTTCTTCAACCTCGGCCTCACCCACACCAAGGACCCGGAGACCGGGATCCGCAACCTCGGCCTCTACCGGCTCCAGCGGCACGACCGGCGCACCATCGGCATGCACTGGCAGATCCACAAGGACAGCCGCAACCACTACCAGACGGCGTCCCGGCGCGGTGAGCGGCTGCCGGTCGCCATCGCCTTCGGCTGCCCGCCGGCGGTGACGTACGCCTCCACGGCCCCGCTCCCCGGCGACATCGACGAGTACCTCTTCGCCGGTTTCGTGCAGGGCAAGCGGATCGAGATGACCGACTGCAAGACGGTGCCGCTGCAGGTGCCGGCGCGGGCCGAGGTGGTGCTGGAGGGCTGGCTGGAGCCGGGACGGATGCTGCCGGAGGGGCCGTTCGGCGACCACACCGGCTTCTACACCCCGCAGGAACCGTTCCCCGCACTGACCATCGACTGCGTGACGATGCGGAAGCGGCCGCTGCTGCAGTCGATCGTGGTGGGCCGGCCGCCGACGGAGGACGGTCCGCTGGGCCGGGCCACCGAGCGGTTCTTCCTGCCGCTGCTCAAGATCATCATCCCGGACATCGTGGACTACCACCTCCCCGAGGCGGGCGGCTTCCACAACTGCGCGATCGTCTCGATCGACAAGAAGTACCCGAAGCACGCGCAGAAGGTGATGCACGCCATCTGGGGCGCCCACATGATGTCGCTGACCAAGCTGATCATCGTGGTCGACTCCGACTGCGACGTGCACGATCTGCACGAGGTGGCCTGGCGTGCGCTGGGCAACACCGACTACGCCCGCGACCTCACGGTGGCCGAGGGACCCGTCGATCATCTCGACCACGCCTCCTACCAGCAGTTCTGGGGCGGCAAGGCCGGTATCGACGCCACCGCGAAGCTGCCCGAGGAGGGCTACACGCGGGACGGCGGCTGGCCGCGGATGGTGCTGCCGGACCCGGAGACCGCCGAGCTGGTGAGCCGGCGCTGGGCGGAGTACGGGCTGTGAGCGCGGAATCCGCCGCCTCCGGGCACCCCCTGCCGGAGCGGGAGCCCGTCCCGGCGCGGCCCGCCGGGGCCGGGAAGGGCGGGGTCCGGGCGTTCCTGCGGCTGGTGATGATCGAGCACTCGGTCTTCGCGCTGCCCTTCGCCTACATCGCCTCGCTCACCGCGATGTTCCTGGACGACGGGACCGTCCACTGGTGGGAGCTGTTCCTCGTCACCGTGGCGATGGTCGGGCTGCGGACCTTCGCCATGGCCGCCAACCGGATCATCGACCGGGAGATAGACGCCCGCAATCCGCGCACCGCGGGGCGGGAGCTGGTGACGGGCGCGGTGTCGGTGCGCTCCGCCTGGACCGGCGCGCTGATCGCCCTCGCCGTCTTCCTGGGCGCGGCGGCCCTGCTCAACCCGCTCTGCCTGGCGCTGGCGCCGATCGCCGTCGTCCCGATGGTGGTCTATCCGTACGGCAAGCGGTTCACGGACTTCCCGCACGCCATCCTGGGGCTGGCCCAGGCGATCGGCCCGGTCGGGGCGTGGATCGCGGTGACCGGGGCCTGGTCGTGGGACGCGGTCGTGCTCGGGCTCGCCGTCGGCGTCTGGATCGGCGGCTTCGACCTGATCTTCGGCAGCCAGGACGTGGCGGCGGACCGCGCCGAGGGCGTGCGTTCCGTCCCCGCCCGCTTCGGCGTCCCGGCCGCGCTGCACGGGGCGCGCGGCGCGCACGTCGTCACCACGGGACTGCTCGTCTGGTACGGGGCGCTGACGGGCGCGGGCGCGTTCTTCTGGGCGGGCCTGGCGATCGTGGCGGTGGCGTTCGTCTACGAGCACTCGATCGTGCGGCCGCACGACCTGTCCCGGCTGAACCGGGCGTTCTTCACGGTCAACGGCGTGATCGGTGTGGTGCTGTTCCTGTTCACCCTGCTCGACCTGGTGGTGCGCGGACTGACCGTGTGAGGGGAGCCGCCCGTGCCCGTCCTGCCGGGGACGTCAGCCGACGATGGTCTCCCGCCGTCCGCCCGCACCGGCCCGGCGGCGGAACACCACCGCCGCGATCACCCCGCCGATCAGCCCGAAGAGGTGGCCCTGCCAGCTCACGGAGCCCGCGGTGGGCAGCACGCCCCAGATGATCGAGCCGTACAGCACGGCGATCACCAGGCCGACGATGACGTCCGTCACCACCCGGTCGATGAAGCCCCGCACCACCAGATAGCCGAAGAGGCCGAAGACGACGATCGAGGCCCCGGCGGTGACGGACCCGGCGGGAGCCGTCAGCCAGACCCCGAGCCCGCCGGTCACCACGATCACCGCGACGACGGCCAGGAAGCGGCCGATGCCGCGCAGCGCGGCGAGGAAGCCGAAGAGGGCCAGCGGAACGGTGTTCGCCGCGACGTGGTCGAAGCCGAAGTGGAGGAACGACGCCGGAATCACGTCGCGCAGCTCGCCGGTGTCACGCGGGGAGACGCCGTAGGTGTCGAGGGAGTTGCCGGTGGCCACGTCGATGAACTCCAGCAGCCACAGCAGTGCCACCCAGGCGGCCATCAGACCGGCCGCGGCCTTCGCCTTCTGGCCGCCGCTCGGCTCGGGCCGCGGGGCGGGCCGCCCCGGTGGCGGCCAGCCGGATCCGTAACTTCCGTAGCTCATGGTTCCCCCTCACACTCCGTGTACTTCTGCCCAGAAGAACGGCCGGGGTACCTTGTCCTGTTCCGGCCGGGGGCTCCCGATAGGCTCGAACCGTGGAGCCGCCGCACGGAGAACAGTACGAGACGACCGGCGCGTCCCCGGTCCGCGCGGGGCGCCGCCCCTGGGTCGTGGGGGTGTCCGGGGCGTCCGGCACGCCCTACGCCGCCGCGGTGCTGCGGGCGCTCCTGCACGCCGGGGAGACGGTGGACCTGGTGGTCAGCCGGGCGTCCCGGCTGACGCTGCTGGACGAGACGGGGATCTCCTTCCGGGACGCGCACTGGCGGGAGGACCTGCGCCGCTGGCTCGCGCGGGGCGCCGACGGCACCCCCGACCGCTTCGAGGCGTCCCTGCCGGACCTGGAGGCGGTGCGCTACTGGCCGGCCGGGGATCTCGCGGCGGGGCCGTCCTCGGGCTCGTACCCGGTGCGCGGCATGCTGGTCGTCCCGGCGAGCACGGCCTCCGTGGCCGGGATCGCGCTGGGGCTGTCGAAGGATCTGCTGCAGCGGGTGGCGAGCGTCACCCTCAAGGAGCGCCGCCCGCTGGTGATGGCCGTGCGGGAGACGCCGCTGAGCGGGCCGACGCTGCGCCAGCTGGTGGCGCTGGACGAGGCCGGAGCGGTGGTGCTGCCCGCCTCCCCGGCCTTCTACGCGGGCGCGACGGACATCCAGGACCTGGTCGACTTCGTGGCGGGCCGGGTGCTCGACGCGGCGGGCGTACCGCACAAGCTGTACCGCAGGTGGGACGGAGCGCTGGGCGGGGCCGCCGGAGAGCGCCCCGGCCCCCGGACGGGCGGCGCGGGTGAGTGAAACCCCGCATCCGAAGGCCCGTCCCCGATGGGCCGGGTGGGTCGCAGGCCGCACGCCCTGCGATTCTTGGATTCACAACTCCCATCCACGATCTTCGCGCATCGCGCGACAGTGCTGAGCATCGGAAGGCTTCAACGTCATGGACGCGGTGGACAGGCAGCTCATCCAGGCTCTGCGGGAGAACGGCAGGGCCTCGTACGCGGAGCTGGGGCGGCTGGTCGGGCTGTCGGGCCCGAGTGTCACCGACCGGATCAACCGCCTGGAGGGGGCGGGCGTGATCACCGGCTACCGGGCGACCGTCGACTCCGCGTCCCTGGGCCTCGGCGTCACGGCGCTGATCGGCATCTCGCTCTCGGACGCCACGGACCACGAGGACATGGCGCACCGGCTGCGCGATCTGGGCGAGATCGAGGACTGCTGGTTCATCGCCGGTGACGACTCCTACATGCTCAAGGTGCGCGCCACCGACGTGGACGGACTGGAGTCGATCATCCGCCGCCTCTCCGCGATCAAGGGCGTCTCCCGCACCCGCACCACGATCGTGCTCTCCACCAAGTGGGAGGACCGGGTCGGGGAACTGCCCGGGGAGTGAGCGCCGGGCGCGAGGGCGTAGGCTCGACGGAGTCCGATTGACGAGGTAATGGGAGGCTGCCGCATGGCTGCATCTGCTCAGGACGAGGGCCTCAAGCGCGAGCTGGAGCAGAAGGTTCTCGCCGGGGAGCGGCTGACCCGGGAGGACGGCATCGCCCTCTACGAGAGCGACGACCTGGCCTGGCTCGGCGGCCTGGCCCACGAGGTGCGCACGCGCAAGAACGGCGACGTCGTGCACTTCAACGTCAACCGGCACCTCAACATGACGAACGTGTGCACCGCGTCCTGCGCCTACTGCTCCTTCCAGCGGAAGCCGGGCGAGAAGGACGCGTACACGATGCGCATCGAGGAGGCCGTCCGCCTCGCCACGGCGATGGAGAGCGAGAACCTCACCGAGCTGCACATCGTCAACGGACTCCACCCGACGCTGCCCTGGCGCTACTACCCGCGCTCGCTGAGGGAGCTGAAGAAGGCGCTGCCGGACGTCTCGCTGAAGGCGTTCACGGCCACGGAGATCCACCACTTCGAGACGATCTCGGGCCTGTCCGCCTCGGAGATCCTCGACGAGCTGATCGACGCCGGTCTGGAGTCGCTGACCGGCGGCGGCGCCGAGATCTTCGACTGGGAGGTGCGGCAGCACATCGTCGACCACCGCACCCACTGGGAGGACTGGTCGCGCATCCACCGCCTCGCCCACTCCAAGGGCCTCAAGACGCCCTCCACGATGCTCTACGGGCACATCGAGGAGCCGCGCCACCGCGTGGACCACGTGCTCCGGCTGCGCGAACTCCAGGACGAGACCGGCGGGTTCCAGGTCTTCATCCCGCTCCGCTACCAGCACGACTTCGTGGACATGAAGGACGGCAAGATCCGCAACCGGCTCCAGGCCCGGACCACCATGGCAACCGGCGCCGAGGCGCTGAAGACCTTCGCGGTCTCCCGGCTGCTGTTCGACAACGTGCCGCACGTCAAGGTCTTCTGGGTGATGCACGGCGTGCAGACGGCGCAGCTCGCGCTCCAGCACGGGGCGGACGACATGGACGGCTCGGTCGTCGAGTACAAGATCACGCACGACGCGGACAACTACGGGACGCCCGACAAGCTGACCCGTGAGGACCTGCTGGAGCTGATCCGCGACGCCGGCTTCCGACCCGTCGAGCGGAACACCCGCTACGAGATCATCAAGGAGTACCCGGGCCCGGACCCGGACCGGCGCGAGACGCCGCAGGCGATGCGGGTCTGAGCCGTCCGGGCTCTCCGTTCCCCCGGCTCTCCGTTCCCCCGGGTCCGCCGTTTCTCCGGCTCCGCCGTTTCTCCGTTCCGTCCGCCCCGGACGCGCGTACGACGCGCCGCGTCTCCGGGGCGGACGTGTGCCCGGACTGGTCCCGCGGCGGCCGGGTACCCGCGCCGTATGGGACGCACCGAGAAGACCCGGGGCGGCGGGGCCGGCGGTGGCGGCGGTCCGGAGGAGCGGTACGACGCCGCGCCGTTCGTGCCGCGCGGGGCGGACCTGGCGGCGCTCCGCGAGTCCGTCGCCGGCTGCCGCGGCTGCCCGCTGCACCGGGACGCGACGCAGGCCGTCTTCGGCCGCGGTGACGCCTCCGCCCGGATCGTCCTCCTCGGGGAACAGCCCGGGGACCAGGAGGACCGGCGCGGGGAACCGTTCGTCGGCCCGGCGGGCCGGGTGCTGGACGAGGCCCTGGCCGAGGCGGGCGTCGACCCGGGGGAGGCGTATGTCACGAACGCCGTCAAGCACTTCAAGTTCGAGCGCCGGGCCGAGCGCGGCAAGCGGCGCATCCACAAGCCGCCGACCCTCCGGGAGATGACCGCGTGCCGCCCCTGGCTCGCGGCCGAACTGGAGCTGCTGGACCCGGAGGTGATCGTCGCCCTGGGGGCCACGGCGGGCAAGGCGCTGCTCGGCTCCGCGTTCCGGGTGACGAAGGAGCGCGGCCGGCTGCTGACCTGGTCCGCCCCGGAACCGGAACTGGGGCCGGGGCCGGGGCGGGAGAGCGGTGCCGGTGACGGTGAGGGGCGCGGGGGCCGGGCCGCCGGTGGAGGGGAGGCCGCGGGTGCGGCCTGGGAGGGCCCGCTGGTGGCGACGATCCATCCGTCCGCCGTGCTGCGCGCGGAGGACGACCGCGAGGCGGTGCGTGCGGGGCTGGTCGCGGATCTGCGGATCGCGGCCGGGGTGCTGGACGGCTGAGGGCGGGCGGTCGCGGGCGCCCGGCTTGCGGCTTGTTGTCCACGCCGGTCCGGCCGGACCGGGGTGTCCCACAGCCTTCACCGCGCCGATTGAGTGCCGATCGGGTAAGGGCTAGGATCCAAGGGTGCCACTTACTTTCACCCTGGATCCCCCGGTGTCCCCCGAACTCCGGGAGGGCATCCTCTCGCTGTGGGCGGACGTCTCCAACGCCGGGGGCGCCGTCGGCTTCCTGCCGCCGGTGACCCCCGAGGAGATCCGGCCGGAGCTGGTCAGGCAGCTGGTGGCGATGGTCGAGGGGCGCAGCCGCCTGGTCGTCGGCACCGACGAGCGGGGCCGCCCGATGGCGACGGCCTTCCTCACCCTCAACACCCACCGGCTCATGCGCCACTGGCTGTGGGTGTACACCGTCATGGTGCACCCCTCCCTCCAGGGGCGGGGCGCGGGGCGGGAGTTGATGGCCGCCGTCGCGGACGCCGCGCGCGGTGCCGAGGGCATCCGCGGTCTCCGGCTCACCTGCCGGGGCGGCACCGGCGCCGACCGCTTCTACGCCGCCTGCGGCTACAAGGAGGTCGGCCGGGTGCCCGACGCGATCAAGGTCGCGGAGGACGACTACCGGGACGACGTCACCATGTGGCTGCCGCTGGATTGACGGCAGGGGCGCTGTGCTTCACTGGGAGGACAGCCATACCAGCCATACCGGCCCATTCGGTCGCCGCCGCGAAGAAGGTTCCTCCCGTGAGCAGCAGCACGAGCAGCAGTAGCACCCGTGGCAGCAGCGCCGGTGGCGGGCGGAACGCCGCCATCCGCTACACCGTCCTGCGCTTCGCCCTGTTCGCCGCCTGTTTCCTGGCGGCCTGGGGCCTGAGCTATCTCGGTGTGGTCCCGGCGGGGATCGGGGACTCCCAGGTGTTCTGGGTCATCCTGCTCGGCCTGGTGCTCTCCGCACCGCTGAGCTGGGTGCTGCTGCGGAAGCAGCGTCTGGCGATGTCCGAGCAGGTCGTGGAGAAGGTGGAGCGGGCCAAGCAGCGGCTGGCCGCCGACCAGCGCCAGGAGGACGGCGCCGACGACGCCGCCCGCGCCCGGGGCTGAGCCCGCCGCCCGGGCCGTGAGCCCGCTCCGGGTCCGCCGCCCCGACCCGTCCGGGCTTCCTCCGGAGAGCGCTCCGAAAGGCGCTCCGGGCGACCCCGCACCCCGCCGTCGAAGCGACCGCTTCCGGCGGGGTTCTTGCTGCTCAGGCGGATGATCTCCAGGCTGGATCATCTTCGCGCCTTCGATGTGAAGCGATAGCGCCGCTCATCTTTGTGGTTCCCAGGTCCGGTGTTACGGTGGTGCGCATGACGACGACCGCGCGCCACTGCACACCGGGCATCCCGCTCGTGGCACGCCTTCATGTCGATCTCTGCCGCTGCCTCTCCGCGGCCTGTCGCCGCCACTGACGCGACCGAGCAGCCGTGCTGCCGCCCCGTACCGCCCGAGTGAGGGCGCGGGGTGCGACCACGGCCGCCCACCGCCCCGGGTCCCCCGGTTCCCGCACGCCCGCGCGCTTCCGGCGCGGTCCGCCCCCGGGTCCGTCGGGCCGGCCGGCGGCCACCCTCCACGGCCGTCCCGTCTCCGGCGTCCGTCCCGTCCCCCGGGTCCGCGCCGCCGTCCTCCGGGCGCGGTCCGGGCGGGTGCGGCCCGTCCCCCTCCTCCCCTTCCCCCTCTCACCGACGGAGTGTGTCCGTGACCACCGCGTCCTCCCCCAACGCCCCTGATGCGCCCGAGCCCTCCGGCTCCCCGGGGCCGGCCGGCTCCCCGGGCCCGTCCGGCACGGCACGAACACCCGGCCGGACGCCGCGACTTCCCCATGTGCCCTTCTGGGCCCAGATACTCCTCGGCCTCGTCCTCGGTGTGCTGCTCGGCTGGGCCGCCCGCACCTGGGACGTCGCCTGGCTGGCCGCCACCCTGGAGCGCACCGGCAGCCTCTTCGTCCAGCTGCTGAAGCTGGCGGTGGCCCCGCTCGTCTTCTTCGCGATCCTCGTCTCGATCACCAACCTGCGGAAGGTCAACAACGCCGCCCGGCTGGCCTCCCGCACCCTGCTCTGGTTCATGGCGACCTCGCTGATCGCCGTGGCCATCGGCCTCACCATCGGCCTGCTCACCAACCCCGGCGAGGGCACCGGCCTCACCCCCGCCGACGGCTCCCGCCCGGAGAGCGCCGGCTCCTGGCTCGACTTCCTGACCGGCATCGTCCCGACGGACGTCATCACGCCGTTCACCGACCTCAACGTGCTGCAGATCGTCTTCATGGCCGCCGTGGCGGGCATCGCCGCCCTGAAGATCGGCGAACGGGCCCGCCCCGTCCTGGAGTTCAGCGAATCGGTGCTCGCCCTGCTGCAGAAGGCCCTGTGGTGGGTCATCCGCCTCGCCCCGCTCGGTACCCTCGGCCTGATCGGCAACGCCATCGCCGCGTACGGCTGGGATCTGATCGGCAAGTACGCGACCTTCACCGCGGACGTCTACATCGGCTGCGCGCTGGTCATGTTCGGCGTCTACCCGCTGCTGCTGGCGACGGTCGCCAGGGTCAGCCCGCTGCAGTTCTTCCGCGGCGCCTGGCCCGCGATCCAGCTCGCGTTCGTCTCCCGCTCCTCGGTCGGGACGATGCCCGTCACCCAGCGGGTCACCGAACGCCTGGGCGTGCCGCGCGAGTACGCGTCATTCGCCGTCCCGTTCGGCGCGACGACGAAGATGGACGGCTGCGCCGCGGTCTACCCGGCCCTCGCCGCCATCTTCATCGCGGAGATCTTCGGTGTGCAGCTGGGCATCGGAGACTATCTGCTGATCGTCTTCGTCTCGGTCATCGGCTCGGCGGCCACCGCCGGACTGACCGGTGCCACCGTGATGCTGACCCTGACCCTCTCCACGCTGGGCCTCCCGCTGGAGGGCGTGGGCCTGCTGCTGGCCATCGACCCGGTGCTGGACATGATGCGCACCGCGACGAACGTGGCCGGGCAGTCGGCCGTGCCGATCGTCGTCGCGGCCCGGGAGAAGATCCTCGACCGGGAGGCGTACGACAGCGCCACCCTGTTCGACCCGGACGGCACCGACGCGGTGTGGGAGGGGGAGAACACCGGGGACGACGGCGCCGGGCGGGAGCCCGTGGGGGCCGCCGCCGGACGGGCGTAGCGGGAGCCGCGTCCCTTCGGGGGCCGTCGGGACGGGTGACGCGTTCACCCGGTCCCGGCGGCCCTCCGCGTTGTGCCCGGCCGGCGCCAACACGCGCCGCGGGAAGGGCAATCCGGGCATGCGGGCAGCTCCCGGCCGGGCCAGGGGCTGTCGGATGCGTCACAGCGTCCGGTTGGGACCGAGAAGTTACCGGTGAGTTGCCGTAAGGACACCCGCGTGCCCTGGAATGCGGCGCACGCCCCCGCGGAGGGCCGGGCCGCGGACCGGTGCCGTTCCTCCACGGAACGGGGGCCGCCCCCCGTCCCCTCGCCCGCCCGCCGTCCGGCACCCGCCGCCGGCCGCGGGCCCAGCCCACCCGGAGCCCTCATGCCCCCCACCGACCGGTCCCGCTGGTCCCGCCGCTCGTTCCTCGCCACGGTCGCCGGCGGCGCCGGCGGCGTCATCGTCGGCCCCGGCGCCTCCACCGCCCGCGCCGCCGGTGCCCGCCCCGCCGGCCGGCTGCGCACCTACGTCATCGTCGTCGACGGCTGCCGGCCCGACGAGATCCGGCCGCTGTTCATGCCCCGGCTGTCCGCGCTGCGCGACACCGGCACCACCTACCCGGCCGCCCAGTCGCTGCCGGTCATGGAGACCATCCCCAACCACGTCATGATGATGACGGGCGTGCGCCCCGACCGTTCCGGTGTCCCCGCGAACGCCGTGTACGACCGCGCCGAGCAGACCGTGCGCGACCTGGACCGCCCCGCCGACCTGCGGGCCGTCACCCTCTTCGACCTGCTCCGCGCCACCGGCCGCACCAGCGGCTCCGTGCTGTCCAAGCGCTATCTGCACGGGATCTTCGACACCCGGGCCGACTTCCACTGGAAGCCGGAGCCGATGCTGCCGATCACGGAGCACGCCCCGGACGGCTTCACGGCCGACGCGGTGATCTCGATGATCGACAGCGCCGACCCCGACCTGATGTTCGTCAACTTCGGGGACGTCGACCGGGTCGGGCACAGCGACCTCACCGGCGGCACGCTCGAACTCGCCCGCAGGGCCGCCCTGGTGAGCACCGACTACCAGATCGGCCGGGTCGTCCGTCACCTGAAGGACACCGGCCGCTGGGAGGACTCCGTCCTGCTCGTGCTCGCCGACCACTCCATGGACTGGTCGCTGCCGTTCGCGATGGTGAGCCTCGCCCCGCTGCTGGCGAGGGACCCGCTGCTGAAGGACCGCTGCGTCATCGCGCAGAACGGCGGCGCGGACCTCCTCTACTGGACCGGACCGGACGCCGACCGGGCCCGGGCCGTGGCCCGGATGCGGGAGATCGTCCTCGCCGAGGAGGGGGTGCTGTCCGTGCACGCCCCCGGGGAGTTGCGGCTGGGCCCGGAGGCCGGCGATCTCGTGGCCTATGTGCGCCCCGGCCACCGCTTCTCCGACCCGCTGCCGATCTCCAACCCCATCCCCGGCAACCACGGTCACCCGGCCACGCTGCCCATCCCCTTCTTCGTGTCCGGCGGTTCCCCGCTGGTCCGGCGCGGCGCCGTCAGCGACGCCCCGGCCCGCACCCTCGACGTCGCCCCCACGGTCGCCGCCCTGTACGGCCTGGGCCGGCCGCCCGGCGGCTGGGACGGCACGGCCCGCCGGGACGCTTTCGTGCGGTAGGGGCGGTCCGGGGGTTCCCGGCGGAGCCGCCTGCGCCCGGGGCGGCTCTGCCGGGGCCGGGCGTGGTTTCCCGCGGGCGGGGAAGCCGTTTGGCATATGCGGCCGGAGGGCGGGCCGTAAACTTACCTCCCGGTAGGCACGGTGGAGGGGCGGACAGTGACGGGCACCAGGGGCAAGCGGATGCCGCGGGCGGTGCGGGAACAGCAGATGCTGGACGCGGCCGTGACGATCTTCGCCCGGCGCGGCTACCGGGCCGCCTCGATGGACGAGATCGCCGAACTGGCCGGTGTGTCCAAGCCCTTGGTCTATCTGTATCTCAACTCGAAGGAAGAGCTGTTCAGCGCCTGCATCCGGCGGGAGGCGGCGGCCCTGGTCGACGCCGTGCGGGCGGCCGTCGAGCCGCAGGACGCGCCGCCGGACCAGCAGCTCTGGAGCGGGCTGCGCGGCTTCTTCGCCCACACCGCCGAACGCCCCGACGGCTGGGCCGTGCTGCACAACCAGGCCCGTACGCACGGAGAGCCCTTCGTCAGCGAGTTCGCGGCCATGCGGGAGGAGATCGTCACCTTCGTGACGCATCTGATCGCCGCCGCGGCGCGGGAGGACGACTGCGTTCCGGATCTGGCCGACCGGGAGGTGGCCGGACTGGCGCACGCCCTGGTCGGGGCCGCCGAATCGCTGGCCGGATGGGCCAACGACCCCGGTGGCGAGGGCGGCGGCGGTACCGGCGCCCTCCCCGGCGGCGCGGCCGGTGACGGCGCGGACCGGCCGTCGGCGAAGGAGACCGCGGCGCTGCTGATGAACTTCGCCTGGGCGGGCCTCGCCAATCTGATGGAGGGCCGCCCCTGGCACCCGCGCGGGAAGACCACCACCCGGAACCCCTGAGCGGGGGCGGCGGCCGGCCGAGTCGGCCGGCCGGCGGGCCGGCCGGGCCGGTCAGGCCCCGCCGGAGGTGGTCACCGTCCCCGTGAGGTGCAGCCGGGAGCCGTCCCGGCCGCCGCGCAGTTCGAAGGCGGAACCGAGGCGGCCGAAGACGACGGTCGACGGAAGCAGGACCGGCGCCCTGAACTCCGCCCGCACGGTGACGGGTTCCGCGCTCGGCGGGTCGGTCTCGGCCACGCAGCGGGCGAACGTCCACATGCCGTGGGCGATGGCCCGGGGGAACCCCAGGGGCCGGGCGGTCAGCGGGTGGAGGTGGATCGGGTTGTAGTCGCCGGAGACGGCGGCATGGCGGCGGCCCAGATCGGCGGGGAGCTCCCACTCGGCGACGGAGGGGAGCACCTCCGTGCCGCTACCGCGGGAGGGGTCCGGTCCCCGGCCTCCCCCGGGGGCGCCGCCGGGCTCGGTGGTGCGGCCGGGCTCCGGGGCACCGCCGGTCTCCGGGGCACCGCCGGGCTCAGCGGTGCGGTGGCGGGCCAGATACGTACTGCGGTCCGTCCAGACCGGTTCGCCGTCGATCCGGGCCTCCGTGACGACCTCGGCCTCCGTGCCGCGGCGGTGGGGGAGGAGCCGGGGGATGCCGACGGCCAGTTCAAGGCGGTCGTGCGGGCGCAGCGCCCGGTGCTGCGTGATCTCGATGCCGGTGTGCACCAGGCCGAGGAGGGGCAGCGGGAAGGCCCGGTCGCCCATGAGGCGGGCGGCGAGGGGGAAGCCCAGGATGTGCGGGTAGGTGATCGGCAGCGGATCGGTCTCCCGGAAGCCGCACACGCGCGCGTAGCGGAGGACGCGGCCGGTGTCGATCCGGGCGGCCGGCAGCAGGAGCCGGGTGCCGGGGAGCGTCGCGCCGGCCGAGGGGCGCTTGCCGATCCCGGTCAGCACACCCCGGCCGAGGGCGGGCATGAGGCGCGGGGCGCGGGTGAGGCGCCGGGTGGTCGGGGTGGTCGGGGTGGTCGGGCCGGTCGGCGTGGTCAGAGGGGCTCCGTCGGAATCGTGGCTGGTGGGTCTGGTCGGGGCCCGCCCGGTCCGGGCCGGTTCCGCAGGGCCCTGCCGCGGTGGCGGTCCGCTGCCGGTACGGGTATCGGGAGGGCGGGGGCGACACCCGCGGGATGCGCGGAGGAACGGGCAGCGGCGCCGCGGCCGCCGGACCCGCACGGCGTCGCCGGGAACGGAACCCGGGCAACCCGTGCGACACGACACCGCCGCCCCGCGCCACCCCACCCCGCCGGAGGCGTCACGCCCCGAGCAGGCTCTGCCCGCAGACCCGGACCGTCTGCCCGTTGACCCCGCCGGAGGCGGGCTGCGCCAGCCACGCCGTGGTCTCGGCGACGTCCACCGGCAGGCCGCCCTGCGCGAGGGAGTTCATCCGCCGCCCCGCCTCCCGGATCAGCAGCGGCACCGCCGCCGTCATCTTCGTCTCGATGAAGCCGGGGGCGACGGCGTTGACCGTCACCCCGTACTCGGCCGCCGCGCGCGGTGCCAGGGAACGGGTGAAGCCGATGATCCCGGCCTTGCTCGCCGCGTAGTTGGTCTGCCCGGCGTTGCCGGCGATCCCGGCGATGGAGGCGGTGGCGATGATCCGGCCGGTGCCCCGGCGCAGGGCACCGGCCTTCAGCAGACGGTCCGTCACCCGCAGAACACTGCCCAGATTGACGTCGATCACCTGGTCCCAGCGGTCGGCCGCCATATTGGCGAGCCTGCGGTCCCGGGTGATGCCGGCGTTGTGGACGAGGATGTCGAGCCCGCCGGGTACGGCCGCCGCGATGCGGTCGGCGGCCTCGGGCGCCGTGATGTCCAGGGGCAGGGCGGTGCCGCCGAGACGGCCGGCGAGGGCCGTCAACTCGCTGTCCGCGGACGGTATGTCGAGGCAGACGACCCGTGCGCCGTCCCGGGCGAGGGTCTCGGCGACCGCCTCGCCGATGCCGCGGGCGCAGCCGGTGACGAGCGCGGTCGTGCCGGCCAGCGGCCGGGTCCGGTCCGTCGCGGCGGCGGCGGATGCGGCGTCGGACGCGCTGTCGGACGGGCCACCGGCCCCGGCCGGCTGCGCTCCCTCGGGCCCGTCCGCCCCGTCCGCCCCGTCCGCTCCCTCCGCCCCGACGGCGTCCGCGCGCACCGTGATCGGCTGGCCGCTCACGTACGCCGACTTGGGCGAGAGCAGGAAGTGCAGCGTCGACTCCGCCGCCGCTGCCGCCGCGCCGAGGGCGGCCGTCCCCGCAGCGCCGGGGTCGAGCCGGAGCAGGTTCACCGTGCAGCCCTTGCCGATCTCCTTGCCCAGGGAGCGGACGAAGCCTTCGAGGGCCTGCTGTGCGGCGGCCCGGTGGTGGTCCGCGGGGTCGGGCGCGGTGCCGAGGACGACGATCCGGCCCCCGGTGGCGACCGAGCGCACCACGGGGTGGAGTGCGGCGTGCACCTCGTGCAGCGCGTCCGGGCCGTCCACGCCGGTGGCGTCCACGACGACCGCGGCGTACGGGGCGCTGCCCCGGTGCCCGGTGCCGGCGGTTCCGTCGTCGTCCCGGTGCTCCGTGCGCACCGGCAGTCCGGTCCGGTTCAGTACCCCGGCGAGACCGGGGCAGGGCGCGGCCACCGTCAGCCGGAGCAACGGGCCGTCCAGCGAGGGACGTTCGGGCGACCAGCGGTGCAGGGGCGCGGGGCGGGGCAGGCCCAGCCGGCGGGTGAGGAACCGGCCGGGAGCGGTCCCGGTGAAACGAAGATAGCGATCGGCCATTGGCCAACTCCTCACCGTGGCGTAAATTTACTTCGCAGTAAGGTTACTCCCGGGTCAGGAGCTGGTCGAGATGAGTCCCCGCACCACCCTCCTCGCCACCGAGGTGCGGCGCGTCGCCGTCCTCGGCGGCAGCAGGATCCCCTTCGCGCGGGCCGACGGCCCGTACGCCACCGCCTCCAACCAGCGGATGCTGACCGCCGCCCTCGCCGGCCTGGTCGAGCGCTTCGGCCTCGGAGGCGCACGGCTCGGGGAGTTCGCCGCGGGCGCCGTCCTCAAGCACAGCCGGGACTTCAACCTCGCCCGCGAAACCGTGCTCGGCAGCGAACTCGACCCGCGCACCCCCGCCTACGACGTCCAGCAGGCGTGCGGCACCGGACTCCAGGCCGTCATCGCCGCCGCCAACAAGATCGCGCTGGGGCAGATCGACTCGGCCGTCGCCGGCGGCGTGGACTCGGCCAGCGACGCCCCGCTCGGCGTCAACGACGAACTGCGCCGGCTGCTGCTGGCCGCCCGCCGCGCCCGCTCCCTCGGCGGGCGGCTCGGGGCGCTGGCCGGGGTCCGCCCCCGCCACCTCGTCCCCGACATCCCGCGCAACGCCGAACCCCGCACCGGTCTGTCGATGGGCGAGCACGCCGCCCGCACCGCCCGGGAGTGGGGCATCGGCCGCGAGGAGCAGGACGAGCTGGCCGCCACCAGCCACCGCCGCCTCGCCGCCGCCTACGACCGCGGCTTCCTCGACGACCTGGTCGTCCCCTTCCGCGGCCTGGAACGGGACCAGAACCTCCGCCCCGACTCGAGCCCGGAGAAACTCGCGCGCCTGAAGCCGGTGTTCGGCGTCGGGGACGGGGCGGAGGACGGGGACGCCACCATGACGGCGGGCAACTCCACCCCGCTCACCGACGGCGCCGCGACCGTCCTGCTCGCGAGCGAGGAGTGGGCCGCCGAACGCGGCCTCGAACCCCTGGCCTACCTCACGGCGTACGAGACGGCGGCCGTCGACTACGTCGGCGGCGAGGACGGTCTGCTGATGGCACCCGCGTACGCCGTGCCGCGGATGCTGGAGCGCGCCGGGCTCGGGCTCGACGACTTCGACCTGCTGGAGATCCACGAGGCGTTCGCCTCCCAGGTGCTGGCCACGCTGGCGGCCTGGCGCAAGCAGGGACTGCCCGAGGCCGACCGGGACCGGCTCAATGTCGCCGGTTCCTCACTGGCCACCGGCCACCCCTTCGCCGCGACGGGCGCACGCATCGTCGCCACGCTCGCCAAGCTGCTCGCCGAGCGCGACGCGCCGGGGCGCGGCCTGGTCTCCATCTGCGCGGCAGGCGGCCAGGGGGTGACGGCGATCCTCGAACGGCCCTGATCCGGCGGGCGGTTCCGCCCGCGCGCCCCCCCCGCGCCCGGAAAGCCCCGCCGCGGCACCGGACCCCGCCGCCCGGCCCCGCCCCCCGCCCCCGCACCCGAAACCGACAGCCAAACCGACGCAGGGAACCGACGCCCGAAACCGACAGCCGGCACCGGCACCGACTCCCGACTCGCGCGCGTGAGCCAACCCCCCACCCCCTCGTACGACCGCACGCCCCCGCTGATCCCGCCGCCCCGCTCCGCTCCCCACGGAGCCGGGGCCTCCGCCCCGCCCGCGGGCGCCCCGGACCCCGTCCGGTGCCGCCCGCCCGGGGCGGCCGAGACAAGAGGAGCCGCCCGTGTCCCGTTCCCGCCTCCGCCCCCGCCGCGGCGCGGTGCCGCCCGAGTCGCCGGAGCCGGCGCTGACCGTGGTCGACGGCACCGTCCGCGAGGTCGCCGTACCCGCGCTCGTGGCGCCCGTCGAGCAGGGCTCGCTCGCCGACATCCCGTTCCACAACGCCGTCGAGGCCCCGGGGGAGATCGTCCTCAGCCGGGTCCGGGAGGACGGGAGCTGGCGCGACGTCAGCGCCGCGACCTTCGCCCAGGAGGTGCTGGCCGTCGCCAAGGGCCTGATCGCCCACGGTCTCGCCCCCGGCGAGCGGCTGGCCATCATGGCCCGCACACGCTACGAGTGGACGCTGCTGGACTTCGCCGCCTGGGCGGCCAGCCTCGTCACCGTCCCCGTCTACCCGACGTCCTCGGCCGAGCAGACCCGCTGGATCATCGAGGACTCCGGCGCCGTCGCCTGCGCCGTCGAGGACGTCACCCAGACCCGGCTGGTCAGCGGCATACGCCCCGACGTGCCGGGGCTGAAGCACCTCTGGCAGTTCGACACCGACGCCGTCCAACTGCTCGTGACGGCCGGCCGGGACGTCCCCGACTCCGAGGTGGCCGCCCGCCGGGCCGGCCTCGGCCCCGACACCATCGCCACCCTCATCTACACCTCCGGCACCACCGGGCGCCCCAAGGGCTGCGTGCTGACCCACGGCAACTTCTTCGCCGAGGTCGACAACGCCATCGAACTGCTCCACCCGGTCTTCAAGTCGGTCAGCAAGGACCCCGCCTCCACCCTGCTCTTCCTGCCGCTGTCGCACGTCTTCGGCCGGATGGTGGCCATCGGCTGCCTCCGCGCCCGGGTCCGCCTCGGGCACCAGCCCAGCATCCAGACCGAGGACCTGCTGACCGCGCTGGCCGGCTTCAAGCCGACCTTCCTCCTCGCCATCCCGTACGTCCTGGAGAAGGTCTACAACACCGGCCGCGCCACCGCGGAGAAGATGGGCCGGGCCTCCTCCTTCGACCGGGCCGCCAAGATCGCCCAGCGGTACGGGGAGGCGCGGGAGGCCGAACAGCACGGCACCGGACCCGGCCCGGGTCCCGGCCTGCGCGCCGCCCGCGCGCTCTACGACCCGCTGGTCTACCGGCGGATCAGGGCCGCGCTCGGCGGCAAGGTGCGGTACGCCATCTGCGGCGGCTCCCCGCTCGGCCGCCGGCTCGCCGCCTTCTACGCGGGCGCGGGCATCGAGATCTTCGAGGGCTACGGGCTCACCGAGACCACCGCCGCCGCCACCGTCACCCCGCCGCTCAAGCCGCGGCTCGGCACGGTCGGCATGCCGCTGCCCGGCGCCGCGGCCCGGATCGCCGATGACGGGGAGGTGCTGCTCCGCGGCGGCCAGGTGTTCAGCGGCTACTGGGACGCGGCGCGGGGCGCGGCCGTCCGGGGCGCCGAGACCGATGCCGGGGGCTGGTTCGCCACGGGCGACCTCGGGGTCCTCGACGAGGACGGCTATCTCGGCATCACCGGCCGGAAGAAGGAGATCATCGTCACCGCGGCCGGGAAGAACGTCGCCCCGGCACCGCTGGAGGACCGGCTGCGGGCCCACCCGCTGGTCGGCCAGTGCCTCGTCATCGGCGACGACCGCCCGTACGTCACGGCCCTGATCACCCTGGAGCCGGACGGGCTGCTGCACTGGCGGCGGATGCGGAAGAAGCAGGACGTACCGCTGGGCGAGCTGGTGCGGGACGAGGAACTCCTCGCCGACATCCAGCGGGCCGTCGACGACGCGAACGCCTCGGTCTCCCGGGCCGAGTCGATCCGCCGCTTCCGGGTGCTGCCGGTGGACTTCACCGAGGACAGGGGCCATCTGACCCCGTCGATGAAGCTGAAGCGCCAGGTGATCCTGCGGGACTTCACGGAGGACATCGAGGAGCTGTACCGGCGTTCCTGAACCCGCCCCCGGGCGGGCGGACCCGGGTGCCGGCCCGCTCGGGAGCCGGCACCCGGGTCCGGCCCGGCCCTGCCCCGGCCCCGCCCCGGACGGGCAGAAGCCCCGCCCCCGCCGAAGCGGGGAGCGGGGCTCCTTGGGTACTGCGCGTCAGCCGCGATGGGCCGACCCGGAGATCCCTGCGGGATCAGACCGGGGTGACGTTCTCCGCCTGCGGGCCCTTCGGGCCCTGGGTGACGTCGAAGTTCACGGTCTGGTTCTCCTCCAGGGAGCGGAAGCCAGACGCGTTGATCGCGGAGTAGTGGACGAAGACATCGGGGCCGCCGCCGTCCTGGGCGATGAAACCGAAGCCCTTTTCGGCGTTGAACCACTTGACGGTTCCGGTAGCCATAAAGCCCTCCTTGGGCCAAAGGGTTGCCCTGCTCCAGAACCTGCAAGAAGTCTGAAAACAAAAGCCCGCGGAGTCACATGATCCGCAGGCTCTGTACTGCAAGGGAAACCAAACTGCAACTTGCGGCGAGCCTAGCACGGGCTCTCTGCGGCAGGAAAGAGGCGAAGATCACTCGTTCGTGGGGTGTATTCGGGAGCCGTCGCGACAGCTGTGACCTGCACCGGGCCTCCGCCCGTACCGGCCAACCGGCCGACACGCGCCCGTTCCTCGTCCGTTACCGGCCGGCTTCCCCACGGGACGCGCGCGAGCGGAGTGTCGGTCCGCCGCACACACCGCCGCGCCCGCCCGCGTCCCCCGTTCGGCCCCGCTCCCGGGCCTGCCGGGAGACGGAGTTAGCCTCATGGAGTGGACCATTCCGACCGAGCAGACGCATCCGGCCGAGCAGACCGGGCAGACCGCACAGAGCGAGCGGACCGGGCAGCGGACCGGGCAGCGGACCGCGCCGACCGGACGGCAGGGGACGCCGCCACCGGCTGTGGTCACAGCCGTGACCACAGCCGTGACCACAGCCGCGACCGTCCCCGGGTCGGTCACATCCAGTTCCTGAACTGCGTGCCCCTCTACTGGGGCCTCGCCCGCACGGGTACCCTGCTCGACCTCGACCTGCGCAAGGACACCCCCGAGAAGCTCAGCGAGCAGCTGATCCGGGGCGACCTCGACATGGGCCCGGTCACGCTCGTGGAGTTCCTGCGCCACGCCGACGAGCTGGTCGCGCTCCCCGACATCGCCGTCGGCTGCGACGGCCCGGTGATGTCCTGCCACATCGTGTCCCAGGTCCCGTTGGAGCAGCTCGACGGGGAACGGGTCGCGCTCGGCTCCACCTCCCGCACCTCCGTCCGCCTCGCCCAGCTGCTGCTGGCCGAACGCTTCGGCATCCGGCCCGACTACTACAGCTGCCCGCCCGACCTGGGCCTGATGATGCGCGAGGCGCAGGCCGGGGTGCTGATCGGCGACCCGGCGCTCCGCGCGTACCTGCACGAAGCCCCCCGGTACGGACTGCAGGTCCACGACCTCGGACAGCTGTGGAAGGAGTGGACCGGGCTGCCCTTCGTCTTCGCCGTCTGGGCGGTGCGGCGCGACTACCTGGCCAGGGAGCCGGAGGTGGTGCGCCGGGTGCACGAGGCGTTCCTGGCCTCCCGCGACCTGTCGCTGGAGGAGGTCGGCAAGGTGGCGGAACAGGCGGCGCGCTGGGAGGCCTTCGGCCCGGAGGTGCTGGAACGGTACTTCACCACGCTCGACTTCAGTCTCGGCCCGCGCCAGCTCGCCGGCATCGCCGAGTTCGCCCGCCGCACCGGGCCGACGAGCGGATACCCGGCGGACGTCCGGGTCCGGCTGCTCGGTGACGAGGACGAGAACGAGGACGGGGACGGGGACGGGGACGGGGACGCGGACTGAGGACGCGGACCAAGGACGGGGGCCGGGGACCGGGACGAGGCCGCCGAGGGCGACCGGGCGGCCGGAGCCGGGCCCGGCCCCGGGAGGTGGGGGGACGGCGGCGGCACCCCTTCACCGAGCCGCCGCGCCGGGCACTCCCCGGGTCCTAAGCTGGCCGCGGCACCGCGCGGGGAGGCGGCGCCGGGTGAGCCGAGGGGGACGCCATGCAGCCGCTGGACACGCAGGACCCGCGCGCCATCGGCCCGTACCGGCTGCTGGGCCGGCTGGGCGCGGGCGGCATGGGCCGGGTCTATCTGGGGCGCAGCGCCGGGGGCCGCACGGTCGCGGTGAAGGTGGTGCATCCGCACTTCGCCGCGGACCGGCAGTTCCGTGAACGCTTCCGGCGGGAGGTGGAGTCGGCGCGGCGCGTCGGCGGGTCGTGGACGGCGCCGGTGCTGGACGCCGACCCGGAGGCGGCCGTGCCGTGGGTGGCCACCGGCTATGTCGCCGGTCCGGCGCTGAGTGAGGCCGTGGCCGCGGTGGGCCCGCTGCCCGAGCACACCGTGCGGGTCCTGGGCGCCGGTCTCGCCGAGGCGCTGGCGGCCGTGCACGGCCTGGGCCTCGTCCACCGCGATGTGAAACCGTCGAACGTCCTGCTGACCATGGACGGCCCGCGCCTGATCGACTTCGGCATCGCGCGGGCCACCGACGCGACGGCCTCGCTCACCGCCAGCGGTGTCTTCATCGGCTCACCCGGTTACATGTCGCCCGAGCAGATCCTGGGGCGCGAGGTCACCGGCGCCTCGGACGTCTTCTCGCTCGGAGCCGTCCTCGCCTACGCGGCACGGGGCTCGGACCCCTTCCCGGGCGACAGCTCCGCCTCACTGCTCTACAAGGTGGTGCACGACGAGCCCGAACTGGAAGGGCTGGAGGGCGAGTTGCGGGAGCTGGTCGCCTGCTGCCTCGGCAAGGACCCGGTGGGCCGGCCGCACCCGGCGGAGCTCGCCCGCCGGCTGGGCCCGCTGCGGGGGGACGGCGCCGTCCGGGGCCCGGTGGCGAGCGGCTGGCTCCCCGGGCCGCTGGTGGAGGGCGTCGGGCGGCGGGCCGTGGAACTGCTGGGCCTGGAGACGGACGGCGCGGCGCCGGGCGCCGGACCGGAGGCCACGCCGGGCGCGGAGGGCCGGGGGTGGCCGGGGGACGCAGGCGGCTCGGGGCTGGTGACGGTCGTACCGGTGGAGCCGGGCCCGCCGGGGACCGGGGCGGGCCCCGGCGCCGCCCGTACGGGCGGCCGGGCCGCGGACCCGGGTCCGGCGGGGCAGCCGGGACAACCCGGTCGGCCGGGGCGCGGCGGGATCGCCTTCTCCGCCTCGGTGACCGCCACGGGCCCGCCCCGTGCCACGGAGGGTGCCGCCTCTCCGGGCCCGCCGGCCTCGGGATCGTCCGCCCCGGGCCCGTCCGGTGCCGAGCGCACCATGTCCCGGGGGACCGGGGGCCGTCGCCGGGTGAGCTGCGTCGTCATGGTCTCGGTGGCCGCGGCGCTGGCCATCGGCACCTCCACGGTCGCATTTCTTGACCTGCTCCCCGGCGGGAACCGCGGTGGCGGTGGCGACGCCGCGGCCCCGAGCGGCGACACCGGGGAGAGTCCCCCGGCGCAGGCGGAGCCTTCGGTGCCGACGGTGCCGGAGAGGTTCACCGGGACCTGGCAGGGCGGGATCGTCCAGAGCGGCGGCTTCCCGAACGGCGAGCTGACCCTCGTCCTGAAGGCCGGGAAGAAGGGCGCCACCGTGGCCCGGATGACGTACTCCGCGCTCGGCACGGCCTGCTACGCTAAGGGCGAGCTGGTCTCCGCCGGTGAGAAGAAGCTGGTGCTCAAGGAGACCACGGACACCTCCAGGGGCTCCTCCGGTGTTCTGTGCACGGGCGAACCGGCGACGGTCACCCTCACCGCCGTGTCGGCGGACCGGCTGCGCTACGCCTCGGACGACGACAAGGGCGGCAGGCCCACCGCCGACCTGCGCCGCGCGGACTGACCGGACTGACCGGGACTGACCGGACTGACCGGACTGAACCGACCGGGCCGCCGGTCCGGACCGGTCCGCGCACACCCCGCCGCACCGCAACGGGACGACCGGCCCCGCGCTCCCGGACGGCCCCTCCGGATGCGCCGGACCGCTGACGTACGCTGGATCGGTCCACAGAATCTTCCGGAAGGGACGCCCCGGTGCCCGAGAACTCCGAGCTCGCCGGTACGAACCGCGCAGCCGTACTCGCCCGTGCCGCCGAGGGCGGCCGGATCACCCCGGAAGAAGCGCTCGACCTCTACCGCCACGCCCCGCTGCACGCCCTGGGCGCCGCGGCCGACGCCGTACGCCGCCGCCGCTACGCCGGTACCGAGCACATCGCGACGTACATCATCGAGCGCAACATCAACTACACCAACGTCTGTGTGACGGCGTGCAAGTTCTGCGCCTTCTACGCCGCGCCCAAGGACACCGCCAAGGGCTGGACCCGCGATCTCGACGACATCCTGCGCCGCTGCGCCGAGACCGTCGAGCTGGGCGGCACCCAGATCATGTTCCAGGGCGGCCACCACCCGGACTACGGCGTGGAGTACTACGAGAAGCATTTCGCGGCGATCAAGAAGGCGTTCCCGCAACTGGTCATCCACTCCCTCGGCGCCTCCGAGGTCGAGCACATGGCCCGCATCTCGGGCGTCACGCCGGAGGAGGCGATCCGCCGCATCCACGCCGCCGGCCTCGACTCCTTCGCGGGCGCGGGCGCCGAACTGCTGCCCGCGCGGCCGCGCAAGGCCATCGCGCCGCTCAAGGAGTCCGGCGAGCGCTGGCTGGAGATCATGGAGACCGCGCACAAGCTGGGCGTCGAGTCGACCTCCACCATGCTGATGGGCACCGGCGAGACCAACGCCGAGCGGATCGAGCACCTGCGGATGATCCGGGACGTGCAGGACCGGACCGGCGGCTTCCGCGCGTTCATCCCGTACACCTACCAGCCGGAGAACAACCATCTGAAGGGGCGGACGCAGGCCACGCTCTTCGAGTACCTGCGGATGATCGCCATCGCCCGGCTCTTCCTCGACAACGTCGCCCACATCCAGGGCTCCTGGCTGACCACCGGCAAGGAGGTCGGCCAGCTCTCGCTGCACTACGGGGCGGACGACCTCGGCTCCGTGATGCTGGAGGAGAACGTCGTCTCCTCGGCCGGCGCGAAACACCGCTCCGACCGGCTGGAGCTGCTCCACCTGATCCGCGCCGCGGGCCGCGTCCCGGCACAGCGCGCGACGACGTACGAGCACCTGGTGGTGCACGACGACCCGGCGAACGACCCGGTCGACGACCACGTCGTCTCGCACTTCTCCTCCACGGCCATCGAGGGCGGCACGGCCCACCCGGAGCTCAAGCTCGTCGACGCGGGCTGAGCCCGGCGGGGCGGCCGGAACACTCCGATCGGGAAGGACGGGCCGGTGCTGACGATCCACCGCGCACGGGTGGTGCGGCGCACGCCGGAGGGCGAGCCGCTCCCCGGGCACGCGCTGGTCGTGGACGGCGACCGGATCGCGGCCATCGGCCCGTACGAGGAACTGCTCGCGGAGTACGGCGGCCGGGCCCGGGTCCGGGAATGGGACGGCGAACTCACCCCGGGCCGCCACGAGCCCGGCGCCCGGACCCTGCTGGAGTCGGTCTACCACCCCGACGACCCGTACGAGGTCGACGAACTGGGCAGCGCCCCGCTCACGGGCGAGGCCGTGGCCGCCCTGGAGATGACCGACACCCGCTGGGGCCAGAGCGCCCGGCGCGCCCTCCAGAAGCTGCTGGCCACCGGCACGACCGGCCTGACCGGCCCCTTCACCCGCCCGCGGGTCCGCACCGTCGTCTCCCGCTCCGGGCTCCGCGTCCTGCCACCGGGCGGCCCCGCCGCGCCTCCGCCGCTCACCCCGGGCGCCCGCGCGGACTTCGCGGTCTTCGCGGCCCCGGACACCTCCGCCCCGCGGGCCGCCGCCCCGGATACCCCCGGAGGGGAGCCCGGCACCCCGGACACCCCCCGCGGGGAGCGGGCCCGCTGCCTGGCCACGGTCATCGCGGGGCGCCTGGTCCACCGCCGGGCCTGAGCCGCGAGTCCTTTCCGGGCGGGTGTCCGTCAACAGCGCGGAACACCTCGCCATCACTTCGGGTGAGGGTACGGTCGTACCTGTCACCGTGATCCGCACGCCCGTCCATGATGCGTCCCATGGGAGTAGCAATGGTCGCCGAACGGCAGAAGGCCACTCCGGACACCTGGATGTACCCGCCCCAGGAGGGCTGGACTTACGAGCAGGTGAAGGACCTTGACCTTCCCTTCGACTGGGATTTGGTGGACGGAAACATCGTGGTACGCGGAATGACGAGCTGGTGGCACAACCGGGTCCGTGACCGGATCTACCACCGGCTGGAGAGCCTCGTTCAAGAGCCCCTCACCGTGGCCACCGAGCAGTGTGTCCTCGTGGACGAGTACAACCCGGCGAAACCGGATGTGGTGGTCTTCGACGAGCGGGATCTTGATGTCTTCTCCCTGGAGTGCGTGCCGGCCGAGAAGCTCTCTCTGGTGGTCGAGGTGGTGTCCCCGGGCTCCCGGCAGGACGACCGGGTGCGGAAACCGGCGATGTTCGCTCAGGTGAAGGTGCCGTATTACTGGCGAGTGGAACGTGGCGAGGACGGTCTTCCAGAGGTGCACGAGCTGTGGCTCCACCGTGACCTGGGCACATACATTCCAGCCCCCACCTATCCCACCCACACCGGCAAGCTGAGCACGGACTTTCCCTTTCCGGTCTCGATCGACCTGGCGAGTCTGGTCGGGCGCTGAGCGAGGGCACCGGCCCCCGCCGCACCGGTCCCCGCCGGCACCGGCCACAATGGAACGGTGACCCGAGCCTCCCTGGACAAGCAGCCGCACGAAGTCGCCGCCATGTTCGACGACGTGGCGCCCAAGTACGACCTGACGAACGACGTGCTGTCGCTGGGCCAGACCCGGCTCTGGCGCAAGGCCGTGGTGCGGGCCGTGGACGCCCGCCCGGGGGAGCGGGTGCTCGACCTGGCCGCCGGCACCGGCACCTCCTCCCAGCCCTTCGCCGCCGCCGGCGCGTACGTCGTCCCCTGCGACTTCTCGCTCGGCATGCTCCGCGAGGGGCGCAAGCGGCAGCCGCATCTGCCGTTCACCGCCGGTGACGCGACGAGGCTGCCCTTCGCCGACGGGGTCTTCGACGCCGTGACGATCTCCTTCGGCCTGCGGAACGTCCAGGACACCGACACCGCCCTCGCCGAGCTGCTGCGGGTCACGAAGCCCGGCGGCCGCGTGGTGATCTGCGAGTTCAGCCACCCTGTCCTGGCCCCGCTGCGCACCGTCTACACCGAGTACCTGATGCGCGCCCTGCCGCCGATCGCCACCACGGTCTGCAGCAACCCCGACGCCTACGTCTACCTGGCCGAGTCGATCCGCGCCTGGCCCGACCAGCCCGCGCTGGCGGCCCGGCTGCAGAAGGCGGGCTGGTCGAAGGTGGCCTGGCGCAACCTGACCGGCGGCATCGTCGCCCTGCACCGGGCCATCCGGGCCTGAACCGGGCCCGGCCCGACGGCCCCGGGTCTCCGGAAACCCGAGGCGCGCAACCGCGTCGGCTTCAGTGAGCCCCGCCCCCGATCGGCAGCCCCTGGGGCTCCTTGATGCGTTTCATCACGATCTGGGAGTTGACCTCCGTCACCCCCGGCAGGGCCGTGATCTTCTCGATCCAGAGCCGCTCGTACGTCTCGATGTCCGCGACCGCGATCCGCAGCAGGCAGCCCGGGCTGCCGAAGAGGCGGTAGGCCTCGACCACGTCGGGGAGGTCCTGGAGGGCGTCCTCGAAGGCCTCCACCGTCGCGCGGTCGCGGCGGACCTCGACGGAGACGAGGACCTCGAAGCCCCGGCCCACCGCCGCCGGGTCGAGCAGGGCGCGGTAGCCGCGGATCGCGCCGTCCTGTTCGAGCTGGCGGACCCGGCGCAGGCAGGGGGAGGGGGAGAGGCCCACCCGCTGGGCCAGTTCCTGGTTGGTGAGCCGGCCGTCCTTCTGGAGTTCGCGCAAGATGCTGCGGTCGATGGCGTCCATGGCGTCATTGTCTGCCAAATCAAGGCGCGTAGACCACAGGACTTGGCAACTTATTCTGGGCAAAACTGGCTATTCTTGCTGGTAGGACGAGGTTACTCGTCCGTATGGGTCTTCTCCGGGCACGGGCCCCGGGCCGCCCACGGGACTCCGGGTCCCGGGGCGCCGGGCCGCCGGCCCGGGTGCTCTTCAGTGTTCTTCTCCGGCATTCCGGACGGGCGAGGGGGCAGTATGCGACGTGTCGTCGTGGTCACCACGGGCGGGACGATAGCCAGCCGCTGGCAGGGCAAGGGATACGCGGCGGACGCGGCCGGGCAGGACGTGCTCGCCGCCGCCGATCTCCCCGAGGACGTGACCACCGAAGTCGTCGATCTCTTCACGGTCAACAGCCCCCGGCTCACCACCGCGCACCAGATCACGCTGTTGCGCGCGGTCCACGAGGTGCTGGAGGACCCGGGCGTCGACGGTGTCGTCGTCACCCACGGCACCGACACCCTGGAGGAGTCCGCCTTCCTCCTCGACCTCCACCACGCCGACCGCCGCCCCGTCGTCTTCACCGGCGCCCAGCGCCCGCTGGAGGACGCCGAGGGCGATGCCGCCGGCAACCTCTACGACGCCCTGCTGACCGCCTCCTCCGTCGAGGACCTGGGCACCCTGGCCGTCTTCGCGGGACGGATCCACGCCGCCCGCGGCACGATCAAGACCCACACCACCGCCCCCGACGCCTTCCACGACCCGTCCTGCGACGCGGTCGGCAAGGTCGGCTGGGGCCGGGTCACCGTACGGCGCCGTCCCGAGCGCACCGAGGCGCTGCCGCTGCCGCCGGTCGAGGCGCCGCTGCCGCGCGTCGACATGGTCATGCACCACGCCGACGCCGACCCGCTGCTCTTCGACGCCGCGGTGGAGGCCGGCGCCCGCGGCATCGTGCTCGTCGCCACCGGCGCGGGCAACGCCACCCCGGCGTTCACGGAAGCGGTGGCGCGAGCCGTCGGGCGGGGGGTGCTGGTCGCCCTCACCACGCGCGTCCCGGCGGGCCCCGTCACCCCCATCTACACGGGCGGCGGGGCCGTGGACCTGATCGAGGCCGGCGCGGTGCCCACCGGCTCGCTGCGCGCCGGACAGTCGCGCATGGCGGTCCTGGCCGCCCTGATGTCCTCCACGGACACGGCGGAGCGGACGGCCACCCTGCGCCGGATCGCCGACCCGAGCGGGGCCCCGGTCCCGGCCTGACGGATCCCGGGCGGCCCAACCGCCGTGCTTCCGGCCCCGGTTCCGCGCGGACCGGGGCCGCCGCACGCCCGGGCCACCTTCGTGCCCGCGACGCCCCCGCGCCCGTCCGGACGGTATCCGGTCGTCGTTTCCCCGGCGCCCGGCCCGGCTTCCCGGGCTGCGGCGGGCCGGGAAGCCGCCGGTACCCGACCCGCCCAAGCGCCGTCCGTCCCCCTGCATAGACTTGAGCCGTTCCCCCGCAGGCCGCCCCGACGAGGGCCTGCGCTCCGCCTCTCGCCGGGAGTGCCGACGTGACCGACACCGACCTCAACGAGCGCAGCGCCGATGTCATCGTCGTCGGGGCCGGCCCCGCCGGCTCCACGACCGCGTACCACCTGGCGAAGTCCGGGCTCGACGTCCTGCTGCTGGAGAAGACGGCCTTCCCCCGCGAGAAGGTCTGCGGCGACGGTCTGACGCCGCGCGCCACCAAGCAGCTCGTCGCCATGGGCATCGACATCTCCGAGGAAGCCGGCTGGCTGCGCAACAAGGGCCTGCGGATCATCGGCGGCGGTGTCCGGCTGGAGCTGGACTGGCCGGAGCTCGCCTCCTTCCCGGACTACGGACTGGTCCGCAAGCGCGACGACTTCGACGAGCAGCTCGCCCGCGCCGCACAGAAGGCCGGGGCGCGGCTCCACGAGCGCTGCAACGTCGGCGCCCCGATCCTGGATCCCCGCACCGGCCGGATCACCGGCGTCGAGGCGAAGCTCGGCGAGGAGAAGACGCCCGTCACCTTCCACGCCCCGGTCGTGGTGGCCGCCGACGGCAACTCCACCCGGCTGTCGGTGGCGATGGGCCTGCACCGGCGCGAGGACCGCCCGATGGGCGTGGCCGTGCGGACGTACTTCACCTCCCCGCGCCACGACGACGACTACCTGGAGTCCTGGCTGGAGCTGTGGGACCGGCGCGGCCCCGAGGACCGGCTGCTGCCCGGCTACGGCTGGATCTTCGGCATGGGCGACGGCACCTCCAACGTCGGCCTCGGCATCCTCAACAGCAGCTCGGCCTTCAAGGAGCTGGACTGGCGCGAGGTGCTCAAGGCCTGGTGCGCCTCGATGCCCGAGGACTGGGGCTATGTGCCGGAGAACATGACCACCCCGATCCGCGGCGCCGCGCTGCCGATGGCCTTCAACCGGCAGCCGCACTACCACCGCGGGCTGCTGCTGGTCGGTGACGCCGGCGGGCTGGTCAACCCGTTCAACGGCGAGGGCATCGCGTACGCGATGGAGTCCGGGCAGATCGCGGCCGAGGTGATCGTCCAGGCACACGCCCGGCAGACCCCGGCCCAGCGCGAACTGGCCCTCCAGCGCTACCCGAAGGTGCTCAAGGACACCTACGGCGGCTACTACACCCTGGGCCGCGCCTTCGTGAAGATGATCGGCAACCCGAAGGTCATGAAGATCGCGACGGAACGCGGCCTGACGCACCCGCTGCTGATGCGCTTCACCCTCAAGATGCTGGCCAACCTCACCGACCCGACGGGCGGCGACGCGATGGACCGCGTCATCAACGGCCTCAGCAAGGTGGCTCCGCGGGCCTGATGTCTCGACCGGCGCCCTGGGGTCGCTCCGGACAGTACCGGTGCGTCCGTCGGCCTCAGCGCGCGGCGGCGAGCACCCGTGAGCGCAGGGGCTCGGCCGTCAGCATGTCCGCGAACGTCCACCCGTAGTCCGTGACCTCCTCCTCTTGGAGCACGACGGCGTCGGCCGTGGTCCGGAAGAGGAACCGGAAGTCGAAGTGCGGGTGCTCCGGCTCGCCTTTGGCATCGTTGGCCGGAATCGTGTGGACGTCGATGTCGAGAGGCAAGCCGCTGTCGGGCTCGACCGACTCGGGATCGATGCCGGTTTCTTCGGCGAGCTCCCGCAGAGCGGCGTCGAGCAACGATGTGTCGGCGTCCTCGGTGTGGCCACCGGGCAGGAGCCACTTCCGCAGCGCCTTGTGCTCGATCTGGAGTACGCGGCCGTCGGGCCGGAGCAGGACGGCACCAGCGGTGATGTGACCGCGGAACTCCTTGCGCGAGGCGATCGTGTCGTCGGCGGCGTCGAGCACCTCGATGAGGACGGACAGGCGGTCCTTCTCGTCGGGGTGCCGGCTCAGGTATGCGTCGAGAGTGTGTCGTACGTGATCTGCCATGATCGGCATGGTGCTCCTTACCGGTTGAAGTAGTTCAGCCACGTCGCCGCGATGCCAGCGCGGTCGTTGGCGCTGGCCTCGTGCATACCGGGCCCGAGGTCTCCGCGGGTGAGCATGCGGATTCCGGCGAGTATCTCGGCCTGTACGAGGAAGATGAACGGCCCCACGCTGGCGCCGTGGATGAAGTTGACGGCGTTGCCGTCGTTGAGCAGGTAGAAGTAGTGACCGGTCGTCTGGTAGCGGGTGACGTGGTCGCCCGTCGGTGTCCTGCTGTAGATGTTGGGCAACCCGTCGAGGTCGAGTTCGTCCTCGCTGCTGGTGACCGTGGCGACGTACGCCCCGTTGCGCAGGCCCGAGAAGTCGTCGCCTTGAAGAGACACGGCGCCCGTGGCGCAGAGGACAAGGCCGGCCCCCTTGAGCGCGGACTCACGGTCGCGGGCGACGGTGAACCCTTGGCTCAGTGCTTGGGCTCGGCGGACGGGGTCGATGTCGTACACAGTGACCCGTACGGCTTTGGCGTGCAGCAGCCGGGCGATGCTCGACCCGAGCTTGCCGAACCCGATGACGAGGGCGTGGCGGCCGTTGAGGATGTCGCCCTGGTCGCGCATCAGCGCCTCGGTCGAGAACACCACGGACTGACCGACGAGGAAGTCCTCGGGGTCCTTCAGCGGGGAGCGGGCGACGGACACGACCGGGCAGGGCAGTTTGTCGCGCTCCGCATAGCGTTTGTGACCGTTCTCGGTGTCCTCCACCACTCCGAGGACACGACCCGAGAAGCGGTCGCAGAGGACATCCAGAGCCGGTGCGAAGTAGCCCCCGACGTCCAGGAGTACGAGGGACTGACCCCCGGCGCGGGACTCGACGTAGTCGAGGCACGTCTCAGGGGTGGAGAACAGTTCCCGGGACAGCTCGTCGCACTGGGTGAACCGCTCGACCTCTCGCCGAGCGGTGGCGTCGATCGACTTGGGCTTGGGCAGCACGGCGCGAAGGTTGGACACGGTGTCGACGGCCTTCACGAAGGACGGCCGCTCAGGCAGTAGATGCGTGATCAGGAACGATTCCGGCGTCTCCTCCGACATGAACTGCGCGGCGACGCGGTTGAAATACGAGTCGAGGCGGGCTCGCTCGAACTGCTCCATTGGTTCACATCCCGTCTTGCTTCTGTGGATGGACGTCGTACGGCGCGGGTGGACGTGCCGAGCGGGCCAGGTTCACGCCGACAATCTCGCGCAGCACGAACGTGTTGTCGGTGACGAGGGCACTGAGTTCGAACGGATCGGCGTCGGGCACTTGAGTTTGCTCGCGGGCGGGGGTGGCGAACTGGGTGCAGGGGGCTGTGTTGGTGTGTGGAGCAGGCACCAGACGTATTTGGAGCCATGTCCGGTGGAGGCGATCCCCCAATCGGCCGCGAGGCAACGAAGGAGTTCGAGGCCGCGCCCGCGCTCGTCGTGCAGGGCCGCTGTGCGGCGCCGGGGGAAGTGGGGCGACCGGTCTCCGACCTCGAGGAACAGAGCGGTATCCGATCGGCGCCGAAGGGTGAGAGTGATGTCGCCGTGGGAGTGCCGTAGGGCGTTGGTCGCGAGCTCGCTCGTGAGAAGTCGTACGTCGTCAAGTTGTTCCAAGTAGCCCAGGCGCTCGACTGCTTCGGTCGCCGTCCTGCGGACCAGGCGCACAGCGTTGGGAAGTCGGCCGAAGGCCACCTGCAGCACGAGCTCGCCCTCGTCCTCGAGTCTCCGTCGGGGCACGGTGATCAGACGAAGAGAGCCGCGGGTCAAGGGTCCGGGCGCAAGTGGTGCCAGGGCCCGTGGAAGCGGGGGAACGACTGCCGGAGGCGCTGTGTCGGGGCTGTGTGACGGCATGCCACCAGCAAACCTGCGTAGCTCTTTTGGGTCGGGAGCCTGCGCGGGGGCCAAATGGGGGGCCAAGATGGGGGCCAGAATTTCTAGCGGGGAGCCACGATGGGCGAGTTGGGCATCGGCGCACTGCTCGCTCGGCTACGTCAGGACCTCGGTAAGTCGCAGCAGGGAATCGCCAATCGGTACAACGAGGTCGAGGGGCGGGGCGCGCTGACCGGCAAGGAGATCGGCCGGTACGAGCGAGAGGTGCGCATCCCGTCCGAGCACGCGCGCAGGTACCTGGCGGAAGTGTTCGGCGTCGACCAGGTGCTCTTGGACCGTGCCGCCGCCGCGAGCAAGGCCCGCCGACGTGAAGCCGCTCCGCTCAGCGTTCCAGCGATCAAGGAACCCGGCCCTCCGCCTTCCCGTCGTACCCTGGCGGCCGACGCGGTTGCCTCGGCACGGTTCGCGCGATTCCTCGCGTCTCGGAACGCGGACGAGACCGCCGTCGACCAAATCGACGCCGACGTCGCCCGGTTGTCCCGACATTTCGTGAGTCATCCGTTGGCCGACCTGCACGACGAGATCCGCGACCTGCGGGAGGAGACGTTCGAGACGCTGCGGGGTCGCCAACGTCCCAGAGAGACAGCTGACCTCTTGGTCGCCGCCGGTCGGCTGTGCGGCCTGTCGGCGCACGTTTGCCTCGACGTGGGAGCATATGATTCAGCCGCCACTCATGCCCGCACCGCATGGGCTTGTGCCGAGGCAGCAGGCCACAATGGGCTACGGGCATGGGTCCGCGCGGCCGAGTCGCTCATCGCTTTCTGGAGTGGTGACCCGGCGCGTGCTGCGGATCTCGCTCGGTTGGGTCAGCAGTACACCGCGCCCGGGAGCATCTCGGCCCGGCTGGCGAGTCTGGAAGCACGAGCCTTGGCTGTGGCCGGCGACCCCCGAGGCGCCGCTACGGCGCTCGTGACCGCCGAGCGAGCGCGCGAGACCATGCGGGGAGGCGACGAGGTACCCGGCATCTTCAGTTTTCCCGACGCCAAGCAGTTCACATACGCGGGCACGACTCACCTCGCCATAGGCGGGGACCACAACGTTCGGCATGCCATCGAGGCCGCCGAAACGGCTGTCGATCTGTACCGCGAAGCGGCGGACGATGATCGCTCCACGTTCGATCTGCTCGCCGCTCGTCTCGACCTCGCACAAGGTCATCTGTTCGCCGGCGACCTCGACGCCGCCGCAGTGCTGCTCGGAAGTGTGCTCAGCAGCCCTCCCGGCCAGCTCTCGGCGAGCATCGTCACTCGGCTGGGAAAGTTCGCGAGTCAACTCGGAGCGGCGAAGTACCGTGGTTCGCCCCAGGTTGCCGCCCTGCGGGAACGCATGAAGAGCACGGCGGAACACATTGCCGCGCCCGCCGCCGACCTTTCGGAGCCGCCGACGTGACCGACTCTTCCGCCACGCACGACGCCGCCCTGACAGACCGCGCGATCCTGACCGATAGCGCGTACAGGACCGAGCGGGACCTCGCCGCGCGCCAGTCCCTCTACCAGTGGCAGACGCCGCGCTACGACCTGCCTGGACTCGTCGTCGAGCGACTGCGCGACGTCCCGGGCACCGTCGTTGACGTTGGGTGTGGGAACGGCAAGTTCATCAAGCGGCTCGCCCAGGAACGGCCAGACCTGCGGCTGCTCGGCCTCGACGTGTCCCTCGGGATTCTGGAGGGAGTGCCGAGACCGGTAGCCGTCGCGGACGCGGCCCAGCTGCCGCTTCGCACGGATTGCGTCGACGCCGCGCTCGCCCTCCACATGCTCTATCACGTCGAGGACATACCGGCGGCCGTCACGGAACTCGACCGCGTAGTGACCACCGAGGGCGTGCTGATCGCCTCTACGAACAGCGAGCGGGACAAGACCGAGCTGGACCGACTCTGGGAGCGCGCCGCTGGTGACGTGCTCGGCGTTGACAGAGGACCGTCGCGCATCTCCCTCAGTGCTCGGTTCTCGCTGGAAAAGGCGCCCGCGTTGCTCGGCGCCGCGTTCTCCAGGGTCGAGACAGTGGAACTGCCGGGAAAGATTTCCGTAACGACCCCTGCGCCCGTGATCGCGCACATGAACTCGTATCGAGCGTGGGCGGGTCAGCACGCCGTGCCCTTCGAAGTGACCATCGAGCGGGCGCGCGAGATTGTCACGAAACACATTGACAGACACGGCGCATTCGAGATCAACGGCCTTGGTGGACTGCTGATCTGCTCGCGCTGAGGTCCGGAATGGGAGAAGCGCCCCGTTATCCGTCGGGCTCATACTCATGACTGTACAGAGCGCACAGGGTGAGTGTGGAGACACAGGCCATGAGGTGGAAGGCGATGTCCGAGCCGCTGATCGACGTGGATGACAACGCACTGGCCGAACCCGCCGAAGCCCTCGGGACCGTGGCCGCCCACGACACGGTGAACGAGGCTCTGCTGGAAGTCGTTCGGTTCCGCAGGCGTGCCAACGCGCTCGCTGGCCTCAGGGAGATGGGCGCCCGGGGGGACTTCGACATCCTGCTCGACAAGAGGAACTACCGGGGTGAGAGCACTCCGCCATCATGACCCTGATGGCGGGGCCAGTGCTCAGCACACGCACCGGTCCAGCCGTCGGCCGACGGGCCAGGGGGCGGCCGGGTGCCGAGGTGCGCAAGCGCCTCCCGTCCCGGCGGCCAGACGCGCCAACGGCCGTCATCCCCGAACGGGATGACGGCCGTTGGCTTGTGCGCCGCGTGCCCCGGGGCGGGTCCGGGTGCTCCAGGAGGAGCCCCGGACAGCTGCCGGGTGAGGGAGCGTCAGAGGACGCGGACGGCGCCCGTCGGCGGGTCCCAGTCGAGGGTGCGCTCGACGACGCCCGTGCTGGAGTTCTGCGCGCCGACGTACTTGCCGTCACCGATGTAGACGGCCACGTGGTACGCGCTGCCGGCGCCGCCCCAGTAGAGGATGTCGCCCGGCTGGAGGGCGTTCAGCGACACCGGGGTGCCCGCCGTCGACTGGTCCTGGGAGACCCGCGGCAGGGAGACGCCCACGGTGCGGAACGCGGCGGTGGTCAGGCCCGAGCAGTCGTACGCGGAGGGGCCGACGGCGCCGCTGACGTACGCCTTGCCGACCTGGGCCTTGACGAAGTTCACCACGGTCGCGGCGCTGCCCGTGGCGGAGGAGCCGGCCGACGAGGCGGTGGACGCGGCGGACGTGGTGGCGGTGGAGAGCGTCGTGCGCTCCTCGGAGCGGTCGGAGCGCTCCGCGGCGGCTTCGCGGGCGGCCTCGGCGCGCTCCGCGGCGGCCCTGGCCTTGGCCTTGCGCTCGGCCTCGGCCTTCCGTTCGGCCTCGGCGCGGGCCTGTTTCGCGGCCTTCTTCTCGGTGGCGGCGAGGGCGTCCCGCTCGCTCGCGATCTCCAGGTTCAGGGCCGCCTGCTGGGTGGCGGCGGTGGACATCGCGGCGTCCTCGGCGAACGAGGCGCTGATGGTGGGCATCTCGGCCGTCTGGGCGGCCGGCGCGGCGTTGGCGGAGGAGGCCGCTGCCGTCACGGCGATGGTGCTGAGGACGCCACCGGCAACTCCGGAACGCAGCGTTCTGGTGGAGACGTTGCGCCGGGGTTTCCGGTGGCTGGGTATGTGAGCGGTATGGGCCATGGGGTCCTGGCTATCAAAGACCTTCGCCGCGATCAACAGGAGTGGGATGGGACACAGTTGACGCGTACGCGACGGCAATAGCCGGAATTCGATCTCCGGCTGCCGTTACCGCCCTGTGATAGCAGATTCACAAACCCGGTATGAGCAAGACGTTTCCATGATTCGTCCGTTTTGCGCCGGGGTCTATCACCTCTCGGCGCACGGGCCAATCGCCGTATCCGTTCACCGGAAGCGGCGTGGGAAAGGTCACGTATTCCGGCCCTCCGGGGCGGCCGGCGGCGCCGCGTGCCGCCGGGGGGCGTCACCGCGGGAGTGGGAACGGTCCCGCCGCTCCCCGGAATCCGGCCCGCGGTGATCCGGGGAGCGGCGCCGCGGCCGTACGTGAATCCGTGCACACAGCAACGATCTTGATGTCCCGGCGGGCGGCGCGTCCCGCCGGCGACCGCCGGCGGCCGTGGCCGGACCGTGACTATCACTTGCCGGCCGTCCAGCACCAATTTGTTTCGGGACGGCGGTTCTTGATAATGCAAGCACCGCTCTGACCTGGGGTGACCGGAGAGGGAATTGCGGTCCGTGGCCGCGGAAACGCACAGGGTGCGGGCCGTTTCCGGGTTCCGCTTTCCCGCCGGACGCCCGGGTGGTGGAGATCACAAAGGCCGAGGTGACCGCCGTGTCGCAGCTCACAGAGCCCCGGGCATAAGATGCCCTCGGCCTGGGCTTGTGAACTGCCTCACATAATCACGATCTTGGTGAGGCGGCCACGGTGCGGCCACCCTCCGCCCAGGGCGGGGGAGCAGCAGTCACCGTCGACTGGAAGGAGCGAGCAGCGTGAACGCCTATGCACCCATCCTCGTGCTCGGCGCCCTCGGTGCAGGCTTCGCGATCTTCTCCGTGGTCATGGCGTCGATCGTCGGCCCGAAGCGCTATAACCGGGCCAAGCTCGAGGCGTACGAATGCGGGATCGAGCCCACGCCGCAGCCGGCCGGCGGCGGCCGGTTCCCGATCAAGTACTACCTGACGGCGATGCTCTTCATCATTTTCGATATCGAGATCGTCTTCCTTTACCCCTGGGCCGTCTCCTTCGACATGCTCGGGATTTTCGGACTCGTCGAGATGCTCCTCTTCGTGCTCACCGTCTTCGTCGCCTACGCCTATGTCTGGCGCCGCGGCGGACTGGACTGGGACTAGGGGAACGGAGGAGAAGCCATGGGTATCGAAGAGAAACTTCCGAGCGGCTTTCTGCTGACGACCGTCGAGCAGGCCGCGGGCTGGGTCCGCAAGTCGTCGATGTTCCCGGCCACGTTCGGACTCGCCTGCTGTGCCATCGAGATGATGACCACCGGAGCCGGCCGCTACGACCTCGCCCGCTTCGGCATGGAGGTCTTCCGTGGCTCGCCGCGCCAGGCCGACCTGATGATCGTGGCCGGCCGGGTGAGCCAGAAGATGGCCCCGGTGCTGCGCCAGGTCTACGACCAGATGCCCAACCCCAAGTGGGTCATCTCCATGGGCGTCTGCGCCTCCAGCGGCGGCATGTTCAACAACTACGCGATCGTGCAGGGCGTCGACCACATCGTCCCCGTCGACATCTATCTGCCCGGCTGCCCGCCCCGCCCCGAGATGCTGCTGGACGCCATTCTCAAGCTCCACGAGAAGGTCCAGGGCTCCAAGCTCGGCGTCAACCGCGAGCAGGCGGCCCGCGAGGCGGAGGAAGCGGCGCTCAAGGCGCTGCCGACGATCGAGATGAAGGGCCTGCTGAGGTGAGCGAGAAGAACGAGAACGCCCCCACGGGCCGCGAGGCGGGGGCCAGCGGGGTCAACCCCGACCAGGACCTCAACACCCAGAACCTGCCCGGCAACCGCGGCGACCGCGGCGAGGCCATCGGCGTCCGCCGCGGCATGTTCGGCGCCGACGGCCCCGGCGACACCTCCGGCTACGGCGGCCTGGTCCGCACCGTACGGCTGCCCGGCCCGGCCGTCCGCCCGTACGGCGGCTGGTTCGACGAGGTCGCGGACGAACTCGAGGGCGCCCTGGACGAGCAGGGCCTGGTCCCGGAGAACGCCATCGAGAAGACCGTCGTCGACCGGGACGAACTGACCTTCCACATCGCCCGCGAGCACCTGCCGCGGGTGGCCCGCACCCTGCGCGACGACCCGGCGCTCCGCTTCGAGATCTGCACCGGCGTCAGCGGTGTGCACTACCCGGACGACAAGGGCCGCGAACTGCACGCCGTCTACCACCTGCGCTCCATCACCCACAACCGGGTGATCAGGCTGGAGGTGAGCGCCCCGGACGCCGACCCGCACATCCCCTCGATCGTCGAGGTCTACCCGACCAACGACTGGCACGAGCGCGAGGCCTACGACTTCTTCGGAATGATCTTCGACGGCCACCCGGCGCTGACGCGGATCATGATGCCGGACGACTGGCAGGGCCACCCGCAGCGCAAGGACTACGCGCTCGGCGGCATCCCCGTCGAGTACAAGGGCGCCCAGATCCCGGCCCCCGACCAGCGGAGGTCGTACCACTGATGCCGCGTATCCCCGGGGGGCGACCGGCCCCCGAGAAGCACCAGCAGCCGCCGGCCGCGGCCCCCACGGGGCACGGCACGCCGGCCACGACCACGCGGGGAGGGACCCGATGACGACCTCGCACGCGCAGGAACGCGAGACCACCGAAGGCAAGGTCTACACCGTCACCGGCGGTGACTGGGACGAGCTCGCCCAGGCCGCGGCCCAGGCGGACGACGAGCGCATCATCGTCAACATGGGCCCGCAGCACCCGTCCACGCACGGCGTGCTCCGGCTCATCCTGGAGATCGACGGCGAGACGGTCACCGAGGCCCGCTGCGGCATCGGCTACCTGCACACCGGCATCGAGAAGAACCTCGAATACCGGACCTGGACGCAGGGCACCACCTTCGTCACCCGCATGGACTACCTCACGCCGTTCTTCAACGAGACGGCGTACTGCCTGGGCGTGGAGAAGCTGCTCGGCATCGAGGCGGACATCCCCGACCGGGCCAGCGTCATCCGGGTCATGATGATGGAGCTCAACCGGATCTCCTCCCACCTGGTGGCCCTCGCCACCGGCGGCATGGAGCTGGGCGCCACCACGATCATGATCTACGGCTTCCGCGACCGCGAACTGGTCCTGGACCTCTTCGAGCTGATCACCGGTCTGCGGATGAACCACGCGTACATCCGCCCCGGCGGTCTCGCCCAGGACCTGCCGGCCGGCACCGTCGACGCCGTCCGCGAGTTCATCAAGCAGATGCGGAAGAACCTCCCGGAGTACGACGCCCTGGCCACCGGCAACCCGATCTTCAAGGCGCGCCTCCAGGGCATCGGCCACCTCGACCTGACCGGCTGCATGTCGCTCGGCGTCACCGGCCCCGTCCTCCGCTCCACCGGCCTGCCGCACGACCTGCGCAAGGCCGACCCGTACTGCGGCTACGAGACCTACGACTTCGAGGTGGCGACCGCCGACACCTCCGACTCCTACGGCCGGTTCCTGATCCGGCTGGAGGAGATGCGGCAGAGCCTGCGGATCATCGAGCAGTGCCTGGACCGGCTGGAGCCGGGCCCGGTGATGGTCGCCGACAAGAAGATCGCCTGGCCCGCGCAGCTCGCGCTCGGCCCGGACGGGCTCGGCAACTCCCTGGACCACATCAAGAAGATCATGGGCACCTCCATGGAGGCCCTCATCCACCACTTCAAGCTGGTCACCGAGGGCTTCCGGGTGCCCCCGGGCGAGGCGTACACGGCGGTGGAGTCCCCGAAGGGCGAGCTGGGCGTCCACGTCGTCAGCGACGGCGGCACCCGCCCGTACCGGGTCCACTTCCGGGACCCCTCCTTCACCAACCTGCAGGCCGTGGCGGCGATGTGCGAGGGCGGCCAGGTCGCCGACGTCATCGTCGCCGTCGCATCCCTCGACCCCGTGATGGGAGGCGTGGACCGGTGACCACACCAGCCAACCGCGAGGTGGCGCTCGGCATCCCCGAGATGCCCGCCCCCGACTACCCCGCCGAGGTCCGCACCCGGCTGGAGACGGACGCCGCGGAGGTGATCTCCCGCTACCCGGACAGCCGTTCGGCGCTGCTGCCGCTGCTGCACCTCGTGCAGTCCGAGGAGGGGTACGTCACCCGCACCGGCATCAAGTTCTGCGCCGAGATGCTCGGGCTGACCACGGCCGAGGTCACCGCCGTCTCGACCTTCTACACGATGTACCGCCGCAAGCCCTCCGGCGACTACCAGGTCGGCGTCTGCACCAACACGCTCTGCGCGGTCATGGGCGGCGACCAGATCTTCGACGAGCTGAAGGAACACCTGGCCGTCGGCAACCAGGAGACCACCGAGGACGGCAAGGTCACCCTGGAGCACATCGAGTGCAACGCCGCCTGCGACTACGCGCCCGTCGTGATGGTCAACTGGGAGTTCTTCGACAACCAGACCCCGGACAGCGCCAAGGCCCTCGTCGACGACCTGCGGGCCGGCCGCGAGGTCGCGCCCACCCGCGGCGCCAAGCTCTGCGACTTCAAGGCGACCGCCCGCATCCTGGCCGGCTTCCCCGACGAGCGGGCCGGCGCGGTCGCGGAGAGCGGCGGCGCCGGCCCGGCCTCGCTGGCCGGGCTCCGGCTGGCCAAGGGCGAACCGGAACCGGGCGCCGTCGGGCCGTCCCGCGGCGCGGCACCCACCGGTGAGGAGCGGGACACCCACCCCAGCTCCCACGACGCCCCGCAGAAGACCGCCGCGTCCGACCCGGCCAACCCGGCCGGACCGGTGTCCGAGGAGGGCGGGCGATGACCGAGTCCGCCCGCACCGACGAGAACGGGAACGGGAACGGAGACGGGATGGGCCACGAGAAGCTCCTCTCCCCGGTGCTCTCCGCGTTCTGGGACGAACCCGAGTCCTGGACGCTGGAGACCTACCGCCGCCACGAGGGCTACGAGGGGCTGCGCAAGGCCCTCGCCATGGACCCCGACGACGTCATCGCGTACGTCAAGGAGGCCGGCCTCCGCGGCCGCGGCGGCGCCGGCTTCCCCACCGGGATGAAGTGGCAGTTCATCCCGCAGGGCGACGGCAAGCCGCACTACCTCGTCGTCAACGCCGACGAGTCGGAGCCCGGCACCTGCAAGGACATCCCGCTCCTCTTCGCCAACCCGCACTCCCTCATCGAGGGCATCGTGATCGCCTGCCACGCGATCCGCTCCAGCCACGCCTTCATCTATCTGCGCGGCGAGACGGTCCCCGTCCTGCGCCGGCTCCACGAGGCGGTGCGCGAGGCGTACGCGGCGGGCATCCTCGGCCCGGACGCGCTCGGCAGCGGCAAGAACCTCGACATCACCGTGCACGCCGGCGCCGGCGCGTACATCTGCGGTGAGGAGACGGCGCTGCTGGACTCCCTGGAGGGCCGCCGCGGCCAGCCCCGGCTGCGGCCCCCGTTCCCCGCGGTCGCCGGCCTCTACGCCTGCCCCACCGTGGTGAACAACGTCGAGTCCATCGCCTCCGTGCCCGCCATCTTCGCCCGCGGCAAGGAGTGGTTCCGCTCGATGGGCAGCGAGAAGTCCCCGGGCTTCACGCTCTACTCGCTCTCCGGGCACGTGGCCCGCCCCGGCCAGTACGAGGCCCCGCTCGGCATCACCCTGCGCCAGCTCCTCGACATGAGCGGCGGGATGCGCCCCGGCCACCGGCTGAAGTTCTGGACGCCCGGCGGCTCCTCCACCCCGCTCCTCACCGACGAGCACCTCGACGTCCCCCTCGACTACGAGGGCGTCGGCGCCGCCGGCTCCATGCTCGGCACCAAGGCGCTCCAGTGCTTCGACGAGACCACCTGCGTGGTCCGCGCCGTCACCCGCTGGACCGAGTTCTACGCCCACGAGTCCTGCGGCAAGTGCACCCCCTGCCGCGAGGGCACCTACTGGCTCGTCCAGCTCATGCGGGACATCGAGGCCGGCAAGGGCCGGATCTCCGACCTCGACAAGCTGAACGACATCGCCGACAACATCAACGGCAAGGCGTTCTGCGCGCTCGGGGACGGCGCCGCCAGCCCGATCTTCTCCTCGCTCCAGTACTTCCGCGAGGAGTACGAGCAGCACATCACCGGCCGGGGCTGCCCCTTCGACCCCGCCCGCTCCACCCTCTGGGCCGACGGCCCCTCGACCTCTCACCTGGAGGTGAACGCATGACCGTCACCGCCGCAGCGTCCAACAGCGGCTCCACCGGGTCCTCCGGGAGCGGTGAGGCGGCCGTGCCGCCGGAGGACCTCGTCACGCTCACCATCGACGGCATCACGACCAGCGTGCCCAAGGGCACGCTCGTCATCCGCGCCGCCGAGGAACTGGGCATCGAGATCCCGCGGTTCTGCGACCACCCCCTCCTCGATCCGGTCGGTGCCTGCCGCCAGTGCCTGGTCGAGGTCGAGGGCCAGCGCAAGCCCATGGCCTCCTGCACGATCACCTGTACGGACGGGATGGTGGTGAAGACTCAGCTCACCTCACCCGTCGCCGAGAAGAGCCAGCGCGGGATGATGGAGTTCCTCCTCATCAACCACCCGCTGGACTGCCCCGTCTGCGACAAGGGCGGCGAGTGCCCGCTGCAGAACCAGGCGATGAGCACCGGCCAGGCCGACACCCGCTTCGACGGGCAGAAGCGGACGTACGACAAGCCCGTCCCGATCTCCACCCAGGTGCTGCTGGACCGCGAGCGCTGCGTCCTCTGCGCCCGCTGCACCCGCTTCTCCAAGGAGATCGCCGGCGATCCGATGATCGAACTGCTGGAGCGCGGCGCGCTGCAGCAGATCGGCACCGGCGAGGACGTCCCGTTCCAGTCCTACTTCTCCGGCAACACCATCCAGATCTGCCCGGTCGGCGCGCTCACCTCGGCCGCGTACCGCTTCCGCGCCCGCCCGTTCGACCTGATCTCCTCGCCCAGCGTCTGCGAGCACTGCGCGGGCGGCTGCGCGACCCGCACCGACCACCGGCGCGGCAAGGTCATGCGGCGGCTCGCGGGCCACGACCCGGAGGTCAACGAGGAGTGGCTGTGCGACAAGGGCCGCTTCGCCTTCCGCTACGCCCAGCGGCCGGAGCGGCTCACCACCCCGCTGGTGCGCAGCGCCGAGAGCGGTGAACTGGAGCCGGCGAGCTGGCCGGAGGCGCTGGAGGCGGCGGCCCGCGGGCTCGCCGCCGCCCGCGGCCGCACCGGTGTGCTGACCGGCGGCCGGCTCACCGCCGAGGACGCCTACGCGTACGCCAAGTTCGCCCGGATCGCCCTCGACACCAACGACATCGACTTCCGCGCCCGGGTCCACAGCGCCGAGGAGGCCGACTTCCTGGCCTCCCGGGTCGCCGGACGCGGCACGGACCTCGACGGCACCGGTGTCACGTACACCGCGCTGGAGAAGGCGCCCGCCGTCCTGCTGGCCGGCTTCGAGTCCGAGGAGGAGGCCCCCGGGGTCTTCCTGCGGCTCCGCAAGGCCATGCGCAAGCACGGCCAGAAGACCTTCTCCCTGGCGCCCTACGCCACCCCGGGCCTGACCAAGGCCGGCGGCATACTGCTGCCGGCCGCGCCGGGCACCGAGGCGGAGTGGCTGGACGCCCTCGCCGGGCGGATCGGCCTGGAGGCGGACGGCGAGGCCGCCGCCGACGCGCTGCGCGCCGAGGGCGCCGTCATCGTCGTCGGCGAACGGCTGGCCGCCTCCCCGGGCGCGCTCTCCGCCGCCGTACGGGCCGCGACGGCCACCGGCGCCCGGCTGGTGTGGATTCCGCGCCGGGCCGGGGAGCGGGGCGCGGTCGAGGCCGGTGCCCTGCCCGGGCTGCTGCCCGGCGGCCGCCCGGCCACCGACCCGCGCGCCCGTGAGGAGACCGCCGCCGCCTGGGGCGTCTCCGCCGCCGGACTGCCGCACCGCCTCGGCCGGGACACCGGCGAGATCATCGAGGCCGCGACCACCGGCGGACTGGCCGCGCTGCTCGTCGGCGGAGTGGAGGTCGCGGACCTCCCGGACCCGGCGGCGGCCCGGCGGGCCCTGGACGAGGTGGGCTTCCTGGTCAGCCTGGAGCTGCGGCCGTCGGAGGTCACCGAGCGGGCCGACGTGGTCCTGCCGGTCGCCGCCGTCGCGGAGAAGGCCGGCACCTTCCTCAACTGGGAGGGCCGGGCGCGCATGTTCGAGGCGTCCATCAAGCCCGACCAGATGACCCGACGCCACGTCGTCCCCGACAGCCGCGTGCTGCACATGCTCGCGGACACCCTCGCGGACCTCGGCGCCGGTGACGGCGAGCGCTCCACCGAGCGGTCCGCGGCCCGGCTCGCCCTGCCCGATCTGCTCGCCGTGCGCCGGGAGATGGACCGGCTCGGCGGCTGGGCCGGTGCCGTGCCCGCCGGACCCGGGGACTCCGACTACGGCGGCCCGGCGGGCGGCACCACGCGGTCCGCGACCCGCCCGTCCGCGGGCGAGGCGGTCCTCGCCGGTCACCGGCTCCTGCTCGACCAGGGCGTCCTGCAGGTCGGTGACGAGGCGCTGGCCGGCACCCGGCACGAAGCGGTCGCCCGGCTCTCCGCGGCCACGGCCGCCGAGGCCGGGATCGCCGAGGGGGAGCCGCTGCGGGTCTCCGGACCGGGCGGCTCGACCGAACTGCCGCTGCGGATCACGGAGATGCCCGACCGCGTCGTCTGGCTGCCGCTGAACTCCACGGGCGGCGGCGTCCTGGCCGACACCGGGGCCCGCCCCGGTGAGGTCGTCCGGCTCTCCGCGGCCACCGCCGCGGCGGGCACCGAAGCCGAGGAGGTGCGCTCATGAGTTCCGTCACGCTGTGGGCCGCGGCCGCCGAGCCGGGCGGGGCCCTGCACCTCGCGGCCGAGGACCTGTCGGTGTTCGGCGGCGACCCCTGGTGGCTCGTCGCGCTCAAGGCGGTCTTCTGCTTCGCGTTCGTGCTGCTGACCGTGCTGTTCTCCATCGTGTGGGAGCGCAAGGTCGTCGCCTGGATGCAGCGCCGCATCGGCCCCAACCGGCACGGCCCCTGGGGTCTGCTGCAGTCGCTCGCCGACGGCGCCAAGCTGATGCTGAAGGAAGACGTCATCGTCAAGCGGGCCGACAAGCTCGTCTACGTGCTGGCGCCGATCGTCGCGGCGGTCCCCGCCTTCATGGCGATCGCGGTGATCCCCTTCGGCCCGCCCGGCAACGAGGTGTCGGTCTTCGGCGAGCGCACCGCGCTGCAGCTGACCGACCTGCCGATCGCCGTGCTGTACATCCTGGCGGTCGCCTCCGTCGGCATCTACGGCATCGTGCTCGCCGGCTGGTCCTCCGGCTCGACGTACCCGCTGCTCGGCGGCATGCGCTCGGTCGCCCAGGTGATCTCCTACGAGATCGCGATGGGCCTCTCCTTCGCGGCCGTCTTCCTCTACTCCGGCTCGATGTCCACCTCGGCCATCGTCGACGCGCAGGGGGACCGCTGGTTCGCGATCCTGCTGCCGGTGTCCTTCCTCATCTACATGGTGTCGATGGTCGGTGAGGTCAACCGGGCGCCGTTCGACATGCCGGAGTCCGAGGGCGACCTCGTCGGCGGCTTCAACACCGAGTACTCGTCGATCAAGTTCGCGATGTTCATGCTCGCCGAGTACATCAACATGGTCACCGTCTCGGCGGTGGCGGTCACCCTCTTCCTCGGCGGCTGGCGCGCTCCCTGGCCGGTCAGCACTTTCTGGGAGGGCGCGAACCACGGCTGGTGGCCGATGCTCTGGTTCGTCATCAAGGTCAACCTCCTGCTGTTCGGCTTCATCTGGCTGCGCGGCACCCTCCCCCGGGTCCGCTACGACCAGCTGATGAAGCTCGGCTGGAAGGTCCTCATCCCGGTCGCGATGGTCTGGCTGATGATGGTCGCCACCGTCCGGGCCCTGCGGAACGAGAACTACGACTTCCAGGAGATCGCGTTCTACGTGATCGGCGCCGTGCTCGTCGTACTGCTGCTGTCCTTCGTCGCGGATCTCTTCCGCGGCAGGCAGGACGAGCCGGACGGCACCGGCGCGGACGGCAAGGGCACCGGGGGCGAGTTCGACCCGATGGCCGGCGGCTACCCCGTACCGCCGATGCCGGGGCAGACCCTGCCCCCGGTTCCGCGCCGGCGCCCCCGTCACGAGCAGCCGCCCGTGACCGTCGCCGCCGGTTCCGACGACGCGACGACCAACGGAGAGGAGGCCGACAATGCCCGATAACCCCGTGGCCGGCTTCGGCGTGACCTTCAAGGCCATGTTCAAGAAGCGGCTGACCGAGCAGTACCCGGAGCAGAAGAAGCCGACGGCGCCCCGGTTCCACGGCCGGCACCAGCTCAACCGGCACCCGGACGGGCTGGAGAAGTGCGTCGGCTGCGAACTCTGCGCCTGGGCCTGCCCCGCCGACGCGATCTACGTCGAGGGCGCCGACAACACCGACGAGGAGCGCTACTCGCCGGGCGAGCGCTACGGCCGCGTCTACCAGATCAACTATCTGCGCTGCATCCTCTGCGGTCTCTGCGTCGAGGCGTGCCCCACCCGGGCGCTGACGATGACCAACGACTACGAGCTCGCCGACCGCACCCGCGAATCGCTCATCTACACCAAGGAGGAGCTGCTCGCGGGGCTGAAGGAGGGCATGGTCGACTCGCCGCACGCCATCTTCCCGGGCATGACCGAACAGGACTACTACCGGGGCCTCGTCACCGAGGCCGCCCCCGGGACCGTCCAGCAGCCGGCCGTCTCCAAGGGCGAGATGCCGCAGGACGCGGCGTCCGACTTCGGCCCGGGGGAGCCCGCCTCGGAGAAGGTGGTCGAACGATGAATACGATCGCCGCCTACTCCACCTCCACCGGGGAGGCCGTCCAGTTCTGGGTCCTGGGCACCGTGGCCGTCCTCGGGGCGCTCGGCACGGTCCTGCTGCGCCGGGCGATCCACTCCGCGCTCTGCCTCGCCGGGACCATGATCATCCTTGCGGTGTTCTACCTGGCCAACGGCGCCTACTTCCTGGGCGTCGTCCAGATCGTCGTCTACACCGGCGCGATCATGATGCTGTTCCTGTTCGTGGTGATGCTCGTCGGTGTCACCGCGGCGGACTCGCTGAAGGAGGCCCTGAAGGGCCAGCGCTGGCTGGCCGCCCTCACCGGCCTCGGCTTCGGCGTCCTGCTGATCGCCGGCATCGGCAACGCCTCGCTGCGGACCTTCGCCGGACTCGGCACGGCCAACGCCGGCGGGAACGTCCAGGGGCTGGCGGAGACCATCTTCACCAAATACGTCTTCGCCTTCGAGCTCACCGGCGCGCTGCTGATCACCGCAGCCGTCGGCGCGATGATCCTGACCCACCGCGAGCGCACCGAGCGCCTGCCCAGCCAGCGCGAACTCGCCGAGCGCCGGGTCCGCGAGGGGAAGCAGGTCCCGCCGCTGCCCGCGCCCGGTGTCTACGCCCGGCACAACGCCGTGGACATCCCCGGGCTGCTGCCGGACGGCACACCCGCGGAGCTCACCGTCAACCCGACGCTGCGCGCCCGCGGCCAGATCCGCGACGTGTCCGGCCGGGCGCTGGCCGATCTGGCCGCGCTGGAGCAGCGCTCCGAGGTGCGCCTGGAGCGCCGGGACGCCACTTCTGAGGAGGCCGGCAAGTGAACCCGGTGAACTACGTCTATCTCGCCGCGCTGCTGTTCACCATCGGCGCCGCCGGGGTGCTGCTGCGGCGCAACGCGATCGTCGTGTTCATGTGCGTCGAGCTGATGCTCAACGCCTGCAACCTGACGCTGGTCGCCTTCTCCCGGATGCACGGCAACCTCGACGGGCAGATCATCGCCTTCTTCACGATGGTCGTCGCCGCCGCGGAGGTCGTGATCGGCCTGGCGATCATCGTGATGCTCTTCCGTACCCGCCACTCGGCCTCGGTCGATGACGCCTCTCTGATGAAGCTGTAAGGGGTCGAAGAAGTGGAGAACCTCATCGGATTGCTCGTCGCGGCGCCGCTGCTCGGCGCGGCCGTGCTGCTGTGCGGCGGCCGGCGGCTGGACCGCGCCGGGCACTGGATCGGCACGGCGCTCGCGGTGGCCTCGTTCGTCGTCGGCGCGGTGCTCTTCGCCGACATGCTGGGCCGGGACGGCGAGGACCGCGCCCTGCACCAGCGCCTGTTCAGCTGGGTGCCCGTGGAGGGCTTCCAGGCGGATGTCGCCTTCCAGCTGGACCAGCTGTCGATGACCTTCGTACTGCTGATCACCGGTGTGGGTTCGCTGATCCACATCTACTCGATCGGCTACATGGAGCACGACGAGCGGCGCCGCCGATTCTTCGGCTATCTCAACCTGTTCCTCGCGGCGATGCTGCTGCTGGTCCTGGCCGACAACTACCTGCTGCTGTACGCGGGCTGGGAGGGCGTCGGCCTGGCGTCCTACCTGCTGATCGGCTTCTGGCAGCACAAGCCGAGCGCGGCGACCGCCGCCAAGAAGGCGTTCATCGTCAACCGCGTCGGCGACGTCGGCCTGTCCATCGCGATCATGCTGATGTTCACGACCTTCGGCACCTTCGCCTTCGAGCCGGTGCTGGCCTCGGCGGGCGAGACCTCCGAGGGGATGCTGACGGCCATCGGCCTGATGCTGCTGCTGGCCGCCTGCGGCAAGTCGGCCCAGGTGCCGCTGCAGTCCTGGCTGGGTGACGCGATGGAGGGCCCGACCCCGGTCTCGGCCCTCATCCACGCCGCGACCATGGTCACCGCCGGCGTCTACCTGATCGTCCGCTCCGGCGCCATCTTCAACGGCTCGCCGGACGCCCAGCTCGTCGTCGCCATCGTCGGCGCGGTCACGCTGCTCTTCGGTGCGATCGTCGGTAGCGCGAAGGACGACATCAAGAAGGCGCTGGCCGGCTCGACGATGTCGCAGATCGGCTACATGGTGCTGGCCGCCGGGCTCGGCCCCATCGGATACGTCTTCGCGATCATGCACCTGGTCACCCACGGCTTCTTCAAGGCCGGGCTCTTCCTCGGCGCCGGTTCGGTCATGCACGGCATGAACGACGAGGTGGACATGCGGAAGTACGGGGGCCTGCGGAAGTACATGCCGGTCACCTTCGTCACCTTCGGCCTCGGCTATCTGGCGATCATCGGCTTCCCGGGCCTCTCCGGCTTCTGGTCCAAGGACAAGATCATCGAGGCGGCCTTCGCCAAGGGCGGCACCGAGGGCTGGATCCTCGGCGGCGTGGCCCTGCTGGGCGCCGCGATCACCGCGTACTACATGACCCGCGTCATGCTGCTCACCTTCTTCGGCGAGAAGCGCTGGGCCCCGACGCCCTCCCCGGACGCGCCGGACGTGGAGCCCGCCGCCGAGACGGCCGGCGACCACACGATGCCGCACCCGCACGAGTCGCCCAGGTCCATGACGATCCCCATGATCGTGCTGGCCTTCGGGTCCGTCTTCGCGGGCGGGCTGTTCAGCTGGAACAGCTCCTTCCTGCACTGGCTGGAGCCGGTCACCGGCTACGACCACGGTCACTCCCCGCTGAGCGCGGCGGCCGTGACCGGCGCGACCGTCGTCGTCCTGCTGCTCGGTGTGCTGGTGGCCTGGCTGCAGTACGGCCGCAGGCCCGTGCCCGTCACCGCGCCGCGCGGCTCGCTGCTCACCCGGGCCGCCCGCCGCGATCTGCTCCAGGACGACTTCAACCACGTCGCGCTGGTCAAGCCCGGCGAGTATCTGACCCGCGGTCTGGTCTACGTCGACAACAAGGGCGTGGACGGGGTCGTCAACGGCACCGCGGCGGCGGTCGGCGGACTCTCCGGCCGGATGCGTCGGATGCAGAACGGCTTCGTCCGCTCCTACGCGGTCTCGATGTTCGGCGGTACGGCGGTCCTGATCGCCGCGACCCTGCTGATGAGGGCGGTCTGATCATGTCTTCTGTTGTCAACGACGGCTTCCCGCTGCTGACGGCCGCGGCCGTGCTGCCGGCGCTGGGAGCGATCGCGACCGCGGCCGTGCCCGCCGCGAAGCGCACCGCGGCCAAGTGGACGGCGCTGCTCTTCTCGCTCGGCACCCTGGTGCTGGCGGGGATCGTGCTGGCCCGCTTCGACCCGGGCGGCGAGCGCTACCAGCTCGCCGAGTCCCGGGCCTGGATCGCCGACTTCGGCGTCCGCTACGAGCTGGGCGTGGACGGCATCGGCGCCGCCCTGATCGGGCTCACCGCGCTGCTGATGCCCTTCATCATCCTGGCGGCCTGGCGCGACGCCGACCCGGCGGCCGAGGAGGGCGGCGACGGGGCCGGCCGGCGCTGGCGCCCGGTGCAGGGCTTCTTCGCGCTGATCCTGATGGTCGAGGCGATGGTGATCATCTCCTTCGCCGCGACCGACGTCTTCCTCTTCTACATCTTCTTCGAGGCCATGCTCATCCCGATGTACTTCCTCATCGGGGGCTTCGGGGACCGGGCGCACGCCCAGAGCGACGAGGAGGCGGCCAAGCAGCGCACCTACGCGGCCGTCAAGTTCCTGCTCTACAACCTGGCGGGCGGCCTGATCATGCTCGCCGCGGTCGTCGGGCTCTACGCCGTCACCGCCGACCAGCTCGGCGAGGGCACCTTCTCGCTCCAGCAGATCACCGAGGCCCGCGCCTCCGGCGAGCTCACCATGGCGACCACCACCGAGCGGCTGCTCTTCCTCGGCTTCTTCTTCGCCTTCGCGGTGAAGGCGCCGCTGTGGCCGCTGCACACCTGGCTGCCCAACGCCATGGGCGAGTCGACGGCCCCCGTCGCCGTGCTGATCACCGCGGTGATGGACAAGGTCGGCACCTTCGCGATGCTCCGCTTCTGCCTCGGGCTCTTCCCGGAGGCCAGTGCGTGGGCGACGCCGGTAGTGCTGGTGCTGGCGCTGGTCAGCATCGTCTACGGCGCTCTGCTGGCGGTCGGCCAGCGGGACATGAAGCGGCTGATCGCCTACGCCTCGGTGTCCCACTTCGGCTTCATCATCCTGGGCATCTTCGCGATGACGAGCCAGGGCCAGAGCGGGGCGACCCTCTACATGGTCTTCCACGGGATCTCGACGGCGGTGCTGATGCTCGTCGCCGGCTTCCTCATCTCCCGGCGCGGCTCGCGGCTCATCGCCGACTTCGGCGGGGTGCAGAAGGTGGCCCCGGTGCTGGCCGGCACCTTCCTGATCGGCGGTCTGGCGACGCTGTCGCTGCCCGGGCTCGCCCCGTTCGTCAGCGAGTTCCTGGTGCTGGTCGGCACCTTCAGCCGGTATCCGGTGATCGGGATCATCGCCACCATCGGCATCGTCCTCGCCGCGATCTACGTCCTGGTGCTCTACCAGCGCACCATGACCGGGCCGGTGAAGGAGGGCGTGCTGAAGATGCCCGATCTGCGGCTGCGGGAGCTGGTCGTCGTGACCCCGCTGATCGCCCTGCTGATCTTCCTCGGCGTCTTCCCCAAGCCGTTGACGGACATCGTCAACCCGGCTGTCGAGCACACCATGTCGGACGTGCGGAAGACGGATCCGAAGCCCGACGTCGACATTCCGTCACCTGATGTGGAGGCCGCGAAGTGAGCCCCATGGCATCCGTCCACAGCCTGTGGACGATCTCGGCCGAGGCGCCGTTGAAGATCGAGGCGCCGGACATCGAGTACGCCCAGATCGCCCCGGTGCTGATCGTGCTGGGCGCGGCGGTCATCGGGATCCTGTTCGAGGCGTTCCTGCCGCGCCGGGCCCGCTACTACGCGCAGGTCGGGCTGACCGCGGTCGGCCTGGCCGCCGCCCTCGCCTCGGTGATCGGCCTGGCGGCCGGCGGGCACGGCACGGACAAGGCGCAGGTGGCGGCGATGGGCGCGCTGGCCGTCGACGGTCCGGCGCTCTTCCTCCAGGGCACGGTGCTGCTGGTGGCCCTCGTCTCCGTCCTCATTTTCGCCGAGCGGCGGCTGGACCCGGTGGCACACGGCAACCGGGTGGACTCCTTCGCCGCGCAGGCCGCCGCCAGCCCCGGCGGTGCGGCCGAACAGGCCGCGGTGAAGGCGGGGTTCACCACCACCGAGGTCTTCCCGATGCTGCTGCTGGCGGTCACCGGCATGCTGGTGTTCCCGGCGGCCAACGACCTGCTGACGCTCTTCGTGGCCCTGGAAGTCCTCTCGCTGCCGCTGTACGTGCTGTGCGCGCTGGCCCGCCGGCAGCGGCTGCTGTCGCAGGAGGCGGCGGTCAAGTACTTCCTGCTCGGCGCCTTCTCCTCGGCGTTCCTGCTCTTCGGCATCGCGCTGCTGTACGGCTACGCGGGCACCGTCACCTACGGCGGCATCGCGCAGGTGATCTCCGGCGACCTCCAGCAGGTGGAGCCCTCCGTGGCCGCCACCATGGGCAATGACGCGCTGCTGCTGATCGGCGCCGCGCTGGTGCTGATGGGCCTGCTCTTCAAGGTCGGCGCGGTCCCATTCCACATGTGGACCCCGGACGTCTACCAGGGCGCCCCGACCCCGGTCACCGGCTTCATGGCGGCGGCCACCAAGGTCGCGGCCTTCGGCGCGCTGCTGCGGATCCTGTACGTGGTGCTGCCCGGTCTGCGCTGGGACTGGCGGCCGGTGATGTGGGGCGTCGTCATCGTCACGATGATGGTCGGCGCGATCGTCGCCGTCACCCAGACCGATGTGAAGCGGCTGCTGGCGTACTCCTCGATCGCCCACGCCGGGTTCATCCTGGCGGGCGTCGTGGCCACCACGCCGTCCGGCATCTCCTCGGTGCTCTTCTACCTGCTGGCCTACTCCTTCGTCACGGTCGGCGCCTTCGCCGTGGTGACGCTGGTCCGCGACGCGGGCGGCGAGGCCACGCACCTGTCGAAGTGGGTCGGTCTGGGGCGGCGGTCGCCGCTGGTCGCGGCGGTCTTCGGGATCTTCCTGCTGGCCTTCGCGGGCATCCCGCTGACCTCCGGGTTCGCGGGCAAGTTCGCGGTGTTCAAGGCGGCGGCGGAGGGCGGCGCGGGCGCGCTGGTCGTGGTCGGTGTGGTCTCGTCGGCCATCGCGGCGTTCTTCTACATCCGCGTCATCGTGCTGATGTTCTTCAACGAGCCGCAGGCGGGCGGCCCGACGGTCGCCGTGCCCAGCGCGCTGACCTCGACGGCCATCGCGGTGGGTGTCGTCGTCACGCTGGTGCTCGGCATCGCGCCGCAGTACTTCCTGGACCTGGCCGGCCAGGCGGGGGTCTTCGTGCGCTGACGCACCACGGCACGGCGCGGTTCGCCGGAGCCGCGCACCCGGCGCGGCGGTGGGCCGCCGTCCCCGAAGCAGGGGGCGGCGGCCCACCGGCATGTCCGGGCCGGCCGCGGCCGGGCTCGGATTCAACGCTTCGGAAACCGCTCTGTGCAGGTAGTATGGCGGTGGTATCCGGCGGGTGGAGGAGTGCGTCATGGGCAAGCTGTCCATCAGTGTCCCGGCCGATCTGGAGCGCGAGCTGCGGGCGCGGGCCAGGGAGGAGAACACCAGCATCTCGGCCATACTGACCGAGGCCGCCAGACGGGATCTCGACGCCGCCCGCAACCTCGCCGAAGCTCAGCGGCTGCTGGCGGAGTCCATCGCCGAGCACGGTCCGCTGTCCGACCGGGACAAGAGCGACGTCGCGGCGTTTCTGGACGAGGTGGAGGAGTTCGACCGCAGGCAGGACGAGGAACAGCTGGGGCGGGCCTCTTAGTGGCCGGGCAGTTCGTGGTGTACGACGCCGGAGCACTGGTGGCGGCGCAGCGGAAGCAGGGGCGCTTCTGCCTCCTGCACCAGACACTCGTCGCGGCGCGGCGGACACTCCTCGTCCCCGTCCCGGTGTATGTGCAGGTGTACCGGGCCGATCCCCGGCAGCACGGCCTGCACGTCGTGCTGAAAGCCGCGGAGCTGCACCGGGCCGACCGGAACATAGCCGATCTGGCGGCGCGGGCCCTGCGGGAGACCGGCACGGACGACGCTGTCGACGCGATCGTCGCGGCGACCGCTGTCGCTCACCGGGCTCCCGTCGTGACCGGTGACGAGGGCGACATCCGGAGTCTGCTGGAGGCGCTGGACGCCTTCAAGCATCCGGTCCTGGCGGTCTGACCGCTCCGCCGTGGACCGTCCGCGGCGGAGGCCCCGCCGGCTTCCGGGGCCTGGGCGGACGGGGCCGCGGGCGTCAGGCCGGCACGATCCGGCCGGTGACCTCGCCGAGGCCGAGGCGGGTGCCCTCCGGGCCGGGGGCCCAGGCGGTGAGGGCGACCTCGTCGCCGTCCTCCAGGTAGGTGCGCTTGCCGCCGGGCAGGTCGAGCGGGTCGCGGCCGTTCCAGGTGAGCTCCAGCAGGCAGCCGCGCTGGTGCGGCTCCGGGCCGCTGACCGTGCCGGAGGCGAAGAGGTCCCCGGTGCGCAGGGAGGCGCCGCCCGAGGTCAGATGGGCGAGCTGCTGGGCCGCCGTCCAGTACATGGCGGAGAACGGCGGTTCCGCGACGGTGTGGCCGTTGACGGCGACCGTGATGCGGAGGTCGAAGCCGCCGGGCTCGGCCGCCGCCGTGTCGTCGAGGTACGGCAGCGGCCGGGGGTCGCGCGGGGGCGGCGGGATGCGGGCCGTGTCGAGGGCGTCGAGGGGGGTGACCCAGGCCGAGACGGAGGTGGCGAAGGACTTGCCGAGGAACGGTCCGAGGGGGCGGTACTCCCAGGACTGGATGTCCCGGGCGGACCAGTCGTTGAGCAGGCAGAGGCCGAAGACGTGCTCGCGGAAGGCGGAGAGCGGCACCCGCTCGCCGAGCCGTGAGGGCGCGCCGACGACGAAGCCGACCTCGGCCTCGATGTCGAGCCGCTGGGTGGGGCCGAAGACGGGCGTGTCGCCCGCGAGGCGCTGGCCGCTGGGGCGGATGACCGGGGTGCCGGAGACGACGACGGTGCCGGCCCGGCCGTGGTAACCGATCGGCAGATGCTTCCAGTTGGGGGTGAGCGGGGCTCCGTCCGGCCGGAAGATCCGCCCGACGTTGGTGGCGTGGTGCTCGCTGGAGTAGAAGTCGGCGTAGTCGGCGACCTCGAAGGGGAGGTGCAGCGTCACCTCGGTGAGCGGGTGCAGGAACGGTTCGATGGCGGGGTAGCCGACCCAGGTGGCCACGCTCGCCCGGACGGCCCGCCAGGTGGGGCGTCCGGCGGCCATCAGCGGGTTGAGGGTGGGGTGGGCCAGGACGTCGGCGTGCGGGGAGCCGAGGGCGGTGGCGGCCGTGTGCACGTCCAGGACGCGGTCGCCGTAGCGCACGCCGATGCGCTTGCGGCCGGGCTCGTCGGGGGTGCTGAAGACGCCGTACGGCAGGTTCTGCGGACCGTAAAGACCGTTGCCGGCGTGGGCCGCGGGTCTTGGGGGATCGAACGGATCCTGCTGGGGCATGGACACTGCCTCGCCTTCGTATCGCCCGGCTCTGCTCGGCCTCAGGTTACGGGGCGGAGGGCGCGGTGTGCCGGGCCCGGGGGCCGATCGGGGGCCGGGCCGATGTGGTCCCGGGCGAAGGAGTTCCGTTGTGATGTGAGCGGAAACGGTGCACAGAGCGTGCAATGTCAGGAAAAGGATTGCTGGAACTGGACATTCCGGCGTACGTTCCCTGGCGGGTCACGGACAGCGGGGGGCCGCTGGCCGCTGTGGCCGAGGGGGGCGGGGGAGTGGCGAGCCGAAGCATGCCCTTACGGGCCGACCGGGCCGTGCCCGGGCTGATCGTCAAGATCGGGAACTACCCACTGCACCACGGCGGCGTGGGCGCCATCCGCAGTCTCGGCAGACTCGGCGTGCCGATGTACGCCCTCACGGAGGACCGCTGGACGCCCGCGGCCGTCTCCCGCTACCTGCGGCGCGCCTTCGTCCGCCCCACGACCGGCCGGGAGGCACCGGAGCGGCTGGTCGGCCAACTCCTCGACGTCGGGCGGGAGATCGGCCGCCCGGCGGTCCTGGTGCCCACCGACGAGGAGGCGGCGGTGCTCATCGCGGAGCACGCCGGGCCCCTCGCCGAGCGCTTCCTCTTCCCCCGGGTCGCACCGGGGCTGCCGCGCCGGCTGGCCAGCAAGCAGGGCCTGCACGAGCTCTGCGCCGAGCACGGCGTGCCCTCGCCCGCCGCCGCCTTCCCCGACTCGTACGCCGACGTCGAGGAGTTCGCCGCCACGGCCCGCTTCCCCGTCGTCGCCAAGAACCGGGAGGCGTTCGTCCGCCGCAGCGCCCCGGCGGTGGCCGGGACCACCCGGATCGCCGGCGCCGCCGAACTCCTGCGGCTCGCGGAGGGCTGGGGACCGCGGCCGGGGGTGGTGCTCCAGGAGTACCTGCCGCGCGAGGAGGCGGAGGACTGGATCGTCCACGGCTACTTCGACGCCGGCGGCGACGCGCTCGCCCTGTTCACCGGCGTCAAGGTCCGCTCCTGGCCGCCGCACGCGGGCATGACCGCCAGCGCCTACGTCGTCGACAACCCGGAACTGGCCGAGCTCGCCGCGCGCTTCGTCAAACGCATCGGCTTCACCGGCGTCGTCGACCTCGATCTGCGGCACGACCGCCGGGACGGCCGCTACAAGCTGCTCGACTTCAACCCGCGGATGGGCGCCCAGTTCCGGCTCTTCGAGAACGCCGCCGGTGTCGACGTGGTCCGCGCCCTCCACCTCGACCTCACCGGCCGCCCGGTGCCCGGCGCCGCGCAGCGCTCCGGGCACCGCTTCGTGGTGGAGAACATCGACCTGCCGGCGCTGCTGGCCTACCGGCGCAGCGGCTACACCACCCCGCACGCCCCGGCGCGGCCGGCCGGTACGGAGCTGGCCTGGCTGGCCCGGGACGACCTCAGGCCGTTCTTCACCATGCTCGCCCGCTTCGTCCGGCCCGGCGCCCGGCATCTGCTGCAGCGGCGGCGCGCGAGCCGGCGGCGGGCGGAGGAACGGCGCGCGGAACGGCGGCGGGGCGGCGCGGGTGCGGGGGCGGGCGCGGGCGCGGGGGCACCGGACGGCGGTCCACCGGTGGGGAGTCCGACCGCCGCGAGCCCGGCGGCCACAAGCCCGTGTCCCCCTGGCGGCGGGCCGCGGGGCCCGGCGACGGCCGGGAGCACGGCGGTCCGGAGCGTGGCGGTCCGGCAGCTGCGGACGGCCGCCGTCCGGGCGGTGCTCGGCCGCCGCGCCGCCGGCAGACCCCGGCGGAAAGCCGGATGACGTACCAGCAGCAAGCGGCACCGCGGTGTCCTCCGCCGGTGCCGAGCCCCGTCGTGTCCCCGGGAGGGAATCGTCCGTGACCAGTCCCGCAGCCTCCTCCGTGCCGTCGCCGTCCGGTGAACCGTCGGGCCCGCACGGTCCGTCCGGCGCTTCGTCCGGTGCTCCGTCCGGTGCGTCCGGCCGGCCCGGTGCCCCGGCGCCGTACCCCGGTCCCGTGGCCGTCATCGGGGCCGGCCCCTACGGTCTGTCGACCGCCGCCCATCTGCGGGCCCGCTCCCTTCCGGTGCGGGTCTTCGGTTCCCCGATGGCCAGTTGGCGTGAGCACATGCCCGCCGGGATGCTCCTCAAGTCCACCCCGGCCGCCTCCGCCATCGACGCGCCGCAGGCCGGGCACACCCTCGCCGACTACTGCGACGCGGCGGGCATCCGCCGGCTCGTCACCGACGAGGACCTGGTCCCCGTGGAGACCTTCGCCGCCTACGGGGACTGGTTCCGGGAGCGGCTGGTCCCCCGGCTGGAACAGGTCCGGGTGGTCTCCGTGGAGCGGCGGGCCGGGGGCCGGGGCTATGAGCTGAAGCTGGACTCCGGAGAGCAGTTCACCGCCCGGGCCGTGGTCGTCGCCACCGGCCTCAGCGGGCTGGCCCGGCTGCCCGCGGCGCTGGCCTCCGCCGTCCCCGGGGGCCCCTCGGCCACCGGCCCCGTCTCGCACAGCTCCCACCACCGGGATCTGAGCCGATTCGCCGGACGGTCGGTGCTGGTCGTCGGCGCCGGGCAGTCGGCGCTGGAGAACGCGGCGCTGCTGCGGGAGGCGGGGGCCGAGGTCCGCGTCGTCGCCCGCGGCCGGGGCGCCGTCGGCTTCGGCTCCCCGCCCTGGCGGCAGCCCCGGCTCCGCCCCGATTCACCGTTCGGACGCGCCTGGTCCCTCCACGTCGTCAGCCACTACGCGGACGCCTACCGCCTCCTGCCCGCCCGCGCCCGCCACCACCTCGTGCGCCGGGTGCTCGGCCCGCTCGGCGCCTGGTGGCTGCGGGAGCGGTTCGAGGGCCGCGTCCCCGTGACGCCGGTGCGCGCGATCCGGGCGGTCCGGATCGAGGACGGCCGCCCGGTCCTCGCCGTCGCCGGCCTCGACGGCGCCGGCGCGGAGCTCTCCGCCGACCACGTCATGGCCGCCACCGGCTACCGCGTGGACCTGGCCGCGATGGACTTCCTCGGGCCCGGCCTCCGCACCGGACTGGCCGCCGACCGCGGCTCCCCGGCCCTCCGCGCGGGCTACCGCTCCTCGCTCCCCGGTCTCTACTTCACCGGGCTGCCGGCGGCGTTCTCGTACGGGCCGGTGATGCGCTTCGTCTGCGGTACGGAGTACGCCTCGCCGCGGCTGGCGAAGGCGGTGGCCGCCGACTGCTGGTGACGGGTGGCGGGCCCCGTGACCCGCGGACCGCGGCGGAGTGCGGGGCCCGTCCGGCGTGACCAAGAACACATCGGGGGCCGTCCGGCGCGGCGGAGTGCCGGGAGCGGGTGCGGGAAGGCGTCCTCCGTGGTCTTTCCCGGTGAACGGGCGCCCGCTGTGATCGTCGGGCGACCGGATACGCTGCGCGTGATGGTGATGGCCGTGACAGCGATACATCGACATTCCGCGGGTCGTACGTGAGCCGCGGGGTCGTCCGCAGACAGGAGAACCCCTCGTGACCGTCGTCGGGCCCTTCGGGCTGAGCGTGCGGGACCAGGCTCTGGAAGCCGATGTCCAGGCCGGGTTGGCGGCTGTCGAGGAGGGCCTGCTGGAGGCCACCAAGAGCGGTGTGCCGTTCATCACCGAGGCCGCCCAGCACCTCGTCCGCGCCGGGGGCAAGCGGTTCCGCCCGCTGCTGGTGACGCTCGCCGCGCAGTTCGGCGACCCGCACGCGCCGGGCGTCGTGCCGTCCGCCGTCGTCGTCGAGCTGACGCATCTCGCCACGCTCTACCACGACGACGTCATGGACGAGGCCGATGTGCGCCGGGGAGTGCCCAGCGCCAACGCCAACTGGGACAACTCGGTGGCCGTCCTCACCGGCGACTTCCTCTTCGCGCGCGCCTCGCACCTGCTGGCCGACCTCGGCCCGGAGGCCGTCCGCATCCAGGCCGAGGCGTTCGAGCGGCTGGTCACCGGCCAGATCCTGGAGACCGCCGGCCCCGGTGCCGGGCGCGACCCGATCGCCCACTACCTCGACGTGATCGCCGGCAAGACCGGTTCGCTGATCGCCGTCGCCGGCCGCTTCGGCGCCATGATGGCGGGCGCCGACGAGCGGGTCGTGGACGTCCTCACCCAGTACGGCGAGCGGCTCGGTACCGCCTTCCAGCTGGCGGACGACGTCCTCGACATCGCCAGCGACAGCCGCGAGTCGGGCAAGACCCCGGGCACGGACCTCCGCGAGGGCATCCCCACCCTGCCGGTGCTGCACCTGCGGGCGGCGGCCGAGAGACACGGCCGCCCCGAGGACCGCGAGCTGTGCGCACTCCTGGACGGCGACCTCACGGACGACGCGGTGGTGACCGAGGCCCTGCGGCGGCTGCGCGAGCACCCCGCCCTGGAGCAGGCGCGCCAGGACACCGTGCGCTACGCCGAGGAGGCCCGCGCCACCCTCGTCCCGCTGCCGGACGGCCCGGCGAAGGCGGCGCTGGAGAGCCTGTGCGACGCGGTGGTGCACCGGGCGGGCTGAGGCCGCGCGCCCGGCGGAACACCGCCTGGGCGGGCCCCGGCCCCGGACTCCGGACTCCGGACTCCGGGCCCCGGTCCGAGCGGACCCGGTCACCCCTACGGGTGGCTGCGCCTCCGGTGGTACGGAACGCGACCGGTGGGGGAGCGGTCTCCTCCCCTGGGACTACGCGAAGTTGCTGCCGTCGGCTGACGCCCCGCCCCGTTCTCTTTGATGTGATGGGAGTACGAACGCGGCGGACTCGGGAGACAATGGACCGGGTGGGCAGCGCCCCGTCCGGCCGGGAAGCCCGGACGGCGGGGCCCGAAGGTGTTACGCGAACCGCCGCCGACCACGGAGGTAGGGCACATGCCAGGAAAGCGACCGACACAGGTCACCGACGAATGGGACGGCGAGGGCGCCCCGGCGGCGGCGGCTCGCGGACTGGTGCGCTGGGGGGTGCCGGTCGCGGTGGCGGGAGTGGCGGTGGCGGGCATCGGTCTCGTACCGGCCCTCGCCAGCTCGGGCAGTCCGGATCTGCCGGAGATCACCGCGGCCGAACTCATCGAGCGCATGGCCGAGTCGGACACCGAGCGGCTGTCCGGCACCGTCAAGATCACCACCGACCTGGGCCTCCCCGCGCTGCCCGGGATGAGCGGCGGGGGCGGCGGCTTCGGCATGGGGCCGGGCCACGGTGACGACTCCGCCGGGGGCCGGGGAGACGCGGGCGAGGGGAAGGGCGGCGACGAGCAGGGCTCGCCCGCCGATCCGCAGGCGAAGCTGATGGAGCTGGCGTCCGGCACGCACACCCTGCGGGTCGCGGCCGACGGCCCCGCCAAGCAGCGCCTGTCGGTCATGGACGAGGCCGCGGAGTACAGCGTCATCCGCAACGGCGAGGACCTCTGGGCGTACGACTCGGGCAGCAACTCCGCCTACCACGCGACGCTTCCGGAGCACGACGCCGACCTGCACGCCGAGCACCACGGCAAGGGCAAGGACGGGAAGCACGGCGAGCACGGCCTGCCGGAGGGGATGGCGGACGCCACCCCGCGCGAGCTGGCCGAGCACGCGCTGAAGGCCGTCGACGAGACGACCACGGTCGAGGTGGACGGCACGGCCCAGGTCGCCGGCCGCGACGCGTACCAGCTCGTGATCACGCCGAAGGCCGGGGAGTCCACGGTCGAGGCGGTCCGGATCTCGGTGGACGCGGAGAACGGCGTGCCGCTGAAGTTCACACTGACGCCCAAGAGCGGCGGCAAGGCCGCGGTCGACGTGGGCTTCACGTCCGTGGACTTCGGCAAGCCCGCGGCGGACACCTTCGCGTTCAAGCCGCCGAAGGGCGCGAAGGTCACCGAGGAAGACCTGAGCGAGCGCGCGGGCAAGCACGCCGAGCACCGGAAGAACGGCGAGCACCGTGAGGACGGCAAGCGCGGCTCCGCGGAGACGTGGGGCGACGGTCCCGCCGGGCTGAACGTCATCGGTGAGGGCTGGGCGAGCGTCGCGCAGCTCCAGGCCCCGGCCGGGAAGCGCGGCGCCGGCGCGGAGGAGCTTCCCGCCGAGGCGGAGCAGCTGCTCAACAGCTTCGGTGAGCGCGTCAGCGGCGACTTCGGCACCGGCCGGGTCTTCAGCACCCGGCTCGTCAACGTCCTGCTGACGGACGACGGCGGGGTCTACGCGGGCGCGGTCGACAAGGCCGCGCTGGTGAAGGCCGCCGAGAAGGCCGAGAAGGCGGAGTAGGGACGCACGGTCCCGGCACCGCCGGCGCTGCCCGTCCGGATCCCGGGCGGGCAGCGCGCCGTTGACCGGGTACGAGGCGCCGGGCCGGGGCCGCCCGTCGTCCCGTACGTCCCCCGGCCGTGCGCCGGAGGCAGCCGCAGCCGGACAGGAGAACGATGAAGCGACCGCCCGCCCCCGAGACCGAGACCGGGACCGAGACCGGGACCGTGAGCCAGGACGGCACCGGGCCCGGCACGGCCGCCCCGGCCGCCGCCGAGAACGCGGGCGGAGCCGCCGCCGGGAACGTCATCGTGACCCGCGGTCTCACCAAGCGGTTCCGCGGCGGGCAGCTCGCCGTGGACGGGCTCGACCTCACCGTGCCCGCCGGCTCGGTCTTCGGCTTCCTCGGGCCCAACGGCTCCGGCAAGACCACCACCATCCGGATGCTGATGGGCCTGATCCGGCCCACCTCCGGCAGCGCCCGCGTGCTCGGTGCCCCGATGCCGGGCGCCGCGCGGCGGGTGCTGCCGCAGGTCGGTGCGCTGATCGAGGGCCCCGCCCTGTACGGCTTCCTCTCCGGCCGGGACAACCTCCGGCGTCTCGACGCCGCCGACCCCGACGCCGACCCCCGGACCCGCGACGCCCGGATCGCCGCGGCGCTGGAGCGGGTCGGGCTGGCCGCCGCCGGGAGCAAGAAGGCGCGGGCCTACTCCCTCGGGATGAAGCAGCGTCTCGGCCTGGCAGCGGCGCTGCTGCGGCCGCGCCGGCTGCTCGTCCTCGACGAACCGACCAACGGCCTGGACCCGCAGGGCATGCGGGAGATCCGGGCCCTGGTGCGGGAGGTGGCGGACGGCGGCACCACGGTGTTCCTCTCCTCCCACCTCCTGGACGAGATCGAGCAGGTGTGCACCCATGCCGCGGTGATGGCCCGCGGACGGCTGGTGGTGCAGGGCCCGGTCGCCGAACTGGCGGCCGGGGCGCGCGGCCGGCTCTCCGTCACCACACCGGACACGGCGGACGCGGCCCGGGTCCTCCGGGAGCACGGGGTGACGAACCTGGTGGTGACGGGCGGCAGAGTGACGGGCGAGCCGCCGGCCGGACCGCCGGGTCCGGCCGGGGCGTTCGACCCGGCCGACCTCAACGCCGCACTCGTCCGGGACGGCGTGCGGGTCCGGGGCTTCGGGCTCGAACGGGCTTCGCTGGAGGACGCGTTCGTGGCACTGACCGGGGAGGGCTTCGATGTCGCGGGCTGACGGCAACGGGCGGGACGAGCGGACCGGGCCAGCCGAACAGGCCGGACCGGCGGCCCGCACCACCCCGGGGCCACGGAGCGCCGCCCCCGCCGCGCCCGGTCCGTCCGCGGGGGACGGCTCGCTGCGCCGCACCCGGCCCAGCCCGTTGTGGGCTCTCGGCCTCTTCCGCAGCGAGCTGGTGACGGTCTTCCGCCGCTGGCGGACGCTCGCCCTGCTCGGGGTGCTCGCCGCCGTGCCGCTGCTGATCGGGATCGCGGTGCGGATCGAGACCGGCGACGGCGGCTCCGCAGGCGGCGGGGGAGGCGGCGGCCCGGCCTTCATCGCGCAGATCACCAACAACGGCCTCTTCCTGGTCTTCACCGCCCTGGCGGCCACGCTCCCGCTCTTCCTCCCGATGGCCGTCGGCGTCGTCGCGGGGGACGCGATCGCGGGCGAGGCGAACGCCGGCACGCTGCGCTATCTGCTGGTGGCCCCGGCCGGCCGGACCCGGCTGCTGCTCGCCAAGTTCACCGCCGTCCTGGCCTTCTGCCTGGTCGCCACGGTGACGGTGGCCGTCTCGGCGCTGGCGGCGGGGGCGCTGCTGTTCCCGCTCGGCGAGGTCACGCTGATCTCCGGGACGACCATTTCCCTCGGCGAGGGCCTGCTGCGCGCGCTGGCCGTGGCGGTCGCCGTCGCCGCGTCGCTGACCGGGATCGCGGCGCTGGGCCTGTTCATCTCCACCCTCACCAACAGCGGGATCGCGGCGATGGCGGCCACGGTGGGGCTGCTCATCACCGTCCAGATCGTCAACACCATTCCGCAGCTCGACGCGGTGCACCCCTACCTCTTCCCGCACTACTGGCTCAGCTTCGCGGATCTGCTCCGCGCCCCCGTGTACTGGGAGGACCTGCTGCGGAACCTGGGACTTCAGGCCCTGTACGCGGCCGTCTTCGGCTCCGTAGCTTGGGCACGCTTCTCGAATCGGGACATCACGGTGTAGCGGCGGCCGCCGTGGCCGCCGCCGGCGAGGTTCCGGACGGCCGGACGCCGGGCGCCGCGACACGTCGGCCCCGTATACCCCCTGAGGTATTTGCCAACCCTGCCGCGAGTGGTTTACGCTCCCTGCCATGGATACCCATAGGGGTATCGAGAGGAGGTTCTGGACTTGTCCCCCCATTCCACGGAGCCCGCGGGCTCCGCCAGCCACCACCACGTGGTCGTCGTCGGCGGCGGAACGGCCGGCATCAGTGTCGCGGCCCGGCTCCGCCGTGCGGGCGTCGGTGACATCGCCGTACTCGATCCCTCCGATACCCACTGGTACCAGCCACTGTGGACCCTCGTCGGCGGTGGTCAGGCCCCACTGGAGACGTCACGGCGCTCCGAGGCGTCCCTGATCCCGGACGGCGTGCGGTGGATCCGCGACGCGGCCGTGGCGGTCGACCCGGACGCCCGTACGGTCTCCGTCGCCGGCGGCGGCCGGATCGGCTACGACTACCTGGTCATGGCCCCCGGTCTCCAGCTCGACTGGGACAAGGTCCCGGGCCTGGCCAAGGCCATCGGCCGCGACGGCGTGACCAGCAACTACGCGTCCGAGTACGCCCCCTACACCTGGGAGCTCATCAAGGGCATGCGCTCCGGCACCGCGGTCTTCAGCCATCCGGCCACACCGCTGAAGTGCGGCGGCGCCCCGCAGAAGATCGCCTACCTGGCCGCCGACTACTGGCGCAAGCAGGGTGTCCTGGACGCGATCCGCATCGTCTTCGTGCTGCCCGACCCCAAGCTCTTCAAGGTCCCGGTGTGGACCAAGGCGCTGGAGAAGGTCGTCGAGCGGTACGGCATCGAGGTCCGGTACGAGTCCGAGGTGACCGCTGTGGACGGCGCGGCCCGCGAGCTGACCGTCACCGACCTCAAGACCGGCACCGAGGAGACCCTCGCCTATGACATGGCGCACCTCGTCCCGCCGCAGAGCGCCCCGGACTGGGTGAAGGCGAGCCCGCTCGCCGAGGGCCCCTACGGCTTCGTCAAGGTGGACAAGCACACCCTGCGCAGCCCGGACCACCCGGAGGTCTTCGCGCTCGGGGATGTGGCGAACCTGCCGACGTCCAAGACCGGCGCGGCCGTGCGCAAGCAGTCCCCCGTGGTGGTGGAGCACCTGGTCGCCGCCATGAAGGGCGCCGGGGCCGGGGCGCGGTACGACGGCTACACCTCGTGCCCGCTGGTGACCGCGCGCGACAAGATGCTGCTCGCGGAGTTCGACTACGACCTGAAGCCGAAGTCGAGCTTCCCGCTGATCAACACCTTCAAGGAGCGCCGCGACATGTGGGTGTTCAAGCGGTACGTCCTGCCCGTCATCTACTGGCGCGGCATGATGTCCGGCCGCGTCTGATCCGGCCGGCGGCGGTCCGGTCGCCGGTGCCCGCGGGCGCCGGCTTCCGGCTCGCCGGGCCGCCCGTTCCCGTGACGTTGCTTGCCCCGCCGGCCTTTCCGGCCCGTTGATCCGCTGATTTTCCGCATGACCGGCCGTGGGCCGGAAATATACCCGACTGGGTATCGCTTACCTTGTTATATACCCCCCAGGGTATGAGAGAGTTCTGAGAGATCCCGACACGGAGGCTCCGCATGTTCTTCGCCCAGTACTACCTCGACTGCCTCTCCCAGGCCTCGTACATGATCGCCGACGAGACCACCGGCAAGGCCGTCGTCGTCGACCCCCGCCGCGACGTCACCGAGTACGTGGCCGACGCGCAGGACCGCGGCTTCACCATCGTGGGCGTCATCAACACCCACTTCCACGCCGACTTCATCGCCGGCCACCTGGAGCTCGCCGACCGCACCGGCGCCTGGATCGGCTACGGGCAGCGCGCGGAGACCGAGTACGAGAGCCGCAAGCTGACCGACGGCGAGCGCATCGGCCTCGGTGACGTGACCCTCCAGATCATGGAGACCCCCGGCCACACCCCGGAGTCCGTCAGCGTCCTGGTCTACGAGCACGCCGGCGACGAGGTGCCCTACGGCGTCCTCACCGGTGACGCGCTCTTCATCGGCGACGTCGGCCGCCCCGACCTGCTGGCCTCCATCGGCGTCACCGCCGACGAGCTCGGCCGGATGCTCTACGACAGCGTCCACAACAAGCTGATGGCGCTCCCGGACGAGGTGCGGGTCTTCCCGGCCCACGGCGCCGGCTCCGCCTGCGGCAAGAACCTCTCCACCCAGCGGCAGTCCACCATCGGCGAGCAGCGCGCCACCAACTACGCCTGCGCCCCGATGGACGAGGACCAGTTCCTGGCCGTGGTCACTGCGGGCCAGCCCTCCGCCCCCGGCTACTTCGTCTACGACGCGATCCTCAACCGCAAGTCGCACGAGCTGTTCGACCCGAGCACCACGGCGCCCTCCCTTTCCGTGGAGGAGTTCCTGGCCCGCCGGGACGCGGGTGCGGTGATCGTCGACGGCCGCGACCCGCAGGAGTTCGCCGCGGGTCACCTGCGCGGCTCCGTCAACGTCCCGGCCGACGGCCGCTTCGCCGAGCAGGCGGGCTCCGTGGTCGCCCCGGACGCGGAGATCATCGTCGTCGCCCCGGAGGACCGCGAGGAGGAGCTCGTCACCCGGCTCGCCCGGATCGGCTTCGACCACGTGGCCGGCTACCTGCGCGACCCCGACGGCGTCTTCCCCGGCCTGGCCGCGGAGATGACCCAGGCCAGCCGGGTCACGGCGGACGAGCTCCGCACGGTGCTCGCCTCCGAGCAGGCACCGGTGGTCGTGGACGTGCGCGGCGGCGGCGAGCGCGAGGAGGGCCACATCGAGGGCTCCCTGCACATCCCGCTGGCCGAGCTGGCCAAGCGGCAGGACGAGATCCCGGCGGACCGCCCGGTCGTCGTCCACTGCGCGGGCGGACACCGCTCCTCCATCGGCGCCAGCCTGCTGCGGCACGCCGGCCGTGAGGACGTCTCCGACCTGCTCGGCGGCTACGGCGCCTGGCTGCTGCTGCCCGAGCCCGCGGCCCGTTCCTGACCGGGGCCCCCAGCGCGGTCCGCGCCCGTCCCCCCGGGGCGCGGCCCGTACCGGGCGCCGGCGGCGGAGATGTCCTGCCCTGACGACACCGCCGCCGGAGCCCGCCCGGCTCGCAGGCCCCCGTTACCGGCGAGCCGCCGGCGGGCACCCGGCTCCCCCGGGGCCGGGTGCCCGCTCCCGGAAGACCTCCGGAGACCCGAGACCACTGGTCACCACCCCAATGACCCGGTGCATCCCCAGTGCACCCACGCCCCCGAAACAGTGAGGATCCAGATATGAGCCCCAACTCCACGGGCGACACCACCACCGCGAAGCTCGGTCCGGGCGCCCTGCAGGCGCTGATCCGGGACGGCGGAGGCCCCCGCCTGCTGGATGTTCGGACTCCGGGCGAGTTCCAGAGCGTCCACATCCCCGGCTCCTACAACGTCCCGCTCGACACCCTCAAGGAGCACCGCCAGGAGCTGCTGTCGCACCTGGACGAGGACGTCGTGCTGATCTGCCGCTCCGGCGGCCGCGCGGCCCAGGCCGAGCAGGCGCTGGCCGAGGCCGGCCTGCCCAACCTCCGGGTGCTCGACGGCGGCATGGTCGCCTGGGAGACCGCGGGAGGCGACGTCAAGCGCGGAGCCGACCGCTGGGACCTGGAGCGCCAGGTCCGGCTGGTCGCCGGATCGATCGTCCTGATCAGCGGCATCGCCGGGATCTTCCTCCCGGGCTGGCACCTCGTCGGCACCTTCGTCGGCGCGGGCCTGACCTTCGCGGCGCTCAGCAACACCTGCGCCATGGGGATGATGCTCTCGAAGCTCCCCTACAACCGCGGACCGAAGACGGACCTCAAGACCGTCATCCAGTCATTGCGGGGTGACCGCGCGTGATAGCACTTGTCATCGCCGGATCGCTGCTGATCGGGATCAGCCTCGGCATCCTCGGCGGCGGCGGCTCCATCCTGACCGTCCCGATCCTGATCTACCTGGCCGGCATGGACGCGAAGGAGGCCATCGCCACCTCGCTGCTGGTCGTCGGCGTCACCTCGCTCGCCGGTCTGGTCTCGCACGCCCGTGCGGGCCGGGTCCGCTGGCGTACCGGACTGCTGTTCGGTGTGGCGGGTATGACCGGTGCCTACGCGGGCGGCCGGCTGGCCGAGTTCATCCCCGGGACCGTGCTGCTCATCGCCTTCGCCCTGATGATGCTCGCCACGGCGGTCGCCATGCTCAAGGGCCGCAAGAAGGAGCTCAAGAGCAAGCACGAGGAGATGCCGGTCCTGCACGTCCTGGTGGACGGTGTGGTCGTCGGCCTGGTCACCGGCCTCGTCGGCGCCGGCGGCGGCTTCCTCATCGTCCCGGCCCTGGCCCTGCTGGGCGGGCTCCCGATGGGCGTCGCCGTGGGCACCTCGCTGCTGGTGATCTCCATGAAGTCCTTCGCGGGACTGGCGGGCTACCTCTCCAGCGTGCAGATCGACTGGGGCCTGGCGGGCATCGTCACCGCCGCGGCCGTGGTCGGCAGCCTGGTCGGCGGACGGGTCGCGGGACGCATCCCGCAGGACACGCTCCGCAAGGGCTTCGGCTGGTTCGTGGTCGTCATGGGCGTCTTCGTCCTCGGCCAGCAGGTCAGCGCGGACCTCCGTGAGACCGTGCTGACCAGCCCGGTCACCTGGGCCGTGGTCGCCGTCCTGGCGGCGTTCCTGATCTTCGGAATCCGGCGCAAGAGCTGCGCGGCCGGTGCCGGGGGTGCCGCCCTCGGCCAGGACGGCCCCGGCTGCCCGGCGGAGCGCGACATCGCGGCACGGGAGGACGCCAAGGCCGCGCGGGCCGCGGAGGACGCGAAGCCCGGCGCGGAGGGTAAGGGGACCGACGACGGCGAGAGCGGCGCCGGTGCCGGTGCCGCCGAGGCCCGGCGGCGCGAGCGGCAGCGGGCCGGGAGCACCGGCTCGCACCGGGCCTGACCCCTCCGGCCCGCTCTCCGGACGGAACCCGGCCGCCCCCGGCGCGGCACAGCCCGCGGTGGCACGGTGCGTACCGTGCCACCGCGGGCTCGTGTGTGCCGGGGGCGGAGCCCGGCCGGTGATTGCGCGCCGCTCGGCTCAGAAGGTGAGCTTCCAGCTGTCGATGTAGCCGCTGTCCTGGCGGTACACGTCCCGGACCCGCAGCTTCCAGGTGCCGTTCGCCGTCTCGCCGGAGACGTCGGCCGTGTAGGTGGCGATCACATCGTCGGCGCCGTCCCAGCTGCTGGAGTCCTTCAGCCGGTACGCGGTGCCGTCCGGAGCCAGCAGATCGATCACCAGATCGCCCCGGTAGCTGTGCTTGATGTCGACCCCGATCCTGAGCGCCGCCGGGGCGCTGCCCGTACGGTCGGCCACGGCCACGGGGGAGACCGCCTCCGAGGTGCCGTCGGGGATGGCGACGTCCTCGGTGTTCTCGTAGACGACGGACGGGTCCGTACCGCCGCCGCCGTCCGCGCCGAGCGTCCAGACGGCGTGGGCGAGGGCGTCGCTGTTGCGGTCCAGGGCGGTGTCGTCGACGTTCGCCAGGGTGTCGCAGGACGAGTGGTAGCAGCTGTCGAACGCCCGCCCGGCCGTGCCGCCCCACTTCTGCGCCTGCGCCGACGACTTGGTGCGGCTCGCGCCGGTGAACAGACCGCCGACCGGGATGCCGTAGTTCTTGAACGAGGCGTGGTCGGAGCGGCCGTCGCCCTCGGTCTCGATCTCCGTCGGCACGCCCTTGGCCGCGAAGAAGTCCTTGAAGACCTTCTCGATGGCCGGGTCGTCGTCGTAGACGAAGTAGCCGGGGTTCGGCGAGGCGATCATGTCGAAGTTGAGGTAGCCGCCGATCGCGGACCGCTGGGTGCTCGTCAGGTTGCGCACGTAGTGGTTGGAGCCGACCAGGCCCAGCTCCTCCGCACCCCACCAGCCGAACCGCAGGTGCCGGTCCGGCTGGTGGCCCTCGCGCGCCACGGCGAGCGCGGTCTCCAGGACGGCGGCCGAACCGGAGCCGTTGTCGTTCATCCCGGGGCCGCTGCTCACGGAGTCGAGGTGGGCTCCGGCCATGAGGACGTTCCCGGTGTCGCCGCCGGGCCAGTCGGCGATGAGGTTGTAGCCGGTGGAGCCGTTCGAAGTGAACTGCTGGACGGTGGTGGTGTACCCGGCGGCGTCCAGCTTCGCCTTGATGTGGTCGACGGCGGCCTTGTAGCCGGGCCGGCCGTGGGCGCGGTTGCCGCCGTTGGCGGAGGCTATCGACTGCAGATCGGAGAGGTGCGCCTTGACGGCGGAGAGCGGGATGTCCGGGGCCGCGGCGGCGGCCCGGGGTGAGGACTCCGCGGCGGACGCGGCCGACGCGACGGCGGCCGGGGCGAGCAGCGCGACGGCGGCGGCGGTGGCGAGGGCGGCCGTGGAGGCCCGGCGGGGCCGCGGACGTGGTCTTCGGGCGGGGCGGTGCTCGCGGTGCGGGGGAGTGAGGCGCATGGGGGCTCCGTTTCCGGACGTGGGTGCGAACGGTTGGATGACGGATCGCGCGGGCCGCCCCGCGCTGGGTGGGCGCGGGGCGGGAGGTTCAGCTGAACGTTCGATTGACGTGGGCATGATGTTCGGCTCCGCGCCACTGTCCCGTCAAGACGCAATCCGGACTGGGGCGTTCGGAAATCGGACACTCGCACGGACACCCGCACGGACGCACCCCGGCGTCGGGCAGTCGGGCAGTGGGGCCGGTCGACGGGCCGTGCCCGGGGGAGGCGAGGGGAGAAGAGGGCCGGGCCCCCGGGTGCCGGCCGCCCCGGAATCCGGGATGCGGCCGTCCCGCCCCGCCGCCTAGGGTCGCCGGTGGCGGAGCCGCCGAGCCGCAGAACGAGTTGCGGGCTGCCGTCGGCAGGAACAGCCCGGAGCAGAGGCAAAGGACAGGGACGGAAACGGTGAGGCCCCCCGCATGACCGACGCCCTCTTCCCGCCCGCCCGCCGGGAGATCGCGCCCGGTGCGGTCCATGTGCCCGGCTGGCTGGACCCGGCCGCGCAGCGCCGTCTGGTCGCCGCCTGCCGCGCGTGGGCCCGCGGCCCGGTGCCGATCCGGCACACCCGGCTGCCGCGCGGCGGCGTGATGTCCGTGCAGACGGTCTGCCTGGGCTGGCACTGGTCCCCGTACCGCTACACCCGCACCGCCGTGGACGCGGGCGGCGGCCGGGTCGCGGAACTGCCGGAGTGGCTGGCCGAACTGGGCCGCCGCGCCGTGGCCGAGGCCTACGGGGACCCGGCGGCCGGTGCCGCGTACGCCCCCGACACCGCGCTGGTCAACTTCTACGACGGCGCGGCCCGCATGGGCATGCACCAGGACAAGGACGAACGCTCCGCCGCCCCCGTCGTCTCCCTCTCCCTCGGCGACACCTGCGTCTTCCGCTTCGGCAACACCGAGACCCGCACCAGGCCGTACACCGACCTCGAACTGGCCTCCGGCGACCTCTTCGTCTTCGGCGGCCCCTCCCGCTACGCCTACCACGCCGTCCCGAAGACCCTGCCGGGCACCGCCGACCCGGCCCTCGGCCTCACCGGCCGCCTCAACATCACCCTCCGCGAAACGGGCCTCCCCGTGGACTGAGCAGACTGCCCGCGGTCAAGCCGCTGCTGACTGCGTTAGCCCGTCCGGGGGTCCCATCCGCATCCTCCCTCGCAGGTATGCAGCGGAGGCCGAGACTCGGCGGGATACAGACCGCATGGATGCCGCTGCCGGGACGCGCGAGGAGGAGGCGGTGACGACTCGATGAGCGTCATGAAGCACAAGTGCGTGGACGACCACGAAGGTCCCTGGACCGTGGAAGACGTCCTCGCCCTCCCCGAGCATCCGGCACGCGCCCGCTATGAGCTGGTGGACGGTGCGCTGATGATGTCTCCGGCGCCCGGCTTGGCGCACCAGATTGCTTCCCAGTGTCTCGCACGCGGTATCGATGACGCGATCGCCGCCGCCGGGGCCCCTTTTCTCCTTGCCGCGGCGTCCATCGTGATCGGCGAGTCCCGGCTGTTCATCCCCGACATCGTGGTGGTGGACCGGTCGGCCGTCCGGCGGGACACGGTCGCGGTTCCCCTGGAGGCCGTGCTGCTGCTGGCGGAGATCGTCACACCGCACAGCCGCGCGGCCGACCGCATCCTCAAGCCCGCCCTCTATGCCCAGGCCAAGGTGCCCGCCTACTGGCGGATCGAGCTCGAACCGGAGCCGGCCGTGCTGGTGCACGAGCTCTCCGGGGACGCCTACCGCGAGGTCCAGCGCGTCACCGGCAAGCAGAGCGTCGAGGTCGGCGGGGCGTTCCCGGTGGACCTGGACGTCGCGGCCCTGCTGGACGACCTGGAGGACTGAGCTGAGGGGCCGGAGTGTCCCGCCCCGGTGATGTCTCCCGGGGTGACGCGGCCCTCCGTCCGCCGCAGACTGGGCTGCATGGACCATCTCGAACAGCTCTACCGGCACTGGCTGCAGGACCTCTGGGGCGGCGACTACGACCTGGCGCCCGAGATCCTGACCCCCGGCTTCACCGGCCACTGGCCCGACCGCGAGGTACACGGCCCGGACGGTGCCGTCGAAGCGATCCGCCAGTCCCACGCCCTCTTCGGTGACATCAACACCACCCTCGACGTCGGCCCGGTCATCGACGGGGACCGGCTCGCCGCCCGCTGGACCTTCCACGGCACCTACCAGGGCGGAATCCCCGGCACCACTGCCCCGCCCGGCACCCGTATCAGCTTCACCGGCCACGACATCTTCCGCGCCGAGGGGCGCCGCTTCGCCGAGTACTGGGTGGTCTCCGACGTCCTCGGCATGATGACCCGGCTCGGCGCGCTCGGCGGCTGACGGGCCCCCTCCGCCCGCCCGTACGAGGCCGCGGGCGTCCCGGGTCCGCCGTTCCCGGCCCGCCATCCGGACGGCTCAGGAACCCGTGGTACCCGGGCCCTCCGCGCGGGCGGCGGCCGCCGCCTCGGTCTCGGTGACGGGGCCCGCCAGGGGGAGATCCGTACGGGGGCGGTCCGCGCCGCCGGGTCCGGTGCCTGGCCCGGTGCCCGTCCTCTCCGCCGCCTCCACGGCGGCCGCCGCCTCGGCCGCGGCCTTCTCCGCCGCCGCGGCGCCCGCCCGGCGGAGGTCGCCCCGGGTCCGGTGCGCGGTGCGGAGCGCGTCCCAGGTCAGCAGGGACAGGGCCAGCCAGACCAGGGAGAAGCCGGCCCAGCGCTCCGGCGGCATCTCCTCGTGGAAGACGGCGACACCCAGGACGAACTGGGTGAGCGGGGTCAGGTACTGCAGCAGGCCGATCGTGGACAGCGGCAGCCGGACGGCGGCGCCGCCGAAGCAGACCAGCGGGAGCGCGGTGACCGCGCCGGCGCTGATGAGGAGCACGGCGTGCCCGGTGCCCTCGGTGGTGAAGGTGCTCTCGCCACGCGAGCCCAGGAAGAGCAGGAAGCCCAGGGCCGGCAGGAACTGCAGGGAGGTCTCGGCGGCCAGGGACTCCAGGCCGTCCAGCCCCACGTGCTTCTTGACCAGGCCGTAGAGAGCGAAGGACAGGGCCAGCGAGAGGGCGATCCACGGCAGTTCGCCGTAGCCGAGGGTGAGCACGAGCACCGCGACGGCGCCGATGCCGACGGCCGACCACTGCGCGGGCCGCAGCCGCTCGCGCAGCAGCAGGACCCCGAAGGCGATGCTGACCAGGGGGTTGATGAAGTAGCCGAGGGCGGCCTCGACGACATGGCCGGAGTTGACGCTCCAGATGTACAGGCCCCAGTTGGCCGAGATCAGAGTGGCGCCCAGGGCGATCAGCCCGATCCGCCGGGGCTGCCGCAGCAGCGGACGCAGCCAGGACCAGCGGCGCAGCACCAGCAGCACGAGCCCGACCACGGCCAGCGACCACACCATGCGGTGCGCCAGGATCTCCACCGCGTCGGCGGGTTCCAGCAGCGGCCAGTAGAGCGGGAAGAGGCCCCAGATCCCGTAGGCGGCGAATCCGTAGACCAGCCCGGTCCGGTGCTCGCTCATCGGCTTCAAGGGGTTCCTCCTGGGGCGGCACGGCGACAGCAACGACGGTAACGCCGCCGGGGGGTACCTGTCATGTCCGTATCGCTCCATGGTCATGACGAGAGAGGCGGGGCCCGGCACGGGCAAGGGCCGCTGCCCGGGGGCAGCGGCCCTTGCCTCGGAGCCCGGTTCGGGGCGGGCGGGTCAGCCCGCGACCGTCCAGGTGTCGTTGCCGTGCAGGAGGGCGGACAGGTCGCCCTTGCCGTGGCGCTCCACGGCGGCCTCCAGCTGGTCGGCCATGAGGGTGTCGTAGACCGGGCGCTCGACGCTGCGCAGCACGCCGATGGGCGTGTGGTGCAGGGTGTCCGCGTCGGCCAGCCGGGAGAGGGCGAAGGCCGTGGTCGGGGACGTGGCGTGGGCGTCGTGGACCAGGACGGCGGCGGCGTTCTCGGCCGTCACGTCGACGACCAGGAGGTCGCCGGTGGCCTGGTCGCGGACGACGCCCTTGGAGCCGAGGCCGTCGCCGCCCTCCTCCTCGCTCCACGGGAGGCCGAAGCGGATCGGCCGGCCGTGTTCGAGGCGGATGACGGCTTCCTTCGCCTGCTGCTTGTCCTTGAGTACCTCGAAGGCGCCGTCGTTGAAGATGTTGCAGTTCTGGTAGATCTCCACCAGCGCGGTGCCGGGGTGGGCGGCGGCCTGGCGCAGCACCTCGGTGAGGTGCTTGCGGTCGGAGTCGACCGTGCGGGCGACGAAGGACGCCTCGGCGCCGATCGCGAGCGACACCGGGTTGAAGGGCGCGTCCAGCGAGCCCATCGGCGTCGACTTCGTGATCTTGCCGAGCTCGGAGGTCGGGCTGTACTGGCCCTTGGTCAGCCCGTAGATCCGGTTGTTGAAGAGCAGGATCTTGAGGTTGACGTTGCGGCGCAGCGCGTGGATGAGGTGGTTGCCGCCGATGGAGAGCGCGTCGCCGTCGCCGGTGACGACCCAGACGGACAGGTCGCGCCGGGAGGAGGCGAGACCGGTCGCGATCGCGGGCGCGCGGCCGTGGATCGAGTGCATCCCGTAGGTGTTCATGTAGTACGGGAAGCGGGAGGAGCAGCCGATGCCGGAGACGAAGACGATGTTCTCCTTGGCCAGCCCCAGCTCGGGCATGAAGCCCTGCACGGCGGCCAGTACGGCGTAGTCACCGCAGCCGGGGCACCAGCGGACCTCCTGGTCCGACTTGAAGTCCTTCATCGACTGCGGGGCCTCGGCGCGGGGCACCAGGGAGAGCGCCTCGAACGGGGTGGCGGACCTGCCGTTCGCCGCCCCCGCGGTGCTCCCCTCCGTCGCTGTCTCAGTCATCGATGGCCTCCTTGACCACGCCGGCGAGCTGCTCGGCCTTGAACGGCATTCCGTTCACCTGGTTGTACGAGCGGGCGTCGACCAGGTACTTCGCCCGCAGCAGGGCGGCGAGCTGGCCGAGGTTCATCTCCGGTACGACCACCCGGTCGTACCGCTTCAGCACCTCGCCCAGATTCCGCGGGAAGGGGTTGAGATGGCGCAGATGGGCCTGGGCGACGGAACGGCCCCCGGCGCGGACGCGGCGCACCGCGGCCGTGACGGGGCCGTAGGTCGAGCCCCAGCCCAGGACCAGCACCTTCGCCTCACCGGACGGGTCGTCGACCAGGAGGTCCGGGACCTCGATGCCGTCGATCTTGGCCTGGCGGGTGCGGACCATGAAGTCGTGGTTGGCCGGGTCGTAGGAGATGTTGCCTGTGCCGTCCTGCTTCTCGATGCCGCCGATGCGGTGTTCGAGACCGGGGGTGCCGGGAACGACCCAGGGGCGCGCGAGGGTGTGCGGGTCGCGCTTGTAGGGCCAGAACACCTCGGTGCCGTCGGCCAGTTCGTGGTTGGGGCCGGAGGCGAAGCGCACGGTCAGATCGGGCAGGTCCTCGACCTCGGGAATGCGCCAGGGCTCGGAGCCGTTGGCGAGGTACCCGTCGGAGAGCAGGAAGACCGGGGTGCGGTAGGCGAGCGCGATCCGGGCGGCGTCGATCGCGGCGTCGAAGCAGTCCGCCGGGGTCGCCGGGGCGACGACCGGCACCGGAGCCTCGCCGTTGCGGCCGTACATGGCCTGCAGCAGGTCGGCCTGCTCGGTCTTGGTGGGCAGGCCGGTGGAGGGGCCGCCGCGCTGGATGTCCACGACCAGCAGCGGCAGTTCCAGGGAGACGGCGAGCCCGATGGTCTCGGACTTGAGCGCGACCCCGGGGCCGGAGGTGGTGGTCACCGCCAGCGCCCCGCCGAAGGCCGCACCGAGCGCCGCGCCGATGGCGGCGATCTCGTCCTCGGCCTGGAAGGTGCGCACACCGAAGTTCTTGTGCTTGGACAGCTCGTGCAGGATGTCCGAGGCCGGGGTGATCGGGTACGAGCCCAGGTAGAGCGGGAGGTCCGCCTGCTGAGACGCGGCGATCAGCCCGTAGGACAGCGCGAGGTTGCCGGAGATGTTGCGGTACGTGCCGGCGGGGAACGCGGCGGCGGCCGGGGCCACCTCGTAGGAGACCGCGAAGTCCTCGGTGGTCTCGCCGAAGTTCCAGCCCGCGCGGAAGGCCGCGACGTTCGCCTCGGCGATCTCCGGCTTCTTGGCGAACTTGCTGCGCAGGAAGCGTTCGGTGCCCTCGGTCGGCCGGTGGTACATCCACGACAGCAGGCCCAGCGCGAACATGTTCTTGGAGCGGCCGGCGTCCTTGCGGGAGAGGTCGTAGCCCTTCAGGGCCTCGACGGTCAGGGTGGTCAGCGGCACCGGGTGCACCCGGTACGCCTCCAGGGAGCCGTCGTCCAGCGGGCTGGCGGCGTAGCCGACCTTGGCCATGGCGCGCTTGGTGAACTCGTCGGTGTTGACGATGATCTCCGCGCCGTGCGGCAGGTCGGCGAGGTTGGCCTTGAGCGCGGCCGGGTTCATCGCGACCAGGACGTTCGGCGCGTCACCCGGGGTGAGGATGTCGTGGTCGGCGAAGTGCAGCTGGAAGCTGGAGACGCCGGGCAGGGTGCCGGCGGGGGCGCGGATCTCGGCGGGGAAGTTGGGCAGCGTGGAGAGGTCGTTGCCGAAGGAGGCGGTCTCCGAGGTGAAGCGGTCACCCGTCAGCTGCATGCCGTCGCCCGAGTCACCCGCGAAGCGGATGATCACACGGTCGAGGCGGTGGACTTCCTTGCCCGGCGCGCCGGGCGCGGCGCCGGCCGCGCGGTCCCCGGCGGCTGCCCCGCCGTCCTGCTCGGCTGGGCTACTGACCTGGCTGGTCACTGAACTGGACCTCCCTTGAGGCGGCGACTCCGGGATCCGGACACGTCGGCCGGCCGTCCCGCTGGCCACTCTACGTCGGTAAGGGTGGCCTTCCCTGGATAGTTCATATGGTGGACATGATTATGAGACGGACATGAGAGGTCAGCATCGGTCATTTCCGCCATTCCCCCGTGCCTTTCCGGGCGTTCTCCGGTGGTGCTCATGGCCGGCTGCCTCCGCCTCTCCTTTCTCTCCCGCCTCGGTCCCTCTTCGTGCTTCCCGCGGCCGTTCCCGGCCCGTTCCGTCCCCCGCCGGGGTTCCCGCGGACCGGCCTTCCGGCGGTACTCGCCGGCACCCGGGGCCGCGGCTCGGGCGAACCGTTGCGACGCCCCGCCCGGCCCATGGTCCAACACTCCGGTGACCGCCTCTCTTCCGCCCCCGCCGGGCGGCCGGACCGGCGGGGCGGAGGGGCCGCCCGGCGGCCGCCCGAAGGGCTCGGCCGGGGCCCGCGCGCCCGTGCGGCCGTACGCCTGTGCACGGCGCGGCCCGCGCCGCGAAGGCCTCTCCGGGATGCGGTCAGGACTTCAGATAGGTGAGCACCGCCAGCACCCGGCGGTGATCCCCGTCACTCGGTGAGAGGCCGAGCTTCAGGAAGATGTTGCTCACATGCTTCTCCACCGCGCCGTCGCTCACCACCAACTGGCGCGCGATGGCCGAATTCGTCCGTCCCTCGGCCATCAGCCCCAGCACCTCCCGCTCGCGCGGGGTGAGGTTCGCCAGCACGTCCTGCTTGCGGCTGCGGCCCAGGAGCTGGGCGACGACCTCCGGGTCCAGGGCGGTGCCGCCGGCGGCGACGCGCACCACCGCGTCGACGAACTCCCGCACCTCGGCGACCCGGTCCTTGAGCAGATAGCCGACGCCCCGGCTGCTCGCCGCCAGCAGCTCGGTCGCGTACTGCTCCTCCACGTACTGCGACAGCACCAGCACCCCGACCCCCGGGTGCTCGCGGCGGAGCCGCACCGCCGCCCGCACGCCCTCGTCGGTGTGGGTGGGCGGCATCCGCACGTCGGCGACCACCACGTCCGGCAGCGCCCCGTCGGCCGCCAGCTCCCCGATGACCTTGAGCAGTGCCTCCGCGTCCCCCACCCCGGCGACGACCTCGTGGCCCCGGTCGGTGAGCAGCCGGGTCAGGCCCTCCCGCAGGAGGACCGAGTCCTCGGCGATGACCACGCGCACCCCGGTGTTCTCCCGCTCCCGTGTCCGTGCCGTGCTGTCCCTGTCGTTCACGTCCTCGTCCCCCAGCTCCGCGATCCCCCGACGGTCGGCACCAGCATCCCAGGTATCGGATACCGGCGCGCGGCTGTCGCCGGCCGGACACGGAGCCGAGGGGGCGGGGCCGCCGGGACGGAACGCCGCCGGGACGGGGAACACCGCCGCGGCGGGCCCCGCGCCGGTCAGTCCCTCCAGGGCAGCTCGGCGGTGACCACGGTGCCGCGGCCGGCGGGGGAGTCCACGGCGAGGACCCCGTCCACCGCCTCGACCCGCTCCGCCAGCCCGGCCAGTCCCGTCCCCGGAGCCGGACCGTCGGCGCTCATGGCCGCCGTCGCGCCGCCGGCCCCGTCGTCGGAGACCTGCAGCATCAGCCGGTCGCCGGCGCGCCAGATGTCGACGGTGGCCCGGCGGGCTCCGCTGTGTTTGCTGATGTTCTGGAGGAGTTCGGAGACGGTGAAGTAGGCGATGCCTTCGATGGCGGGTGCGGGGCGGTGGGGGAGGTCGGTGGTGACGGTGACGGGGACGGTGCAGCGGGCGGCGAGGTGGGAGAGGGCGGGGCCGAGTCCGCGGTCGGTGAGGATGGCGGGGTGGATGCCGCGGGCGAGGTCGCGGAGTTCGCGGAGGGCGGTTTTCACTTCGCCGTGGGCTTCGTCGACCATTTTGGCGGCGGCTTGGGGGTCTTCGAGGAGTTTTTCTTTGGCGAGGCCGAGGTCCATGGCGAGGGCGACGAGGCGGGCCTGTGCTCCGTCGTGCAGGTCGCGTTCGATGCGGCGCAGGTCGGCGGCGGCCGTGTCCACCACCGTCCCCCGCCCCGACTCCAGCTCCGAGACCCGGGCGGCCAGCCGCGAGGGCCCCAGCAGACCGGCGACCAGCCCCCGGTCCACCATCGTCATCCCGCGGAACACCCACGGCGTCGCCAGAACGACCAGCAAACCGGCGGCGCCCGTCAGCAGGATTTCGAACGGGGTGTCGAGATAGAAGGTGGTGCCGCGCCCGTCGCCGTAGAGCTGGATACCCGACGGACCGGCGCCGTCCGGCAGGAACGGGAACCAGAGCGGGTAGAGCAGCAGCGACCAGCCGGACGTCCACAGGGAGACCGCGACGGAGAAGCCGAACACCGCCCACGGGAAGTGCACCACGGCGTAGAGCAGATGCCGCCAGGAGACCCCGCTCTTGAGGAGCGCCCCGACCCACGCGAACATCCCGGGAGCCTCCGGACGCACCGGCGCCGGCGCCCCGACGTCCAGGTCCAGCAGCATCCGCGCCCGGCCGCGCTCCACCGCGCCCAGCGCCCGGCAGCCGGCCAGGGCGGCGGCGAGCACGGGAACGCCGAGGAAGGTGACGAGCAGCCCGAGACCGGTGGCCGTCATCGAGACCGCGAAGACGAACATCACCAGCGCCATCGGCAGATTGAGCAGCAGATAGAGGAATTCGCGCCAGGTCCGGCCCTCCAGCGGCGCGCGCAGCGCCGCCGGCAGCCTGCGGACGCGGGTCTCCGATGCGTCGTACGCGGTGGCCATGGTGTCGTCCGTCCGTTCTGCCGTGGTGGCCGCGGGGCCGGTGCCGCGCGGTCCGCCGGGTGGGGGTGGTTCCATGCTGCGGCGGCGGGGGCCGGCGGGGCCATGGAGCGGGTCGGCGTCCGCGGGTGGGGTTTTCCCCACCGGCGGGGGAGAGGCGGGCCGGGGGAGACGGGTGAGGAGGTGGCCGGGGGAGCGCCGCGGCCGCCGGTCCGGAGCGGGCCGGAGCCGAGCGGTCCGGAGCAGGCCGGAGCGGGCCGGAGGGGCGGGAGGCCGGAAGGGAACCGCCGGCCCGTGGCGGGCCGGGCGTGCTCAGCTCGCAGGCCGCTCGCGCCACGGCAGTTCGGCCGTCACCGTGGTCGGCCCGCCCGGCGGCGAGTCCAGGACGAACAGCCCGTCCACCGCCTCCAGCCGCTCCGCCAGCCCGGTCAGGCCGCTGCCCCCGTCCGGGCTCGCGCCGCCCTTGCCGTCGTCCCGCACCTGGACCAGCAGCCGGTCGCCGCTCCGCCACATCTCCACCCGGGCCGTCCGCGCCCCGCTGTGTTTGCTGATGTTCTGGAGGAGTTCGGAGACGGTGAAGTAGGCGATGCCTTCGATGGCGGGTGCGGGGCGGTGGGGGAGGTCGGTGGTGACGGTGACGGGGACGGTGCAGCGGGCGGCGAGGTGGGAGAGGGCGGGGCCGAGTCCGCGGTCGGTGAGGATGGCGGGGTGGATGCCGCGGGCGAGGTCGCGGAGTTCGCGGAGGGCGGTTTTCACTTCGCCGTGGGCTTCGTCGACCATTTTGGCGGCGGCTTGGGGGTCTTCGAGGAGTTTTTCTTTGGCGAGGCCGAGGTCCATGGCGAGGGCGACGAGGCGGGCCTGTGCTCCGTCGTGCAGGTCGCGTTCGATGCGGCGCAGGTCGGCGGCGGCCGTGTCCACCACCGTCCCCCGGCCCGACTCCAGCTCGGCGATGCGCCGCTCCAGTTCGTCCGAGGGCGACAGCAGCCCCCGCACCATCGCCCGGTCACCGTGCGTCAGCGCCCGCGCCGTCCACCCCAGCACGGGCCAGGCGGCGAAGAGCGAGACGAGGGTCACGGTGAAGGTGAGCACCCCCCACGGCAGCCTGATCAGCGAGTACAGCACGGTCCGCCAGCCCACCGGGTCCTTCAGGCTGCTCCACAGCCAGGGGAAGAAACCGCCGTGCGCGCGGCCCCGGATGGGGCTCGGCTCCTCGACCGGCAGGGCCAGCAGTACCCGTGCGCGGGCCCGCTCCAGCTTGCCGAACTGGCGTGCCCCCAGAAGCCCGAGGGCCAGCACCGGCAGACCGATCACCGTCACGGAGAGCGCCGCGCCCGCGTACAGCCACACCGACACATAGGCGAACCCCGCGACACCCAGCGGCAGATTGGCGAGGAGATGCGCGATCTCCCGCCAGGTCTGCGCCCCGTAAGCGAAGCCGGGCGACGCGAGCCGCTCGCGGTCTTCCGGGGCCCGGCCCGTCCCGTCCGCGCCTCCTCCCCGCGGCCCGGGGCGGCGGGTGGCGCGGGCAGCGGAAGTGTCGGTCATGCGCTCAGCCTGCCGGAGGGGGCGGGGCCCGCGCCATGGGGACGCCCGGGGGCCGGGGGTGGGGACAACCCCACCGTTCCCCCACCAGGTGCGGTACGGGCTGCTCACACGCGGGCGGGCAGGGCCTAGACTCCCTGCGTACAGATCGTCGGACGGACGGCCGGGAGGGCGCCCGTGCGGACGTCGTGAAGAGAGTGTGGACGGCGTCGGGAAGACGTTCGGACGACGTGGAGAGAACGCAGCCGAGTAACGAGGGGCGGACGTGCTGGAGCCGACCGTACGCACGGCACCTGTCCAGTTGGCGGCGGATTACTTCGAGGGCTACGCGGTCGTCGGCGTGCTCGCCGCCGTCGGGGTGCTCTTCGTCGTCGTGGCGTTCACGGCCGGGCGGTTGCTCCGGCCGGTGGTGCCCACACCGGAGAAGCTGCTGACGTACGAGTGCGGGGTCGACCCCGTGGGCGAGGGCTGGGCGCACACCCAGGTCCGCTACTACGTCTACGCCTTCCTGTACGTGATCTTCGCCGTGGACTCGATCTTCCTGTTTCCGTGGGCGACGGTCTTCGCCGCGCCGGGCTTCGGCGGCGTCACGCTGGTGGAGATGTTCGTCTTCCTCGGCTTCCTCGCCGTCGGCCTGCTGTACGCCTGGAAGAAGGGCGTCCTGGAATGGACGTGACGAACACGGCCGGCGGCCCCGGCGGCCCCGCCCAGCACGGTGGCCCCGCCGGTCAAGGAGCCTCCGCCGGCCCCGAGTTCCTGCCGGAGCCGCGCCGTCTCGGCGTGCTCTCCCGGCTCGCGCCCGAGCCGATGAAGGTGGTCCTCAACTGGGGCCGCCGCTACAGCCTCTGGGTCTTCAACTTCGGACTCGCCTGCTGCGCGATCGAGTTCATCGCCGCGTCGATGGCCCGGCACGACTTCATCCGGCTCGGCGTCATCCCCTTCGCGCCCGGCCCGCGCCAGGCCGACCTGATGGTGGTCTCCGGCACGGTCACCGACAAGATGGCGCCCGCGGTCCGCCGGTTGTACGAACAGATGCCCGAGCCGAAGTACGTCATCTCCTTCGGCGCCTGCTCCAACTGCGGCGGCCCGTACTGGGACTCGTACTCGGTGACGAAGGGCGTGGACCAGATCATCCCCGTCGACGTCTACGTCCCCGGCTGCCCGCCCCGGCCGGAGGCGCTGCTCCAGGGCATCCTCAAGCTCCAGGAGAAGATCGCGCGGGAGTCGCTGGGCGAGCGGTACGGACCCGGGACCGGGCCGGCCGCCGGGCGCCGCCCCACGGCGGCCCAGCTCCGCAGCGGACCGGTCCAGGCACCGCCCGCCCCGGCGGGGGACGGTACGGACCCCGGCCCGGGAGCGGGCGCCGCGGACGAGCCCACCCCGGCGGCAGCGGCGGCCGAGACGGCCGCCGGCGAACCGCGTTCCGGCGGCGGCACCGCGGCCGGCGCCGCCCCGCCCGAGCCACCTGCCGACCGCCCGTCCACCGCGTCCCCGGCGGAGGAGGGCCCGGCGGCCGGGCCCGGGCACCCCGGCAGCGCGCCGAAGCCGCCGACCGCCCCCGAGGAGGGCGACCGATGACCGAGCCGAACCGGCCCGACGAGGCCGACGGGCCCGCCGAGGCCGACGGCGGCACCGCCGCCGGACAGCCGCCCGTCGGCTGGCTCCCCGGGGCCGCCGAAGAACTGTTCGGTGCCGGGGCGACGGCCTCGGACGCCTACGACCTGCTCACCGTCGATGTGCCGGCCGCCTCCTGGGTGCTCGCCCTGGAGATCGCCCGGGACGCGCTCCGCTGCACGTACTTCGACTGGCTGAGCGCCGTGGACGAGCCCGGCACCGGCTTCCTGGTGGCCGCGCACCTCGTCTCCCTGCCCGACGCCGCCTCCGGAACGGGCGTGCGGCGGCTGCTCGTCCGGACGACCGTCCCGCACGACGCCGCCGAACTGCCCACCGCCTCCGGCGTGTACGCGGGCGCGACCTGGCACGAGCGCGAGACGCACGAGATGTTCGGCATCGGCTTCACCGGCCACCCCGGACTGGAGAAGCTGCTGCTCCCCGAGAACTTCGAGGGGCACCCGCTGCGCAAGGACTTCGTCCTGGCGGCCCGGGTCGCCAAGGCGTGGCCGGGAGCCAAGGAGCCCGGCGAGTCCGGGCACGGCGGGCCCAAGCGGCGGCAGATGCTGCCGCCGGGCGTGCCGGACCCGAACGAATGGGGCCCTTTGAAGGGCCAGTTGCCCCCGGCGCCCACCCGCGCCGCCCGCGGTGCGCGGGCGGCCGGTGCGGCGGGCCGGGCCGGTGCGGCGGGCGCCGCCGCCCCGGCGGGCGCGGCCGAGCGCAGGCCGCGCCGGGCCCGCAGCGCGAGCGCCGGCTCCGCGAGCCAGCGGGCGGCGGAGCGGGAGGGAACGCCCCCGGACGGCGCGGCGGCCCCGCCCGCGACGGGAACGGACGAGCCCGCCCGGGACACCGGTACGCCGGAGAGCGGCCCGCGCGGGAGCGGCCCGAAGGACAGCGGCCCGGGCGACAGCGGACGCGCGGCCGGGAAGCGCCCGGCGGGGGAGTCCGCCGGGCGGAAGCCGGCGCCGCGCTCCCCGGACGCGCCCTGGCTCAACCCCGGCCCCGACGCGGACTCCGGCTCCGACACGGACTCCGGCCCTGACACGGACTCCGGCTCCGACGCGGACTCCGGCTCCGACTCCGGCTCCGACTCCGCGGGAGGCGACTCGTGAGCGACGTGCTCGACGTCGTATGGCGGCTGCTCGCGGTCTTCCTGGCGTTCCTCGTCCTGCCGCTCGTGGTCGGCCAGACCGAACACAAGGTCATGGCCCATATGCAGGGCCGGCTCGGCCCGATGTACGCGGGCGGCTTCCACGGCTGGGCCCAACTGGTGGCGGACGGCGTCAAGTTCGCGCAGAAGGAGGACATCGTCCCGGCGCGGGCCGACCGGCGCGTCTTCCAGCTCGCGCCCGCCGTCGCGCTGCTGCCGTATCTGCTGGTGCTGGTCGCCATCCCGGTCGGCCCGGGGGACGCCGTCGGCCAGTCCCTGGACGCGGGCATCTTCTTCGTGCTGGCGGTGCTGGGCGTCGGCGTGCTCGGCTCACTGATGGGCGGCTGGGCGTCGGCGAACAAGTTCTCGCTGCTCGGTGGCCTCCGCACGGCCGCCCAGCTGCTGGCGTACGAGCTGCCGATGCTGCTGGCCGCCGCCTCCGTGGCGATGGCCGCCGGGACGGTGTCGCTCACCGGCATCGTGGACGGCTTCCAGTGGTGGTGGGTGCCGTGGCAGATCACCGGCGCGCTGGTCTTCTTCACGGCCGGGCTCGCGGAGCTGCAGCGGCCGCCGTTCGACATGCCGGTGGCCGACTCCGAGATCATCTTCGGCGCGTACACCGAGTACACCGGTCTGCGCTTCGCGCTGTTCCTGCTCGCCGAGTACGCGGGGATCGTCGTGCTCTGCGCGCTGACCGCCGTGCTCTTCCTCGGCGGCTGGCACGGGCCGTTCGCGGCCGACGGACTCGGCTGGGTCTGGACCCTGCTCAAGACCGGGCTGCTCGCGTTCGTCGTCATCTGGCTGCGGGTCAGCTACCCGAGGCTCCGCGAGGACCAGTTGCAGAAGCTCGCCTGGACCGTGCTCGTCCCGCTCGCGCTCACGCAGATCGCGCTCACCGGTGTCGTCAAGGTGGTGATTTCCTGATGTCCCCCATGCCGGGCAGCGGCCTCGCCAAGGGGCTGGCCGTGACGCTGCGGACGATGACGCGGCGCGCGCACACCGCCCGTTACCCGGATGTGCAGCCCGAACTGCCGCCGCGCTCGCGCGGTGTGATCGGGCTGTTCGAGGAGAACTGCACGGTCTGCATGCTCTGCGCCCGGGAGTGCCCGGACTGGTGCATCTACATCGACTCGCACAAGGAGACGGTGCCCCCGGCCGCGCCGGGCGGGCGCGAACGCAGCCGCAATGTGCTCGACCGGTTCGCCATCGACTTCGCGCTCTGCATGTACTGCGGCATCTGCATCGAGGTCTGCCCCTTCGACGCGCTGTTCTGGTCACCGGAGTTCGAGTACGCCGAGACCGACATTCTCGAACTCACCCACGAGCGCGACAAGCTCCGCGAGTGGATGTGGACGGTGCCCGCCCCGCCCGCGCTCGACGCGGCGGCCGAGGAGCCGAAGGAGATCGCGGCGGCCCGCAAGACCGCCGACAAGATCGCGGCGGCCGAGCAGGCGGCCGAGGCCGAGCAGGCGGCGGGCGGACAGCAGCCGGGCGGGCCGGAGCAGCCGGAGCAGCGGCGGGAGGGCGGCGCATGACCGGGACCGGTCCGGCGCTCCTCGCCGCCGGAACCCTGGCCGCCTCCGAGCAGACCCGGGGCTTTCTGTCGACCTCCGGTGTGGAGATCGCCTTCCTGCTGGTTGGCCTGGTCACCCTGGGCGCTGCGGTCGTCACCGTCACCACCCGGCAACTGGTGCACGCCGCGCTCTGGCTGGTCGTGGCGCTCGGCGGACTGGCCGTCGAGTACCTGCTGCTGACGGCCGAGTTCATCGCCTGGGTGCAGGTGCTGATCTACGTGGGCTCGGTGGTGGTCCTGCTGCTCTTCGGGCTGATGCTGACCAGGGCGCCCATCGGCCGCTCCCCGGACGCGGATTCGGGCAACCGCCCGGTCGCGCTGGCGGTTGCGTCGGTGGCCGCGGTGACCCTGGTCTGGGTGGTCGTGGACGCCTTCCGCACCACCTGGATCGACCTGGACGGGCCCGCGCGGGGCAGCACGGAGGCCTCCGGCCGGATGCTGTTCAGCCACTGGGTGCTGCCGTTCGAGGCGCTGTCCGTGCTGCTGCTCGCCGCCCTCGTCGGGGCGATCGTCCTCTCCCGCAGAAACGGCACCCCGGCCACTCCGCCGGCCGGCCCCGGCACACCGCCCCCGGGCCGGTCCGGAAACACCACCGGCCGCGGCGGCGGTGCCGGAAGCAGCGCCGGCGGCACGCGCGGCGGCAGCGCCGGGAACGGGAGCGGCACCGGCCGGAACGGCGACCGGGACGACAAGGAGCAGGGCTGATGCATCTCGCCTATCCCGCCGTGCTGGCCGCCCTCCTCTTCTGCACCGGCCTCTACGGCGTCCTCGCCCGGCGCAACGCGATCCTGGTCCTCATGTCGGTCGAGCTGATGCTCAACGCCGTCAACCTCAACCTGGTCGCCTTCGACGTCTGGCTCCGCGACACCCTGCACGCCGGGCAGGCGCTGACCCTCTTCACCATCACCATCGCCGCCGCCGAGATCGGCATCGGCCTCGCCATCGTCCTCCTCGTGTACCGCAACCGGGGAAGCTCCGACATCGACCGGCTCCGGGACACCGCCGAACCCGGCGGACGCGGCCCGGACACCGGCCCGGACGGGACCACCGCCGCGGCGGCGGACGGCACCCAGCAGGCACCGGAACAGAAGGCAGAGGCCGCCGCGTGACGACCACGACCCTTGCCGTCCTCGTCCCCCTCCTGCCGTTCCTCGGCGCCGCGGCGATCCTGCTCACCGGCCGGCGGGCCCCCGGCTTCGTGCGGCCCCTCGCCGTGCTGCCGACCCTCGCGGCCGCGATCCTGGCCGGGTTCACCGCCGTGCGCCAGGGCGGCGGCGAGGCCCTGGACGCCGGGACCCGGCTGACGCCCACCGGATCCGTCCCGATCGATCTCGCCCTGCACCTGGACGGGTTCGCGGTGCTGGTCGCCGTGCTCGTCGGCACCGTCGCCACCTGCGTGCAGCTCTACTCGACCGGCTACCTCCGGGACGACCCCCGCTACGCCTCCTACGCCGCCCTGGTCTCCCTCTTCACCGCCGCGATGCTGCTCGTCGTCTACTCCGGCGATCTGATGGTGCTGCTGGTCGGCTGGGAAATCATGGGCATCTGCTCGTACTTCCTGGTCGGCCACTACTGGGAGACGGAGGCAGCCCGCGCCGCCTCCCTCAAGGCGTTCCTCGTCACCAAGCTCGGTGACGTGCCCCTCCTCATCGGCCTGTTCGCGCTCGCCGACGAGGCCGGCACCTTCCGCATCAGCGGCGTCCTCACCGCGGCCTCCTCCGGTGACGGGCTCGCCCATCCCACCCTGATCGCGCTGCTGCTGCTCGCGGGCGTGGCGGGCAAGTCCGCGCAGTTCCCGCTCCACACCTGGCTGCCCGACGCGATGGCCGGCCCCACGCCGGTCTCCGCGCTGATCCACGCCGCGACGATGGTCGCCGCCGGTGTCTACTTCGTCGCCCGGCTGCTGCCGGTCTTCACCTCCTCCGCCGTCGCGCTCGTCGTCCTCGGGCTGATGGCCGCCGTGACGATGGCCGGCTCCGCGCTCGCCGCCCTCGCCCAGGACGACATCAAACGCGTCCTCGCCTACTCCACCCTGGGCCAGCTCGGCTATATGACCGGGGCCCTGGCCGTCGGCGAGCGCGGTGCCGCCGTCTTCCACCTCCTCACCCACGGAGCGTTCAAGGCCCTCCTCTTCCTCGGCGCGGGCGTGCTCATCCACGTCGCCGGGACCAACTCGCTCGCCGCCATGTCCCGGATGCCGGAGCTGCGCCGGCGTGCGCCCGACGCCTTCTGGACGATGACGGTCGCCCTGCTGGCCCTGGCCGCCGTCCCGCCGTTCAGCGGCTTCTTCTCCAAGGAGGCGGTGCTGGGCGCCGCCGAGCACACCGCCCTCGGCGACTCCCCGGGCATCCCGGCCGCCGCGGGCTGGATCGTGCTCGCCGCCGGCCTGCTCACCGCCCTCCTCACCGCCGCCTACGCCACCCGTCTCTGGCTCCTCATGGGCGTCCCCGGCGCCCGCGCGTCCGCCGCTCCGGACGCCGTTCCGGACGCCGCTCCGGCCGCGGCCCCGGGAACCACACCGGCCGCCGGCCGGAGTACGGAGCCGGCCGCGGCCACCGTCCCGGACGACGGCGAGGACGCGCGCTCCGCACCGGCCGGCGCCGGCCCGGCCGGGGAGCCCGGTGCGGCCGGCGCCCCCGGTCTCACGCCCAATACCCCGCACCACGGCCCCACGCCCGTGGTCATGAACGCCGTGCTCTGGGTGCTGTTCCTCCCCGCGGCCGGGCTCGGCGCCGCCGTGGGGTGGCTGCCCCGCTGGTTCGACGGCGACTCGCTCGCCCCGACCCTGGTCACCTCCGTCCTCGGCACCGGTCTCGCCCTCGTCGGCATCCTCCTCACCTACGCCACCTGGCGGCACACCACGGCACTGGCCCGCCCGGCGGTCCGCCCCTTCCCGGCGGCGGCCGTGCCCGCGCACCCCGGGACCGGGGAGCCCGCCCGCTCCGAGGCGGAGGCCATCGCCACCCACGAACCGGCCTACGGGGACATCGCCTCCGCCCCCGACCCGGCCGACCCCGGACGGCTCCTCCTCGGCCCGCTGCACCGGCACGCCGCCGCCGGCTTCCACCTCGACCGGCTCTACTCCGCGGTCTTCGTCCGCCCCGTCCGCGCCGCCGCACGCCTGGTGAACTTCCTCGACCGCGAGGTCGTCGAGACCTACGTCCGCGGTGCCGCCGCCGGACCGGGCCTCCTGGGCGCCGCCGTCCGCCGTGCCCAGACCGGCAATGTGCAGACCTATCTGGGCGCCCTGCTCGCGGGCTCCGTCGTCCTGGCCGTAGCCGCCGTCCTCGTCGCCACCGGAACCGGAGCGTGACCCGTGAGTGGCCTGCTCAATGACACCGTGATGCGGTACCTCCTCGTCGCGATCGTCCTTCTCCCCCTGCTCGGCTCCGCCGCCGCCCTGCTCCCCGCGCCCCCCGGACTCAGGGGCCGCGACCCGGAACAGGCCGTGCTCCGCCACGGCGTCACCGTCACCGGCGCCGTCCTGCTGCTGTCCATCGCCCTGGCCGCGGGCTTCGACCGCGGTGACCCGGCGCGCATGCAGGCCACCACGGACGTCAGCTGGATCCCCGCCCTGGACACCCGGATCCACCTGGGCGTCGACGGCGTCTCGCTCCCCCTTCTCGTCCTGACCTCGCTGCTGACCTTCCTCTGCGCGGTCCACGCCTACTACCGCGGGCCCGGCGGAACCCCGGGCGCCTCCGCCGCTTCCTCTTCTTCTGCCAAGGGGTATGTGGCGCTGCTCCTCCTCCTGGAGGGCGGCACCCTCGCCACCTTCGCCGTCCTCGACCTCCTCCTCTTCTTCCTGGCCTTCGAGACCGTCCTCATCCCGATGTACTTCCTCATCGCCCGCTGGGGCGGCGAGGGCCGGGAACGGGCGGCCTGGAAGTTCATCCTCTACACGCTGCTCGGCTCCGTCGTGATGCTGCTCGGCCTCCTCCTCCTCGGTCTCCGCGGCGGCACGTTCGACATGGTGGCACTCGCCGCTGACAACGGGTCGTCGATCGGTCACACCACGCAACTGATCGCGGTCCTCGCCATCGGCATCGGCCTCGCCGTGAAGACCCCGATGTGGCCGCTGCACAGCTGGCTCCCCGACGCCCACACCGCCGCCCCCACCACCGGCTCCGTGCTCCTCGCCGGCGTCCTGCTGAAGATGGGCACCTACGGCTTCGTCCGCATCGCGCTGCCCATCGCCCCCGACGGGATGCTGACCCTCGCCCCGTATCTGGCCGCCTTCGCCGCCGCCGGCATCGTCTACGGGTCCCTCGCCTGCCTGGCCCTGGCGCGCAGCGGCGCGGGCGGCGACCTGAAACGCCTGATCGCCTACTCCTCCGTCGGCCACATGGGCTTCGTGCTGCTCGGCATCGCCACCCTCACCCCCACCGGCGTCAACGGCGCCCTGTTCGCCAACGTCGCCCACGGCCTGATCACCGGCCTCCTCTTCTTCCTCGTCGGCGCGGTCAAGGAGCGCTACGGCACCGCCGACCTGGACCGTCTCGCCGGTGTCTCCGGGGGCGCCCTCTACGGCCGCGCCCCCCGCCTCGGCGGGCTGCTCGCCTTCGCCGCCGTCGCCTCCCTCGGTCTCCCCGGACTCGCGGGATTCTGGGGCGAGATGCTGACCCTCTTCGGGGCCTTCCGGCCCGCCGAGGGCCTGAGCCGCCCCGCCTTCCTCGTCTTCATGTCGGCGGGGGCCCTCGGCACCCTGCTCACCGCCGCGTATCTGCTCGTCGTCGTCCGCCGCGTCTGCATGGGCGACGGACCCGACGGCGGCGAGGCCGCACCCGCCGTGTTCACCGATGTCCGCGGCCACGAGTTCGCCGCCTGGACCCCGCTCGTCGTCCTCACCGTCCTCGCCGGCCTCTGGCCCGCCGTCCTCCTCGGCCTGACCGATCCGGCCGTGCAGACGCTCCTGACCGGAGGCAGCCGATGACCTCCCTCGTCCAGTCCGTCGACTGGCTCGCGATCGCCCCGCCCGCCATCGCCGCCGGTGCCGCCCTGGTGGTGCTCGTCGCCGACCTCTTCCTCCCCGAGCGCCGCAAGCCGCTGCTCGGCGCCCTCGCGCTCGGGGGCCTCGTCCTCGCGGTGCTGTCGCTGCTGCCGCTGCTCGACGGCGACCGGCGCACCTTCTGCCTCACGACCGCGCCGGACACCTGCAGTTACGCGGCCGACCCGTTCGCGCTCGCCATCCAGTTCCTCGTGCTGGGCGGGGCGCTGCTGACGGCCCTGCTGTCCGTGCACACCGTCCGGGACCTCGGCCTCCCCGCCGGCGAGTACTGGTTCCTGCTGCTCGCCTCGGCCGCCGGTGCCGCCCTGCTGCCCGCCTCGCGCGATCTGGCGACGCTGGTCGTCGCCCTGGAGGTCGCCTCCCTGCCCGCCTTCGCCCTCGTCGGCCTGCGCCGCGGGAGCCGGCTCTCCTCGGAGGCGGCGCTCAAGTTCTTCCTGTCGTCCGTGGCCGCCACCGCCGTCATGCTGCTCGGCGTGAGCTTCGTGTACGCGGCCACCGGAGCGATGCACCTTTCGCGGGTCGCGGACGGCCTCGACGCGGTGCCCGCACAGCTGTCCACCCTCGCCACCGCGGGTGTCGCCCTCACCCTCGTCGGCTTCGCCTTCAAGACGGCCGCCGCGCCCTTCCACTTCTGGGTGCCCGACACCTACGTGGGTGCGCCGGTGCCCGTCGCGGGCTATCTGTCGGTGGTCGGCAAGGCGGCCGGGTTCTCCGGGCTGATCCTGGTGGCCGTACTGGCGTTCCCCTCGCACGCGGAGGTCTGGGGACCGGTCGTCGCCGTGCTCGCCGCGCTCACCATGACGGCCGGCAACGCGGCCGCGCTGCGCCAGAACCCCGGCCGCGCACACAGCGCCGTCCGCCTGCTGGCCTGGTCGTCCGTCGGCCAGGCCGGTTACCTCCTGGTGCCGATCGCCGCCGCCGCGTACACGGACGACCCGAACGACGCCATCGGCACCACCGTCGCCTACGCCCTGATGTACGCGGTGGTGAACCTCGGTGCCTTCGGCGTCACCGCCCTGGTCGCCCGCGCGCATCCGGAGGGCCGGATCACCGACTTCCGGGGCCTGTGGGCCGCCCGCCCGCTGTCCGCGCTCTCCCTGGGCTTCTTCCTGCTCGCCCTCGCGGGGCTGCCGCCGGGGATCATCGGGCTCTTCGCCAAGGTGGCGGTCTTCTCGGCGGCGGTCGAGGCCGGGCTCGGCTGGCTCGCGGTCGTCATGGCCGTGAACGTCGTGATCGCGCTCTACTACTACCTCCGCTGGACGGCGGTCCTCTTCCGCGCCCCCGCCCCGGAGCCGGCCGCGGAGCCGGTTCCGGCCGGGGCTCCGGGGGGTACGGCGGCGACGGCCGCCGCGGCGGCCGCGAAGCCTGCTGCCGGTGGACCCGCGAACACCCCCACCCCGGCCACCGCTTCCGTCGCCGCACCGGCCGTCACACCGGCCCGGCCGTCGAGGGCCCCGGCTCCCCTCGCCGCCGCCATCGGCCTCGCCGCCGTCCTGGGCGTCGTTCTCTCCGGCGCACCGCAGCTCGTCCTGCGCTTCGCCACCGCCGCCCTGCTGTGAGCTGACGCGGGCCCGCCGCGCCCCGCCCGGGCACCGGCAGGCGGGCGGGACGCGCCGGTTGCCGCACGGCCCCCCGCCCGGGCCGCGCAGGGCAGCAGCGCGGGCCACCGGTCGCCACGCCGCCGGACCCGGCAGGCCAGACCCGCAGACCCGGCGGCCGTACGGCCCGCTCCACAGCGCGTCCGGCAGCGGCGGTGCAGGGCTCTCCGCACGCATGGTCACCGGGCCGTCCTCCCTGCTCCCCCGGGGCGCACGCCGGAGCGCGCTCCCCGCGGTCACGGGCCCGGCGAGCCGCGGTCCCGGGCGGCCGGACGCCCCCGCGCTCGCCCCGCGGTGCCCGTGCACCCCCGCGACCACCTGGGAACTCACCACCCCCGCCCGGCGTTGACCGGGAAGGACAGGGGCCACTGGAAGGTGGAGCACAGAGCGGCAAGTTCCCCACCACAGCACCAGGAGGGCGTACCGTGCACCGCCGGCACAACGGGCTGAAGACCGCCGTACTCCTCGGCGCACTGTCGGCACTGATCATCGCCATTGGTGGCCTCTTCGGCCGTACGGGCCTCGCCGTCGCGGTGCTCGTGGCGCTCGGTACCAACGCCTACGCGTACTGGAACAGCGACAAGCTCGCCCTGCGCGCGATGCGGGCCCGGCCCGTGAGCGAGTTCGAGGCCCCGCAGCTCTACCGCATCGTCCGTGAACTCTCCACCGCCGCACGGCAGCCCATGCCGCGGCTCTACATCTCCCCGACCCAGGCACCGAACGCGTTTGCGACCGGCCGCAATCCGCGCCATGCGGCTGTCTGCTGCACCGACGGCATCCTCCGCATCCTCACCGAGCGCGAGCTGCGCGGCGTCCTCGGCCATGAGCTGAGCCACGTCTACAACCGCGACATCTTGATCTCCTCGGTCGCCGGTGCCCTCGCCTCCGTCGTGATGTTCCTGGTGAACTTCGCCTGGCTGATCCCGTTCGGCCGCACCGACGACGACGAGGGCCCCGGCCTCTTCGGCTTCCTGCTGATCATGCTGCTGGGCCCGCTCGCGGCCTTCCTCATCCAGCTCGCGGTCAGCCGGTCCCGCGAGTACGAGGCCGACGCGTCGGGCGCCGGGATGACCGGTGACCCGCTGGCCCTGGCCAGCGCCCTCCGCAAGCTCGACGCGGGGACGAAGCAGCTGCCGCTGCCGCCCGAACCGCGCCTGGAGACGGCGAGCCACATGATGATCGTCAACCCGTTCCGCCCCGGCACGGTGTCGAAACTCTTCTCGACCCATCCGCCGATGGCCGAGCGCGTGGCCCGGCTGGAGCGCATGGCGGGCGGCCGCTGACGGGCCACCCGCCCCGCGCGCCCCGCGCGCCCGGAAGCCGTCACCACCTCCCGAGGCGGCACACCGGAAGCCGGAGGCGGGAACCGCGAAGACGCTCACCCCGCAATCCGGCCCGGACCCGGGCGGCACCGGCCCCCTCCCCGCGCGTACCGGTGAACCGGTGCCCGGCCCCGGGAACGCCCTGGGCCGGGCCCCGGGCCTGCCCGGGGAGCCGCGCGTCCAGATCCCGGAGACCCCGGCTCTCTGCCCGGAGCGCGGGCAACCCCCGGGCGCCTGGACCGGGACGCCGGAACCGCAACGGCGGCCGGCGCCCGGCTCCGCCCAGCGGCCGTGCCACCGCAACCGGCCAGGTGAGGGCCGTCGCCGGAGTCCTGCGGAGTACCGCGGCGGCTTGCGGCCCGCCGGGACGCGAGGACAGCCGGCGGGCCGGGCCCGGCGGCGAACGGGCACGACCGGCTGCCCCGCCGCGAAGGGCCGCCCCTTTTTCCCGGGATGACCCCGGCGTACGATCCCGAAATGCGCCGCGCCGCCCCGTAACTCCGTACCGGCCGTGAGGGACGGGGCCGCGAGAGGCGCGCCCCGTACTCCGCGCCGCGGCCGTGCTGCCGGCACCGGTTCCGGGTCGCCCCTTCCCCGTCCCGCTCCACCGCGACCGTCACCGCCACCGCCACCGAAGGAAGTTCCAGCCGATGACCCTGATACGGCGGCTCACCCGCTTGTCCCGCGCCGCCCGCCCCGCGGCCTCCGCGCCACCGCCCGCCCCGGCCTCCGCCGCCGGCCGCCCGGAACCGGGACGGCGACGGGCCTCCTCCGTCCCCGGGCTCCGGGGCGGCGGACTGCTCGCCGCCGCCACCGCGGCCGTCCTGTTCGGTGCCTCCGGCGCGGCCGCCGCCGACTGCGCGGACGGAGCGGACAGCGGCAAGTCCGGCCGGGGCGCGACCTATTACGTCTCCCTCGGTGACTCCCTCGCCTCCGGCTACCAGCCGGATGCCGGCAAGGACACGGACGTCGCCTACACCGACAAGCTGTTCGAGACCCTCAAGAAGAGCAACCCCGGTCTCGAACACATACGCCTCGGCTGCTCCGGGGAGACCACCGAGACGTTCATCGGCGGCGGCAAGTGCGACTACCCCGACGCGGCCTCCCAGCTCGACGCCGCCCTCCAGGCCCTGTACGAGCACAAGGGCAGCGTCGCGTACGTGACGATCGACATCGGCGCCAACGACATCAGGGCCTGCTCCGGCGACACCGGCGCCATCGACCCCGTCTGCATGGCCGAGGCGTCCCGGACCATCGGCACCAACCTCACCGAGATCACCGGCAAGCTCCGCGAGGCCGGTTCGGCGAGCACCCAGTACGCGGGCATGACGTACTACAACCCGTTCCTGGCCGCCTGGCTCCTCGGCGAGTCCGGGCAGCAGACCGCCAAGAGCTCGGCCGCCGTCGTCAAGGCGGGCAACGAGGCCATCGCCGGGGTCTACCGCACCGCCGACTACAAGGTCGCCGATGTGGCCGCCGCCTTCAACTCGGACGACTTCGACACCCGCGTCGAACTGCCCGGCATGGGATCGGTGCCCGCCAACGTCGCCAAGATCTGCGAGCTGACCTGGCAGTGCACCCATCAGGACATCCACGCCAACGCCGCCGGCCACGAGCTGATCGCCGCCACCTTCGCCGAGGTCCTGCCGCGGACCGCGCCCGGCGACGACTGCACGGCCCCGGGCGGGACCCCGTCGGCGGAGCCCTCCGGGGACGGCAACGCCCCGGGCACCGAGACGGACGGCAAGAAGCCCGCCCCGGACGGCACCGACGACGGCAAGGGCAGCGGCGACGACGGTGACGACAAGGCCGGGACGGCCGGTTCCGGCGAGGGCTCCGGGTCCGCGCCCAAGGGCGGCCTCGCCACCACGGGCTCGGGCACCACCCCGATCGTCGCGGGAGCGGCCGCGCTGGTGCTGGCGGCCGGTGCCGGCACGGTCTTCGCGGTACGCCGCCGCGGCGGCCGGACCGCCGGCAGCGGACCGACGGAGTCGCAGGCCGGATGAACGCCAACGCGGCGGTCCCGCCCGTCGCATGACGTGTGGGGGCGCGTTCGCCCACCCAGTGAGCGCGCCGTGGGCGCCCGTGCACCGCGCGGGCGCCCTCCGTACGCGCCCCCGCGGTCGTGCCCGCCGTGGGCACCGGCCGGGCAGGAACCGAGCGGGGACCGAGCACAAGAGCGGCACTCCTGGCAGGCTGGAGGGGTGAAGACACTCCTGAACCTGATCTGGCTCGTGCTCTCCGGCTTCTGGCTGGCCCTCGCCTATGTGCTGGCGGGGCTCATCTGCTTCGTCCTGATCATCACGATCCCGTTCGGCATCGCGTCATTCCGGATCGCGGGCTACGCCCTGTGGCCGTTCGGCAAGACGACCGTCGAGCGGCGCGACGCGGGTGCGGGCTCGCTGATCGGCAACGTCCTCTGGATCATCTTCGCGGGCTGGTGGCTCGCCCTCGGGCACATCGTCACGGGCCTGGCCCTCTGCGTGACGATCATCGGTATCCCGTTCGGTATCGCCAACTTCAAGATGATCCCGATCTCCCTGATGCCGCTCGGCCGCGAGATCGTCCCCTCGGACCGCCCGTTCGCCACCCGCTGAGGCGGCGGCCGCCGAAGCGGTGACGCGCGGCCGCCCGTATCACCGGCCCGGACCCGCCGCCCGGCTCCCGGCGTTTCCGGTCGGCGGGGCGGCGGCTCACCTGCCGGAGCCACCGGAAGCCGGAGATTCCGGAGCATCACCCGAAGCGCCGGGAGAACGGGCCGAACCGCCAGGAGAACCGGCCGGACCCGCGCCGGCCAGCCCGTCCCCCGGCGCCTGGAGCAGCCGCGGCGAGGCCACGAACCCGTGCCGGCGGTACGCCGGGACCGCCCGGGAGCTGGAGTGCACCGTCACCCGCTCCAGCCCGGCCTCCCGCGCCAGCTCCCGCACGGCGTCGATGAGCAGCCCGCCCAGACCGCGGTCCCGCTCCGCCGGTACGACGTACACGCACTGCACATCGCCGGACGCACGTGCCGGCGCCCGCGGGCTCGGCACCCGCCGTACGACCGCCAGCCACGCCATCCCGATGACCTCCGTGCCGCGCAGCACGACCAGACAGCGGTGCGACCCGGCGTTCTCCCGCGCCCAGCCCACGAAGTACCGCAGGAATTCCTCGCGCGTGGTGACGGGCGTCCCCCCGTTCTCCAGCACCCATTCCCACCGCAGCGCGGCGACGGCCGCCAACTCCTCGCCCCGGGCCTCCCGGACGGCGACGCCGCCGGGAGGGCCGTCCGCCGCCGCGCCGGGACGACCGCCCGCCGTGCCGCGGGCCAAGTCGTGCACGCCGTCCGCCGGGGTGTCGTCCATGCTGTCCATGCCCGTCATTCTGACGCGCCGTCGGGGCCCGTCCACGGGCCTCACCAGCCACGGAACCCTCGCACACCCCCTGCCGGGGGTTCAGGGTCCCGACAAGGGTTTTCCCCGTATCGGGTCCGCGAGCCCGAACCTACGCTCGGAGAACCGGTCACCGCCTCCCCCTCTGTGGTGACCCGGTCCGGCTGGTCCCCCGCGCTCCGCGATCCCGTCTCCACCCCAACTCCCCAACGGGACACGGGATCGCGGCCCGTGGATCACGATGCGGCGACGCAACGGCGCGCGAAGGCGGTGGACGTGTCATGCGGTCGACAGTGCACGGCGGAGCACCCGTCGGACTACCCGGAGCCCCCGTGGGACGCTCGGAGCTCCTCGACCGGCTCCACCAGACCCTGCGCAGCCACGGCCGCGCCGTGCTCACCGGCGCACCCGGAGCCGGCCGGTCGGCGGTCCTGGACGCCGTCGCCGCGACCGCCGAGTCGCGCGGCGAGACCGTGCTGCGCCTGGCCCCGGCCGAACGCGACCGTACGGTGGCCGGCGCCGCCGCCACCGCACTCCTCGCCGCCATCCCGACCGCGGCACTCGCCCCCCTGCCCGGCATGTCGTTCCGCGCGGGCCCCGGCAGCCTGCCCGCCCTCGGCGCGAGCCCGGCCCTCGGCGCGGTCCCCGGAACCGGCCTCCGCCCCGGCAGCGGTACCCAACGCGGTGCCGCCGCAGCCGGAACCGCCCGCACCGCCCCCCGTACCGGCGGCGGCCGGAGCAGCCGGGGCACCCGTACCGCCGGAGCCCGCCGCACCACTACTGGCGCGGGCACCGGCCGGGCCCGCGGGAACGGCCCGCTCGGCGCCGCACCCGCCGCCTCCGTCCCGGCGCTGCTCCGCAGACTGGCGGGGGAGTGGCCGGTGCTCCTCGTCATCGACGACGCCCAGTGGCTGGACGAGGAGAGCGTGCTCCTGCTCCGCTCCGTCCTGCACCCGGGCGCCGGGACCGTACCGGCGGAGCTGCGCCTGCTGGTCGCCGAACGCACCGCGCCCGGCGACCCGCGCGAACCCGTCGCCCATGCCCTCTGCGGCGCCACCCCCCGGGACACCCTCCCCGTGCCGCCGCTCGACCCCGCCTCGACCGCCGAACTCCTCGCCCGCCACCGGCTGCCGCGCCGGCTGACCGACGCCGTGCACCGCGCCTCCGGCGGCAACCCGGCCCGCGCCCTGGCCGTCGCCCGCACCCTGACCGCCACCCCGCCCGCGGAACTCGCCGCGGGCTGACCCCGGCGTGCCCGCCGTCCATGACCCGCGAGCGACGCCGGAACGCGAACGGAAGCCCGTCACGGCCCGGACGTACGTAGGCACGTAGGTACGTAGGTAGGTCACCCGAGCACACAACGAGGGCAGTGCGTCGGACGGCGATTCCGACGTACTGCCCTCGCTGTGCCGCAGCCGACCGCGCGGACGCGGACCTCAGGTCACGGGGCTCACCGGTAGTTCACGAACTGCACCGCGAAGTCCAGGTCCGCGCCCTTGATGAGCTGCTGCACCGCCTGCAGGTCGTCCCGGCTCTTGGACGACACCCGCAGCTCGTCGCCCTGCACCTGCGCCTTGACGCCCTTGGGGCCCTCGTCGCGGATCATCTTCGCGACCTTCTTCGCGTTCTCCTGGGAGATGCCCTCCTGGATGGTCGCGAAGATCTTGTACTCCTTGCCGGAGAGCTGCGGCTCCCCGGCGTCCAGCGCCTTGAGCGAGATCCCGCGCTTGACCAGCTTGGACTGGAAGACGTCCAGGATCGCCTTGACCCGGTCCTCCGAGTTCGCCTGCATCAGGATCTTCTCGCCCGACCACTCGATCGACGCGCCGACGTTCCTGAAGTCGTAGCGCTGCGAGATCTCCTTGGAGGCCTGGTTGAGAGCGTTGTCGACCTCCTGCCGCTCGACCTTCGAGACGATGTCGAAACTGGAGTCGGCCATCGTGAGTTGGCTCCTCATCCCTAGATCATCCGGTACCGCGGAACCATCCCGGTCCGCAGCGCCCAGCCTAGCCATCCGATCCATGATCCAACCGCGATCAACAGGGTGGCGGACCACCCTGGTTCATCGGGTATGGTTTACGACGTTGCCACCGAGCACCGCCACCGAGCGGGACGGCGGCGGCACCTCCTAGGCGGTGTGCCCGAGCGGCCAAAGGGAGCAGACTGTAAATCTGCCGGCTCAGCCTTCCCAGGTTCGAATCCTGGCGCCGCCACAGGAACAGAAGAAGGGCCCCCGGTCCGCGAGTACGCGGACCGGGGGCCTTCTCCGTGCCGTGGTTCGCGGCCCTTCCCCCGTCCCGCTCAGTCCGGCGCGGCGGCCTTCACCGCCTCCGCCACCGGAACCGTGCCGCTGATCAGTTCCAGCGTCCTGCCGATGGTGCCCGGCTCGTCCAGCAGCGCGGCCAGCACCGCCGCCACGTCGTCCCGCGGCACCGCGTCCCGCCCGGTGCGCTCGGCGAGCGTGACCAGCCCCGTCCCCGGATCGTCGGTGAGCCGGCCGGGCCGCAGGATCGTCCAGTCCAGCTCGGTACGCGCCCGTACGGCCGCGTCCGCCGCGCCCTTGGCCCGCAGATAGGCGGCGAAGACCGGGTCGGTGTCCGGCGGTGGTTCGCTGTCGGCGCCCATCGACGAAACGACGAGCAAGCGCCGCACCCCGGCCCGCTCGGCCGCCTCGGCGAAGAGCTCCGCGGCCGCCCGGTCCACGGTCTCCTTCCGGGCGACGCCGCTGCCCGGTCCGGCGCCGGCCGCGAAAACGGCCGCGTCGGCGCCCTGCAGATGGGCCGCGACCTCCTCGGTGATGGCCGACTCCAGGTCGCACAGCACGGGTTCGGCCCCCGCTTCCCGCAGGTCGTCACCCTGCTCGCGGTTGCGGATGAGGCCCGCGACCTCGTCACCGCGCCCGGCGAGCAACCGCTCCAGCCGCAGCGCGATCCGACCGTGTCCTCCAGCGATGACAATGCGCATGGTCCCGACCGTACGCCGAGGGCGCGAGCCGCAGACAGAGGGCGCGCTGGTCATGCCCTGCGCCGGCCTGAACCGCCGTCATACCGGAGGGCCCGCTTCCGCCACGTCAACAGAGCCACCGCCTAGGGAACTTCGCCCCCCGGCCCCTGCCGCGCCTGCCGGGGCAGGTCGAGCGCGGCCACCGTCTCCGAGTCGCAGTACTCGCGCACCGCGCTGGTACGCGCCACGATCCGCCCCCCGTGCACCACGATCCGGCTGTACGCCAGCGACAGCGCCCCGGCCACGCTCTCCCCGCGCACCGCCAGCAACTCCGCCGGGAAGCCGGCCTCCAGCCGCACCGGCCGCAGCCCCATCACGGCCCGCGCCCGGTCACTGACCGCCGCGTACGCCGCCTCCGGGCTCTCCCCGCCCTGCGTGGCCAGCAGATACGCGGCCTCCAGCGGATCGCCGCGCCCCACCGGATTGGCCGCGTCCCGCAGCGCCCCGCTGCCCGCGGCCACCCGCACCCCCGCCGCCCGCAGCAGCCGCACCGGAGCGGCCGCGGGCGCCGGCGGTCCCGGGCGCACCGCTCCGTCGCACTCCATGGCCGCGCAGTCCCCCTGCGGCAGCAGGACGACGGAGACGCCCGCGGCCGCGAGCCGGTCGGCGGCCCGGCGCGCGTCCGGCCGGGGGAGCAGGGAGAGCCCCGCGCACGGTCCGATGGACACCCCGGGCCGCAGCCCGCCGGCCATCGCCGCCAGCCGCGCCAGCCGGGCCGGGTCGTCACCCTCCGTGTGCAGGTCCACGGGGCACCCGTGCTCCGCCGCCACCCCGAGCACGGCCTCGACGTAGCCGGAGGGGTCCGGGTCGAGATCCGGACAGCCGCCGACGACCGCCGCGCCCATCTTGACCGCGTCCCGCAGCATCGCCAGCCCGTCCGCGCCCGCGGCCCCGGTCAGCACCCGCGGTACGGCGACGGTCGTCAGTTCGGTCAGCCCGGTGAGCGCCCGCCGTGCCTGGAGCGCCCCCTCCAGTGCGCGCAGCCCGTGCACCCCGCCGACGCGGACGTGCGCCCGGAGGGCGGTGGCGCCGTGACCGAGATGGAGCAGTGCGGCCTCGGTGGTCCGGCGCTGCACGTCGTCGGCGCCGTGCGGGGCGGGGCCGTCCCCGCCGGCGGTGAGCGCGGTGTCGGTGTGGGCGTGCGGTTCGGCCGGCGCCGGGAGCAGGAGATAGCCGCTGAGGTCGATCCGGGCGGGCTCGCCCGCGCGGCCCCCGGGGCGCTCCCCGCCCGGGGCGGACCGGGTGAGGCTGCCGGCCGTGCCGACCGCCTCGATGTGCCCGCCGCTGATCCGGACGTCGACGTTCCGGCCGTCGGGGAGCCGGGCGCCGGACAGGACGAGCGCGGACGGCTCCGGAGCGCTCTCGCTGCCGGAGGGCTGCGGTCGGCTGCTGTCGGGCATCGCGCTCCTGCGGGCTTCTGCGGGCGGTTCCGTCCCGGGTTCCGGGAGAAAGATCACGAAGCGTGAACCGAGCCTAGGCCGCCTCCACGGCGGTCACGAGCAGGAGCGCAATAGTCGTACCGGTGGGGTCGCGGGCACGCGTGGGAGGGGAGTGCCGGACGGTGAGCGGCGGGCCGGGCGGGGGCCGATACGGATTTCACCTTCGGCCGTTCAGCGTGTAATGTCTTCATCGCTCGCCCCAATAGCTCAGTCGGCAGAGCGTCTCCATGGTAAGGAGAAGGTCTACGGTTCGATTCCGTATTGGGGCTCTGGTGTGGGAACAATCCGTCCGCCGGGCGGGTTGTCCGACATCGAAGCGGTGTAGCTCAGTCGGTAGAGCAAGCGGCTCATAATCGCTGTGTCACCGGTTCAAGTCCGGTCACCGCTACGAACAGTAGCCGATTGCAGGCTAAGTCCTTCGATCGGCTACTCTTTCTGCGTTCATCCACTGTTCGTCCAAGGAGCACTCACGTGGCTGCCACCGACGTCCGCCCGAAGATCACGCTGGCCTGCGTGGAGTGCAAGGAGCGGAACTACATCACCAAGAAGAACCGGCGTAACAACCCGGACCGACTGGAGATGAAGAAGCACTGCCCGCGCTGCAACGCGCACACCGCGCACCGCGAGACGCGATAACAACAGGCTCGTCCATGAGGCCGTCCCCACCCGGGGGCGGCCTCGTGGCGTTGCCGGAACCACCGGAACCACCGGGTCCGCCAGGCGGCCGGGCCGGTCACCCGGGACCGTCCGGCAGCCCGATCAGCATCAGCCCCGAGCAGGAGGTGCCGAGCAGATGGCGCTCGACCAGTCCTTCGTCGGCCGGGCGTACCCGCCCACCGCGCCGTACGAAGTCGGACGCGAGAAGATCCGCGAGTTCGCCGAGGCCATCGGCGACCCGAACCCGGCCTACACCGAGCCGGACGCGGCCAGGGCGCTCGGCCACCCGGATGTGATCGCCCCGCCGACCTTCGTGTTCTCGCTCACCTACCGGGCGGCCGGACAGGTGGTCGACGACCCCCAGCTCGGCCTCGACTACAGCCGGGTGGTCCACCGCGACCAGCGGTTCGTCTACAGCCGCCCGGTGCGCGCCGGCGACCGGCTCTCCGTCACCACCACCATCGACGAGGTCAAGACCCTCGCCGGGAACGACATCGTCGACATCCGCGGTGACGTGCACGACGCCGCCGGTGAACACGTCGTCACCGCCCACACCAAGATCGTGTCGCGCGCACCGGAGGGGAACTGACATGGCGGCCGTCATCTCCTACGACGAGGTCGAGCCCGGCACGGAGCTGCCCTCCCGGAGCTTCCCGGTCACCCGTGCCGACCTCGTGCGCTACGCGGGCGCGTCCGGCGACTTCAACCCGATCCACTGGAACGAGCGCTTCGCGAAGAGCGTCGGCCTGGAGGACGTCATCGCGCACGGCATGTTCACCATGGCCGAAGCGGTCCGCGTCGTCACCGACTGGGCGGGCGACCCGGCGGCGGTGGTCGAGTACGGGGTGCGCTTCACCAAGCCGGTGGTGGTCCCGGACGACGACAAGGGCGCCGTGATCGAGGTCTCGGCGAAGGTCGCGGCGAAGCTGGGCGAGGACACCCGCAGGGTCCGGGTCGACCTGACCGCGACGAGCGCGGGCGAGAAGGTCCTGGGCATGTCCCGGGCTGTGGTCCAGCTGACCTGACGGGCTACGGAGCGGGGCGACGCCCCGCACCCGGCCGGGCCCGCACCCGGCCGGGCCCGCACCCGGCCGGGCCCGCACCCGGCCGGGCCCGCACCCGGCCGGGCTCGAATCCCGGGGTGTCCGGACCACCCGGCGCCGCGGAAGTGCGGCCCGGAACCTTCCGACCCGGCCCCGCCGGCCCGGAGCCCCCCGCCCGTCCCCTTCTCCGCTCCGGAGAAACGGGTGGGTGGGAGGGAAAACACCCGCGCGCAGCGCGAAACGGCGCCGCACCCGGCACAGAAGCGAACCCCGCGACCGGTGGAACCCCGCGACCGGAGAACCCCGCGCCGGAGGCGGCCCCGTACGCTGGGCCCGTGCAGGTACTCCACGACGCCCCGCTGGCCCCGCTCACCACCTTCCGCCTCGGCGGCCCGGCCAACCGCCTGGTCACCGCGGTGACGGACGAGGAGGTCGTCGAGGCCGTCCGCGAAGCCGACGCCGCCGGCACCCCGCTGCTCCTCATCGGCGGCGGCAGCAACCTTGTCATCTCCGACAAGGGGTTCGACGGCACGGTCCTGCGGATCGCGACCCGCGGCGTCGACCTCGCCGGCACCCGCCTCGAACTGGCCGCCGGCGAGAACTGGTCCGAGGCCGTGGCCCGGACCGTCGAGGCGGGCCTGGCGGGTGTCGAGTGCCTCGCCGGCATCCCCGGCTCCGCCGGCGCGACGCCGATCCAGAACGTCGGCGCGTACGGCCAGGAGGTCGCCACCACCATCACCGAGGTGGTGGCCTACGACCGGGTGTCCGGCGAGACGGTCACCATCCCCAACGCGGACTGCGGCTTCTCCTACCGCCACAGCCGCTTCAAGTCCGACCCCGACCGCCATGTCGTCCTGCGGGTCCGCTTCGCACTGGAAGATGCCGGCGGCCTGTCGGCGCCCCTGAAGTACGCCGAGACGGCCCGCGCCCTGGGCGTCGAGCCGGGCGAGCGCGTCGCCGCCTCCGCCGCGCGCGAGACCGTCCTCGCACTCCGGGCCGGCAAGGGCATGGTGCTGGACCCGGAGGACCACGACACCTGGTCCGCGGGGTCCTTCTTCACCAACCCCGTCCTGGACGCCGGCGAGCACGCCGCCTTCCTGGCCCGCGTCGCCGAACGCCTCGGCCCCGGCACCGAGCCGCCCGCGTACCCGGCGGGCGACGGGCGGATGAAGACCTCCGCCGCCTGGCTCATCGACAAGGCCGGCTTCACCAAGGGCTACGGCACCGGCCCGGCCCGCATCTCCGGCAAGCACACCCTGGCGCTCACCAACCGCGGCGAGGCGACGACCGAGGATCTGCTCGCCCTGGCCCGGGAGGTCCGCGACGGTGTGCGCGAGGCCTTCGGGGTGACCCTCGTCAACGAGCCGGTGACGGTGGGCGTCAGCCTCTAGAACGCCCGCGCCACCGGGCTCGGCAGACGCAAGCCGCCACGACGCCCGGCAACCGGCAGCCGATACCCGCCGGCCGGCCCGCGGCGCACCTGGACACCTCCGCCCGGCCCGCCTACTCGGCTGCCAGCCAGTCGTCGATGCCGCTCATCATCTGCTTGCGCACATCCTCCGGCGCCTGCGAAGCCCGCACCGACTGCCGTGCCAGCTCGGCCAGTTCGGCATCACTGAACCCCAGCACGGACCGCACCAGCGCGTACTGGTCCGCCAGCCGCGACCCGAACAGCAGCGGGTCGTCGGCGCCCAGCGCCACCGGCACCCCCGCGTCGAACAACGTCCGCAGCGGCACGTCCTCCGCCTTCTCGTAGACACCGAGCGCCACATTGGACGCCGGGCAGACCTCGCAGGCCACCCCCCGTTCGGCCAGCCGTTCCAGCAGCCGCGGGTCCTCCGCGGCCCGCACCCCGTGCCCCACCCGGTCGGCGTGCAGATCGTCCAGGCAGTCCCGTACGCTGCCGGGCCCCGACAGCTCACCCCCGTGCGGGGCGGCGATCAGCCCGCCGGCCCGGGCGATGGCGAACGCCCGGTCGAAGTCCCGGGCGAATCCGCGCCGCTCGTCGTTCGACAGCCCGAAACCGATCACCCCGCGGTCCGCGTACCGCACCGCCAGCCGCGCCAGGGTGCGCGCGTCCAGCGGATGCCTCACGCGGTTCGCGGCGACGAGCACCCGCATCCCGACCCCCGTCTCCCGCGACGCGGTGTCCACCGCGTCCAGGATGATCTCCATGGTGGGGATGAGCCCGCCGAGGCGGGGCGCGTACGAGGTCGGATCGACCTGGATCTCCAGCCAGCCGGAACCGTCCCGCGCGTCCTCCTGCGCGGCCTCGCGCACCAGCCGCTGGATGTCCTCGGCGGTCCGCAGGCACGACCGGGCGATGTCGTAGAGCCGCTGGAACCGGAACCAGCCCCGCTCGTCCGTCGCCCGCAGCTGGGGTGGCTCGCCGCCGCTCAGCGCCTCCGGCAGGTGCACCCCGTGCTTGTCGGCGAGTTCGAGCAGTGTGGCGGGCCGCATCGACCCGGTGAAGTGCAGATGCAGATGGGCCTTCGGCAGCAGCCGGACATCACGCGCGGCGGTGCGGGGGAGCGGGGGATTCCCGTGGTGGTACGGCGACATTCCAAAATCCTGCCGTATGACCCGCCCGCCACGGTAGAGGATTCGGAATCCCCCTCCCCGGACCTCCTCGCCCCCCGGCACGGGTGGAGGGCCGCGGCCGGTCCCCCGTGGCCGCCGGAACCGGTACCTGTTCGACGCCCGGCCGCAGAACACGTACACTCACTGGGCGTTGGCCCTCACGGCCGCTCCGGTCACGCCCACTCCATGGGGCGTCCCGGATGCGGTAGGTTGGGGGGACAAAGGGTCGTAGCTCAATTGGTAGAGCACTGGTCTCCAAAACCAGCGGTTGGGGGTTCAAGTCCCTCCGGCCCTGCTACACGCATCTTCGCCAGGATGTGTGCGCAGGTACGTACGACAACGCACCGCCGTGCGGCTCCACCGGGCGCGGCACGGCCACGACCCGGATTCAGGTGAGGACGAGTGACGGACGCCCTGGGCTCCATCGACACGCCTGAGAGCGGTCGGTCCGACGGCGAGACGGACGAGCAGAAGAAGGTCCGGCGCGGCGGCAAGCGCGGCAAGAAGGGCCCGCTGGGCCGGCTCGCGCTCTTCTACCGGCAGATCGTGGCCGAGCTGCGGAAGGTCGTCTGGCCGACCCGCAACCAGCTCACGACCTACACCACCGTGGTGATCATCTTCGTCGTCATCATGATTGCCCTGGTGACTGTGATTGACTTTGGATTCGCCGAAGCCGTCAAGTACGTCTTCGGCTGATCCCGCGTCGGCGTCGCTCTCGGCGCCCCACGACGCATGTTCAACCCCTTGAAGCCAGGAAGAAGCAGCCACCGTGTCTGACCCGAACCTGAACGACGCCATCGAGCCCGACCAGGGCGAAGAGGCTGCGGCGACGGCCGAGGCGGCCCAGGCTGCACCGGACACGGTCGGCGACGGCACCGAGGACACCGCACCGGCCGCGGAGGCCGGGAAGACCCCGGAGCCCGCCGCCGCGGAGGCGCCCGCCGAGCCGGCCGAGCCCGCGGAGTCCCCCGCGCCCGCCGAAGCGGAGGGCGCGGACACGACCTCCGCCGAGCCCGCCGCTGCCGAGGAGCCCGAGGCCGACCCGGTCGAGGAACTCCGCCGTGAGCTGCGCGCCCTCCCCGGCGAGTGGTACGTGATCCACACCTACGCGGGCTACGAGAAGCGCGTGAAGGCCAACCTGGAGCAGCGCGCCGTCTCGCTCAACGTCGAGGAGTTCATCTACCAGGCCGAGGTCCCCGAGGAAGAGATCGTCCAGATCAAGAACGGGGAGCGGAAGAACGTCCGCCAGAACAAGCTCCCCGGCTATGTGCTGGTGCGCATGGACCTGACGAACGAGTCCTGGGGCGTCGTCCGGAACACCCCCGGCGTCACGGGCTTCGTGGGCAACGCCTACGACCCGTACCCGCTGACGCTGGACGAGATCGTCAAGATGCTCGCCCCGGAGGCCGAGGAGAAGGCCGCCAAGGCCGCGGCCGAGGAAGCCGGCGTCCCGGCGCCCAGCCGCAAGCTCGAGGTGCAGGTGCTGGACTTCGAGGTCGGCGACTCGGTCACCGTCACCGACGGCCCGTTCGCCACCCTCCAGGCCACCATCAACGAGATCAACGCCGACTCGAAGAAGGTCAAGGGCCTGGTCGAGATCTTCGGCCGCGAGACCCCGGTCGAGCTGAGCTTCGACCAGATCCAGAAGAACTAGGCGCCCGGCCCACGGGGCCGCGCCCGGCAGCTTCCGAACAGGTCGGACGGCTCTCCGGAACATCCCGCACGCGGGATCACGGAGAACCGTCTGACCTGCTCGGTTTTTGGCCGCACTGTCATACCCGTTATCGTGGTGCGGTATGCCTCCGTCCGGATGACCGGACCGGGGCGGAAACCTCTCACTAGGACCCGGAGAGAGCAATGCCTCCCAAGAAGAAGAAGGTCACGGGGCTGATCAAGCTCCAGATCCAGGCCGGCGCCGCCAACCCGGCCCCGCCGGTCGGCCCCGCGCTGGGCCAGCACGGCGTCAACATCATGGAGTTCTGCAAGGCCTACAACGCCGCGACCGAGTCGCAGCGCGGGATGGTCGTGCCGGTGGAGATCACGGTCTACGAGGACCGCTCCTTCACCTTCGTGACGAAGACCCCGCCGGCCGCGAAGCTGATCCTCAAGGCCGCGGGCGTGGACAAGGGCTCCGGCGAGCCGCACGTCAAGAAGGTCGCCAAGATCACCCGCGACCAGGTGCGCGAGATCGCCACCACCAAGATGCCCGACCTCAACGCCAACGACCTGGACGCCGCGGAGAAGATCATCGCCGGCACCGCCCGTTCCATGGGCGTCACGGTCGAGGGCTGACGCCCGTCCCGGTCGAGGGCCCCCTCGCACCGTCACCGTGGAAGGGCCGGCGCGGCCCGCACCACGACTCCCAAGAACCCGAGGAGCAGCAGTGAAGCGCAGCAAGTCCCTCCGCGCTGCGGACGCCAAGATCGAGACGGGCAAGCTCTACGCCCCGCTCGAGGCCGTCCGTCTGGCCAAGGAGACCTCTCCCACCAAGTTCGACGCGACCGTCGAGGTCGCCATGCGCCTGGGTGTCGACCCGCGCAAGGCCGACCAGATGGTGCGCGGCACCGTGAACCTGCCGCACGGCACCGGCAAGACCGCCCGGGTCCTGGTCTTCGCGACCGGTGAGCGTGCAGCGGCCGCGGAGGCCGCGGGCGCCGACATCGTCGGCTCCGACGAACTGATCGACGAGGTCTCCAAGGGCCGGCTGGACTTCGACGCCGTCGTCGCCACCCCGGACCTCATGGGCAAGGTCGGCCGCCTGGGCCGCGTGCTCGGTCCCCGTGGCCTGATGCCGAACCCGAAGACCGGCACCGTGACCCCGGACGTGGCCAAGGCCGTGACCGAGATCAAGGGCGGCAAGATCGAGTTCCGTGTCGACAAGCACGCGAACCTCCACTTCATCATCGGCAAGCTCTCCTTCGATGAGAAGCAGCTCGTGGAGAACTACGGCGCCGCGCTGGAGGAGATCAACCGCCTCAAGCCGTCCGCCGCCAAGGGCCGCTACATCAAGAAGGCCACCCTGAGCACCACGATGGGCCCCGGCATCCAGCTGGACTCCAACCGCACCCGCAACCTCCTGGAGGAGGAGGCCGCCGTCTGACCGACGGCGGCAGCGACGCGCTGCGAGCGACCGGGCCCCGCATCTCTCCGGAGGTGCGGGGCCCGGTCCGTGCGCCGTCGTCACGGGCCACGGGCCGCCCGTACGGTGCCGGCACGGGAGCCGGTGACGTTCCGATTTGCCTGGACGCGTGCCGTCCGCGTACGCTTCACCCGTAGCCAAAGACCGCTGGTCGTTGCCGTGCGCTCCCGAGTGTGCGGTGGCCGAAGGATCCGCTTCCGCGGACGGCCCGTGCAGGTGAATGAGGAGAGACTCCCCCGGAGCCCGATGGGTTTTCGTGGTCGAGTCACGCCCCGTGCGCCTGCACCGGGGCGTTTCGTTTTTGTTGAGCCCCCTTCTTCGCGTGCCCGATGCGGGCGGTCCGGCGACGTGTGCGGCTGATCGTGAGGTCAGTCGAGGATCATCACCCGGAAGGAGGCCGAGGCTCATGGCGAGGCCCGACAAGGTCGATGCCGTCGAGGAGATGAAGGACAAGTTCCAGAACTCCAACGCGGCCGTTGTGACCGCGTACACCGGTCTCACCGTGGCTCAGCTCAAGGAGCTGCGCCGTTCGCTCGGTGAGAACGCTCAGTACCGTGTGGTGAAGAACACGCTGACCAAGATCGCGGCTAACGAAGCCGGGATCACGACGATCGACGACCTGTTCGCGGGTTCGTCGGCCGTGGCCTTCGTGACCGGTGACCCGGTCGCGGCGGCGAAGGGTCTCCGTGACTTCGCCAAGGACAACCCCAGTCTCGTCATCAAGGGCGGTGTCCTTGACGGCAAGGCGCTGTCCGCCGACGAGTTCAAGAAGCTTGCGGACCTCGAGTCCCGCGAGGTGCTGCTCGCCAAGCTGGCCGGTGGCATGAAGGCGTCCATGGCCAAGGCCGCGGCGACCTTCCAGGCCCCGCTCTCGAAGTTCGTCCGCACCGCGGACGCCCTTCGCAGCAAGGTCGAGCAGGGCGGTGCCGGTACGCCGGCTCCCGCCGAGGCCGAGTCCGCCGAGTAAGAGGACGCGGTCGCAGCGGGCCCGTGAAGTAACGCCGCCAGGCGCACGCCCGCCGAAATGTAGATCCGGCACCTGCCGAATGAGTGGAAGGACGCCATCATGGCGAAGCTGTCCCAGGAAGACCTGCTCGAGCAGTTCAGCGAGATGACCCTCATCGAGCTCTCCGAGTTCGTGAAGGCCTTCGAGGAGAAGTTCGACGTCGAGGCCGCCGCCCCGGTCGCCGTCGCCGCTGCCGGCGGTGCCGCCGCCGGTGGTGCCGCCGAGGCCCCCGAGGAGAAGGACGAGTTCGACGTCGTCCTCACCGGCGCCGGTGACAAGAAGATCCAGGTCATCAAGGTCGTGCGCGAGCTGACCTCGCTGGGTCTGAAGGAGGCCAAGGACCTCGTCGACGGCGCCCCGAAGCCCGTCCTCGAGAAGGTCAGCAAGGAGCAGGCCGACAAGGCCGCCGAGTCCCTCAAGGGCGCCGGCGCCTCCGTCGAGGTCAAGTGACCCCTGCGGCCTGAAGCGGACGCCTCGTGAGAGGCCGTCCGCTCCGGGTCCGTACACGAGGGCGGCCACCCGCACGGGTGGCCGCCCTCGGGCGTTCTCCGGGACCGGTGTGGCGGGCGTCCTTGCCCTGCCGGATCCTGCGGGTATGGTGATCACCGCTGCTCCGGCGGTGCCTCCGCAACGATCTCCGCGGGGCGGGGGCCTTGACGTACGGCACCGCGGCACGCGATTCTCTCCACGCGCCGCGACATCGATCCCGGGTTCGATGCATGGATCGCGTACGAAGTGGGAAACCTTGCCGCAGGCGTTGGACAGCGTGAGGAACAACGAAGTGCGGCCCCTTTTCCGAGGGGGCGGCCGTCACTTCCCGGAGGGAGAGAGTGGTACTGCGCCGGTCTCCGGAAATCTGCTCTGGACATCAGTGTGCCTTGTGGCTACACTGACCCTTTGCGCTGCCTGTTAGCTGCCCTCTGCCCGTCACCAGGGGCATGACCCGTTCTCGAAAGCTGCTGAAGACTCCCCGGACCAGGGATCTGACCTGGGACGTCTTCTCCGCGCACGGAACGGGGCCGGTACGCGCGTAGTGAGTCCGAGCCCTCGGAAGGACCCCCTCTTGGCCGCCTCGCGCAACGCCTCGACCGCCAATACGAACAACGGCGCCAGCACCGCCCCGCTGCGCATCTCCTTTGCAAAGATCAAGGAGCCTCTCGAGGTTCCCAATCTCCTTGCGCTGCAAACCGAGAGCTTCGACTGGCTGCTCGGCAACGCCGCTTGGAAGGCCCGGGTCGAGTCGGCCCTGGAGAGTGGGCAGGACGTCCCCACGAAGTCCGGTCTGGAGGAGATCTTCGAAGAGATCTCCCCGATCGAGGACTTCTCCGGGTCGATGTCGCTGACCTTCCGCGACCACCGCTTCGAGCCGCCGAAGAACTCCCTCGAGGAGTGCAAGGAGCGCGACTTCACGTACGCCGCGCCGCTCTTCGTCACCGCCGAGTTCACGAACAACGAGACCGGTGAGATCAAGTCCCAGACGGTCTTCATGGGCGACTTCCCGCTCATGACCGACAAGGGCACCTTCTGCATCAACGGCACCGAGCGTGTCGTCGTCTCGCAGCTGGTCCGCTCGCCGGGCGTCTACTTCGACAGCTCGATCGACAAGACCTCCGACAAGGACATCTTCTCCGCCAAGATCATCCCCTCCCGGGGTGCCTGGCTGGAGATGGAGATCGACAAGCGCGACATGGTCGGTGTCCGCATCGACCGCAAGCGCAAGCAGTCCGTCACCGTCCTACTCAAGGCGCTCGGCTGGACCACCGAGCAGATCCTGGAGGAGTTCGGCGAGTACGAGTCCATGCGCGCCACCCTGGAGAAGGACCACACCCAGGGGCAGGACGACGCGCTGCTCGACATCTACCGCAAGCTGCGTCCGGGCGAGCCCCCCACGCGCGAGGCGGCCCAGACCCTGCTGGAGAACCTCTACTTCAACCCGAAGCGCTACGACCTCGCCAAGGTCGGCCGCTACAAGGTGAACAAGAAGCTCGGCGGGGACGAGCCGCTGGACGCCGGCGTGCTCACCACCGCCGACATCATCGCCACCATCAAGTACCTGGTGAAGCTGCACGCGGGCGAGACCGAGACGGTCAGCGCCGAGGGCCAGGAGATCGTCGTCGAGACCGACGACATCGACCACTTCGGCAACCGCCGCCTGCGCAACGTCGGCGAGCTCATCCAGAACCAGGTGCGCACCGGCCTGGCCCGGATGGAGCGCGTCGTCCGCGAGCGGATGACGACCCAGGACGTCGAGGCGATCACGCCGCAGACCCTGATCAACATCCGGCCGGTCGTCGCCTCCATCAAGGAGTTCTTCGGCACCAGCCAGCTCTCCCAGTTCATGGACCAGACCAACCCCATCTCGGGGCTGACCCACAAGCGCCGCCTGTCGGCGCTGGGCCCGGGCGGTCTGAGCCGTGAGCGGGCCGGCTTCGAGGTCCGTGACGTCCACCCCTCGCACTACGGCCGCATGTGCCCGATCGAGACGCCCGAAGGCCCGAACATCGGTCTGATCGGCTCGCTCGCCTCGTACGGCCGGGTCAACGCGTTCGGCTTCGTCGAGACCCCGTACCGCCGGGTCACCGAGGGCATCGTCACCGACAGCGTGGACTACCTCACGGCCGACGAGGAAGACCGCTTTGTCATCGCGCAGGCCAACGCCCCGCTGACGGACGACTTCCACTTCGCCGAGGGCCGGGTCCTGGTCCGCCGCCGCGGCGGTGAGGTCGACTACGTCCCCGGGACCGAGGTCGACTACATGGACGTCTCGCCGCGCCAGATGGTGTCGGTCGCGACCGCCATGATCCCGTTCCTGGAGCACGACGACGCCAACCGCGCGCTCATGGGCTCCAACATGATGCGCCAGGCGGTGCCGCTGCTGAAGGCGGAGGCCCCGCTGGTCGGCACCGGCATGGAGTACCGCTGCGCGGTCGACGCCGGTGACGTGATCAAGGCCGAGAAGGACGGTGTGGTCCAGGAGGTCTCCGCGGACTACATCACCGTCGCCAACGACGACGGCACCTACACCACCTACCGGGTGGCGAAGTTCTCCCGCTCCAACCAGGGCACCTCCTTCAACCAGAAGGTCGTCGTGGACGAGGGCGCCCGCGTGGTCGAGGGCCAGGTCCTCGCCGACGGCCCCTCCACCGAAGAGGGCGAGATGGCCCTCGGCAAGAACCTCCTCGTGGCGTTCATGCCGTGGGAGGGCTACAACTACGAAGACGCGATCATCCTCAGCCAGCGCCTGGTGCAGGACGACGTCCTCTCCTCGATCCACATCGAGGAGCACGAGGTCGACGCCCGTGACACCAAGCTCGGCCCCGAGGAGATCACCCGGGACATCCCGAACGTCTCCGAGGAGGTCCTCGCCGACCTCGACGAGCGCGGCATCATCCGTATCGGTGCCGAGGTCGTCGCGGGCGACATCCTGGTCGGCAAGGTCACGCCCAAGGGCGAGACCGAGCTGACCCCGGAGGAGCGGCTGCTCCGCGCGATCTTCGGCGAGAAGGCGCGCGAGGTCCGCGACACCTCGCTGAAGGTGCCGCACGGCGAGACCGGCAAGGTCATCGGCGTCCGCGTCTTCGACCGCGAGGAGGGCGACGAGCTGCCGCCCGGCGTCAACCAGCTCGTCCGCGTCTACGTCGCCCAGAAGCGCAAGATCACCGACGGTGACAAGCTCGCCGGGCGTCACGGCAACAAGGGCGTCATCTCCAAGATCCTGCCGGTCGAGGACATGCCGTTCCTGGAGGACGGCACCCCGGTCGACATCATCCTCAACCCGCTCGGCGTCCCGTCCCGGATGAACCCGGGACAGGTGCTGGAGATCCACCTCGGCTGGCTCGCCAGCCAGGGCTGGAAGGTGGAGGGCGACGAGGAGTGGATGCAGCGCCTCAAGGCCATCGGCGCCGACGAGGTCGCACCGCGCACCAACGTCGCCACCCCGGTGTTCGACGGCGCCCGCGAGGACGAGATCGCCGGTCTCTTCGAGGCCACGATCCCCAACCGCGACGGCGACCGCATGGTGCAGGGCTCCGGCAAGGCGCGGCTGTTCGACGGCCGCTCCGGCGAGCCGTTCCCGGACCCGATCTCGATCGGGTACATGTACATCCTCAAGCTCCACCACCTGGTCGACGACAAGCTGCACGCCCGGTCGACCGGTCCGTACTCGATGATCACCCAGCAGCCGCTGGGTGGTAAGGCCCAGTTCGGTGGCCAGCGCTTCGGTGAGATGGAGGTGTGGGCGCTGGAGGCGTACGGCGCCGCTTACGCCCTCCAGGAGCTGCTGACCATCAAGTCCGACGACGTCACCGGCCGCGTGAAGGTCTACGAGGCCATCGTCAAGGGCGAGAACATCCCCGAGCCCGGCATTCCCGAGTCCTTCAAGGTGCTCATCAAGGAAATGCAGTCGCTCTGCCTCAACGTGGAGGTGCTGTCCTCGGACGGCATGTCCATCGAGATGCGTGACACCGACGAGGACGTCTTCCGCGCCGCGGAGGAGCTCGGAATCGACCTGTCCCGGCGCGAGCCGAGCAGCGTCGAAGAGGTCTGACGGTCGGGCCGGGACCCGCTGCCCAGTGCGGCGGGCCCGGCCGGCCCGGACCGTCCAGACCACGATGAAGACACAGCCGCAGCCGGCAGGCGCCCCCCTCGGCAGCGGCGACAAACCCCGAAAGAGGGATTGACGACAAAGTGCTCGACGTCAACTTCTTCGACGAGCTGCGGATCGGCCTGGCCACCGCTGACGACATCCGTCAGTGGTCGCACGGCGAGGTCAAGAAGCCGGAGACCATCAACTACCGCACCCTCAAGCCCGAAAAGGACGGACTCTTCTGCGAGAAGATCTTCGGTCCGACCCGGGACTGGGAGTGCTACTGCGGAAAGTACAAGCGCGTCCGCTTCAAGGGCATCATCTGCGAGCGCTGCGGCGTCGAGGTCACTCGCGCCAAGGTGCGCCGTGAGCGGATGGGCCACATCGAGCTGGCCGCTCCCGTCACCCACATCTGGTACTTCAAGGGCGTTCCGTCGCGGCTGGGCTACCTGCTCGACCTCGCCCCGAAGGACCTGGAGAAGGTCATCTACTTCGCCGCGTACATGATCACGTACGTGGACGAGGAGCGCCGCACCCGCGATCTGCCCTCGCTGGAGGCTCATGTCTCCGTCGAGCGCCAGCAGGTCGAGCAGCGCCGTGACGCCGACCTCGAGGCCCGTGCCAAGAAGCTCGAGACCGACCTGGCCGAGCTGGAGGCCGAGGGCGCCAAGGCGGATGTCCGCCGCAAGGTGCGCGAGGGCGCCGAGCGCGAGATGAAGCAGCTGCGCGACCGCGCCCAGCGCGAGATCGACCGTCTCGACGAGGTGTGGAACCGCTTCAAGAACCTCAAGGTCCAGGACCTGGAGGGTGACGAGCTGCTCTACCGCGAGCTGCGGGACCGCTTCGGCACCTACTTCGACGGCTCGATGGGTGCCGCGGCGCTGCAGAAGCGCCTGGAGACCTTCGACCTCGACGAGGAGGCCGAGCGCCTCCGCGAGATCATCCGGACCGGCAAGGGCCAGAAGAAGACCCGCGCGCTCAAGCGCCTCAAGGTCGTCTCCGCCTTCCTGCAGACCCGCAACAGCCCCAAGGGCATGGTGCTGGACTGCGTGCCGGTGATCCCGCCGGACCTGCGTCCGATGGTGCAGCTGGACGGTGGCCGCTTCGCGACCTCCGACCTGAACGACCTGTACCGCCGCGTGATCAACCGGAACAACCGCCTCAAGCGGCTTCTCGACCTCGGCGCGCCCGAGATCATCGTGAACAACGAGAAGCGGATGCTGCAGGAGGCCGTCGACGCGCTCTTCGACAACGGCCGCCGCGGCCGCCCGGTGACGGGCCCCGGCAACCGTCCGCTGAAGTCGCTCTCCGACATGCTCAAGGGCAAGCAGGGCCGGTTCCGCCAGAACCTGCTCGGCAAGCGCGTCGACTACTCGGCCCGTTCCGTGATCGTCGTCGGCCCGCAGCTCAAGCTGCACCAGTGCGGTCTGCCGAAGGCCATGGCGCTGGAGCTCTTCAAGCCGTTCGTGATGAAGCGCCTGGTGGACCTCAACCACGCGCAGAACATCAAGTCGGCGAAGCGCATGGTCGAGCGCGGCCGCACGGTCGTGTACGACGTGCTCGAAGAGGTCATCGCCGAGCACCCGGTGCTGCTGAACCGTGCGCCGACGCTGCACCGTCTCGGCATCCAGGCCTTCGAGCCGCAGCTCGTCGAGGGCAAGGCCATCCAGATCCACCCGCTCGTCTGCACCGCGTTCAACGCGGACTTCGACGGTGACCAGATGGCCGTCCACCTGCCGCTCTCCGCGGAGGCGCAGGCCGAGGCGCGCATCCTGATGCTCTCCTCGAACAACATCCTCAAGCCCGCCGACGGCCGTCCGGTGACGATGCCGACCCAGGACATGGTGCTGGGTCTGTTCTTCCTCACCACCGAGCCGGAGGAGCGCGAGATCAAGGGCGAGGGACGCTCCTTCGCGTCCACCGCCGAGGCGATCATGGCCTTCGACGCCGGAGAGCTCTCGCTCCAGTCGAAGATCGACATCCGCTTCCCGGCCGGCACGGTCCCGCCGCGCGGCTGGACCCCGCCAGCCGACCAGGCCACCGAGGGCGGCGAGGACTGGCAGATCGGTGACGGCTTCCGGCTCCGTACCACCCTGGGCCGGGCGCTCTTCAACGAGCTGCTGCCCGAGGACTACCCGTTCGTCGACCACGTCGTGGGCAAGAAGCAGGTCTCCGAGATCGTCAACGACCTCGCGGAGCGCTACCCCAAGGTGACGGTCGCGGCGACCCTCGACAACCTGAAGGCGGCCGGTTACCACTGGGCCACCCGCTCCGGTGTCACCGTCTCGATCTCCGACATCGTGGTCCCCGAGGCCAAGAAGGAGATCATCAAGGGGTACGAGGCGCAGGACGAGAAGGTCCAGAAGCAGTACGAGCGCGGCCTGATCACCAAGGACGAGCGCACCCAGGAGCTCATCGCGATCTGGACCAAGGCGACGAACGAGGTCGCCGAGGCCATGAACGTGAACTTCCCGAAGACGAACCCCATCTTCATGATGGTCGACTCGGGTGCTCGCGGAAACATGATGCAGATGCGTCAGATCGCCGGTATGCGCGGTCTGGTGTCCAACGCGAAGAACGAGACCATCCCGCGGCCGATCAAGGCGTCGTTCCGCGAGGGTCTCTCCGTGCTGGAGTACTTCATCTCCACGCACGGTGCCCGTAAGGGTCTCGCGGACACCGCCCTCCGTACCGCCGACTCCGGGTACCTCACCCGGCGTCTGGTGGACGTCTCGCAGGACGTCATCATCCGCGAGGAGGACTGCGGCACCGAGCGTGGCCTCAAGCTGCGGATCGCGGTCAAGGCCACCGACGGCACGCTGCGCAAGGCGGACGACGTCGAGTCCAGCGTGTACGCGCGGATGCTCGCCGAGGACGTCGTCGTGGACGGCAAGGTCATCGCGCCGGCCAACGTCGACCTGGGCGATGTGCTCATCGACCAGCTCGTCGCGCACGGTGTGGAGACGGTCAAGACCCGCTCCGTCCTCACCTGCGAGTCGGCGGTCGGCACCTGCGCCTACTGCTACGGCCGCTCCCTGGCCACCGGCAAGCTGGTGGACATCGGCGAGGCCGTCGGCATCATCGCGGCCCAGTCGATCGGTGAGCCCGGCACCCAGCTGACGATGCGTACCTTCCACACCGGTGGTGTGGCCGGTGACGACATCACGCAGGGTCTGCCCCGTGTCGTCGAGCTCTTCGAGGCCCGTACCCCCAAGGGTGTGGCCCCGATCAGCGAGGCGGCCGGCCGGGTCCGCATCGAGGAGACCGAGAAGACCAAGAAGATCGTCGTCACCCCGGACGACGGCTCCGACGAGACGGCCTATGCCATCTCCAAGCGGGCCCGTCTGCTGGTGGGCGAGGGCGACCACGTCGAGGTCGGCCAGCCGCTGACCGTGGGTGCCACCAACCCGCACGACGTGCTGCGCATCCTCGGGCAGCGCGCCGTCCAGGTCCACCTGGTCGGCGAGGTGCAGAAGGTCTACAACTCGCAGGGTGTGTCGATCCACGACAAGCACATCGAGATCATCATCCGGCAGATGCTGCGCCGGGTGACGATCATCGAGTCCGGCGACGCGGAGCTGCTGCCGGGCGAGCTCGTGGAGCGCACGCGCTTCGAGGGCGAGAACCGTCGTGTGGTGCAGGAAGGCGGCCACCCGGCCTCCGGCCGTCCGCAGCTGATGGGTATCACCAAGGCCTCGCTCGCCACCGAGTCCTGGCTGTCGGCGGCGTCCTTCCAGGAGACGACCAGGGTCCTGACCGACGCGGCGATCAACGCCAAGTCGGACTCCCTGATCGGCCTCAAGGAGAACGTCATCATCGGTAAGCTCATCCCGGCCGGTACGGGCCTGTCCCGCTACCGCAACATCCGGGTGGAGCCCACCGAGGAGGCGAAGGCCGCGATGTACTCGGCCGTCGGTTACGACGACATCGACTACTCGCCCTTCGGCACCGGCTCCGGCCAGGCGGTCCCGCTGGAGGACTACGACTACGGTCCGTACAACCAGTAGGCCCCGGTCTGCGTCTTCCAGGGCGGCCACTCCCCGCGGAGTGGCCGCCCTGCGGCGTTGCCGGGGGCCGTGGTGAGAACCGCCCCACCGGAACTCCCCGGCGCCGCCCTGCGTCGGGGATGATGAGGGGGAGACGCGGCGAGACGGGGAGGTTCTGCGGTGACATTCGAACCGTGGCAGGGGGGCAAGCCCCCACAGCACATGCAGCCGGCTCAGCCCGTGCACCTTCCGCAGATGTCGGTGATGCGCGCCTCCGACGCGGACCGGGAGCGCGCGGTGGACGTGCTCAAGGCCGGCTTCGCCGAGGGGCGGCTCTCCCAGGGGGAGTACGAGCAGCGGATCGGCCGGGCCTACCAGGCGCAGACGCACGGCCAGTTGCAGGCCATCGTCGCGGATCTGCCGCAGGGGCCGGTGCCCCAGAGCTTCCCGGCGCCGGTGCACGCGGTGGTCCCGCCGACGTTCCTGCCCGCGCCGCCCATGCCGACCCGGACGAACGGCAGCGCCACCGGCGCCCTGGTCTGCGGGATCCTCTCCCCGATGACCTGGGGTCTGACGGCCATCCCGGCGGTGATCCTGGGCCACAAGGCGCGCGCCGAGATCCGCAGGACGGGGGAGGGCGGTGAGGGCTTCGCCACGGCGGGGATCGTCATCGGCTGGCTGTCCATAGCGTTCGGCCTGTTCTTCATCCTGCTGCTGGTGGCTGCCGCGGCCTGAGCGCCGGCACCGGGCACCGGAGCACCCTCACGGGCTCTCACCGGGCCGGACGGGCCCGGGGTGCGGGTCGCCGGACGGGAAGGCGGTGGGGGCGGTGAGGGCGGATCAACTCGTCCGTCCGTCGCTCGACTGCCCGCGCGGACTTGTTTTGACCGGAGCCCATGCGGTAGGTACGCTCTGACCTTGTGCCTGGGGTGTCCCTGGGCCCCCGTGCGCGCATTTCGCCCCGCCACCGGCAGGGAGAGTGCCTCACGTCCGGGGGCCGGAGACCGTTACGGTCCACGACACCGAATTCTGTGTCCTGACTGCCCCGCAGGAAGTCCGCAGCTTCGACACACCCGACCGCGTGGGTCGGGGAAGTGGTCGGGAATCCGTACAAAACCCCAGGTTAGCTTTAACGAGACGGCACACAGAAACCGGAGAAACGGTGCCTACGATCCAGCAGCTGGTCCGCAAGGGCCGGCAGGACAAGGTCGAGAAGAACAAGACGCCCGCGCTCGAGGGATCCCCTCAGCGGCGCGGCGTCTGCACGCGTGTGTTCACCACCACCCCCAAGAAGCCGAACTCGGCCCTGCGTAAGGTCGCACGTGTGCGTCTCACCAGCGGCATCGAGGTCACCGCTTACATCCCGGGTGAGGGACACAACCTGCAGGAGCACTCCATCGTGCTCGTGCGTGGTGGCCGTGTGAAGGACCTGCCGGGTGTTCGCTACAAGATCATCCGCGGCTCTCTCGACACCCAGGGTGTCAAGAACCGCAAGCAGGCCCGCAGCCGCTACGGCGCCAAGAAGGAGAAGTAAGCATGCCTCGTAAGGGCCCCGCCCCGAAGCGCCCGGTCATCATCGACCCGGTCTACGGTTCTCCTCTGGTGACGTCGCTGATCAACAAGGTGCTGCTGAACGGCAAGCGCTCCACCGCCGAGCGCATCGTCTACGGCGCCATGGAGGGCCTCCGCGAGAAGACCGGCAACGACCCGGTCATCACGCTGAAGCGCGCTCTGGAGAACATCAAGCCGACGCTTGAGGTCAAGTCCCGCCGCGTCGGTGGCGCCACCTACCAGGTGCCGGTCGAGGTCAAGCCCGGCCGCGCCTCCACCCTCGCGCTGCGCTGGCTCGTCGGCTACTCCCGCGCCCGCCGGGAGAAGACCATGACCGAGCGGCTCATGAACGAGCTCCTGGACGCCAGCAATGGTCTGGGCGCCTCCGTGAAGCGCCGCGAGGACACCCACAAGATGGCCGAGTCCAACAAGGCCTTCGCGCACTACCGCTGGTAGTCGCTACCCACATCGAGACCGAGAGAAGACTGAGCCATATGGCCACCACTTCACTTGACCTGGCCAGGGTCCGCAACATCGGGATCATGGCCCACATCGACGCGGGCAAGACGACGACCACCGAGCGGATCCTGTTCTACACCGGTGTGAGCTACAAGATCGGTGAGGTCCACGAGGGCGCTGCCACGATGGACTGGATGGAGCAGGAGCAGGAGCGCGGCATCACCATCACGTCCGCCGCGACGACCTGCCACTGGCCCCTGGACGACGTCGACCACACCATCAACATCATCGACACCCCGGGTCACGTCGACTTCACCGTCGAGGTGGAGCGTTCGCTCCGCGTCCTCGACGGCGCGGTCACCGTGTTCGACGGTGTCGCCGGTGTGGAGCCCCAGTCCGAGACCGTGTGGCGGCAGGCGGACCGCTACGGCGTTCCGCGCATCTGCTTCGTCAACAAGCTCGACCGGACCGGCGCCGAGTTCCACCGCTGCGTCGACATGATCGTGGACCGCCTGGGTGCGGTTCCGCTGGTCATGCAGCTGCCGATCGGTGCCGAGGCGGACTTCAAGGGCGTCGTCGACCTCGTCGCGATGAAGGCTCTCGTCTGGTCCGCCGAGGCGACCAAGGGCGAGATGTACGACGTCGTCGACATCCCCGACACCCACGCGGAAGCCGCCGAGGAATGGCGCGGCAAGCTGCTGGAGACCGTCGCGGAGCACGACGAGGAGATGATGGAGATGTACCTGGAGGGCCAGGAGCCCACCCAGGAGCAGCTCATCGCCGCCATCCGCCGTGCCACCATCGCGTCCACCCTCACCGAGAACGAGGGCCAGCCGACCTTCACCCCGGTGTTCTGCGGAACCGCGTTCAAGAACAAGGGCGTTCAGCCCCTGCTCGACGCGGTCGTGCGCTACCTGCCGTCTCCCCTGGACGTCGAGGCCATCGAGGGCACCGACGTCAAGGACACCGAGACGGTCATCAAGCGCAAGCCCAGCGAGGAGGAGCCCTTCGCGGGCCTCGCCTTCAAGATCATGAGCGACCCCCACCTGGGCAAGCTCACCTACGTCCGGGTGTACTCCGGCCGCATGGAGACGGGCACCGCGGTGCTCAACTCCGTGAAGGGCAAGAAGGAGCGCATCGGCAAGATCTACCGTATGCACGCGAACAAGCGTGAGGAGATCTCGGGCGTGGGCGCCGGCGACATCGTCGCCGTCATGGGCCTGAAGCAGACCACCACCGGTGAGACGCTCTGCGACGAGAAGAACCCGGTGATCCTGGAGTCCATGGACTTCCCGGCGCCGGTCATCGAGGTCGCGATCGAGCCCAAGTCCAAGGGCGACCAGGAGAAGCTGGGTGTCGCCATCCAGCGGCTCTCGGACGAGGACCCCTCGTTCCAGGTTCACTCGGACGAGGAGACCGGCCAGACCATCATCGGCGGCATGGGCGAGCTGCACCTCGAGGTGCTGGTCGACCGCATGAAGCGCGAGTTCAAGGTCGAGGCCAACGTCGGCAAGCCGCAGGTCGCCTACCGCGAGACCATTCGCAAGACGGTCGAGAAGGTCGACTACACGCACAAGAAGCAGACCGGTGGTACCGGTCAGTTCGCCAAGGTGCAGATCTCGATCGAGCCCCTGGAGGCCACGGACGGCTCGGCCTACGAGTTCGTCAACAAGGTGACCGGTGGCCGCATCCCCAAGGAGTACATCCCCTCGGTGGACGCGGGCTGTCAGGAGGCCATGCAGTTCGGCATCCTGGCCGGCTACGAGATGGTGGGCGTCCGCGTCACCCTGCTCGACGGTGCCTTCCACGACGTGGACTCCTCGGAACTCGCGTTCAAGATCGCCGGTTCCCAGGCGTTCAAGGAGGCCGCCCGCAAGGCGTCCCCCGTGCTGCTGGAGCCGATGATGGCCGTGGAGGTCACCACCCCCGAGGACTACATGGGTGATGTGATCGGCGACCTCAACTCGCGTCGTGGCCAGGTCCAGGCGATGGACGAGCGCAGCGGCGCCCGTGTCGTCAAGGCCCTGGTCCCGCTGTCGGAGATGTTCGGCTACGTCGGCGACCTCCGCAGCAAGACGTCCGGTCGCGCGAGCTACTCCATGCAGTTCGACTCCTACGGCGAGGTTCCGCGGAACGTCTCCGAGGAGATCATCGCGAAGGCCAAGGGCGAGTAGCACTAGGCTGCTCAGCTATTAGGCTGGAGCACACAAGGCTGCGGGAATCTCCGCCGCGGGCCGTCACGGTCCGCGGCGGGGGACCCGGCAGTCTGCCCCCAAGCGAATACGGCCAAGGGCATCCCCTCGGGGTCCTGGTCGGTTCGGAAAGACCACCTGAACCCATCCGCAAAGTGTGGATGGAGTACAGCACCAGTCCACAGGAGGACCCCAGTGGCGAAGGCGAAGTTCGAGCGGACTAAGCCGCACGTCAACATCGGCACCATCGGTCACATCGACCACGGTAAGACGACGCTCACCGCGGCGATTACCAAGGTGCTGCACGACGCGTACCCGGACCTGAACGAGGCCTCGGCCTTTGACCAGATCGACAAGGCGCCGGAAGAGCGCCAGCGCGGTATCACCATCTCCATCGCGCACGTCGAGTACCAGACCGAGTCGCGTCACTACGCCCACGTTGACTGCCCGGGTCACGCGGACTACATCAAGAACATGATCACCGGTGCGGCGCAGATGGACGGCGCCATCCTCGTGGTCGCCGCCACCGACGGCCCGATGCCGCAGACCAAGGAGCACGTGCTCCTGGCCCGCCAGGTCGGCGTGCCGTACATCGTCGTCGCCCTGAACAAGGCCGACATGGTGGACGACGAGGAGATCATGGAGCTCGTCGAGCTCGAGGTCCGTGAGCTTCTCTCCGAGTACGAGTTCCCGGGCGACGACCTCCCCGTCGTGCGTGTCTCGGCGCTCAAGGCGCTCGAGGGCGACAAGGAGTGGGGCGAGTCCGTCCTCAAGCTCATGCAGGCCGTCGACGAGTCGATCCCGGAGCCGGAGCGCGACGTCGAGAAGCCGTTCCTGATGCCGATCGAGGACGTCTTCACCATCACCGGTCGCGGTACGGTCGTCACCGGCCGCATCGAGCGTGGTGTCCTCAAGGTCAACGAGAACGTCGACATCATCGGCATCAAGACCGAGAAGACCAGCACCACGGTCACCGGCATCGAGATGTTCCGCAAGCTGCTCGACGAGGGCCAGGCCGGTGAGAACGTCGGTCTGCTCCTCCGTGGCATCAAGCGCGAGGACGTCGAGCGCGGCCAGGTCATCATCAAGCCGGGCTCGGTCACCCCGCACACGGAGTTCGAGGCGACGGCGTACATCCTGTCGAAGGACGAGGGTGGTCGTCACACCCCCTTCTTCAACAACTACCGCCCGCAGTTCTACTTCCGTACCACGGACGTGACCGGCGTCGTGACCCTCCCCGAGGGCACCGAGATGGTCATGCCGGGCGACAACACCTCCATGTCCGTCCAGCTGATCCAGCCGGTCGCCATGGAGGAGGGCCTCAAGTTCGCCATCCGTGAGGGTGGCCGGACCGTCGGCGCCGGCCAGGTCACCAAGATCGTCAAGTGACCCGGTTCGCCGTCTAGGCAACCGCCGGCCCCGGCCGGCACGCGAGGGCCCGTACGACTCCGGTCGTGCGGGCCCTTCGCGCTGCCCGGCGGGCCGTGTGCGGCCGGCGAACCGGCAGCCAGGACTTGCCCCCACCCCGGCAGCGGTCGCCGCCGCCGGCGGCGGCGACCACGGTGCGTTTCGGGCCCGGCCGTCCCCCGGCGGGGTGCCGGAGGGCAAAACTGGATCCGGACCACGCCGGCCCGGGCGTGGTTCGTGGTCCTGCGGCTCTACAGCCCGCCGCAGGCCCCTTCGCGGTCGTCGCCGCCGGCTTCTTCCTGCGCTGCGCGGTTACCGGCGGCAGTGGCCGGGCCGGGACGCGCCGGCCGGGCCGACCGTGTGGGCGTGGGTCCGCGGGGGGCGCCGGTCAGCCGCCGAGCGTCCCCGGTGTCGCCTGCTCCGCCCAGATGACCTTGCCGTCCTTGGTGTAGCGCGTGCCCCAGCGCTCGGCGAACTGGGCCACAAGGAAGAGGCCCCGTCCGCCCTCGTCCATGCCGGCCGCGTAGCGCAGATGCGGCGAGGTGCTGCTGTGGTCGGAGACCTCGAAGGTGAGCGCACGGTCGCGGATCAACCGCACTTTGATGGGCCCCGTGGCGTGGCGCATGGCGTTGGTGATCAGTTCGCTGCAGATCAGTTCCGTGGTGTAAACGAGGTCCTCCAGCTCCCACTCCATGAGCCGGGCGGAGACGGCAGCGCGTACGCGGCGAACGGCGGCAGGCTCGCTCTCCACGTCCCACTCGGCGACCTGCCCGGGTCCCACCATCCGCGTACGGGCGACGAGCAGCGCGATGTCGTCGCTCTGGACCTCCGGGAGCAGGGCGTCGAGCACGGCGTCGCAGGTCTCCTCGGGCGAACGGTCCGCGTGCGCCAGCGTCTCGCGGAGCAACTGGAGCCCGGTGTCGACGTCCAGGTCGCGGCGCTCGACGAGGCCGTCGGTGAACAGGACGAGCCTGCTGCCCTCGGGCAGACGCAGCTCGGCGCCTTCGAAGGGCAGTCCGCCGATGCCGAGGGGGAGGCAGGACGGCACGTCCAGGAACTCCACCGTTCCGTCGGGGTGTACGAGCGCGGGCGCAAGGTGGCCGGCGCTGGCGATGGCACAGTTGCCGGACACGGAGTCGTAGACCGCGTACAGGCAGGTCGCGCCGGTGACGGTGGTCTTGTCGCCGGCCGCGATCGCGTCCTGGTCGATAAGGGCGACCAACTCGTCGAGGCGGCTGAGGAGTTCGTCGGGCGGCAGGTCCAGGGGGGTGGAGAAGTTGTGCACGGCGGTGCGCAGCTGCCCCATGGTGGCCGCGGCATGCAGTCCGTGCCCGACGATGTCGCCCATGACCAGCGCCACCCTGGCGCCCGGCAGCGGGATGACGTCGAACCAGTCGCCGCCGACTGCCTGCGCGGGGAGGTAACGGGAAGCGACCTCGACGGCGTTCTGTTGGGGCAGCGCGCGGGGCAGCAGTCTCCGCTGCAGCGCCACGGCCAAGCCGTGCTCGCGGGTGTAGCGGCGTGCGTTGTCGAGGGACACGGCGGCTCGGGTGGCCAGTTCGGCTGCGAGGGACAGATCGTCCTGATCGAAGGGCTCGGGCTTCTCGGAGCGCCAGAAGTGGACGACGCCCAGCAGCACGCCGCGGGCGGACAGCGGCGCCGTGATGAGCGAATGGATCCCGTAGCCGATGATGCGGGAGCCCCGCGCGGGGTCCATCTCCTGCCAGCGCGTGGCATCACGCAGACGAGGCACCAGGACCGCCTGCCCGCTCTCGATGCTGCGGGCCTGCGGCGAGGACGGCCCGAAAGTGATCAGGTCACCGACGGCGAAGAAGGGAACGTCGTCGCGGATACCGGTGACGGCCGCCCGCTGCATCCGCTTACTGCCGGTGATTATGCCGTTCATCCCCAGTTCCTCATCGCCCAGCACGGACTCGGCCAGGTCGACGGCGACGTAGTCGGCGAAGCGCGGAACCGCGACCTGCGTCAGCTCTTCGGCCGTACGGGTCACATCGAGGGTGGTGCCGATGCCGCCGGTCGCGGCGTAGAGCAACTTCAGCCGCCACCGGACCAGCTCGACCCTCTGCGACGCCTCGCCGATCATCTCCATCACTTCATCGGTGCCGACCTCCTCCTCTCCGGCCACCGCGGCGACCGCGAGCCGCGCGGACGCGGCGCCCACCGAACCAACGAGCTGGGCTTCAGCGTGATGGACCAGCTCCGGCGGCGCTTCGGCTGCCGGTGAGCCGGGTTTCCTGCCGCGGTAGGAGCGCAACGCCCGCTGGGCGCCCTCCCGCCCGAGGAAGCGCTCCAGCAGGGTCTGCAGCTCGCCGACCGTGGCGCGGACCTGCCAGCGCCGCTCCCTGACAGGCTCTTCGAAAATGTCGACGAACTGCACCGCCTGCGCCCGCTCGGCAGCGTCCGGTCGGTCCGCGAGGGAGACTGCGACATACCCGCCGAAGTTCAGCAGCGCACTCCAGAACATCGCATGGCTGATCGGGTCCATCCCCGCCAGGCCGAACAGCTGCTGTGGCCGGAGCAGTCCGATGCCGAGCGGGCCCTCCCGCAAGAAGGAGGCAGACAGCAAACCGGCATCGGCGAAGGTCGGCAGCACCAGGGTGTACGCCCACACGGCGAACCCCGCCATCAGGCCGACCAGCACGCCCCGGCGGGTACCGCCCTTCCAGAACAGGCCGCCCAGGATGGCGGGCGCGAACTGTGCTACAGCCGCGAACGACACCAGGCCGATCGACACCAATGCCGTCTGCTCGCCTGCAACCCGGAAGTACGCGTACCCGAGCAGGAGGAGCAGCACGATGGTCGCCCGGCGAATGCCCAGCACCAGCCCGGCCAGGTTGTCCCGGTGCGCCAGCCGGGATTTGCTGCGCAGCAGCAGCGGCATCACGAGTGAGTTCGACACCATGGTGCTGAGCGCGGTCGTCTCGACGATGACCATGCTGGTGGCCGCGCTGAGGCCGCCGATGAAGACGAGCAGGGCGAGTGCCTCCTGGCCTCCGGCCATCGGCAGGGTCAGCACATAGGTGTCGGCGTCGACGGCCTGGCCGAACCGCAGAAGCCCGCCGACTGCGATCGGAAGCACGAAGATGCTGATCGCGAGCAGGTACAGCGGGAACAGCCACATCGCCCGCCTGAGGTGATTCTCGTCGACGTTCTCGACAACGCTGATCTGCCACTGCCGGGGCAGCAGCACGATCGCCAGCATGGACAGCACCGTGAGCCAGACCCACATGCCGTAGCCGCCCTGCTCGCGCAGCGTGAACAGCGTGGTGAGGCCGGCGTCCGCGGCCCGGGAGAACAGGTCGTCGGGCCCCCCGAACATCCAGAAGGCCACAAAAATCCCGGCCGAGAGGAACGCCACGAGCTTGACCACGGACTCGAACGCGATGGCGGCGACCATGCCCTCGTGGCGTTCGGTGGCGTCCAGATGACGGGTGCCGAAGACGATGGTGAACGCGGCGAGCACCAGCGCCGCATACAACCCGGTGTCCTGAAGCAGCGGGACAGGGCCCGGATCGGACGTGACCACGGGGTGTCGCCGAATGACCGTAAAGGTGAGGGAGACCGCCTTGAGCTGCAGCGAGATGTAGGGAACAACCCCCACCACAGCGATGATCGTCACCAGACAGCCCAGTGCGGTGCTCTTGCCGTAGCGCGCGGAGACGAAGTCGGCCAGCGAGGTGACCCGGTGCCGGTGGCTTATCCGGATGATTCTGCGCAGGACCAGCCAGCCCAGCGCAAGCATGAGCGTCGGCCCCAGGTAGATCGGCAGGAAGCCGACTCCGGCCCTGGCGGCCCAGCCCACGCTGCCGTAGTACGTCCACGAGGTGGCGTACACGCCGAAGGACAGCGCGTAGATCGTGGGATTGTTGATGATGCTCCGACCGGAATCCGCCCGCCGGTCGCCGTAGAAGGCCACAGCGAAGAGCAGGCCCAGATATCCGGCCGAAACAGCGACGATGAACCAGGTCTGGAGCACGGCCTACCTCGATCTGCGGCCGATCACGGCGACCAGACCGATCACGATCGCCCAGACGAGAAACAGGTAAGCCGCGAGAACGGGGACGCCCAGGACCCGGCCCATGTGATCGAACCGCGCCAAGAACGGCGGAACGATCAGCACGAACCCCAACGCTGCTACGGCCGCCAGGCGCAGACTGAGCTGCTCGTCGTCTCGCGACTCCGCCATGAGCTGCCTCCGCGTCCTCAATGTCACGCTTTGCAACGTACACTCGCATATGGACAATGTCACACTACGGAGTCAGTCGGCCACGAGTCGGTGTGAGCCCTCGAACACCTGCCGACAGCTGACTGGACATGCGGAACGATGTAGCCTCCGGTGAACGCCCTTGACCTGCCGAAGCAGGCAGGGAGCAGACGAATCGGGAGTTTCTTCGTGCTTCGTACCATGTTCAAGTCCAAGATCCACCGGGCCACCGTGACCCAGGCCGACCTGCACTACGTCGGCTCCGTCACCGTCGACGCCGATCTGCTGGACGCGGCCGACCTGCTCCCCGGCGAGCTGGTGCACATCGTCGACATCACCAACGGCGCCCGGCTGGAGACCTACGTCATCGAGGGCGAGCGGGGTTCCGGGGTCATCGGCATCAACGGCGCCGCCGCGCATCTCGTGCACCCCGGCGACCTGGTCATCCTCATCAGCTACGCCCAGGTCGACGACGCCGAGGCGCGGGCGCTCAAGCCGCGCGTGGTGCACGTCGACGCGGACAACCGGATCGTCGAGCTCGGCAGCGACGCCTCCGCACCCGTCCCGGGCACCGACCAGCAGCGCAGCCCTCAGGCGGTCCCGGCCGGCTGACGGGCACGGAGGCCGGCCGGCGCGATCTGGGCCGGAACGGCTGCCCGGCTCGCACGCGGACGGGCCGGGCCGGACGCCGCATCACTCCTCGGCGAAGATCTCTTCCGTACGGCCCGCGGTGACCGCACGGCTCAGCCAGTGGCGGAGGACATCCGGGTCGGCACAGCCGGTGATCCGCTCGCGTGCCTCGCCGGAGACGGGGAGCCCGCGGGTTTCGAGGATCATGAGAATGTCCTCCGCCCGGCCTTCCGCCCGGCCTTCCTCGCGCAGCTTCTGAGATGTCTCCGAACGGAAGAAGGAGAGGTCGATGGCCATGAGGTCCCTCCAGATCTGAGCGCCCGGGCTCTTGCCCAGGCCGAGTTCGGTGAGCTCCCTGAAGATCGTCGCCGTTTCGGCGTCGAGGGTCTTCAGTGCGGTAGCCAGCGCTTTCAGCATGGTAGCCGCACAGGGGTGCTTACCGTGGGTGATGGCGGCGAACGTGGCGAGCGGGATATCGCGGGCCGCCGTCGACGGGTCCGTGATGAGCGGGACGTTGTGCGGCCCGAGCACGAGCGGCCGGATGGTGAGGGTGCGCCACTGCGGCGGGCCGATGTGGAGCGGTGCCGCTGCCCAGCGGGCGGTTGACTCCTCCTGGCAGACCACGAGCAGCACGGGCGGCAAGCGGTATTTGGCGTACAGATGGGACAGGTAGTAGGCCCAGCTGCCGTGCTTGTCCGGATCCTTTCTGCCCTGGGCCTCCACAGCGAGCAGGTAGCTGTCGCCGTGAGCCGTGTCGACACGCAGGAGTGTGTCCAGCCGCCGTTCCAGCGGCTTGATCTCGGTGAGATCGGTGGGGAGCAGGGAGACCGCGACGGGGTCGGTGAAGGGGATGCCGAGTCTGTCGAAGGTCCGGGCGAAGATGCCGGGATCTTCCTGGAAGATCCGGTGCATCGCCTCGTGCGATGAGCTGACCATGCGGTGGAAATTAGGTCCAGCCGGTGGGCTTTCTCGGGGCATTGGGGTCGTATTCGCACGAAGGTGTGGTGTGCTCCAACTTGTGCTTGACGGACGCGCTTTGTGGACGGGGTCGGGGATGCCGGGTCCGGGGGAGGATTCCGGGCCCGTTCGCCGGGGTACGATCCCCGGTTCCCAATTGGCGACCGGGACGCCCCGTGTGGCACACTGTCCAGGTTGCTCGGTTGAGTGCCGATGTTGCGCGCCTCCCGCCGGGAGGACTGGAAGCGAGTCCCGCAGTACTCGTCGCCTCTCATCAGGGGCGGAAGTACGGGAATCTTCCGGGAAGCGTCAGCGGGGTACCGGCCAGGCGCCCGGTGGGTGTCTTCCCCCGGCTCGCGGTCCTCGGGCCGCACCCCCTCAGCAGGGAAATCCTCCGGGAAATCCGTACTGGCGGGAGTGCGACACGCCCGACCGCGTGGGTCGGAGAAAAGACGCTCACCCGCCGGGTCCCAGAGCGTTACGAGAGACAGGACTACGAAGTAGCCATGGCGGGACAGAAGATCCGCATCCGGCTCAAGGCCTACGACCACGAGGTCATCGACACTTCGGCGAAGAAGATCGTCGAGACGGTGACGCGCACTGGTGCGTCGGTCGCGGGCCCGGTGCCGCTGCCCACAGAGAAGAACGTGTACTGCGTCATCAAGTCGCCGCACAAGTACAAGGACTCGCGCGAGCACTTCGAGATGCGCACGCACAAGCGCCTCATCGACATCCTCGACCCCACGCCGAAGACCGTCGACTCGCTCATGCGTCTCGACCTGCCGGCGGGCGTCGACATCGAGATCAAGCTCTGAGGTGACGCGCGAGATGGCTAAGCAGATCAAGGGCGTCCTGGGCGAGAAGCTCGGCATGACGCAGGTGTGGGACGAGAACAACCGTGTCGTCCCGGTCACCGTCGTCAAGGCCGGTCCGTGCGTCGTGACCCAGGTCCGTACCGCTGACTCCGACGGCTACGACGCCGTCCAGATCGCCTTCGGCGAGATCGACCCGCGCAAGGTGAACAAGCCCCTCAAGGGCCACTTCGCCAAGGCCGACGTCACCCCGCGCCGCCACCTGGTGGAGCTGCGTACCACCGACGCCGGTGAGTACACGCTCGGCCAGGAGGTCACCGCCGAGGTGTTCGAGTCCGGTGTCAAGGTCGACGTGACCGGCACCAGCAAGGGCAAGGGCACCGCCGGTGTCATGAAGCGCCACGGCTTCGCCGGCCTCGGCGCCGGCCACGGCACCCAGCGCAAGCACCGCTCGCCGGGCTCCATCGGCGGCTGCGCCACGCCGGGCCGCGTGTTCAAGGGCCTGCGCATGGCCGGCCGCATGGGCAACGAGCGGGTCACCACCCAGAACCTGACCGTCCATGCCGTTGACGCGGAGAAGGGCCTGCTCCTGATCAAGGGAGCGGTTCCTGGTCCGAACGGCGGCCTCGTCCTGGTCCGTACCGCGGCCAAGGGGGCCTGAGGTAACGATGAGCACCATTGACATCCTTTCGCCGGCAGGCGACAAGGCCGGGACCGTCGAGCTCCCCGCGGAGATCTTCGACGCGCAGGTCAGCATTCCGCTGATCCACCAGGTCGTTGTCGCACAGCTGGCCGCTGCCCGTCAGGGCACGCACAAGACCAAGACCCGTGGCGAGGTCCGCGGCGGCGGCAAGAAGCCGTACCGCCAGAAGGGCACCGGCCGCGCCCGTCAGGGCTCGACCCGCGCGCCGCAGTTCGCCGGTGGTGGCGTCGTGCACGGTCCCGTGCCGCGCGACTACTCGCAGCGGACCCCGAAGAAGATGAAGGCCGCCGCGCTGCGCGGCGCCCTCTCGGACCGGGCGCGCCACGGCCGCATCCACGTCGTCACCGGCGTGGTCGAGGGCGAGGTCTCCACCAAGGCCGCGAAGACCCTGCTGGGCCGGATCAGCGAGCGCAAGAACGTGCTCCTGGTCGCCGAGCGGTCCGACGAGGCCGCGTGGCTCTCCGCCCGCAACCTGCCCCAGGTCCACCTCCTGGAGCCGGGCCAGCTGAACACGTACGACGTGCTCGTCTCCGACGACGTGGTCTTCACGCAGGCCGCCTACGAGCGTTTCGTGGCGGGTCCCGCCGCGGCCGCCAAGGCTGTCGCCTCCGAGGCTGAGCTCGAAGGGAGCAACGCCTGATGAGCGAGGCAACGGCATCCGCGGTCACCAGCAAGACCTTCACGGACCACCGTGACATCCTGGTCAAGCCGGTGGTCTCGGAGAAGAGCTACGCGCTGCTGGACGAGAACAAGTACACGTTCATCGTCGACCCGCGCGCCAACAAGACCCAGATCAAGCAGGCCGTCGAGGCGGTCTTCTCGGTCAAGGTCACCGGGGTCAACACGATCAACCGGCAGGGCAAGCGCAAGCGCACCCGCACCGGTTACGGCAAGCGCAAGGACACCAAGCGCGCCATCGTGACCCTCGCCGAGGGCGACCGTATCGACATCTTCGGCGGCCCGGTCTCCTAACGGAGTCCGAGTCGTCCGGAATCGGACGAGGACTGAGAAATGGGTATCCGCAAGTACAAGCCGACGACCCCGGGCCGTCGTGGCTCCAGCGTCGCCGACTTCGTCGAGGTCACGCGGTCCACGCCGGAGAAGTCGCTGGTCCGCCCCCTGCACAGCAAGGGCGGCCGTAACAACGCCGGTCGTGTGACCGTTCGCCACCAGGGCGGTGGCCACAAGCGCGCCTACCGCGTGATCGACTTCCGTCGTCACGACAAGGACGGCGTGCCGGCCAAGGTCGCGCACATCGAGTACGACCCCAACCGCACCGCGCGCATCGCGCTGCTGCACTACGTGGACGGCGAGAAGCGCTACATCCTCGCCCCGCGCGGTCTGAAGCAGGGCGACCGGATCGAGAACGGGCCGGGCGCGGACATCAAGCCGGGCAACAACCTGGCGCTGCGCAACATCCCCGTCGGTACCACGCTGCACGCCATCGAGCTGCGGCCCGGCGGCGGCGCCAAGTTCGCCCGCTCCGCGGGCGCCTCGGTGCAGCTGCTGGCGAAGGAGGGCTCCATGGCCCACCTCCGCATGCCGTCCGGTGAGATCCGCCTGGTCGACGTCCGCTGCCGCGCCACGGTCGGCGAGGTCGGCAACGCCGAGCAGTCGAACATCAACTGGGGCAAGGCCGGCCGCATGCGCTGGAAGGGCGTCCGCCCGACCGTCCGCGGTGTCGTGATGAACCCCGTCGACCACCCGCACGGTGGTGGTGAGGGCAAGACCTCCGGTGGTCGCCACCCGGTCTCGCCGTGGGGTCAGAAGGAGGGCCGTACGCGCTCGCCGAAGAAGGCCAGCAACAAGTACATCGTCCGCCGCCGCAAGACGAACAAGAAGCGCTAGGAGCGGGTTCAGATGCCGCGCAGTCTCAAGAAGGGGCCCTTCGTCGACGACCACCTGATCAAGAAGGTGGACGTACAGAACGACGCGGGGACCAAGAACGTCATCAAGACCTGGTCCCGCCGCTCCATGATCGTCCCGGCCATGCTCGGCCACACGATCGCGGTGCACGACGGCCGCAAGCACGTCCCGGTGTTCATCACCGAGTCGATGGTCGGCCACAAGCTCGGCGAGTTCGCGCCGACCCGCACCTTCCGCGGCCACGTCAAGGACGACCGCAAGTCGAAGCGTCGTTGACGGGCGGGGTGTGAAGACCATGACAGACACCGAAGGGACAACCATGGAAGCCAGGGCCCAGGCGCGGTACATCCGCGTCACGCCCATGAAGGCCCGCCGCGTGGTGGACCTCATCCGTGGCATGGATGCCACGGAGGCTCAGGCGGTCCTGCGTTTCGCCCCGCAGGCCGCGAGCGTGCCGGTGGCCAAGGTGCTCGACAGCGCCATCGCCAATGCCGCGCACAACTACGACCACACCGACGCCGGCAGCCTCGTCATCTCCGAGGCGTACGTCGACGAGGGCCCGACCCTGAAGCGGTTCCGGCCGCGCGCCCAGGGCCGCGCCTACCGGATCCGCAAGCGGACCAGCCACATCACCGTGGTCGTCAGCAGCAAGGAAGGAACCCGGTAATGGGCCAGAAGGTTAACCCGCACGGGTTCCGGCTCGGCATCACCACGGACTTCAAGTCCCGCTGGTACGCCGACAAGCTGTACAAGGACTACGTCAAGGAAGACGTCGCCATCCGCCGGATGATGACGAAGGGCATGGAGCGCGCCGGTATCTCCAAGGTGGAGATCGAGCGCACCCGTGACCGCGTCCGCGTCGACATCCACACCGCCCGGCCGGGCATCGTCATCGGCCGTCGCGGCGCGGAGGCCGACCGCATCCGCGGCGAGCTGGAGAAGCTCACCGGCAAGCAGGTCCAGCTGAACATCCTCGAGGTCAAGAACCCCGAGACGGATGCCCAGCTGGTCGCGCAGGCCGTCGCCGAGCAGCTCTCCTCCCGCGTCTCCTTCCGTCGCGCCATGCGCAAGAGCATGCAGTCGACGATGAAGGCCGGCGCCAAGGGCATCAAGATCCAGTGCGGCGGCCGCCTCGGCGGCGCCGAGATGTCCCGCTCGGAGTTCTACCGCGAGGGCCGTGTGCCCCTGCACACCCTCCGCGCGAACGTCGACTACGGCTTCTTCGAGGCCAAGACCACCTTCGGCCGCATCGGCGTGAAGGTGTGGATCTACAAGGGCGACGTCAAGAACATCGCCGAGGTTCGGGCCGAGAACGCCGCCGCCCGCGCCGGTAACCGCCCCGCTCGCGGTGGCGGCGACCGGCCGGCCCGTGGCGGTGGCCGTGGTGGCGAGCGCGGTGGCCGCGGTCGTAAGCCCCAGCAGCAGTCGGCTCCGGCCGCCGAGGCCAAGGCCGAGGCTCCCGCTGCCGCCGCCGCTGAGCCGAGCGCTGCCGGAAAGGAGAGCTGACCCATGCTGATCCCTCGTAGGGTCAAGCACCGCAAGCAGCACCACCCCAAGCGCAGTGGTATGGCCAAGGGTGGTACGGAGCTGGCGTTCGGCGAGTACGGCATCCAGGCCGTGACCCCGGCCTATGTGACCAACCGGCAGATCGAGTCCGCTCGTATCGCCATGACCCGTCACATCAAGCGTGGCGGCAAGGTCTGGATCAACATCTACCCGGACCGGCCGCTCACCAAGAAGCCCGCCGAGACCCGCATGGGTTCCGGTAAGGGTTCTCCCGAGTGGTGGGTCGCGAACGTCAAGCCCGGCCGGGTGATGTTCGAGCTGTCCTTCCCGAACGAAAAGGTTGCCAAGGAGGCGCTGACCCGCGCCGCCCACAAGCTTCCGATGAAGTGCCGGATCGTCCGGCGCGAGGCAGGTGAGTCGTGATGGCGGCCGGTACCAAGGCGACCGAGCTGCGTGAGCTGGACGACGAGGAACTCGTTGCGAAGCTTCGCGAGGCCAAGGAGGAGCTGTTCAACCTCCGCTTCCAGGCGGCGACCGGACAGCTCGAGAACCACGGCCGGCTGAAGGCCGTCCGCAAGGACATCGCCCGCATCTACACCCTGATGCGTGAGCGCGAGCTCGGCATCGAGACGGTGGAGAGCGCCTGATGAGCGAGACGAATGTGACTGAGAACAACAGCGAGCGCGGCTTCCGCAAGACCCGTGAGGGCCTTGTCGTCAGCGACAAGATGGACAAGACCGTCGTCGTCGCCGTCGAGGACCGCGTCAAGCACGCGCTGTACGGCAAGGTCGTCCGCCGTACCAACAAGCTCAAGGCGCACGACGAGCAGAACGCTGCCGGTGTCGGCGACCGCGTCCTCCTGATGGAGACCCGGCCGCTGTCCGCCACCAAGCGCTGGCGCATCGTCGAGATCCTCGAGAAGGCCAAGTAGTCGTTCCCGTCCGGGAACGGCACGTGATACAGCCTGAGGTTTCTCCTCAGGACAGTTCCGCCAGGCTCGGCAGGGGCTCCGCGAGGGCCCCTGCCGGGAACCGGCAGACGATCAGGAGATAGACGTGATCCAGCAGGAGTCGCGACTGCGGGTCGCCGACAACACGGGGGCGAAGGAGATCCTTTGCATCCGTGTTCTCGGTGGCTCCGGTCGACGCTACGCGGGCATCGGTGACGTCATCGTCGCCACCGTGAAGGATGCGATTCCCGGCGGCAACGTGAAGAAGGGTGACGTCATCAAGGCGGTCATCGTTCGCACGGTGAAGGAGCGCCGCCGCGCCGACGGCTCGTACATCCGCTTCGACGAGAACGCGGCCGTCATCCTCAAGAACGACGGTGACCCCCGCGGCACCCGCATCTTCGGCCCGGTGGGCCGGGAGCTGCGCGAGAAGAAGTTCATGAAGATCATCTCGCTCGCGCCGGAGGTGCTGTAACCGATGAAGATCAAGAAGGGCGACCTGGTCCAGGTCATCACCGGTAAGGACAAGGGCAAGCAGGGCAAGGTCATCCAGGCCTTCCCCCGCGAGGACCGCGTCCTGGTCGAGGGTGTCAACCGGGTCAAGAAGCACACCAAGGCCGGCCAGACCGCCCGCGGTTCGAAGACCGGCGGCATCGTCACGACCGAGGCCCCGATCCACGTGAGCAACGTTCAGCTCGTGGTGGAGAAGGACGGCAAGAAGGTCGTCTCGCGTGTCGGCTACCGCTTCGACGACGAAGGCAACAAGATCCGCGTTGCCAAGCGGACCGGTGAGGACATCTGATGAGTGCCACCACAGTGACCCCGCGCCTCAAGCAGCGCTACCGCGAGGAGATCACGGGCAAGCTGCGTGAGGAGTTCTCCTACGAGAACGTCATGCAGATCCCGGGTCTCACCAAGATCGTGGTCAACATGGGTGTGGGCGACGCCGCCCGCGACTCCAAGCTGATCGAGGGCGCCATCCGCGACCTCGCCACGATCACCGGCCAGAAGCCGTCCGTGACCAAGGCCCGCAAGTCCATCGCGCAGTTCAAGCTGCGCGAGGGCCAGCCGATCGGCGCCCACGTCACCCTCCGCGGTGACCGCATGTGGGAGTTCCTGGACCGGCTGCTGTCGCTCGCGCTGCCGCGCATCCGCGACTTCCGCGGTCTGTCGCCGAAGCAGTTCGACGGCCGGGGCAACTACACCTTCGGTCTCACGGAGCAGGTCATGTTCCACGAGATCGACCAGGACAAGATCGACCGGGTCCGGGGCATGGACATCACCGTGGTCACCACGGCGACCAACGACGACGAGGGCCGTGCCCTGCTGCGTCACCTCGGCTTCCCGTTCAAGGAGAACTGACCGTGGCGAAGAAGGCTCTGATCGCTAAGGCCGCCCGCAAGCCGAAGTTCGGCGTGCGCGCGTACACGCGCTGCCAGCGTTGTGGCCGGCCGCACTCCGTCTACCGCAAGTTCGGCCTCTGCCGTGTGTGCCTCCGTGAGATGGCGCACCGCGGCGAGCTGCCGGGCGTGACCAAGAGCTCCTGGTAATCCCTCCCGCCGCCCGGCCCCGCCCCTCGCGGGTGGTCTCCGGGCGACGGGACGCAGGGACCAGCCAGGACTCTCGGTAAGCACGTGGCCGGCGAGGGCCCGGCCCGGACCACTCCACGGGTCCCGTAGAGTGGAAGGGTTGGGCGTTCGCCGTCCATGGCCGTCCGCGGGCACAGCCCGCTATGACACTTACTACGCCGTAGGTCCCCGCGCCGCACCCGTCCCGGAACACACCCCGGGGAGAGGGATGGCGCAGATAGGAAACCCCGGCGAGAGAGGCCGAAGGCCATCATGACCATGACCGATCCGATCGCAGACATGCTCACTCGTCTGCGAAACGCCAACTCGGCTTATCACGACACCGTCGTGATGCCGCACAGCAAGATCAAGTCGCACATCGCGGAGATCCTCCAGCAGGAGGGCTTCATCACCGGCTGGAAGACCGAGGACGCCGAGGTGGGCAAGAACCTCGTTCTCGAGCTGAAGTTCGGCCCGAACCGCGAGCGCTCGATCGCCGGCATCAAGCGGATTTCGAAGCCGGGCCTGCGGGTCTACGCAAAGTCCACCAATCTGCCGAAGGTGCTCGGCGGCCTGGGCGTGGCGATCATCTCCACGTCCCACGGGCTGCTCACCGGCCAGCAGGCGCAGAAGAAGGGCGTGGGTGGGGAAGTCCTCGCCTACGTCTGGTAGTCGGGAAGGAGGAACTGCAATGTCGCGCATCGGCAAGCTCCCCATCCCGGTTCCCGCCGGCGTGGACGTCACCATCGATGGCCAGACGGTCGCCGTGAAGGGTCCCAAGGGATCCCTCTCGCACACCGTTGCCGCGCCCATCGAGGTCAGCAAGGGCGAGGACGGTGTCATCACCGTCTCCCGCCCCAACGACGAGCGTCAGAACAAGGCCCTGCACGGCCTGTCCCGCACGCTGGTGGCGAACATGATCACCGGGGTGACCCAGGGATACAGCAAGAAGCTTGAAATCAGCGGTGTCGGTTACCGTGTCCAGGCGAAGGGCTCCAACCTGGAGTTCGCGCTGGGCTACAGCCACCCCATCCTGATCGAGGCCCCCGAGGGCATCACCTTCACGGTGGAGTCCCCGACCAAGCTGAGTGTCGAGGGCATCGACAAGCAGAAGGTCGGCGAGGTCGCGGCCAACATCCGCAAGCTGCGGAAGCCCGACCCGTACAAGGCCAAGGGCGTGAAGTACGCCGGCGAGGTCATCCGGCGCAAGGTCGGAAAGGCTGGTAAGTAAGCCATGGCATTCGGCGTGAAGATCGCTAAGGGCGACGCCCGCAAGCGCGCCGCCATCAAGCGTCGCCACATCCGCGTCCGCAAGCGGATCTCCGGTACCCCGGAGCGTCCCCGCCTGGTCGTGACGCGCTCCAACCGCCACATGACCGCCCAGGTCATCGACGACATCGCGGGCCACACGCTGGCCTCCGCGTCGACCCTGGACGACTCCATCCGCGGGAACGAGGGCGACAAGAGCTCCCAGGCTCAGAAGGTCGGCGCCCTGGTGGCCGAGCGGGCCAAGGCCGCCGGTATCGAGACCGTGGTGTTCGACCGCGGTGGCAACCAGTACGCCGGGCGGATCGCCGCTCTGGCCGACGCCGCCCGCGAGGCCGGGCTCAAGTTCTGAGCACGGTTCCGTAGCAGCGGACGTAAACGAGAGAGGTAAATCCAATGGCTGGACCCCAGCGCCGCGGTGGCGGCGCCGGTGGCGGCGAGCGGCGGGACCGTAAGGGCCGGGACGGCGGCGCTGCCGCCGAGAAGACCGCGTACGTTGAGCGCGTTGTCGCGATCAACCGTGTTGCCAAGGTTGTGAAGGGTGGTCGTCGCTTCAGCTTCACCGCGCTGGTCGTGGTGGGCGATGGTGACGGCACCGTGGGCGTCGGTTACGGCAAGGCCAAGGAGGTGCCGGCCGCCATCGCCAAGGGTGTGGAGGAGGCCAAGAAGCACTTCTTCAAGGTCCCCCGGATCCAGGGCACCATCCCGCACCCGATCCAGGGCGAGAAGGCCGCGGGCGTCGTCCTGCTGAAGCCCGCTTCCCCCGGTACCGGTGTGATCGCGGGTGGCCCGGTGCGTGCCGTGCTCGAGTGCGCGGGCATCCACGACGTGCTCAGCAAGTCGCTCGGCTCGTCGAACCCGATCAACATCGTGCACGCCACGGTGACGGCTCTCCGCGGGCTTCAGCGCCCGGAGGAGATCGCCGCCCGCCGCGGCCTGCCCCTGGAGGACGTCGCCCCCGCGGCTCTGCTGCGGGCGCGTGCGGGAGCGGGTGCGTAATGGCCCGTCTCAAGATCACGCAGAAGAAGTCCTACATCGGCAGCAAGCAGAACCACCGCGACACCCTTCGTTCGCTCGGCCTGAAGCGCGTGAACGACGTGGTCGTCAAGGAGGACCGTCCCGAGATCCGCGGCATGGCGCAGACCGTGCGGCACCTCGTCACGGTTGAGGAGGTCGACTGACATGGCGGACGACAAGCCGCTGAAGGTCCACAACCTCCGGCCCGCCCCGGGCGCCAAGACCGCCAAGACCCGTGTGGGCCGTGGCGAGGCGTCCAAGGGTAAGACCGCTGGTCGTGGCACCAAGGGTACGAAGGCCCGCTACCAGGTTCCGGAGCGCTTCGAGGGCGGGCAGATGCCCCTCCACATGCGTCTCCCGAAGCTGAAGGGCTTCAAGAACCCGTTCCGCACCGAGTACCAGGTCGTGAACCTGGACAAGCTGGCCGCGCTCTACCCGCAGGGTGGCGAGGTCACGGTGGCCGATCTGGTCGCCAAGGGCGCGGTTCGCAAGAACCAGCTCGTGAAGGTGCTCGGCACCGGTGAGGTGTCCGTGGCGCTGCAGGTGACGGTCGACGCCGTCTCCGGCTCCGCCAAGGAGAAGATCACCGCCGCCGGTGGCTCCGTGACCGAACTCGTCTGAGTTCGCCGGGCCGCTTGAACGGACCAACCGGGGATGCCCTAACGGGGCATCCCCGGTTGGTCGTTCCGCCCGGGGCACGTCCGCCGGTAAGGTGGCGTGCGTTACTGTCCGCGTGGCGTGTGCCTCCGCGGCTATTGACTGCTTTGTATCCGTCGACCCTCAAGACCGTCACCTCTCGCGCCTGGCGCGGGGGGCGCAGGAGGCACCGTGCTCACCGCGTTCGCCCGGGCGTTCAAGACGCCCGACCTGCGCAAGAAGCTGCTGTTCACGTTGGGCATCATCGTGCTCTTCCGACTCGGGGCCCATATTCCGGTCCCCGGGGTCAGCTACGTCAACGTCAACTACTGCATGGATGCGGCGAAGGGCCAGGGCGGCGATCTCTTCGGCCTGGTCAACATGTTCAGCGGCGGCGCACTGCTGCAGCTGACGATTTTCGCCCTCGGCATCATGCCGTACATCACGGCCAGCATCATTCTGCAGCTGCTCGTGGTGGTGATTCCGCGGCTCGAGGCCCTGAAGAAGGAGGGCCAGAGCGGCCAGGCGAAGATCACGCAGTACACCCGCTATCTGACCGTGGCGCTCGGTGTTCTGCAGGGCACGGGCCTGGTGGCCACCGCCCGCAGCGGCTCGCTCTTCCCGGGCTGTGACCGGGCGTCCGAGATCATCCCGGACCAGTCGATCTTCACGACCATGAACATGGTCATCACCATGACCGCCGGCACCGCCCTGGTGATGTGGCTCGGCGAGCTCATCACGGACCGCGGCATCGGCAACGGCATGTCGATCCTGATGTTCATCGCGATCGCCGCCGGCTTCACCGGTTCGCTGTGGCAGATCAAGCTCTCGGGCAAGATCATGGACGGCTGGCTGGAGTTCGGCGCCGTGATCCTGGTCGGTCTGGCGATGGTGGGGCTCGTGGTCTTCGTCGAGCAGGCACAGCGCCGTATTCCGGTGCAGTACGCGAAGCGCATGATCGGCCGCCGGTCCTATGGCGGTACGTCCACCTACATTCCGTTGAAGGTGAACCAGGCGGGTGTGATTCCCGTCATCTTCGCGGCCTCGCTGCTCTACATTCCGGCCCTGCTGGTCCAGTTCAGCAACTCCACCGCCGGGTGGGCGACTTGGATTCAGGCGAATCTGGTCTCACCCGACAGCGCGATGTACATCATCGTCTACTTTGTGATGATTATCTTCTTCGCGTTCTTCTATGTGGCGATCACCTTCAACCCCGAAGAAGTCGCCGACAACATGAAGAAGTATGGTGGCTTCATCCCGGGCATCCGGGCTGGACGTCCGACCGCTGAGTACTTGAGCTACGTGCTCAACCGCATCACGTGGCCGGGCTCGCTGTACCTGGGCTTGATCGCATTGGTGCCAACGGTGGCACTGGTTCTGTTCAACGCCGATCAGAACTTCCCCTTCGGCGGAACCAGCATCCTCATCATCGTGGGTGTCGGTCTGGAGACGGTGAAGCAGATCGAGAGCCAGCTTCAGCAGCGTAACTACGAAGGGTTCCTCCGCTGATGCGAATCGTCCTCGTCGGGCCGCCTGGCGCCGGAAAGGGTACGCAGGCCGCGTACCTGGCCAAGAATCTCTCCATTCCGCACATCTCCACCGGTGATCTCTTCCGCGCCAACATCAGCCAGGGCACGCCCCTCGGCAAACAGGCGCAGGAGTTCATGAAGGCCGGGGAACTCGTCCCCGACGAGGTGACGGTCGGAATGGCGAAGGACCGCATGAGCCAGGCGGACGCCGCCGAGGGCTTTCTGCTGGACGGCTTCCCGCGCAATCTCGACCAGGCCAAGGCGCTCGACGAGATCCTCGCCGCACAGGACATCAGCCTGGACGGCGTGCTGGACCTGGAGGTCCCCGAGGACGAGGTCGTGAAGCGGATCGCCGGCCGGCGGACCTGCCGCAGCGACAGCGCGCACACCTACCACGTCGAGTACAAGAAGCCGAAGACCGACGGCGTCTGCGACGAGTGCGGTGGCGAGCTCTACCAGCGTGAGGACGACCGCGAGGAGACCGTCCGCAAGCGGCTGGAGGTCTACCACCGGGAGACCGAGCCGATCATCGACTACTACCGGGCCCAGGGCCTGGTGGTCACGATCTCGGCGCTCGGCAAGGTGGCCGAGGTCACCGAGCGGGCGATGGCGGCACTCGACCGCCAGGCGGTCTGAGAGCAGAGAAGTACGGTACGGCCGCGGCGCCCCTCGGGGCATCGCGGCCGTACCGTTGTTGTGTACGCACGGACCGGACGGTGAACGGATCCGGTGACGACGGAAGGCGGAAGGCGCCCCCATGGTGGAGATCAAGACCCCGGAGCAGATCGCGAAGATGCGCGAGGCCGGGCTGGTCGTCGCGCGCATCCATGAGGCGTGCCGGGCGGCGGCGGTCCCGGGGGCGACGACCAAGGACCTCGACGACATCGCCCGCAAGGTGCTGGCCGAGCACGGCGCCAAGTCCAACTTCCTGGGCTACGGCGGATTCCCGGCGACCATCTGCACCTCGGTCAACGACGTGGTGGTGCACGGCATCCCGGACACCACGACCGTGCTGCGCGACGGCGACATCATCTCCATCGACGCCGGAGCGGTGATCGCGGGCTGGCACGGCGACGCCGCCCTCACCGTCTTCGTCGGCGGAGGCCACGCGCCGGAGCTCGTGGAGCTCAGCCGGGTCACCGAGGAGTCGATGTGGGCCGGCATCGCCGCGGTGAAGCAGGGCAACCGCCTGGTGGACATCTCCAAGGCGATCGAGGGCTACATCCGCCGCCAGCCCCGTCCGTCCGGCGGCAAGTACGGGATCATCCAGGACTACGGCGGCCACGGCATCGGCTCGGAGATGCACATGGACCCGCATCTGCTGAACTACGTCGACCGCAAGCGCGGCCGCGGCCCGCGCCTGGTGCCCGGCTTCTGCATCGCGATCGAGCCGATGGTGAGTCTCGGCACTCCCAGGACGCACGTCCTCGCCGACGAGTGGACCGTCAAGACCGACGACGGCAGCTGGAGCAGCCACTGGGAGCACTCGGTGGCCCTCACCGAGGAGGGACCGCTGGTGCTCACCGCCTTCGACGGCGGCCGGGCCAAGCTGGCGGAGTACGGGATCACGACGGCCCCGGACCCCTGCGCCGGATCCTGAGCCGGCGCCCCCGGCCGCGGAGGGCCGGGGCGGAGCGACAAGACCGGCGGCGGCGCGGAGGCATAAGGATCTCCGCACGGGGGAATCCTGATTAGTCTTTCCGGTTGCCGTCGCGTAGACTGACACGTCGGGTCACGCCTGTCCTCGGGCATGCCGTGAGCCGATCAAGGTAGCCGATTCGAAAGGCGAAGCGTGGCCAAGAAGCAAGGTGCCATCGAGATCGAGGGCACCGTGATCGAGTCTCTGCCGAACGCCATGTTCAAGGTGGAGCTCCAGAACGGTCACAAGGTCCTCGCGCACATCAGCGGCAAGATGCGGATGCACTACATCCGTATCCTTCCCGACGACCGGGTCGTGGTGGAGCTCTCTCCGTACGACCTGACGCGCGGCCGGATCGTCTACCGCTACAAGTAGATCTCGTGATCGTTTCGCCTTCGGGCGGTGCGGTCGCACGACCCGGAGAACCTCACATCCCATGAAGGTCAAGCCGAGCGTCAAGAAGATCTGCGACAAGTGCAAGGTGATCCGCCGTCACGGCCGGGTCATGGTCATCTGTGACAACCTGCGCCACAAGCAGCGCCAGGGCTGACACCGACCCGCACTGAAGCAGTTCGCGCGACGCAACACAGACAGAACCGCAGTCATCCGTTCCTCGCGCAGGGACGACACCCCCGGCGGAGGCCGGGGACCCGGCGGCCGGGCCGCCGGGAGAGATGCTGTGGAAGACCTCCGATGCAATCAGGAGCCAATCGATGGCACGCCTTTCCGGCGTTGACCTCCCGCGCGAGAAGCGCGTCGAGGTCGCCCTCACCTACGTTTTCGGTATCGGGCGCTCCCTGGCCCAGCAGACGCTGGCCGCCACGGGCGTGAACCCGGACACCCGTGTCCGGGACCTGGCCGAAGAGGATCTGATCAAGATCCGCGAGTACGTGGACGCCAACCTCAGGACCGAGGGTGACCTCCGCCGCGAGATCCAGGCCGACATCCGCCGCAAGGTCGAGATCGGCAGCTACCAGGGTCTGCGCCACCGCCGCGGTCTGCCCGTCCGCGGTCAGCGTACGAGCACCAACGCCCGCACCCGCAAGGGCCCGCGTCGCGCGATCGCCGGCAAGAAGAAGCCGGGCAAGAAGTAGTCCGCTCCGGACGCCACTGCGGTCCTCCGGGATGCGTCCCGGGGTCCGCTGTCACCGCGGTCCGGCAGGTAGGACCGACCACCTCCACAGGAGTTTCTGAGTATGCCTCCGAAGAGCCGTACGGCCGGCGCCAAGAAGGTGCGCCGCAAGGAGAAGAAGAACGTCGCCCACGGGCACGCTCACATCAAGAGCACGTTCAACAACACCATCGTCTCGATCACCGACCCCACGGGCAACGTGATCTCCTGGGCCTCGGCCGGCCACGTCGGCTTCAAGGGCTCGCGCAAGTCGACCCCGTTCGCCGCGCAGATGGCCGCCGAGTCGGCCGCGCGCCGCGCGCAGGAGCACGGCATGCGCAAGGTCGACGTCTTCGTCAAGGGTCCCGGCTCCGGCCGTGAGACCGCGATCCGCTCCCTCCAGGCCACCGGCCTCGAGGTCGGCTCGATCCAGGACGTGACCCCCACCCCGCACAACGGATGCCGGCCGCCCAAGCGCCGTCGCGTCTGAGCCGGCTGAAGTAGGAGACAAACAAACAATGGCGCGTTACACCGGGGCCGACTGCAAGCGATGCCGTCGGGAGAAGCAGAAGCTCTTCCTCAAGGGGAGCAAGTGCGAGAGCGCGAAGTGCCCGATCGAGATCCGTCCTTACCCCCCGGGTGAGCACGGTCGCGGGCGCACCAAGGACAGCGAGTACCTGCTGCAGAAGCGTGAGAAGCAGAAGGCCGCTCGTATCTACGGTGTCCTTGAGAAGCAGTTCCGTGGTTACTTCGAGGAAGCCAACCGCAAGCAGGGCAAGACCGGCGAGAACCTGCTGCGCATCCTCGAGACCCGGCTGGACAACGTGGTCTACCGCGCGGGCTTCGCCAAGTCCCGCGACCACGCCCGTCAGCTGGTCAAGCACGGTCACATCACCATCAACGGCCGCAAGAACGACATCCCGTCGGCTCGCGTGTCCGTGAACGACATCATCGAGGTCCGCAAGTCCTCGCTGGAGCTGACGCCGTTCGTCGTCGCTCGGGCGGAGGCCGGCGAGAAGACCGTTCCGGCGTGGCTGGAGGCCATCCCGTCGAAGATGCGGATCCTCGTGCACAGCCTGCCCGAGCGCCAGGTGATCGACACCCAGGTGCAGGAGCAGCTGATCGTCGAGCTCTACTCGAAGTAATCCGGGTGAGCCGACTGCTCCTGCGGCTTCTCCCCGGGCGGCGCCACGCGCGCTGCTTGGGGTACGGGGATCGCTCCCCGGGGGATCGCAGCATCGACACCCAGGTGCAGGAGCAGCTGATCGTCGAGCTCTACTCGAAGTAAGGGCTCGTAACAGCTGAGGGGCGGGCGGCCGAAGCGGGGGAGACCCGCGGCGGCCGCCCGTATCCTTGGCACTGTCCGGCATCAAATAGCGGGTGCCGAAGACTGAAGGAGTACATCCATGCTGATCGCTCAGCGCCCCTCGTTGACCGAAGAGGTCGTCGACGAATACCGCTCCCGGTTCGTGATCGAGCCGCTGGAGCCGGGCTTCGGCTACACCCTCGGCAACTCCCTCCGCCGTACGCTGCTCTCCTCGATCCCCGGTGCCGCCGTCACCAGCATCCGGATCGACGGGGTCCTGCACGAGTTCACGACCGTGCCGGGCGTCAAGGAGGACGTCACCGACCTCATCCTCAACATCAAGCAGCTCGTCGTCTCCTCCGAGCACGACGAGCCCGTGGTGATGTACCTGCGCAAGCAGGGCCCCGGGCTGGTCACGGCGGCGGACATCGCGCCGCCGGCCGGTGTCGAGGTGCACAACCCGGACCTCGTCCTCGCCACGCTGAACGGCAAGGGCAAGCTGGAGATGGAGCTGACCGTCGAGCGCGGTCGCGGCTACGTCTCCGCCGTCCAGAACAAGCAGCTGGGCCAGGAGATCGGCCGGATCCCGGTGGACTCCATCTACAGCCCGGTGCTCAAGGTCACGTACAAGGTCGAGGCGACCCGTGTCGAGCAGCGGACCGACTTCGACAAGCTGATCGTCGACGTCGAGACCAAGCAGGCCATGCGTCCTCGTGACGCCATGGCGTCGGCCGGCAAAACCCTGGTCGAGCTGTTCGGTCTGGCCCGCGAGCTCAACATCGACGCCGAGGGCATCGACATGGGCCCGTCGCCGACGGACGCCGCCCTGGCCGCCGATCTGGCGCTGCCGATCGAGGAGCTGGAGCTCACGGTCCGGTCGTACAACTGCCTCAAGCGCGAGGGCATCCACTCCGTGGGCGAGCTCGTGGCGCGGAGCGAGGCCGATCTGCTGGACATCCGCAACTTCGGTGCCAAGTCGATCGACGAGGTCAAGGCGAAGCTGGCCGGCATGGGCCTGGCCCTCAAGGACAGCCCGCCCGGATTCGACCCGACCGCCGCCGCTGACGCCTTCGGGGCGGACGACGACGCGGACGCGGGCTTCGTGGAGACCGAGCAGTACTGAGCCGTTCCGCCTCCGGCGGGGTGGTGGTCCCGGCACCGGGTGCCGGGGTGCCGCCCCGCCGGGCGCGCGGCCCGGACGCAAGCCTCCGGGAACCGCCGGTTCCCGGGTTCCGGCGGGCACGAGCCCGTACGGACACTGACACCGGTACCTGATACGGCCGGTGCAGAGACTGAGGAGACACACATGCCGAAGCCCGCCAAGGGTGCCCGTCTGGGCGGCAGCGCCGCGCACGAGCGGCTGATGCTGGCGAACCTCGCCACCGCGCTCTTCGAGCACGGCCGCATCACCACCACCGAGGCCAAGGCCCGCCGGCTGCGCCCGGTGGCCGAGCGTCTGATCACCAAGGCGAAGAAGGGCGACCTTCACAACCGCCGCCAGGTGCTCCAGACGGTCCGCGACAAGGGTGTCGTCCACACCCTGTTCACGGAGATCGGCCCGCGGTACGAGAACCGTCCGGGTGGCTACACCCGGATCACCAAGATCGGCAACCGTCGCGGTGACAATGCCTCGATGGCCGTCATCGAGCTGGTCGAGGCGCTGACCGTGCAGCAGACCGCTGTCGGTGAGGCCGAGGCCGCCACCAAGCGTTCCGCCAAGGACGCCGCCGGTGACCAGGCTGTCGCGGACCTCAAGAAGGACCAGGGCGAGGCGGCTGCCGCCGAGTCCGAGGCTCCGACCGCCGAGGCCGAGGCCGCCGAGGCCACGGAGTCCGGCGAGGAGAAGAAGGACGCCTGATCCAGGCGCCGCCTTCCGCTCCACGGCCGGCTGCCACAGCAGGCTGTACGGACGGGCCCGCTCCAGTTCTCTGGGGCGGGCCCGTTCCGCGTCTGGTGAGAGGATCTTCGGATGAGTGACGACGTTGAGCCGGGACAGGTACGGGTGCGGCTGGACCTTTCCTACGACGGGAAGGACTTCTCGGGCTGGGCGCGGCAGCGCGAGCGGCGCACGGTCCAGGGGGAGCTGGAGGACGCGCTGCGGGTCGTGATGCGGCTGCCGTACCCGGTCGAGCTGACCGTGGCCGGGCGCACGGACGCCGGAGTGCACGCCCGGGGCCAGGTCGCCCACGTCGATCTGGCGGAGGAGGTCTGGGCCGAGCACGGCGGGAAGCTGCTGCGGCGGCTCGCGGGGCGGCTGCCGCACGATGTGCGGGTCTGGCGGGTGAGCGAGGCGCCGCCGCACTTCAACGCCCGGTTCTCGGCGATCTGGCGGCGTTACGCCTACCGGGTCGGCGATCACCGCGGTGGTGTGGATCCGCTGCGGCGCGGTCACGTTCTGTGGCACGACCGGCCGGTGGACGTCGATCTGATGAACGAGGCCGCGGCCAGGCTGCTCGGGGAGCACGACTTCGCCGCGTACTGCAAGAAGCGCGAGGGCGCGACCACCATCCGGACGCTGCTCGACCTGCACTGGGAGCGGCCCGGCCCGGGGGGGGAGGACGCCGGGCTGGCGGTGGCGACCGTGCGCGCGGATGCCTTCTGCCACAACATGGTGCGTGCGCTGGTGGGGTCCATGCTGCTGGTGGGCGACGGGCACCGGCCGGTGGGCTTCCCGGCCGAGGTCCTGGCGGGGCGGGTCCGCCACTCGGCGGTCAACGTCGTGCGGCCGCACGGGCTGACCCTGGAGGAGGTCGGCTACCCGGCCGACGACCAGCTGGCGGCCCGCAATCTGGCGGCCCGCAACAAGCGGAGCCTGCCGGGGGCGGCGGCCGCCGCGGGGGCGGCCGGGCGGTAGCTGGGCCGCGGTCGCCGCCGGCCACCGGTGACGGGACGGCGGGCGACCGGCGGCTCCGGGGCGGGGCGTCCGGGCGGCGGTGATTCTCCGCCGGAGCAGCGATGAGTTTGCCGTCCCGGGGCGGTCGGTATGGGTAAACACTCTCGCGCTCCAGGAGGGCACCCATGATCGAAAAGGGCTTCACCACCTGTCTGTGGTTCGACGGCCGCGCCGAAGAGGCGGCGCAGTACTACACCTCGGTCTTCGAGGACGGGCGGATCGGGAAGACTAGCCGCTACACCGAGGCCGGTCCCGGGCCCGCGGGCTCGGTGGTCACCGTGGACTTCGAGATCAACGGCCAGAAGTTCGTCGCGCTGAACGGCGGGCCGGAGTTCAGCTTCACCGAGGCCATCTCGTTCCAGATCACGTGCGAGAACCAGGCCGAGGTGGATCACTACTGGGACCGGCTCACCGAGGGGGGCGGCCAGGAGGTCCAGTGCGGCTGGGTGAAGGACCGGTTCGGGGTGTCCTGGCAGATCGTCCCGGCCGTGCTCCTCGACATGGTCGGCGACCCGGACCCGGAGAAGGCCAAGCGGGCGACCGAGGCGATGCTCGGGATGAAGAAGCTCGACATCGCGGAGCTCCGGAAGGCCTACGAGGGCGCGTAGCCCGCCCGGCGGGGGCGCGGGCCGGCCGCGTCGTCCGTGACCGGGGCACACGGGGGTCCCGGTCACGGAAGGTGCGTTCCGCCGGCCCGTACGACGGCCGAGGAGACCGCCGGCCGCGGGCCTCAGCCGGCGCGCTGGGCGAGGAGGTGGCGGAAGCGGGCGTCGTGGGCGTCGACGGGCGGGTCGTCGAGCCGGTCGACGAAGACGGCGACCAGGCTCGCGGGCGCGTCGTAGTCCACCGTGTCCGGGAGCCGGTGGCGGAGGTGGCGCCAGGCGGCGAGATTGGGGTGGTCGTAGTCGGGGCACGCCCCGGCGGGGGCGAGGAGCCCGATGGCCTCGTCGAGCTGGTCCACGGTGACGGGGTAGGTGCGGGTGCCGACCCGGTGTTCGCAGACGGTGGAGAGCACGGCGGCCGGCAGATAGTGCTCACCGGCGTTGACCACGGGGAACTCGGTGCCCGAGGGCGTGATCAGGCCCAGCCCGTGGGCGGCGGGCCGCCGCCACCCGGGGAGCTGCCGCATGAAGTGGTCCATCGCGGCGGCCAGTTGTTCCTTGGTGGTCCAGGCTTCCGCCACGATTCCCGCTCCCTCGCCCCGTAGGCCCCGTACCCCGTTGAAGATCCGAACACCGTAGCGGCGCGCCGCGGGGCTGGACAGCCCTTGCGCGGGCCCGTCACGGCCCGCCGGAACCGCCGGACCGGGCTGTTGCCGGACGGTGACGGACCGTGTCGGGAGGAGGTGGGCCTGGCGCCGGCGCGGGGCGGGGAGTCCGGTGGGGGTGGGTACGGTCGGACGGACGGCGCCGGGTCACGCGTGGGGTGAGGCCGGTGGCCACGGGCCGTCCGACAGGCCGTACGCCGAGCTCAGCCAGGAGCTGAGCTGGGTGCGGGAGCGGATGCCGAGCTTGCGGTAGATGCGGGTCAGCGAGGCCTCGATGGTCTTGACGCTGAGGAACATCCGCGCCGCGACCTCCTGGTTGGTGGCCCCCTCGCCGACGAGGACGGCGATCCGCTCCTCGGAGTCCGTCAGGACGGCGAACGCGGCGGCTCCGGCCCCGCTCCCGTGCCCCGGTGCCGCCCCGGGCTCGCGGACCGTGGCGGCCGCGCCCGCGCCGGACGGGACGCCGAGCGCGGTGCCGCCGGCCGGGCCCGTCCGGCCGGGTTCCGCCGTCGTGCCGTCGACCTGGGCCAGCAGGCGGCCCGCCTGCTCCGTCCACGGCTTCGCGCCGTGGCGGGCGAAGAGGGCGAGCGCCTCGCTGACGGCCGTACGGGCCGCGGCGGTACGGCGCCGTCGGCGTTCGATTCCGGCGCGGACCAGCAGGCAGTGACCGCGTTCGAGCGGCTGTCCCAGCACCTCGAAGCGGTGCGCGGCCTCTTCGAGCAGGCGTACGGCCGCGTCGGGGCGGCCCTGGGCGGCGAGCAGGGCGGCCTCGGCGCGGTCGAGCTGCGCCATGACGCCGGCGCCGGGCGGAAGGGTGCCGGGCGTACCCGGCTCTCCGGGGTCCGCGGGGCCCGGCCGGCGGTCCGTACGGGTGCGCGCTCCGGCTTCGCGCTTGCCGGCTGCCGTGCCGCCGGGGTCGCCGAAGCCGCCGGGGCCGCCGGGGGCTTCGGGGCCGCCCGGGCCGTCGTGCCGTCCGCCGAGCTCCACGGTGATCGCCTCGCGTGCCGAGGCGATGGTCTCCGCCGCCTCCTCGTGGCGTCCGAGGGCCGTCAGCCCGGCCGCCAGATCGCTGTGCCAGCGGAGCACCAGGGGCGCCGACACGCCCTGTTCGCGTTCCAGCGCGCGGATGCGGAGCAGCGCATCGACCCCGCGCCGCACGTCTCCGCCGCGCAGCCGGGCCTGGCCCAGGACGTGCAGATGGCGTCCCAGGAAGATGGAGTCGCGCTCCTGTTCGGAGGCGCGCACCCCGCGCTCCGCGTAGGCGACGGCCCGCTGGACGCTGCCGCCCGCCAGTTCCGCGACGGCGGCGTTGTACCAGGCGGGACCGGGGCTGAGCGCGGCGTCCTCGGTGATGCGGATCGCCCGGTCGGCGAAGTGCAGCGCGTCCGCGCACCGGCCGAGCCGGGCCGAGACCTCGGAGAGGCTGCGCAGGACCTCCATGACCTCCTCGCCGTGTCCCCGCTCGGTGAGGGCGAGCATCCGCAGCAGGTCCTGCCGGGCCTCCTCCAGCCGGTCGTCGAAGACGGCGAACCGGGCGGCGTGGAAGCGCGGCGCCATGTGCAGCCGGCCGTCGACGGCCGGCTGCGGCAGGGCCAGCGCGGCATCCATGATCGCCCGGTGGTCGGGGCGGCCCATGACCCGGGCGGCGATCGCGCGGATGCAGAGGGCCATGGCCTCGGTGTCGGTGTCGCCGACGGCGCGCGCCAGTCCGGCGGCCCGCTCCGCCTCCTCGGCGCCGGGGCCCGGACGGCCGTCCACCAGCGCCGCCCAGGACAGCCGCAGCCGCAGCGGCGCCAGCAGGGACGGGTCGTCGCCCGCGTCGACGAGGGCGGCGGCGAACACCTCGTCCCGTTCGGCGAGTGCCTGCCCGGACAGGTCGATGAGCGCCAGCCGGACCCGTACCCGCTGGTCGCGGTGGGCGTCGGCGGCGAGGACGGCGTCGGCCGCGCGGTGCACGATGCCGGGGAGTCCCGCCGCCGCGCCGACCTCCGCGGCGGCCACCAGCCACTCCAGGCGCTCGGCCTCGAACTCGTACGGTGTGCGGTCCGCGGCCAGCAGGTAGAGCTCCGCGGCCAGCCGGTGGGAGCCCTGGCGGCGGGCCGCCTCGGCGGCGGTGACCAGGGAGCGGGCCACCTCCGCGTCGGGGTCGGCGGAGGCGAGGGCGCGGTGCCGGACGCGGCCCGCCGCGTCGGTCACGACCCCGGCGAGCACGGTGTGTGTGGCGGCCCGGTGCCCGGCCGACGCCGACTCGGCCAGGACGGTGCCGACCGCCGGCGGGGTGAACCGCAGGGTGCCGCTCTCGCTCACCAGCAGCCCGGCCTCGACGGCACGGCGGATGTCCCGCTCGGCGTCCGCGCGGCCCGCCCGCAGCAGCAGCTCCGCCGTGGGATGCGCGGCCAGCGCGGCGACCAGCAGCGTCTCGCGGGTCTGCGAGGGCAGCGCGGCGACCCGCTCGCTGATGAGGGCGTGCACATGCCGGGGGAGCGGGACGGGACGGCCGTGCCGGGGGAGGCGGTCGGTGAACGCGCCGCCGAGCGCCAGGGCGAGATACGGATTGCCGCCCGATTCCGCGTGCACGGTGTTCGCCACCCGGGCCGGCAGGCCGTACTGGTCCAGCAGTTCGGCCAGTTCGTCCGGCGCGAGCGGGGGTACGGCGATCTCGGCGGTGCCGGGCGGTACGGGCCACGGGGCCCGGCGTGCCCGGCCGTATCCCGTCCCCGGGGCGGTGCCCGTGCCCGTACCGGGGTCCGGGAGCGGGCCGCCGGGAGCGCCGGACTCCGCTCCCGCGCCGGCCGGGGCCGCGTCCACGGCCTGCTCCGGCCGCTGCCCGGCGAGCAGGACGCGCACGGCGCCGCCGGTCAGGCGCCGCGCCGCGTAGGCGAGGGTGTCGGCGGAGGCCGTGTCCAGCCACTCGGCGTCGTCCAGGAGCAGCAGCACCGGTCCCGCCTCCGCGCAGCGGGTGAGCAGCGTCTGCCACGCGAGCCGGCAGGCGAACTGCGCGCGGCCCGCGGTGACGGCGGGACGGTCGCGCAGCAGCACCCCGTCCATGGCGGCGCGCTGCGGCCCCGGGAGGGCGTCCAGCCACGCGGCGGGCACCTGGCTCAGCAGCTCGGCGAGCGCCGCGTAGGGGATCCAGCGCTCGGTCTCGGCACCGGCGGCGCGCAATACCAGTTCGCCGCGTGCGGCGGCGGCCGCGCCGGCGGCTTCCAGCAGGGCCGTCTTGCCGATGCCGCTCGGGCCGGTCAGGACGACGCTGCCGCCCGCGGCGATGCGGGATTCCACGGAGGCGAGGAGAGCCGCCCGGCCCACCAGACGGGGCGCGGACCGGAAGGCGGCTGCGGCCGGAACGGCCGGGGTGCCTGTGATGGTGTCCTCCCGGCTCGGAGCGGGACGGGACGGGATAACGCGCCGACCTTAACCAGCCCGGTGCGCGAGCGGCAATGGCCCGGCCGCTATTGCCGGAACCGGGCCGGACCGGAGCGGACCGGAGCGGACCGGACAGGACCCGGCCGGAACGGGAGGGACGGGGCGGGACGCGGCGCGAGGGCGGTGGGCCGGGCGGTCTCGTTCCGCGGGGCGGAGGCCCCGGCCCGGGCCGCCGGACGGGCCCGGGGCGGCCGGACCGCGGCCGGTACGATCAGCTGGAACGATCGGCCGGAATCGCCTCGTCCGGAGCTGCCCCGCCTTCCGGCGGCGCCCCGTCCGTCGGTCAGCCGGCCTGGGCCGTGGCCGCCTTCGCCGCCTGCGCCTCGCCCCGGTCGACGATGCTGTTGAAGGTGTAGTCGGCGACGTCCTTGCCGGCCTGCCGCGCCCGGGTGTCGGCGGTGGTGACGTCCTCGCCGGAGGTGTAGCCGGCGACCGTGAAGTAGGCGTAGCGGCCGATGGAGTTGGCCGTCAGCCGGCAGGCCGTGGCCCGGCAGAAGACCGGCACGCCGTCGCCGGGCAGTGACCGGATGTTGCCGGTCGCGTCCTCCTTGGCCTTCGCCGCCTGAGCCTCGGTGCCGAAGACGGCGACGCCCACGGTGACCGCGACGCCGTCCCGCGTGTACGTGGCCCGGATGACCTGGTCGCAGCCGTTCTCCGTCAACGCTGGCGCGAGCCGGCCGGAGGCGGCGGTGGCGCAGTTGGTGACCGAGTCGGTGGCGCCCTTGCCGTACGCCCGGCTGGCCATGGTCATCCGGGTGTCCGGGAACAGGGTGGTCGCGGTGAGCGGTGCCGTGTCCTTGTCGGCGTCCGAGATGAACTCGCGCGGGTCGGGCGGAGGCGGCGGCTTGACCTCCGAAAAGGACGGTTCCGGCTGCTGTGGCTCGCTGGGCAGGGTCTCCGGTGCGGGGAGACCCTCCTGTCTGCCCTCGGCATTGCCCCCGTTGACGACGCCGAAGGCCACGATGGTGCCGACAATGGCCGTGGCGGCGGCCCCTCCGCCGATCAGCAGCATCTTGCGGCGGCGGTTGCGGGCGGCGGTCCGGTCCGCCATGGCGCCCCAGTCGGGCGTCGAAGAATCGAAGGAACCCCCGGGCCCCGAAAAGCCCCTTTGCCCAAAGCTCATGCGGTGCAGTCTAAACCGGTTGGTACCCCGGCTGTTGTCTTGTGACAATCGCCCGCATGGGGCATGTGGAAGTGGCGCACGTCGAGTATTACCTGCCGGACGGCAGACCTCTGCTGGTCGACGCCTCGTTCCGGGTCGGTGAGGGATCGGCCGTGGCCCTCGTCGGGGCCAACGGCGCGGGCAAGACGACTCTGCTGAAACTGATCGCGGGTCAGCTCACGCCGCACGGGGGTTCGGTGACGGTCGGCGGCGGCCTGGGGGTGATGTCCCAGTTCGTCGGCTCGGTACGGGACGAGCGGACGGTGCGCGACCTGCTGGTGTCCGTCGCCCCGCCCCGTATCCGCACGGCGGCGCGGGCGGTCGACGCGGCGGAGCACGCCATCATGACCACCGACGACGAGGCGGCGCAGCTCGGCTACGCGCAGGCGCTCAGCGACTGGGCGGAGGTCCGCGGCTACGAGGCCGAGACGCTGTGGGACATCTGCACCACGGCCGCGCTCGGCGTTCCGTACGAACGGGCGCAGTGGCGCGAGGTGCGCACCCTCTCCGGGGGCGAGCAGAAGCGGCTGGTGCTGGAGGCGCTGCTGCGCGGTCCGGACGAGGTGCTGCTGCTCGACGAGCCGGACAACTACCTTGACGTGCCCGGCAAGCGCTGGCTGGAGGAGCGGCTGCGCGAGACGCGCAAGACGGTCCTCTTCGTCAGCCACGACCGCGAGCTGCTGGCCCGCTCCGCGAGCAAGATCATCAGCGTGGAGCCGGGGGTGGCCGGCAGTGACGTCTGGGTGCACGGCGGCAGCTTCGAGACGTACCACGCCGCGCGCAAGGAGCGCTTCGCCCGGTTCGAGGAGCTGAAGCGGCGCTGGGACGAGGAGCACGCCCGGCTCAGGGCGCTGGTGCTGCGGCTGCGGCAGCAGGCGGCGAACAGCCCCGACATGGCCTCCCGCTACCGGGCGATGCAGACCCGGTTGCGCAAGTTCGAGGAGGCCGGCCCGCCGCCCGAGCCGCCGCGCGAGCAGGACATCCGGATGCGGCTGCGCGGCGGCCGTACCGGCGTACGGGCCGTGACCTGCGAGCGGCTGGAGCTGACCGGGCTGATGCGGCCCTTCTCGCTGGAGGTCCACTACGGCGAGCGGGTCGCCGTGCTCGGCTCGAACGGCTCCGGGAAGTCGCACTTCCTGCGGCTGCTGGCCGGTGACGGGGTCGCCCACACCGGAAGCTGGAAGCTCGGCGCCCGCGTGGTGCCCGGCCACTTCGCGCAGACCCACGCCCACCCGGAGCTGGAGGGGCGCACCCTCACCGACATTCTCTGGACCGAACACGCGCGCGACCGGGGCGCCGCCATGAGCGTGCTGCGCCGGTACGAGCTGGAGCGCCAGGGCGACCAGCCGTTCGGCAGGCTCTCCGGCGGCCAGCAGGCGCGCTTCCAGATCCTGCTGCTGGAGCTGTCGGGGACCACGGCCCTGCTGCTGGACGAGCCGACGGACAACCTCGACCTGGAGAGCGCCGACGCCCTCCAGCAGGCGCTGGAGGCCTACGACGGAACGGTGCTCGCGGTGACGCACGACCGCTGGTTCGCCCGTTCATTCGACCGGTTCCTGGTCTTCGGTGCCGACGGCGTCGTCCGGGAGACCCCGGAGCCGGTGTGGGACGAGACCCGGGTGGCCCGCGCCCGCTGAGCCGCGGGCCGGCCCGGCGCGTCCCGCCGGGTGCCCGGCCCGGCCGTGCAGCCCCGGGGCCCCGCCCCGGGCCGCCCGGGTGCCCGATTGCGGAGGCACGGGCCCGGGCACCCGCCGCGCCGCTCCGCCGGGGCCGGTCCGGGCCGGGGCCGCCCGGGCCCGGCCTGCCGGGATCTCCCCGGCGGCACGGGCGTCCGCCGGCCGGCCCCGGCGCCGGCCCCGTACCCGGAGCACCGTGCCGGAACTCGCGGCGCCGACGCAGCCGAGCGCCAGCCACTGCACCGGCACCAGGTGCTCGGACAGCAGGACGGCGCCCGCGAGCCCCGCGCTCACCGGTTCGAGGCTCTGCAGCACCCCCACGGTCCGGGGCGGGATGCGGCGCAGTGCGGCCATCTCCAGCGAGTACGGCAGCACCGTGGCGAAGACGGCCACCAGCGCGCCGACGGCCAGTGCCCGCGTCCCCAGCAGCGCGGTCCCGCTCTCCGCCGCCCCGAACGGCACGGTGAGCACGGCCGACCAGGCGACGGCCGGCGCCAGGGGCGCTCCGCCGGCGGACCGGGCCCCGGCCTGCCGGCTGAGCAGCAGGTAGCAGGCCATGGAGGCGCCCGACGCCAGGGCGAGCAGCACCCCGGGCAGCGGGAGCCCGGCCCCGCCGGGCAGGTGGAAGAGCCAGACGCCGAGGCCCGCCAGGGCGGCGAGCGCGAGGTCGGCCGTCCGCCGGGAGGCCAGCAGCGCGAGCGTGACCGGCCCGATGAGCTGCAGGGCCGAGGCCGTGCCGAGCGGCAGGTACCGCAGCGCGGGATAGACGAGGTTCATGCCGGCGATCGACGTCCCGAAGGCGAGGACGAGGAGGACGTCGGCCCGGGTGCGCGGCAGTGCGGGCCGGTGGATGAGGAGCAGCAGCAGGGCGGCCAGGCCCAGCCGCAGGGCCACGACCCCCATCGGGCCGACCGTGTCGAACAGCTGTTTCCCCACGGCCAGACCGAAGTGGATGCTGAGCATGCTGCCCAGCACCAGAACGGGGGCGGTGGACTCCCTCATCCCCCAAGGCTCCGGCGCCCCAACTGTGTACGTCCATCGAACGTTTGGGGTCGAATTCCTTTAGCATTTGCTACATGGTCGATTTACGGAGACTGCGAGTCCTGCGCGCCCTGGCCGAGCACGGCACGGTGACGGAGACCGCGGCGGCGCTCCACCTCACCCCCTCCGCCGTCTCCCAGCAGCTGCGGCAGCTCGCGCGCGAGCTCGGCGTCGAGCTGCTCCGGCCCGAGGGGCGCGGCGTACGGCTCACACCGGCCGCGCGGATCCTGCTGCGGCACGCCGAGACGCTGCACACCCAGTGGGAGGCGGCCCGGGCCGAACTGGCCGCCGAGGGGCGGGAGATCACCGGCACCCTCCGGCTCTGCGGCGTCTCCTCGGCCGTCGCGGCGCTGGCCGCCCCGGCCGTGACGGCGCTGCGTGCCGCCCATCCGGGGCTGACGGCCCAGGTGAGGGAGGAGGAGAGCGGCGACTGCTTCCGGCTGCTGCTCGCCGGTGAGACCGATCTGGCCCTCGTGCTGCCCGGCCCCGGGGTGCCGCCGGTGCCCGACCCGCGCTTCGAACAGTTCCCGCTGCTGGACGACCGTCAGGACCTTCTGGTGCCGGAGGGGCACCGGCTGGCCCGGCCGGGCGGGGTGACCCTCGCCGAGGCCGCGGCCGAGCCCTGGATCGTCAAGCGGCGGGACAACGACACCTTCGGGCTGCTGGCCGCCGCCTGCGCCGCCGCGGGGTTCACGCCGCGGGTGGCGCACGAGGCCAAGGAGTGGTTCGCGGTGTCGGCGCTGGTGGCCGAGGGGCTCGGGGTGTGCCTGCTGCCGCGGCTGGTGCCGCTGCCGTCCCCGCACGCGGTGGTCCGGGTGCCGCTGACCGGGGAGCCCGTGCCGTTCCGGCGGATCGTCGCGGGGACGCGGCGGGGCGGGGCGGGGCACCCGGCCGTCGCGGCCGGGCTCGACGCGCTCCGCGGGGCCGCCGCCGCGCGGCCGGGCGCGGTCCCGGCCGGCGGGCGGGAGGCGTTTTGACCGGCGTGGGGGCGGGCCGGTATTCTGCGGGTTCGTTATGCGTATTGGCTTGCTCTATCTCACGTGAGGGGGCCTTACGCCGGTCCACCGGGCCGAACACCAGCGGCAGGCACGGGCTGCGTCACCCGTGGCGCCACGGCTGTCGTGATCGTCCGGGTGACCTTGTCAGGACCTTTCCCCACAGCCCTGGCGGGCTGGGGGAGACCCCATCACTGCAGAAGCGAAGGCTAACGACCGTGCGTACGTACAGCCCCAAGCCCGGCGACGTCCAGCGTCAGTGGTACGTCATCGACGCCACCGACGTGGTTCTCGGACGCCTGGCCTCCCAGGCCGCCACCATCCTGCGTGGCAAGCACAAGCCGGTGTACGCGCCGCACGTTGACGCTGGTGACTTCGTCATCATCATCAACGCCGACAAGGTGCACCTCTCCGGCAACAAGCGGACCCAGAAGCTGGCCTACCGCCACTCCGGCTACCCGGGTGGTCTGCGGTCCGTCCGCTACGACGACCTGCTGCGGAACAACCCCGAGAAGGCCGTGGAGAAGGCCATCAAGGGCATGATCCCGAAGAACTCGCTGGGCCGCCAGGTCCTCTCGAAGCTGAAGGTCTACGCCGGCTCCGAGCACCCGCACGCCGCCCAGCAGCCGGTTCCGTTCGAGATCACCCAGGTCGCGCAGTAGTCCGGCCACCCCCAACAGAAGAGAATCTGAGGAGAATCGTGGCCGAGACCACCGCAGAAGCCCCCGTCGTCGACGTCGAGGAGACCCCCGGCGTCGAGGAGTACACCAGCGAGTCGCTCGCGTCCCGCTTCGGCAACCCGCAGCCGGCCGCCGGCCTGGGCCGCCGCAAGAACGCCATCGCCCGCGTCCGCATCGTGCCGGGCAGTGGCAAGTGGAAGATCAACGGTCGCACCCTTGAGGAGTACTTCCCCAACAAGGTGCACCAGCAGGAAGTCAACGAGCCCTTCAAGGTGCTGGAGCTCGACAACCGCTACGACGTCATCGCCCGCATCAGCGGCGGCGGCATCTCCGGCCAGGCCGGTGCGCTGCGCCTCGGCGTGGCCCGCGCCCTGAACGAGGCGGACGTGGACAACAACCGCGGCCCCCTCAAGAAGGCCGGCTTCCTGAGCCGCGACGACCGCGCCGTCGAGCGGAAGAAGGCCGGTCTCAAGAAGGCCCGCAAGGCGCCGCAGTACAGCAAGCGCTGAGCGTTCACCCCACCGTACGACTCGCCCCGGCGGGCACACTCCGTGCCTGCCGGGGCGTTCGTCATATGGTCGGCCAGAGGCGTATACAGGCAGCAGGACGCCCCGAAGCCAGGCAGGCTCCCGGCGAGATCACAGCAGTGTGCGGCCGTGCGCGGCACCTGTGCAGCACAGACGGAGGACACCAGTGGGACGACTCTTCGGCACGGACGGTGTGCGCGGTGTCGCCAACGCGGATCTGACCGCCGAGCTCGCGCTCGGCCTGTCGGTCGCGGCGGCGCATGTGCTCGCCGAGGCGGGTACGTTCGAGGGCCATCGCCCGACGGCCGTGGTGGGACGTGACCCGCGCGCGTCCGGGGAGTTCCTGGAATCGGCCGTGGTGGCGGGCCTCGCCAGCGCGGGTGTGGACGTCCTGCGCGTCGGTGTGCTGCCCACCCCCGCGGTGGCGTACCTCACCGGCGCGCTGGGCGCCGACCTCGGCGTGATGCTCTCGGCCAGCCACAATCCGATGCCGGACAACGGCATCAAGTTCTTCGCCCGCGGCGGCCACAAACTCGCCGACGAGCTGGAGGACCGCATCGAGGCCCTCTACACCTCGCACGGCGCCGGCGAGCCCTGGGACCGTCCGACCGGCGGGGGTGTCGGCCGGGTCCGCAACTACGACGAGGGCTTCGACAACTACGTCGCGCACCTCATCGGTGTCCTCCCGAACCGTCTCGACGGCCTCAAGGTCGTCCTCGACGAGGCCAACGGCGCGGCCGCCCGGGTCTCCCCGGAGGCGTTCGCGCGGGCCGGCGCCGAGGTCGTCACCATCGCCGCCGACCCGGACGGCCTCAACATCAACGACGGCTGCGGCTCCACCCACCTCTCCCTGGTCCGGGACGCCGTCCTGGAGCACGGCGCGGACCTCGGCATCGCCCACGACGGCGACGCCGACCGCTGCCTCGCCGTCGACGCCGAGGGCAACGAGGTCGACGGCGACCAGATCCTCGCCGTCCTCGCGCTCGGCCTGCGGGAGCAGGGCCATCTGCGGAAGAACACCGTCGTCGCCACCGTGATGTCGAACCTCGGCTTCACACTCGCCATGGAGCGCGAGGGCATCGAACTGGTGCAGACCGCCGTCGGCGACCGGTACGTCCTGGAGGAGATGAAGCGGGAGGGCTTCGCCCTCGGCGGCGAACAGTCCGGCCACGTCATCATCCTCGACCACGCGACCACCGGCGACGGCACGCTGACCGGCCTGATGCTGGCCGCCCGGATCACCGCCACCGGACGCGGCCTGCGGGACCTGGCGTCCGTCATGGACCGGCTGCCGCAGGTCCTCGTGAACGTCCCCGACGTGGACAAGTCCCGGGTCGACTCCAGCGCCGAGCTGGCCGCGGCCGTCGCCGACGCGGAGCGCGAACTCGGCGCCACCGGGCGGGTGCTGCTCCGCCCCTCGGGGACGGAACCGCTGGTCCGCGTGATGGTCGAGGCGCCCGACACCGAGCAGGCCCGCTCGGTCGCCGGACGGCTGGCCGACGCGGTGAAGTCAGCGCTCGGCTAGCCCCGCGCCGGGCGTCCGGCCGGTGCCCGCTACCGGCCGGCGCCTGCTACTGCCCCGCCCCGCCCCCGGCCCGCTGCTCCGCCAGGGCGCGCTCACGCCGCTTCGTCCGCTCCAGCAGCTTCTTCTGGACGAGCAGGGTGAGCGCGCCCGCGGCGATGATGCCGGCCAGGTTCACCGCGAGCTGCAGACCCGAGCCGCGCAGCTCCTCCAGGTCGCCGTAGGCCAGCGCGGCGGCCGCGTTGGCCGCCGCGGGAACCGTCGTCACGGAGATCGCCACGCCGATCAGGGCGCCCGACTTCTCCGAGGTCAGCGAGAGCGTCCCGGCGATGCCCGCGAGCAGTGCCACCACCAGCGAGACATGGCCCGGCTGCCAGACGAACTCGGTGGGCCCGTCCTCGCCGGCCAGCATGTCCGCGCTGAACACCCCGGTCGCGTCCAGCGCCAGGACGAAGGCCGTGGCGGCGGCCACGGCGACCGCGAACCCCGCGGTCAGCGCGGTGAACGAGCGTCCGGCCTCCCGCAGGCGTCCCAGCACCAGCCCGGTGCTCACCCCCGACAGCGGCCCGAACTCCGGGCCGACCGCCATGGCTCCCACGATCAGGACGGCGTTGTCCAGCATCACGCCGCAGGACGCGATCATCACCGCGACCGTCATGAACGCCAGATAGGTGACCGAGACGGCCGACTCCTCGTGGGTGGCCTCCGAGAGCTCCTCCCACAGCACCGCGTCCGCCGGCTCGCCCGGGGCGTCCCGCTCGGCCTGCTCGGCCCGTCGCGACAGGGAGACGGCGATGTCCTGGAGGGCGACCGAGCCGTCCTCGTGGAGGCGCAGCTCCCGCAGCTCGTCCGTCACCTCGTCGGCCGCCTCGCGCGCCACGTCGCAGACCACCAGGTCCCCGGCGGGGTCCCGTCCGGCCCCCGGGACGACCATCAGGTTGGCGGTGCCCACGGCCCGCCGCAGCAGCGCCGTGACCTGCTCGGTGCGGTCGGCGGGGCAGATGATCCGGAGCTGCAGCATGGGCGCAGATTACGCGCGCCGGGCCCCGGGCCGGGTCACAGCTTGCGCAGGCTCAGCCGCTGCACCTTGTGGTCGGAGCCCTTGCGGAGGACGAGGTTGGCGCGGCCCCGGGTCGGGACGATGTTCTGCTCCAGGTTGGGCCGGTTGATCGTGCTCCACATCCGCCGGGCGTAGTCCAGCGCCTCCTCCTCGGAGACCTGGGTGTACTTGCGGAAGTACGAGAACGGGTTCTGGAAGGCGGTCTCGCGCAGCTTGCGGAACCTGCCGAGGTACCACTGCTCGATGTCCTCGGTCCGCGCGTCCACGTAGACGCTGAAGTCGAAGTAGTCGGCGAGGCCGACCCGGGTGCGTCCGTCGTGGCCCGGCAGGGCGGGCTGGAGGACGTTGAGGCCCTCGACGATCAGTATGTCGGGGCGGCGCACGGTCAGCCGCTCGCCCGGCACGATGTCGTAGATGAGGTGGGAGTACACGGGGGCGGTGACCACGTCCCGGCCCGCTTTGACCTCGGCGACGAAGCGGGTCAGCGCCCGCCGGTCGTACGACTCGGGGAAGCCCTTGCGGGACATCAGGCCGCGCCGGTGCAGTTCGGCGTTGGGGAGCAGGAAGCCGTCCGTGGTGACGAGTTCGACCCGGGGATGCTCCGGCCAGAGGGCCAGCAGGGCCTGGAGCAGCCGGGCCACGGTGGACTTGCCGACGGCGACGCTCCCCGCGACGCCGATGACGAACGGGGTGCCGGGCTGGACGCCGTGCCCGCTCGCGGTGTCGCCGAGGAAGGTGTTGAGCGCGCCGCGCAGATTGCCGGCGGCGGCCACATAGAGGTTGAGGAGCCGGGAGAGCGGCAGGTAGACCTCGCGGACCTCGTCGAGGTCGATGACGTCGCCGAGACCGCGCAGGCGTTCGACCTCGTCCGCGGTCAGGGGCAGGGGGGTCCGCTCGCGCAGCGCACTCCACTCCGCACGGGTGAGATCCATATAGGGGGTGGCGTCGGAACGGCGTCGCTGCTGCGGCTCGGTGAGGGACACGAGGCCCATTGTGCGGGTGGGCACGGAGCGGGGCGGGGCGCGGGGGTGCGGAAGCGCGCCCCGCGCGGCGCACATCCGTTCTCCCCGGGGCCTACACAGAATGTTCGGCACGGCATAACGTTCGGGCAACGGAACGCCGGCCGGAAACCTGCTCGGGGGAGCGGGGCGCGGGCGCGTCCCGCCGGCCGTCCGCACCCGCGACCAGGGGGGAACCCATGTCCGTATCCGTGCACGGCCCGGCCCGGATCTTCGGCCACCTGTTCGGCAGGGGGCAGGGCGGCCCGGCGCCGCGGCCCCGGCGCTCCGACGCCCGCGCGGAACGGCGGGGAGCGGCGGGACGGATCGTCAGCGAGCTGGCCGACGAGTTGCCCGACGAGGACCTGATGGAGGACCTCGACGACTCCATAGACCTCTACCGGACGGGCTCCAAGCCCAGCTGCGAGGAGTCCGAGTTCCTGTGGCTGCTGCGGGACGCCCGGGACCGGATGGAACGGGGCGGCTGACGGCACGCCGCTCCACTCGTGAGGCCGCCGCCGTGGCCGCCGCCGTGAACGGTGCCGGGCCCTCGCCGGGCCCCCGAGGCGGCCGGCCACCGGTGCGGGGCCGTAGGCTGCGGTCATGTGCGGAATCGTTGGGTATGTGGGAGGGCAGTCCGCCCTCGACGTTGTCATCGCCGGTCTGAAGCGCCTGGAGTACCGGGGCTATGACTCGGCCGGGGTCGCCGTGCTCGCCGACGGCGGGCTGGCCGCCGCGAAGAAGGCGGGCAAACTGGCCAACCTGGAGAAGGAGCTGGCGGGCCGCCCGCTGCCGTCCGGTTCCACCGGTATCGGCCACACCCGCTGGGCCACCCACGGCGCCCCCACGGACGCGAACGCCCATCCGCATCTGGACAACGCGGGCCGCGTCGCCGTCGTCCACAACGGCATCATCGAGAACTTCGCCCAGCTGCGGGCCGAGCTGACCGACCGGGGCCACCAGCTCCTCTCCGAGACCGACACCGAGGTCGTCTCCCACCTGCTGGCCGAGGAGTTCTCCTCCTGCGGCGACCTGGCCGAGGCGATGCGCCAGGTGTGCGGCCGGCTGGAGGGCGCCTTCACCCTGGTCGCCGTGCACGCCGACGAGCCGGACGTGGTGGTCGGCGCGCGCCGCAACTCGCCGCTGGTGGTGGGCGTCGGCGACGGCGAGTCCTTCCTCGCCTCCGACGTGGCCGCGTTCATCGCGCACACCCGCGAGGCGATCGAGCTGGGCCAGGACCAGGTGGTCGAACTCCGCCGGGACGGCGTGACGGTCACGAACTTCGACGGCAGCCCGGCCGACGTCCGCGAGTACCACGTCGACTGGGACGCCTCCGCCGCCGAGAAGGGCGGCTACGACTACTTCATGCTCAAGGAGATCGCTGAGCAGCCGAAGGCCGTCGCCGACACCCTCCTCGGCCGGATCGACGGCTCGGGCACCCTGCTGCTGGACGAGGTGCGCATCCCGCCGTCCGAGCTGCGCGAGATCGGCAAGATCGTCATCGTGGCCTGCGGCACCGCCTTCCACGCCGGGATGATCGCCAAGTACGCCATCGAGCACTGGACGCGCATTCCCTGCGAGACCGAGCTGGCCAGCGAGTTCCGCTACCGCGACCCGATCCTCGACCACCGCACCCTCGTCATCGCCATCAGCCAGTCCGGCGAGACCATGGACACCCTGATGGCGCTCCGGCACGCCCGCGAGCAGGGCGCCCGCGTCCTCGCCATCTGCAACACCAACGGCTCGACGATCCCGCGCGAGTCCGACGCCGTGCTCTACACCCACGCCGGGCCGGAGGTCGCGGTCGCGTCCACCAAGGCGTTCCTCACCCAGCTCGTCGCCTGCTACCTCGTCGCGCTCTACCTCGGCCAGGTGCGCGGCACCAAGTGGGGCGACGAGATCCACTCCGTCATCCAGGAGCTGTCGGCGATCTCCGTCCAGGTCGAACAGGTGCTCGGCACGATGGAGCCGGTACGGGAGCTGGCCCGCAGCCTCGCCGACAAGAACACCGTGCTGTTCCTCGGCCGGCACGTCGGCTTCCCGGTCGCCCTGGAGGGAGCGCTCAAGCTCAAGGAACTCGCCTACATGCACGCCGAGGGCTTCGCCGCCGGTGAGCTCAAGCACGGTCCGATCGCGCTGATCGAGGAGGACCTCCCGGTCGTCGTGGTCGTGCCCTCGCCGCGCGGGCGGTCGGTGCTGCACGACAAGATCGTCTCCAACATCCAGGAGATCCGGGCCCGGGGCGCGCGCACCATCGTCATCGCCGAGGACGGCGACGAGACGGTGGTGCCGTACGCCGACCACCTGATCCGCATCCCGCCCACCCCGACGCTGCTCCAGCCGCTGGTGGCGACGGTCCCGCTGCAGGTCTTCGCCTGCGAACTGGCCACGGCCCGCGGCAACGAGGTGGACCAGCCGAGGAACCTCGCGAAGTCGGTGACGGTCGAGTGATCCTGGGCGTCGGTATCGACGTCGCCGAGATCGACCGCTTCGCCGAGGCGCTGGCGCGTACGCCCGCGCTGGCCGACCGGCTCTTCGTCGACCACGAACTGACGCTGCCGAGCGGCGAGCGGCGCGGTGTCGCCTCGCTCGCCGCCCGCTTCGCCGCCAAGGAGGCGCTGGCCAAGGCGCTGGGCGCGCCCCGGGGGCTCTCCTGGACGGACGCCGAGGTCGTCACCGAGTCGAACGGACGGCCGACGCTGCGGGTCAAGGGCACGGTCGCGGCCTGCGCGGCCCGGCTCGGGGTGACCGGCTGGCATGTCTCGCTGAGCCATGACGCCGGAGTCGCGTCGGCGGTGGTCATCGCGGAGGGCTGAGCCGCCGTCCGGCCGCCGTCCGGCCCGTGCCGCCGCGAGGCGGAACCCCGGCGGCACGGGCCGGACGGCCTATGCCGCCGGGCCGGACGGGGGCGGTAGCGTCCGGGTATGCCCGTGCTGTGGTGGATCGTCCTGTCGGGCCTGGCCATGAGCGGTCTGGCCCTGTCGGGGGCGGTGGCGCTGCTGCTGCCCGAACGGCTCTTCGAGCGAGTGGTGCTGCCGCTGGTCGGCCTGGCGGCGGGCGCACTCCTCGGCGGCGCGCTGTTCCACATGCTCCCCGGGGCGGTGCGCGTGCTCGGCAACGGGTTGGGCGTCTACGCGTGGGTCGCGGCGGGCCTGTTCTTCTTCCTGGTGCTGGAGCAGTTCCTGCACTGGCACCACTGCCACCGGCCGCCGGGGGCGCACCGGGTCCCCCGGGGCCGGCCGCTCGGCCCGCTGATCCTCGTCGCCGACGGGCTGCACAACTTCATCGGCGGCCTGGCGGTGGGCGGCGCGTTCGTCGTCGACGTCCGGCTCGGTGTGGCGACCTGGCTCGCCGCGGCCGCGCACGAAGTGCCCCAGGAACTCGGCGACTTCGGCGTGCTGGTGCACAGCGGGTGGAGCTCCCGCCGGGCGCTGGCCTTCAATCTGGCCTCGGGGCTCACCTTTCCGCTCGGCGGGCTGATCGCCTACGGCCTGGCCGGGCAGGTCGACGTGGCGGTGCTGGTGCCCTTCGCCGCCGGCAACTTCGTCTACATCGCCCTGGCCGACCTGCTGCCCGAGATCACCACCTCGCCGGTACCGCGCGAGAAGGTGCTCCACACGGCGAGTTTCGCGGTGGGGCTGGGAACGCTGCTGGCCCTCGCCCTGCTGATCTCCTGACCGGGGCCGCCGGCCGGTCCGGTGAGGCACGGGCGTGGGGAGACGGGGCGGCACGGGGCGGGGCGCGGGTGCCCGTACCCCGTTCGGCGTCCTTCCGCTGGTCGGCGCGGGTGCCCCTTGCGAGGCTCGATCCGGTGGGCTCGTGGGCGGTCCGGGCCCGCCGCCGGACCGCCCCGCCCCCCACACCCCCGGAGGACCCCTGATGGACATGCCGATCATCAATGACTGCGCGGCCACCTCCTGCGCGTACAACCGGGAGAGCACCTGCCACGCGCTCGCCATCACCGTGGGCGATCCCGGCCACGCGCACTGCGACACGTATATCGACTCCGGCGCCAGGGGCGGCGACATGTCGTCCACCGGCCGGGTCGGTGCCTGCAAGATGTCCGAATGCCGGCACAACGACCAGCTGGAGTGCCGGGCACCGGGCATCACCGTCGGTTTCCAGCAGAACGCGGCCGACTGCCTCACCTACGCGCCCGCGTAGCCGGCGTCCGGTCCCGGTGACGTGATGACGGTGGCCGGACCGGGTGCGCCGGGAGCGGCCGGACCGGCCCGCGGACCTGGACACTGGGGGACATGAGAACTGCGTACAGCGTGGAAACCGTACGGGCAGCCGAGCGCGCGCTGATGGCGCGCCTTCCGGAGGGGGCGCTCATGCAGCGCGCGGCCGCCGGACTCGCGGCCGCGTGCGCCGGACTGCTGGGCCCCGGACGGGTGTACGGAGCGCGGATCGCGCTGCTGGTGGGGAGCGGTGACAACGGCGGTGACACCCTCTACGCCGGGGCCCGGCTGGCCCGGCGCGGGGCCGGTGTCACCGCCGTTCTGCTCTCCGCGGACCGCACCCATGCCGGTGGTCTCGCCGCCCTGCGCGCGGCGGGCGGCCGGGCGGTGCCGGCGGCCGGGGAACCGGCGGAGACGGAGGGGGCGGGCGAGACGGCGGACGCCCGGGCCGCGGGGACGGGGTCCGCGGATGCCGGGGCCGGAGGCGGCCGCAGGGCCGGCGGGAGGGCCGGCGAGAGAACTGACCGGAGGGGAACCGGTACCGCCGGCCGGCCGGCCGGCCGTGCCGCCCTGGCGGCTGTACGCCGGGCGGATCTCGTCCTCGACGGGATCGTCGGCATCGGAGGGCACGGCGGACTCCGCCCCGCCGCGGCCGAACTGGCGCTCGCCGCACGGGAGTCCGGGGCGGCGATCGTGGCGGTGGACCTCCCCAGCGGCATGGAGGCCGACACCGGCGAGATCACGGGAACGGCCGTACGGGCCGACGCGACGGTCACCTTCGGCACCTACAAGCCCGGCCTGCTGATCGACCCCGGGGCCGGGCACACGGGCGCGCTGCGGCTGGTGGACATCGGCCTGGCCCCGTACCTGCCGGACGTCCCCGAACTGGAGGCGCCGCAGCACGCCGACGTGGCCGCGCTGCTGCCCGTACCGACCGGCGAGAGCGACAAGTACCGGCGCGGAGTCACCGGCGTGGTGGCGGGCTCGGCGCGCTACCCGGGCGCCGCGGTGCTCGCCGTGGCGGGCGCCCTGCGCGGCGGGGCGGGCGCCGTGCGGTACGTCGGCCCGGCCGGGGACGCGGTGATCGCCCGCTTCCCCGAGACCCTGGTGCACGGGGGACCGCCCGCGAAGGCGGGCCGCGTCCAGTCCTGGGCCGTCGGCCCCGGCATCGGGGACGGGCCGGAGGCGCGCCGGGCGGTGAAGGACGTCCTGGCCTCGGACGTGCCGGTGCTGGTGGACGCGGACGGGCTGCGCCTGCTGGACCGCAAGCAGGTGCGGCGCCGGACGGCGCCGACGCTGCTGACCCCGCACGCGGGCGAGGCGGCCGCGCTGCTGGGCGCGGCCCGTGAGGAGGTCGAGGCGTCGCGGCTGTCCTCGGCGCGGCGGCTGGCGGCGGAGTTCGGCGCGACCGTGCTGCTCAAGGGTTCGACGACGCTGGTCGCCGCCGCCGACGGGCCGGTACGGGCCAACCCGACGGGCACCGGCTGGCTGGCCACGGCGGGCACCGGCGACGTGCTGTCCGGGCTGACGGCCTCGCTGCTGGCGGCGGGCCTGGAACCCCGTGACGCGGCCTCGGCGGGCGCGTATCTGCACGGACTGGCGGGCCGCTTGGCGGCGGGGCGCACGGGGGCGCCCGTGGGGGCGTCCGATGTGGCGGCGGCACTGGTGACGGCCTGGCGCGATGTCGCCTCGGCCACTGCTTAGCCCTCGTCACCGGCTCGCCGTCCGCCTCCGGCTCGTCCGGCCGACCCGGTGGGACCCGTCCGCCCATGGCCTCTCACCGGTGGGAGCCGGAGGACCGGGCGGCGTGATCGCGTCCGGCACCGGGCACCGGGCACCGGGCGGCACCGGCAGCCGCCGCCCGGCGTCCCGTGATCCGGGTGAAAGTCCTGGGGCAACCGGGTGGGGCGCCGGGGGTGGCGGTGTGCCGCCCGGCGGCCGGCGGGATGGTCCTTCCGTTCCGATCATCCGATGGATCGGCCGCGCGCCGGTGAGCCGCCGGATCGCGGCGGCCGCCGTGGAGAGGTACGGGGAGCCGGTATGGGTCCTGCGGCGAGAAGGTACGGGCGCTGGGCGGCCGCGGCGGCGGTCCTGCTGCCGGTGGCGGGCTGCGGCGCCGTGGTGGCGGAGCAGGGACGGCCGTCACCGGCCGTGAACGGCAGCCCCCGGCACGGACAGCAGCACGCACGCGCCGACGACGGTGCGCCGCCCCATGACCCCGGAGCCTCTTCGGCCGCCCCGGCCTCCCGGGGCCCCTCGGCCGGTCCGTCCGCCTCGCCCGGCCCCGGCGCCGGCCCCTGCACCGCTCCGGCCGGCCCGTACCAGCGCAGGGTGGAGGAGTTCCTGGGACTGCCCGCGGACGGCCGGCAGTCGGAGGCGGACTGCCGCGCCATCAGCGCCTGGCAGCGGCGCGAGAAGCTGCGCCCGGCCGTCCCCGGCTACGCGGGCGTGAAGACCCGGAGCCACCTCCGCGTCGTCGAGGCACGCCGGGACCCGAACGCCGGCGGCCGGTGCCCGGAGACCAGGGACCGCATCGCCTGCGTCGACCTGCCGCGCCAGCTGATGTGGGTGCAGCAGGGGAGGAAGGTGCTGCTCGGGCCGGTGCCGATCCGCAGCGGCAAGGACGGGCGCCCGACCCGTACCGGCTGGAACCGGATCTCCTGGCGGAACGAGAAGCACGTCTCGACGATCTACAAGACGCCGATGCCGTACGCCCAGTTCTTCAACGGCGGGCAGGCGTTCCACGGGGTGCGCGACGACGTCTACGACCCGGACGGCGGTTCGCACGGCTGTGTGAATCTCACCGGGGCCGACGCGAAGCGGCTGTGGGAGACGCTGCGGGTGGGGGACCGCGTCTACATCTGGGGCCGCCGCGCCGGGACCTGAGCCCGGCGGCCCGCCCGTGAGCCCGCCGGCCCCGGGCCCGCGCCCGCCGCTCCCTCGGCGGGGACGTCCCGCCGGGCCGGTGAGACACTGAACCCGATGAACGAAGAGATGCGGGCCCGTGCCGAGATCGATCTCGGCGCCCTCCGGGCCAATGTCCGGGCGCTGCGGGCCCGCGCACCCCGCTCCGAACTGATGGCCGTCGTCAAGTCCGACGCGTACGGCCACGGCGCGCTGCCCTGCGCCCGCGCCGCCCGGCAGGCCGGCGCGAGCTGGCTGGCCACCGCCACGCCGCAGGAGGCGCTGGCCCTGCGCGCGGCGGGCGACACGGGCCGGCTGCTGTGCTGGCTGTGGACCCCCGGCGGGCCCTGGCGCCAGGCGATCGAGGCGGACGTCGACGTCTCGGCAAGTGCCCTGTGGGCCCTCCGCGAGGCCGCGGACGCCGCCCGCGCCTGCGGCCGCACCGCCCGGATCCATCTCAAGGCGGACACCGGCCTGGGGCGGGGCGGCTGCCAGCCGCACGACTGGGACGCGCTCACCGCCGCCGCGCGGGCCGCCGAGGCCGAGGGCGTGCTGAAGGTGACCGGCGTCTGGTCGCACTTCGCCTGCGCCGACGAGCCGGGCCACCCGTCGATCGCCGCGCAGCTGGAGTCCTTCCGGGCGGCCCTGGCCGCCGCGGAGCGCGCCGGGCTGCGGCCGGAGGTGCGCCACATGGCCAACTCCCCGGCGACGCTGACGCTCCCCGAGGCGCACTTCGACCTGGTGCGGCCCGGGATCTCCGTCTACGGGATCTCGCCGAGCCCGGAGGTCGGCCAGCCGGGTGACTTCGGTCTCCGCCCGGCCATGACGCTCTCCGCGCGGCTGGCGAACGTCAAGCGGGTCCCGGGCGGGCACGGCGTGAGCTACGGCCACCACTACGTGACCGCCGGGGAGACGACCCTCGCCCTGGTGCCCGTCGGCTACGCGGACGGCGTTCCGCGGCACGCGTCGGGCACCGGCCCGGTCCTGGTCGGCGGCAAGTGGCGGACCGTCGCGGGGCGGGTCGCCATGGACCAGTTCGTCGTCGACCTGGGCGGCGACACCGCCGAGGCGGGCGACGAGGCCGTGCTGTTCGGCCCGGGCGACGCCGGCGAGCCGACCGCCCAGGACTGGGCGCAGGCCGCCGGGACGATCGCGTACGAGATCGTCACCCGGATCGGGGCGAGGGTGCCCCGGGTGTATGTGAACGCGGACGGCGGATAGGGGCCGCGGGGGCGCGGGCCTCGGCGACCCGGTGGCCCCGGGCCCCTGTGCCCCCGGTGGCCGCCCGCCTCCCGCCCGTCCCGGAGACGCCGCGGGCTCCGTGCGGCTGCCGGCGCGCCCGCCGGTCCGGCCCCCGGCGCCGGGGGCCAGGAGGCCGGGGGGGCCGGATCACCGGCACCGGGAACGGGGAACGGGCCCCGCGGTGTTGTCCGTACAGGACCCCGGGACCCGTGGGACTTCTGAGACACACCTCCCGCGCGGCCCGGGGAACGCGATCGGTACACGGGGAGGCTCCCCCGCCCGGTGGCCGAACCCGTATCGTCGCTGCCCGGAACGGACCGCCGGTCCGCCGCCCCGCGCGGCGGACCGCGCCCCCGGAACCCGTGGGGGAGCGCCGGGGAGGGGTGCCGGGCATCGGCCAGCCCCGATCCGGGGCATACGGCCGCTGTGGCGGGCGAGGCGGTGCAGAGGCGGACGGCGGACGACGGCCGGGAAGCGGCCGGCCGCCGGGCGAGGGACGGACGACGAGGAGCGGCACGACGATGGCTGAGATCACTGCCGGTGAGCCGGCAGCCGGTGCGGTACTGGACGCCGCGGCGTCCGCCGTGGCCGCGGGCGGTCATGCCGCTCACGGCGGGCACCGGCGCCGCGTCGGCCTGGCGGGCACGGCGCTCGGCGTCGTCGCCGCGACCGCCGCGGCCGGTGTCGCGATCGAACGGCTGACCGTCCACCGCGGAATGCGCCGCAAGGCCCGGCTCGCCCTCGACACCGCCGGCCCGTACGGCGCGCTGCGCGGCACCCCCGGCGAGGCCGTGGCGGACGACGGCACGGTGCTCCGCTACGAGGTCCACGAGGCGGAGCCCGAGCCGGCGGCCCACCGCCGCCGCAGGCTCTTCGGGCGCCGCGGGCCCGGCCCGCTCACCGTGGTGTTCTGCCACGGCTACTGCCTGAACCAGGACTCCTTCCACTTCCAGCGCGCGGCGATGAACGGTGTGGTCCGCACGGTCCACTGGGACCAGCGCAGCCACGGCCGTTCCCAGCGCGGCATGGCGCAGGCGGACGGCGTCCCGGTGACGATCGACCAGCTCGGGCGCGACCTGCGGGCCGTGCTCGACGCCGCCGTGCCGCAGGGCCCGGTGGTGCTCGTCGGCCACTCGATGGGCGGCATGACGCTGATGGCGCTGGCCGCCCACTACCCGGAGTACGTGCGGGAGCGGGTCGCGGGCGTCGCGTTCATCGGCACGTCGGCGGGCGGGCTCGGGGAGGTCAACTTCGGGCTGCCGGTGGCCGGGGTGAACGCGGTGCGGCGGATGCTGCCCGGGGTGCTCCGGGTGCTGGGCTCGCGGGTGGACCTGGTGGAGCGGAGCCGGCGGGCGACCGCCGACCTCTTCACGGGGATCGTCAAGCGGTACTCCTTCGGCTCGCGGCACGTGGACCCGGCGGTGGCCCGTTTCGCCGAACGGATGATCGAGTCGACGCCGATCGACGTGGTCGCGGAGTTCTTTCCGGCCTTCCACGAGCACGACAAGGCGGACGCGCTGGCCGTCTTCGCGGGCCTGCCCGTCCTGGTGCTGAGCGGCGACCGGGATCTGGTCACCCCCGCCTCGCACAGTCAGGCGATCGCCGAAGCGCTGCCGGACGCCGAACTGGTGCTCGTCCCGGACGCGGGTCATCTGGTGATGCTGGAGCACCCGGAGACGGTGAACGACCGGCTGGCCGAGCTGATCACCCGCGCCGCCGCGGTGCGCGGGGCGCCGCGGAAGCGGCGGCCGCAGCGCCCGGCCCGCAGCCAGTAGCCGGGGCCTTCCGGCCACCGGCACCCGCCTGCCGCCGGGCGGCGTTCCGGCTCCCCGCGGCACGGGCGGCCACCGCGGTGCGTCCGCCCGGCCGTTCCCGGCCGGCGCCCGGCGGTGCGTCACGGCCCCCGCGCGGAAGGCGCACCGCAGGCGTCCCGGCGGCGCCCCGGCCGTGCGGCTCGTACCATCGGCCGCAGTGCCCCTCCCGGCCCGAAGGGGCGGTTCCCGCCCGGCCCTCCGCCGCCTCGGGCACCGGAGGAAGCTGGACGCCTCCCTCCCGTGCGAAGGCGGGACGGGACCACGCAAGGAGAGAGATGGAAGCCCCGTACGACACGAGCCGCGCCCCGGGCGCGGGTACCGGCGCGGACACCGTCACCCCCGCGGACCCGGCAGCCGCCGCACCCCCGGTCCGGCTGACCGTCCGCACCCCCGACGCGATGCGCGAGCTCGGCCGCCGACTGGCCCGGCTGCTGCGCCCCGGCGATCTCGTCCTCCTCACCGGCCAGCTGGGCGCCGGCAAGACGACGCTCGCGCGCGGTCTGGGGGAGGGCCTGAACGTGCGCGGCGCGGTCACCTCCCCGACCTTCGTCATCGCGCGGGTGCACCCGCCGCTCGGCGCGGGCCCGGCCCTGGTCCATGTGGACGCGTACCGGCTGAGCGGTGGCCTGGACGAGATGGAGGATCTCGATCTGGACGTGTCGCTGCCCGAGTCGGTGGTCGTCGTGGAGTGGGGCGAGGGCCGGATGGAGGAACTGTCGGAGGACCGGCTGCACGTGGTCATCGAGCGCGCGGAGGGCGCCGACGGCCCGGGCCCGGACGAGGCGGCGGCCGGGGACGACGTGCGCGAGGTCTCCGTGACGGGCGTCGGCCACCGCTGGGCGGCCGCCGGTCTGTCGCCCCTCATGGACCTGCCCGGCCGGTCGGACGGATCGGATGGATCGGATGGATCGGACGGGGCGGACGGGTCGGGCGGCCGCGGCTGAACGGACGGGACGGACGGGACGCACGGGGCTGCCCGGGCGGGCCGGGGAGCCGGAGGGGCATCCGGCGCGGGCGTCCGGGGAAACTCCGGGGGCACGTTCCGACATCGTGTCGGCAAGATGTTGCGCCGACGGCGCCGGGCGTGGTCCCATGGGAGAGGAGTGTGGTTAGGTGAACCTAACCCATCCTCCGAACGTTTTTACCGGAGCTCCCCGGGAGGCACCATGCAGCGCCATGAGCCCGCCGCCGACGCGGCGGCACCGGGCACCCGTCCCGAGGGCCGGCCGCCGTCGGTGAGCCGCCTGCTCGCCGCCTGCGCGGCGGCCGCGGCCGTCTCCACCCCGCCGAAGGGCCCGGAGGAGAGCCGTGCCGGGAACGCCGGCGGTGCCCGGGACGGCCGCCCCGGTACCCCGGGCGCGGCCACCGTGCGTCAAGCCGCCTGACGCGGATTCCGCCCTCGCTCTGATCTTCGGAAGCGGGCCGGAAGCGAACCGGGAACGGGACGCCCGCCGACTCCGCGCGGCCGTGCGGGCGCCGGGGAACCACCCGCGCCGCGCAGCCCACGGCGGGGCGAACCGGGCCGGAAGAAACCCCCGGGCCGCCTCCGGACAAGGGGCTCAGGGAACCACGACGACCTTCGTCCCGACGGGCGCGAACTTCCACATCGCCTCGCCGTCCTCGCGCGTGGCCCGTATCCCGCCGGTCTTCCCCGCGTCCGGGTCCGGCTTGGAGCCGTCCACCGCGGCGCTGAACCCGATGACCACGCCCTCGGTGGCCGTGAACACCACCGAGTGCTCGATCGGCACGCCGTCCGACCCGGCGACGCTCTCCGCGCGCGACACCACCGCGTACTCGCCCGGTGCCGGGCTCACGGCGCTGGGCCAGACCTCGTACGTCCGGGTGGGCTGCTCGTTCTCGCCGACCAGCCACACCCGCTCGGCGCCCAGCGAGTAGACGACGCGCAACCCGGTGCCGGAGTCCGCGGGCACGGCCGGTTCCTCGTCCGCCGTCTCCCCGCTCTCCGGTCCGGCGTCCTCGCTGCTGCCGGGCTCGGGCGAGGCCGAGGCGGCGGCGCGGTCCTTGGGGGCGGCCGGCCGGTCGGAGGCGCTGGCGGCAGCCTGGTAGGCCAGGAATCCGACCGCGGCGAGAGCCACCGCGGTCAGCCCGGCCACGATCTTCCCCGAGCTGCTCACTGCCACCCCTGCGACCACCTTTTCGTACCGTCGTACGTGCGTGGGCCCGACGTTAGCACCGCCGGAACCGTTCCTAATCAGCGAGCAGGAGTGAGTCTTGGACCCATGCCTGGTCAGCTGGCGCATCCCGAACGGTTGTGGATGCGCTGGTCACCCGCGTTCGCGCCGCGTCCGGCGACACGGATCGTGTCCGTGGTCCGGGGATGCGGGGGCGGGTTTCCTCACGCCCGCGGGTGCCGTGTCCGGCCTGGGCGGTCCGATGCCCCACACGATCTCTCTGGTCGTGTGGGGGCGGTGCCGTCCGTCGCCGGACGCGGTGCCCGAGAGCGCGTCGCCCGATCGCGACGCCGGCGGCGTCGTGGCGGGTGGTCTTGCGGTTCTTGCTGCTGAGGGGTTTCTGCCAGTGCTCGGCGCCCCAGCGGGAGGTGTAGGCGGGGTCGACGACGACGATGGTGATGCCGAGGCCGGCGGCCATGGACACGAGCCGTGCCCGCAGTTTGGCGACGGGCATACCGGAGATCAGCTTGCGGAACCGCTTCTTGCGGCCGTGCTTCTCCCGCGTCTTGTCCGCGCCGAAGTCCAGGTCCTCGATCGCGATGGAGACGCCTTCGCGCCGTGCCCAGTGAAGGAGGCGGGTGAGGGCGTGCCTGACCTGGGCGTCCCGGTAGGTGGCCGGCCCGTCGAGATCGTAGAGGAATCGGCGGGGCTCACCCGTCGGGTTGCCGTGCTCGTCCAGACGCCACGCTGCGAAGTGGTCGGCGTTGGTGTCCACACCGATGAGCCCGTTCGCTCTGGCTGCGGTCAGGGGAACGGTCTGGGCCGGCGGGATCGTCCACGACGCGGTGAGGTACCAGCGGTTCCGGTCCGCGTCCAGGTGGATGCGGTAGGCGACAGCACGGTTCGCCGTCACGCGGTCGGCCCACTCTTCGCCGCGGTGCCGGAAGGTGATCCGGCCGTCGAGCACATACCGGCCGTGCGGGGCGTTGGCCAGGTGCGCCAGCGGAGCCGGAAGCCTGATGCTGACCTCGCCGTCGGAGCTGACGCGGATGGTCTCGTTCCCGAAACGCTTCCCCGACTCCCCGTCTGCCTGGAGGAACCAGCGTCCGGCATCCCAGCGCCTGCGCCACTTGTACTCGGTCAGCTGGGCGGCTTGCAGATCGTGCCGGTTGCGGGCCAGTCGCTTCCCGCCCCGCGCCACGTGCACGACACCGGCCTCACGATCGGACCGCTCGCGCTCCAGCCGGTCTTCCAGCACGTGTAGGCGCCGGGTCTTGTGGAACCACTCCTGCTTCGTGCGGTAGCCGCCCGGCGCCCGCTTCGTGCCCTTCTCCCCGACCGGCTGGGACAGGCGGTGCGCGATCGTGCGCACCCCGGCCTCAAGGCCGTGGATGTGGGCGAGCTGGGCACGGCGCGCCAGGCTCCACTGTTCGTGGGAGGCCTTCGTGATACTCCCGGCCCAGCGCGAGGACGACTCCCGGGTCAGGGCCCGCTTACGCTCCGCCCACTGGTCGCTGTCGTGATCGGTACCCGCCCGGCAACGGGTCTTGAGGTCGACGGAAGCCAGCGAACCAAGGTGTGCGCCCACCAGGGGCAGCACCTCACGATCCCGCTGGGACATGGCGCCTCGATTGTGCGCAGTGCGGAGTCAGCCATGCTCGGCGGCCTCCAAAGTCTTGCGGGCCCGGTTCTTCGCCGACCGGCGACCGTAGCGGCGAGCGCAGAACGAGGTCAGCACCTCCACCATGTCGCGCACCAGATCGTCTTCGACCTCGCCGTCATCAAGTACCACGAGGCGGCGCCCGTGCGCGGACAAGGCGGCTTCGACAAGTTCGGTGTTCATCCGGCCCAGCCGATCCTTGTGCTCGACCACCACCGTGGTCACGTCCGGATCGGCCGGCAGCCGCTTGACCTTGGGGCGGGCACCGTTCATACCGGATGCGATCTCCGCCTCCACCACCCGGTGGCCGGCCTGCGCCGCCCACCGGGACAGCCGGGCGACCTGCCGTTCCAGGTCAGTCTTCTGATCATGGGAGGAGACACGGGCATACAGGCCCAGCCCGCCGATCGCCTCCAGCGCGGCATTGACCCCCACGTTCACGAGGATCGTGCGCGGGCCGACCCTCCCCCGGACTCCGTCCGGGAGGTGCCCCCATCCGCCGGTACCGGCAGCGTCCCCTCACGGAACCAGCGATACGCGGCATGCGGATGCACGCCCTGCGCCTTCGCCCATTCCGTGAGATTCATGCTCTGACAACGACACTCACTCACACATGGTTACGCACACTCACTCGACCTTAAAGACAAGCAGTTGAAGACCCCGCCCCGCGCCCGTGCCGGAGCCCTGCCCGGATCCGTGCCCGGGCACGCCCCCGCTTCCGCTGCCGGACGGGAGACCGGGGCCCGCGGCCCGGGCGGGGCGGGCCACGGGCCGGGCCGTGGTCCGCGCGGAGCGCCGTAGGCTGTACCCGTGCTGCTGCTCGCTCTTGACACCGCGACCCCCGCCGTCACCGTCGCCCTCCACGACGGTGAGCGCGTCCTCGCCGAGGCGTCCCGCGTCGACGCCCGGCGCCACGGTGAGCTGCTGATGCCCGCCGTGGACCGGGTGCTCGGAGAGGCCGGGGTGAAGCTGCTCTCGGTGACCGGCATCGTCGTCGGGGCCGGGCCCGGCCCGTACACCGGACTGCGCGTCGGCCTGGTCACGGCGGCCGCCTTCGGCGCCGCGACCGGCGCCCCGGTGTACGGACTGTGCACCCTCGACGGCATCGCGTACGCCGCCGGGCGGGCCGGGCTCGACGGCCCGTTCACCGTGGCCACGGACGCCCGCCGCAAAGAGGTCTACTGGGCCCGCTACGCCGACGCCCGCACCCGGCTCACCGCCCCTGCCGTGGACCGCCCCGCCGAGATCGCGGAGCGGGTCGCGGACGGGCCGGCGGTCGGCGCGGGCGCGCTGCTCTACCGGGACGTCTTCCGCGACGTGCCGGAGGGGATGCCGGAACACCAGTCGGCGGGCGCGCTGGCCGCTCTCGCCGCCGAACGGCTCGCGGCCGGGGACCCGGAGTTCCTGGCGAGCGCCGGGGAGCCGGTCCGGCCGCTCTATCTGCGCCGCCCGGACGCCCAGGTGCCGGCCAACTACAAGGTGGTCACGCCACGGTGACCGGCGCGCCGACACCCGGAGCCAGCGGCGGGACGGCGGCCGGCGGGGCGGGGGGCGCTGCGCCCGGTGTGCGCACCGGCGCGCACGCCCCGGCGTCCGCCCCCGTGCCCGCCGCCCCCGTACCCGCCGTCGTCCTGCGCGAGATGCGCTGGTGGGACATCCCGGCGGTGCTGGACCTGGAGCGCGAGATGTTCCCGGAGGACGCCTGGACGGAGGGCATGTTCTGGTCGGAACTCGCGCATGCCCGCGGCAGGGACGCCTCCCGCCGCTACCTCGTCGCCGAGGAGACCGGCCCCGGCGGGGAGCCCGGCGGGAGCGCCGGGCCCGGCGGAACCGGGAAGCCCGGGAGCGCCGCGCCGCCGGTCGCCGCCCCGGCGGCCACCGGCCGGATCGTCGGCTACGGCGGCCTCGCGGCCTCCGGCGGCACGGGTGACGTGCAGACGATCGCCGTCACCCGCACCCACTGGGGCACCGGCCTCGGCGCCCGCCTGCTGACCGAACTGCTCGCGGCCGCCTCGGCGTTCGCGTGCGAGGAGGTGCTGCTGGAGGTCCGCGTCGACAACACCCGCGCCCAGCGCCTCTACGAGCGCTTCGGCTTCCGGCCCCTCGGCATCCGCCGCGGCTACTACCAGCCGGGCAACGTGGACGCCCTGGTCATGCGCCGCGCGGCGCCGGCCCCCGCCGCTCCGGACGCCCCGGCCCCCGGCCGCGCACCCGGGTCCGTATCCGGGACGGCACCCGAACCCCCATCCGAGCCCGAACACGAGCCCGAACCCACCGCCGGCCGCACCGGCCACGCCACCACCGCCGGCACCCGCCACACCCCGGCGGCGGACCCAGACGAACAGGGAACGACCATCCATGGCTGACGAGCCCCTTGTCCTCGGTATCGAGACCTCCTGCGACGAGACCGGCGTCGGCATCGTCCGCGGCCACACCCTCCTCGCCGACGCCGTCGCCTCCAGCGTCGACGAGCACGCCCGCTTCGGCGGGGTCGTGCCGGAGGTCGCCAGCCGCGCCCACCTGGAGGCGATGGTCCCGACGATCCAGCGCGCCCTGAAGGAGGCCGGGGTCGCGCCCGGCGACCTCGACGGCATCGCCGTCACGGCCGGGCCCGGCCTGGCGGGTGCCCTGCTGGTCGGCGTCTCGGCGGCCAAGGCCTACGCGTACGCCCTCGGCAAGCCCCTGTACGGCGTCAACCACCTCGCCTCGCACATCGCCGTCGACCAGCTGGAGCACGGACCGCTGCCCGAGCCGACGATGGCCCTTCTCGTCTCCGGCGGCCACTCCTCCCTGCTGCTCGCCCCGGACATCACCAGTGACGTCCGGCCGCTGGGCTCGACCATCGACGACGCGGCCGGCGAGGCGTTCGACAAGGTCGCCCGGGTCCTGAACCTCGGCTTCCCCGGCGGCCCCGTCATCGACCGGATGGCGCGCGACGGAGACCCGGACGCCATCGCCTTCCCGCGCGGCCTGACCGGCCCCCGCGACGCCGCCTACGACTTCTCCTTCTCCGGGCTCAAGACGGCCGTGGCCCGCTGGATCGAGGCCAAGCGGAACGCGGGCGAGGAGGTGCCCGTGGCGGATGTGTCGGCGTCCTTCCAGGAGGCGGTCGCCGACGTCCTGACCCGCAAGGCCGTCCGCGCCTGCCGTGACAACGGCGTGGACCATCTCATGATCGGCGGCGGTGTCGCGGCCAACTCCCGGCTGCGCGCCCTGGCGGAGCGCCGCTGCGAGGACGCGGGCATCACGCTGCGCGTACCGCGGCCGAAGCTCTGCACGGACAACGGCGCGATGGTCGCCGCGCTGGGCGCCGAGATGGTGGCCCGGGGCCGGTCGGTCTCGGCCTGGGACCTGTCCGCGGACTCGTCCCTCCCGGTCACGGAACCGCACGTCCCGGGCGGGGAGCCCGCGGAGGCGGAGCACGGCCGCGGAGACACGCCCGCGCACGCGCACACCCACTCGCACTCGCACACCCACTCTCACGATCACGTCCACGAGCTGAGCAAGGGGAATCTGTACTGATGACCGTGGCCCTGATGTGGGAGGCCCGCGCCGCCGAGGGGCGCGCCGCGGAGCTGCTGGCCTGGGTGCGCGAGCAGCGGCTCGACGGCGAGCGGGCGCCGCTGCGCCGTGAGACCTTCGCCGCGTCCGGCGACCGGGTGCTGGTGATCACCTGGTGGGACGCCCCGCTGGACGCCGATGTCCCCGAACTCGCCGATCCCAGCCCGGAGTTGGCGGCCCGCCCGGTGCACCGCTGGCGCTTCGAATCCCTCGGCACGGGCTGACCGGCGCGCGGACGCCGGGCGCGGGGCGGGGCTCCCGCGCCCCGGCCCGTCCGGGTTCCGGGCCGGCCCGGTCCCGCCCGGCCGTGTCCCTCAGCGCCGTCCGGACCCGCTCGCGACGCCGCCGGTCCCGCTGCCGCCGCCGTTCAGGTCGGAGTCGTCCAGCTTCCCCCGCATGATGTCTCCGTGGAAGCCGCGGATGTGGGCCTCCACCAGGTCGCCCGCTCGCTCCTGGTCCCCGGCGGCGATCGCGTCGTAGATGGCGCGGTGCTCGCCGCGCAGCCGCCGCGCCACCGCCTCCCAGTCGTCGATCTTGTTGAACGCCTTGAGCAGGACGTGCCGGAAGGCGTTGCGCACGGCGACGGTCATGTCCGTCATCAGCCGGTTGCCGCCGGCCTCGGCGATGGCGACGTGGAACGCGGTGTCGTGGTCGTTGAAGCGCTCCCGGGACAGCCCGGGTTCGTCCATGGCGTCCAGCTCGGCCCGCATCCGCGCGAGGTGCTCGACGGTGGCGCGCCGGGCGGCGAGGCGGGCGCTGGCCCGTTCCAGTGTGGCGCGCGACTCGACGACGTCGTCGAGCGGGAAGTTCGCCAGCGCCATGTGCAGCCGGAGCAGCTGGGTGAGCCCTTCGCTGGGCATGGCCGCGATCACGCTGCCGGAGGACGGCCCGGTGCCGACCCGGGCGCGCAGCACGCCGTGGGCCTCCAGGACGCGCAGGGCCTCGCGGACGGCCGCGCGGCTGACGCCCAGCAGGTCGACGAGTTCCCGCTCCGGGGGCAGCCGGTCCCCGACCCGCAGATTGCCCGCGAGGATCTGCTCCTCGATGCGGGCCAGGACGAGTTCGAAGGTGCGGGAACGCGGCACCGGTTCCCAGGCCGCGGCGTCAGGCATAGAACGCTTCTTCCCTTTCCGAGGGCCGTCGTTGGACGGGACGGGTCCCCTCGCCCCACTCCGTGAGCATACGTGAGGTCCTGGAGGCGAAAGGTCTGACCAATCAAATTGACCCGGTCGAACCTCTGGACACCTCGCGATTGGCTCAATAGCGTGTGCGCGCCCCATCGGTATGGTCTGACCAAACCCTCAAGAGGACCGTATGTACCAGCCTGATCTCTCTCCCATCGCGGACAGCCTCGGCCTGTCCGCCCTCGTGGCCGCCCTTCCCCTGCTCACCCTCTTCGTCCTGCTCGGCGGCCTCAGGATGAAGGCGCACTGGGCGGGCCTCGTCTCGCTCGCCGTGGCCGTGCTGGTCGCCGTCGCCGGCTACGGCATGGCCCCCGGCCTCGCCCTGCTCTCGGCGACCCAGGGGGCGGCTTTCGGCCTCTTCCCCATCATGTGGATCGTGCTGACCGCGATCTGGGTCTACCAGCTCACCGTGGTCAGCGGCCGCTTCGAGGATCTCCGCCGGGCCTTCGGCCTGATCAGCGACGACCCCCGGATACAGGCGGTCATCATCGCCTTCTGCTTCGGCGGTCTGCTCGAGGCGCTCGCCGGATTCGGTGCCCCGGTCGCGATCACCGGTGTGATGCTGATGGCCCTCGGCTTCTCCCCGGTCCGCGCGGCGATCACCGTCCTGGTGGCCAACACCGCGCCCGTGGCCTTCGGCGCGATCGCCATCCCGATCATCACCGCCGGTGAACTCACCAAGATCCCGTACACCGAGATCGGCGCCTACGTCGGCCGGCAGACCCCGCTGCTCGCCCTCTTCGTCCCGCTGCTGCTGGTGGCGCTCGTCGACGGCCGGCGCGGGGTGCGGCAGACCTGGCCCGCCGCCCTCGTCTGCGGTGCCGCCTTCGGCCTCGCCCAGTTCGTCAGCGCCAACTACATCTCCGTCGAGCTCACCGACATCATCGCCTCGCTCATCGGCCTGGCCGCGCTGGTCGTCTTCCTCCGCGTCTGGAAGCCGCAGGGCGGCCAGGACGCCAAGGCGTCGCTGAAGGCCGCCACCGAGAAGGAGCTCGGCACGGAGGCCGCCGAGGCCCAGGAGGCCGCCAACGCCACCTCGGACCGCCGCGAGGGCTCCATCCTCATGGCCTTCCTGCCGTACCTGATCATCATCGCGATCTTCTCGCTGGCGAAACTGTGGACGCCGCTCAAGGAGTTCCTGGCCTCGACCGATGTGAAGATCCCCTGGCCCGGTCTGGACGGGAACATCCTCAACGCCGCGGGCGACGTGGTCACCAGCACCGTCTACACCCTGCCGTGGCTCTCCTCCCCGGGCACCCTGCTGCTGATCTCCGGCGTGCTCGTCGCGCTCGTCTACAAGGTCGACCCGGCCACCACCGTGCGCGAGTTCGGCGGCACCGTCACCAAGCTGCGCTGGGCCCTGCTCACCGTCGCCACCGTGCTCGCCCTCGCCTACGTCCTCAACATGTCCGGCCAGACCATCACCATGGGCACCTGGATCGCCGGAACCGGCGCGGCCTTCGCCTTCCTCTCGCCGATCCTGGGCTGGCTGGGCGTCGCCGTCACCGGTTCCGACACCTCCGCCAACGCCCTCTTCGCCACCCTCCAGCAGGCGGCCGCCGCCAAGGCGGGCCTCGACCCGACCCTGCTGGTCGCCGCCAACACCTCCGGCGGCGTGGTCGGCAAGATGATCAGCCCGCAGAACCTCACCATCGCCGCCACGGCGGTCGGCCTGGTCGGCAAGGAGTCCCAGCTCTTCCGCGGCGCCATCAAGTGGAGCCTCGGACTGCTGCTCGCCATGTGCGTCCTGGTCTACCTCCAGTCCAACGTCCTGGCCTGGATGCTGCCGTAACGGCGGACGGAGAATCCCTTTCATGCGAATCGCCCTGTTCATCACCTGCTTCAACGACACCCTCTTCCCGGCCACCGGCCGGGCGGTGGTGACGCTGCTGGAGCGGCTCGGCTGCACGGTGGAGTTCCCGCCGGACCAGACCTGCTGCGGGCAGATGCACTTCAACACCGGCTACCAGCGGGACTGCGTGCCGCTCGTCCGCTCGTTCGGCGAGGTCTTCGCCGGTTACGACGCCGTCGTGACCCCGTCCGGCTCCTGCGCCGGCATGGTGCGCGAGAACCACGGCCGGGTCGCCGAGATCTCCGGCGACCCGGGGCTCGCCGCCTCCGTGGCGGCGGCACCGAAGGTGTACGAGCTGTCCGAGTTCCTGGTGGACGTACTGAAGGTCACCGATGTCGGGGCGTACTTCCCCCACCGGGTCACCTACCACCCCACCTGCCACTCCCTGCGCATGCTGCGGGTCGGCGACAAGCCGCTCCAACTGCTGCGCGCCGTGCGCGGGATCGACCTGGTGGAGCTGCCGGAGGCCGACCAGTGCTGCGGCTTCGGCGGCACGTTCGCGCTGAAGAACGCGGACACCTCGGTCGCCATGTGCTCCGACAAGGTCCGCCATGTGCGGAGCACGGGCGCCGAGGTGCTCGTCGCGGGCGACAACTCCTGCCTGATGCACATCGGCGGTGCGCTGTCCCGGCAGCGCACCGGCGTGCGCACCCTGCACCTGGCGGAGATCCTCGCCAGTACGGAGGCGGACCCGGCACCCGGGACGCCGGCCGCCGCCGTCAACGGCTCACGGAAGCCGAAGTCCGGGAAGCCGAAGTCCGCTGCGAAGACAACCGGTACGACGAGGGGGGCGAAGCGATGAGCGGCGGAACATTCGTCGGTATGCCGGCCTTCCCCGAAGGGGCCGCGACGGCACTCGCCGACACCCAGCTGCGCCGCAACCTCGCGCACGCCACCGGCACCATCCGCGGAAAGCGGGCGGCGGTCGTCGGCGAACTCGGCGACTGGGAGGAGCTGCGCGAGGCCGGACGCGCCGTCAAGGAGCACACCCTGCGCCATCTCGACCGCTACCTCCTCCAGTTGGAGGAGAAGGTCACCGCGGCCGGCGGCGTGGTGCACTGGGCGCGGGACGGCGACGAGGCCAACCGCATCGTCACCGATCTGGTCCGGGCCACCGGCGAGACCGAGGTCGTCAAGGTCAAGTCGATGGCCACCCAGGAGATCGGGCTCAACGAGGCGCTGGCCGAGGCCGGCATCGCCGCGTACGAGACGGACCTCGCCGAGCTGATCGTCCAGCTCGGCGACGACCTCCCCTCGCACATCCTCGTCCCGGCCATCCACCGCAACCGCTCGGAGATCCGCGAGACCTTCCTCCGCTCCATGGGCGACTACGGCACCCCCGCCCCGGACGGCCTCACCGACGAGCCCCGCGACCTGGCCGGCGCCGCCCGGCGCCATCTGCGGGAGAAGTTCCTCCGCGCCAAGGTCGGTATCTCCGGCGCCAACTTCCTCGTCGCCGAGACCGGCACCGCCGTCGTCGTCGAGTCCGAGGGCAACGGGCGGATGTGCCTCACCCTCCCCGAGACCCTCATCTCGGTCGTCGGCATCGAGAAGCTGGTGCCGACCTGGCAGGACCTGGAGGTCTTCTTCCAGCTCCTGCCCCGCTCCTCCACCGGCGAGCGGATGAACCCCTACACCTCCACCTGGACCGGCACCGCCGACGGCGACGGCCCGCGCGCCTTCCACCTGGTGCTCCTCGACGGCGGGCGCACCGACGTCCTCACCGACGAGATCGGCCGCCAGGCCCTCAACTGCATCCGCTGCTCGGCCTGTCTGAACGTCTGCCCGGTCTACGAGCGGGTCGGCGGCCACGCCTACGGCTCGGTCTACCCGGGCCCGATCGGCGCGATCCTCGGACCGCAGCTGCGCGGCACGCGGTCGGAGGTGGACAAGTCCCTGCCCTACGCCTCCACGCTCTGCGGCGCCTGCTACGACGTCTGCCCGGTGAAGATCAACATCCCGGAGGTGCTGGTCCATCTGCGGGCCAGGGTCGCGGACGGGCCACGGGCCGTCGACGCTCCCGCTCCCGGCCGGACCGCCGGGAGCGGGAGTGGCGATGGCCCGTCCCGGGAGCCGGACCGGCGCCGTGGCGCCTTCTCCGAACGGATGGCCATGAAGGCCGCCCGCTGGGTGCTCTCCGACGCCCGCCGGCTCGCCGCCGCCCAGCGGCTCGGCTCCCTCGGCGGACGGCTGCTCGCCGGACGGGGCCACGCGCCCCCGGGGAAGATCGGCCGGCTGCCCGGACCGCTCTCCGCCTGGAGCGACGCCCGCGACACCCCCGCCCCGCCACAGGAATCGTTCCGCGCCTGGTGGAAGAGGACTCACCAATGACCACACCCGGTACCCCCGAACCCGCACCCGGGCACGCCCCCGCCCCGGGCCCCGCCGCAACGGCGGCCCGGCGCAACGCCGAGGCCCGCGCGGCGGTCCTCGGCCGCATCCGCCGCGCCCTGTCCGACGTACCCGGAGCGTCCGAGCCGGGGCCGGTCCCCGAGGCCGTCCCGGTGGAGCGCGATTACTCCCGGTCCGGCCCCGAGGCCCCCGGCTCGCCCGAGGCGCTGCGGCTGCTCGAAGACCGTCTCGTCGACTACAAGGCGACGGTGCGGACGGTCGCGGACGACGCGGTGGCGGGCGCCATCGCCGAGTCCCTGGCCGCACGCGGCGCCGCCCGGGTCGTCCTGCCGGAGGGCTTCCCGGAGCACTGGCGCCCGGAGCCGCCCCCGGGCGCGGTCCCGGGACACGTCCCCCGGCTGCTCCCGGACGGCGACCCGCCGCTGACCGTGACCGAACTCGACGCGGTGGACGGCGTGGTGACCACGGCGGTCACCGCCATCGCCGCCACCGGCACCCTCGTCCTCGACGGCGGCCCGGGCCAGGGCCGGCGCGCCCTGACCCTGGTGCCGGATCACCACCTGTGCGTGATCCGCGCGGACCGGGTGGTGGCGTCCGTACCGGAGGCGATGGCGCGGCTCGACCCGGCCCGCCCGCTCACCTTCATCTCGGGCCCCTCGGCCACCAGCGACATCGAACTCCGCCGCGTCGAGGGCGTCCACGGCCCCCGCACCCTGGAGGTCCTGCTGGTGACCGGCTGACGGCCCGGGCGCCGACCGCCCGGCTCCCCGACCGGGGCAGGGCATCGGGGACCCCGCGCGCACAGCGTCCCGATACCCGCGCCCACCGGGACCGGCCCGGCTTCCACCGCACGGAAGCCGGGCCGGTCCGCCTTTTTCCTGTACGGAGACGGGGGCGCCCCGCACCGGAATCACGTCCGGTGCGGGGCGTCCGCGGGTGGGGCGAGGGAGGGGCCGGCTCAGCCGAGCGGGCCGAACGGCCGGTGGTCCTGGCGGCAGACCGTGCCGCGCGGTGGGAGCACGCCCTTGACGAAGTAGCGGCTCTCGTGACGCTTCACGCAGTCGCTCGGGTTCATCAGGGCCATGTGCCCGTCGCCCTTGACGGTCAGGAGGCGGGCGTCGGCGAGCTGCCGCGTCATGGCCAGCGAGCCCTCGTACGGGGTCGTCGGGTCGTTGGTGATGCCGACCGTCAGGAGCGGGGCGGCGGTCTGCCGGTCCCAGGGCCCGGTGTAGGGGTTCGCGGCGCGGACGGGCCAGGTGGCGCAGGGTTCGTTGCGCCACGTCCAGTACGAGCCCGGGTCACCGGCGCGGGCCCGGCTGAACCTCTCGATGGCGCGGTACCGCCGGGGATCGCGCGGGTTCGGGCTCTCCCCGCACATCATCGCGTACTGCCATTCGTAGCCGGGGTAGTCGTCGTCCGTGTGCGCGGGGGCGTGCGCGGGTGCGGGGAGCGTCCGGGCGCGGAGACCGGATCCCGGCTCCGCGGGACCGCTGTTCTCCCACAAGTCCTGCAGTTTGTCGGCGAGTTCGGTCCACCCCGGGTCGACGTCACGGAGCTGTTCGACGACGAAGGACACGGTCGCGGCGTAGGTCCAGTATCCCTGGGGGTCGTGCCGCAGACGGTGCAGCAGCCGCTCGAACTTGGTGCGGGTGGCCTGCGGGTTGCCCGCCGAGAAGGCGCAGTCGTCCGGTGTGCTGCGGCCGCAGAGGTCCAGGAAGCGGGAGAGGCCCTGGGCCGAGGCGAGGTCGAAGTCCTGCCGCAGGAAGGTGGGGAGCCAGGAGCCCCGGCGCACCCATTCCCGCGGGTTGACGTTGCTGTCCAGGGTCATGGCCCGGACCCGGTGCGGGAAGAGGTTGGCGTAGGTGGCGCCGGCGAAGGTGCCGTAGGAGGTGCCGAGGTAGTTCAGCCCGCGGTCGCCCACGGCCGCCCGGAGCAGGTCCAGGTCGCGGGCCGTGTCGGCGGCGGACATGTGGCGGAGGAGGGCGGGGGCCCGCTCCGCGCAGCGCCGTCCGAGCTCGGCCCAGCTTCTGATCCACACCTTGCGTTCCCGCGCGCCGACGGGGAAGCCGTCCGGCACCTTCTCGGCCCAGCGCAGCGCCTGGGCGGTGGAGCGGAAGCACCTGACCGGCGTGGACCGTCCCGTGCCGCGCATGTCCCAGCTCACGAGGTCGAACCGCTTCCGCACCGCGAGCGGGAACTCCTCGTAGGACTCCCGGAGCGCCGCCGTGCCGTCGGCTCTCAGGCCGGGGTGGTAGAACAACGAGCCGATGCGGCGGTGCTGTTCGACCGCGGGCCGCTTGATGAGGGCCAGCTCGATGGTGCGTCCCCGGGGGCGCCGGTGGTCCAGCGGGACCCTGGCGGTGGCGCAGTGGTACCGGGGCGTGTGAAGGCAGGGGGCCCAGTCCAGGTGGGGCACGGAGGACGCGCCCGCGCCCGTGTCCGCACCCGTGCCCGGTTCGGCTCCCGCGGGCACGGGGGCGGGTGCGGGCGCCCGGCCCGGGACCGGCGCGGCGGTCGCGGCCGCCGCGGGCGGGACGAAGGCGCCCACGGCGCACGCCAGGGCGGTCGCTGCGGCGAGTCTTCGCCAGTGGCGGGGAGGGGTGGCAGGTGACACGGGGGAGGTCCCTTCTGGCCGGCGGCACAGCAGCGCCGCCGACGCCGTTCCACCGCCCCGTGGCGCTGCCCGTCCGCCGGCCGCGCCGGAACCCCGGTCACGGGAAGCGTGGCCGGAGGCCGGAGGCCGGAGCCGGGAGACCAGAGGCTGGAAGGCCGTGTGCCGGATGCTGTGCGGAACGATGTCTTCCAGACCGCAGCCTGCATTCCCCCCCGCCTGCCGCGCCCGGTGGACGACCCGTACGGGGGGCCGGCGCGGCCGTACGGGTGTCGCCTCGCGGGGGCCGCCGCGGGTCACCGTCGGCCGTGTCACCGGGGAGCCCTGGACGGGCGCGGGGCCGTGAACCGGCAAGGGCCTTGCGCGCCCCGGGGACGGGGGAAGCGGCCGGGGACGCTGCCCGCGCGGCGTGCCGCGGGGTGCGCCGCGGGGTGCCGGCCGCCGGAGGGCCGGTCCGGCGCCGGGTTCTGCGCGTCCGGCCTCGGCCGGCCGCCCGGCCGCCCGGTCGTGCGGCCGGGTGTGCCCGGGCCCGGCTCAGCGGAGGCGGCCGACCGCCCAGAAGGTGGACACCAGCACCCCGGTGAACCACGCGGCCATCTCGACGGCCCGGCCCGCGAGCGACCCGTCCAGCAGCCCTTCGGACACCGCCCGTCCGGCCATGCCGAACGCACCGGTGCACAGGACGCAGACCACCGCCACGATCGTGATGTCGGCGATCTGGCCGTCCCGCTCGTCCCTGCGGCCCATTCCCGGTTCTCCGTCCCCGCTCATCCATGCACCCGTGTATCCGTACATCCGTACGGTGTCGGGACTCAACACGGGAGGGGGTACATCCCATTCCACCCGTCTCATCCATTGGACGGGGAGGCGTCTCACCAGGGCATATGGCCCCGTGCGGCCGTCTCAGCGGGGCGCCGGCCGGCCGATCAGCATCACCGGGGCCCCGGCCGCGCGGGTGAGGAAGACGGTGGCCGCGTTCGGGCCCTTGGGCTTGATCCGCCTGCGCAGCTCCTCCGGTTCGACCGCCGAGCCGCGCTTCTTGACCGTCAGGGTGCCGACCTCGCGTTCGCGGAGCAGCGCCTTGAGCCGTTTGAGGTTGAAGGGGAGGGCGTCGGTGATCTCGTAGGCCGTCGCGTACGGGGTCGGGGTGAGCGCGTCCGCCGTGATGTAGGCGATGGTCGGGTCGATCAGGCGTCCGCCGTCCAGCTCCGCCGCCACGTCCGCCACGAGGTGGGCCCGGATCACGGCGCCGTCCGGCTCGTAGAGGTAGCGGCCCACCGGCCCGGCCTCCGGGTCGGGCAGCCCGGAGGCCGGCAGGGAGGCGCCGGACGGCAGGAGGGTGGCGCGGCGGGTGCCCGGCGCGATGCGAGCAGCGGTGTGGGGTATGGCATCGGCGCCGGCGTCCGGACGCCCCTCGGGCGAGCCGGTGCGCGGGGCGAACCAGAGCACCGCCTCCTTCACCTCGCCGCCGTCCGAGACCCACTCCGCCTCGGCGTCCTCCGGCACCGCCTCGTGCGGCACCCCGGGGGCGATCTTCAGCGCCGCGTACGGTGCCCGGCGCGCCGCCCCGATGGCCCAGGAGAGCGGTGGCGAGTACGCCTCCGGGTCGAACACCCGGCCGCGTCCCCCGCGCCGTGCGGGGTCCACGAACACCGCGTCGTACGGAGCCGTGTCCACCTCCGTCACCTCCGCGCGGCGCACCTCGATCAGCCCGTCCAGCCCCAGCGCCTCGGCGTTGGCCCGGGCGACCGCGCAGGTCAGCGGATCGCGGTCGACGGCCAGTACCGACATCCCGGCCCGCGCCAGGGCGATCGCGTCCCCGCCGATGCCGCAGCACAGGTCCGCCACCCGCCGCACGCCCAGGGCGGAGAGACGGTGTGCGCGGTACGCGGCGACGGACGTGCGGGTCGCCTGTTCGACTCCGTTCGGCGTGAAGAACATCCGGTGGGCGTCCCCGGCGCCGAACTTCGCCACCGCCCGCTGCCGCAGCCGTGCCTGGCCCAGCGCGGCCGACACCAGCTCGGCGGGGTGCTCACGGCGCAGCCGGGTGGCGGTCGCCAGCTCGTGTGCCGGGTCGTGGTCGCGGAGTGCGGCGAGGAGGTGCCGTCCCTCGTCGGTGAGCAGGGCGGAGAAGGCGGAGACGGCGGGATCGACGGCGCCGGGGGCGGAACCCGGGTGGTCGGGAGAGCCGGGAGAGCCGGGAGAGCCGGGGGAGGCGGCGGCGGGGTCGTTCACCTGCCCATTGTGGGCCATCCGGGGGGCGGTGACCGGCGGACGGGGCACCGGAGTTGCGCCGGGTGGGGCCCCTGGCAGCATCCCGTTTCATGGGGTTTGTACGAAAAGCCTACAAGTCAATCGGGCCCACGAAGGCACAGACCCGGCGGGCACGGCCCCGCACGCCCCGGACCTCCGCCTCGCCGGCCCGCCCCCGCTCCGTCCAGCAGGCGCCCCCGGTGCCGCCGCTGGAGGCGGCGGTCCGCTCCGGCTGCCCCCGCGGTCCCGGCGGGGCCGGCGACTGCGGCTGCTCCGGCCATCCCGGCCGTGCCCCCCGGCCCCCGAACCCTCAGTGCCCGGGCCCCCGTCCCCGCCCCCGTCCCCGCGGAACGGCCCGGCCCCGTACCGGCCGGACCGGCCGTACCGCCGCCGCCCTCGTCCTCACCGGACTCCTCGCCGCCGCCTGCGGCCCCTCCGGGGAGCGCGGGCCGGCACCCGATCCCTCCCTCGACGCCCGGAACGCCGCCCCCGACGAGGCGCCCGGCTCGGGCGACCTGCTCTCCGTCCCCGCCCGCGCCCTCGCCGCCCGCGCCGAGCGGCTGCGGCGCGCCCCGGCCGCGCGCCCGGCCGTCGCCCGCAGGTGGGGGCTGCGCTCGGCGCCGCTCTCCCCGCCGCCCCCGCCCGTCGTCAAGCCGGTGCTGACCACCCCGGAAGCGCTCCGCCGCGGCCCGCACCGCCCGGAGGACGGGCTGCCGCACGTGATCACCCGGGTCCCCACCGACGACCGCGTCATCTTCCTGACCATCGACGACGGCGCCGACAAGGACCCCCGGCTGCTCCGCATGGTCCGGGAGCTGAACGTCCCGGTCAGCGCCTTCCTCACGCACAGCCTCGCCCGCGAGGACTACGGGTACTTCCGCCGGCTGCGCGACCTGGGCGCCGGAATGCAGAACCACACCCTCACCCACCCCTACCTCCCCGCTCTCCCCTACGAGAAGCAGCGCCGGGAGATCTGCGCCCAGCAGGACAACCTGGAGCGGGAGACCGGCGTGCGCCCGGCGATGTTCCGTCCCCCGTTCGGCGGCTACGACCGCGCCACCCTGCGCGCGGCCGCGTCCTGCGGGATCGAGGTCGTGCCGCTGTGGAGCCAGGAGGTCTTCCCCGGGCGGACGGAGTACCGCCGCGGGGCGCTGGACGGGCGGTTCCACCCCGGCGACATCGTCCTCACGCACTTCCGCGGGCCGGCCCACTGGAAGGGCGACATGCGGGACGTCCTGCGGCGGGTGCTGGACCAGGCCACCGAGGAGGGGTTCGCGGTGGCGCTGCTGGAGGACTACGTCGGCGGCTCCTGAGCGGGCGACGGCCCCTTGTGGGCGATGGCCCCGGAGCGCCCGCCCCGCCCCCGCGTCGGGCCGGCCGGACCGCCGGCCCGCCGCCCCGCCGATGGAGACCGGAGAAAAGCCCGCCGCCACCGATGAGTTCCGCTCCGCCCGGCGGTCCACCCCCGTACAGCGACCCCACAGCAGAGCTTCGCGCCGGCGAGCGGCGCGAGCGAGAGAGAAGAGGCGACACCATGGCCGTCACCAGCGTTTTCGTCAACCTCCCCGTCAAGGACGTCCAGCGCTCCCGCGCCTTCTTCGGCGCACTCGGCTACTCCTTCGACGAGCGGTTCTCCGACGAGAAGTCCGCCTGTCTGGTGCTCAAGGAGGAGAGCATCTTCGCGATGCTGCTGGCCGAGCCGTTCTTCAAGGGCTTCATCAAGAAGGAGATCGCGGACTCCGCGAGCACCACCGAGGTGATCACCGCCCTCGCCGCCGAGAGCCGCGAGGAGGTCGACCGGCTGGTGGACACGGCGCTGGCGTCCGGGGGTTCGCCGGCGAGCGACACCATGGAGGAGGGTCCGATGTACGTCCGTTCCTTCCAGGACCCGGACGGGCACCACTGGGAGGTCGTGTACATGGACATGTCCGCCATGCAGTGACGGCGCCCGGCCCGGCGCCCCCGGCAACCCCGGCGCCCCCGACCCGGCTTCTGCGACGCGCCGCCGTGCCCCGGCGCCGGCGGCGCGTCGGCCTGCCCGGAACCGGCGCGTGCGCACCCCGTTCGCGCCCCCGGACGCCCCGTATCCCCCCGGACGGTCCTCCGGACGCCCCCGCTCCGGGCCGCCGGCGCCACGACTCGTTGGCACTCAGCTTGACCGAGTGCTAACGCCGTCATAGGCTCGGCGCTGGCACTCACCACCGGCGAGTGCCAACACAGCGACGGGCAGGTCCGGCACCCGCGACGACGGATTTACCCGGTCGCCACCTCAGACAGTTAACCCCGTGAGATCTCCGAAGGGGGAGGTCGGATCGTGACGACCGCCAGCTCCAAGGTTGCCATCAAGCCGCTCGAGGACCGCATTGTGGTCCAGCCGCTCGACGCCGAACAGACCACGGCTTCCGGCCTGGTCATCCCGGACACCGCCAAGGAGAAGCCCCAGGAGGGCGTCGTCCTTGCCGTCGGTCCGGGCCGCTTCGAGGACGGCAACCGTCTTCCGCTCGACGTTTCCGTCGGCGATGTCGTGCTCTACAGCAAGTACGGCGGCACCGAGGTGAAGTACAGCGGCGAGGAGTACCTCGTCCTCTCGGCTCGCGACGTGCTCGCGATCGTCGAGAAGTAATTCACCCAGCAATTCTGATCTGCGCCCCGGCTCTCCCGTGTACTGAACCACCGGGCGCCGGGGCGCGGCTCGTTGAGAGGACTCAGGCAACCCATGGCGAAGATCCTTAAGTTCGACGAGGACGCCCGTCGCGCCCTCGAGCGCGGCGTCAACAAGCTCGCCGACACCGTGAAGGTGACGATCGGCCCCAAGGGCCGCAACGTCGTCATCGACAAGAAGTTCGGCGCCCCGACCATCACCAACGACGGTGTCACCATCGCCCGCGAGGTCGAGGTCGAGGACCCCTACGAGAACCTGGGCGCCCAGCTCGTCAAGGAGGTGGCGACCAAGACCAACGACATCGCGGGTGACGGCACCACCACCGCGACCGTGCTGGCCCAGGCGCTGGTCCGCGAGGGCCTGCGCAACGTCGCCGCCGGCGCCTCCCCGGCCGCCCTGAAGAAGGGCATCGACGCCGCCGTCAAGGCGATGTCGGAGGAACTGCTGGCCACCGCCAGCCCGATCGACTCCAAGGCGGACATCGCCGCGGTCGCCGGTCTGTCCGCCCAGGACAAGCAGGTCGGCGAGCTCATCGCCGAGGCGATGGACAAGGTCGGCAAGGACGGTGTCATCACCGTCGAGGAGTCCAACACCTTCGGTCTGGAGCTCGACTTCACCGAGGGCATGGCCTTCGACAAGGGCTACCTCTCGCCGTACATGGTGACCGACCAGGAGCGTATGGAGGCCGTCCTCGACGACCCGTACATCCTGATCCACCAGGGCAAGATCGCCTCCATCCAGGACATGCTGCCGCTGCTGGAGAAGGTCATCCAGGCCGGCTCCTCCAAGCCGCTGCTGATCGTCGCCGAGGACGTCGAGGGCGAGGCGCTCTCCACCCTCGTCGTCAACAAGATCCGCGGCACCTTCAACGCCGTGGCCGTCAAGGCCCCCGGCTTCGGCGACCGCCGCAAGGCGATGCTCGGCGACATGGCCACCCTCACCGGTGCCACCGTCATCGCCGAGGAGGTCGGCCTCAAGCTCGACCAGGCCGGTCTGGACGTGCTGGGCTCCGCCCGCCGCGTGACCGTCACCAAGGACGACACCACCATCGTCGACGGTGCCGGCAAGAGCGAGGACGTGCAGGCCCGCGTCGCGCAGATCAAGGCCGAGATCGAGTCCACCGACTCCGACTGGGACCGCGAGAAGCTCCAGGAGCGCCTCGCCAAGCTCGCCGGCGGCGTGTGCGTGATCAAGGTCGGCGCCGCGACCGAGGTCGAGCTCAAGGAGAAGAAGCACCGTCTGGAGGACGCCATCTCCGCGACCCGCGCCGCGGTCGAGGAGGGCATCGTCTCCGGTGGCGGTTCCGCGCTGGTCCACGCCGCCAAGGTGCTGGGCGACTCGCTCGGCAAGGAGGGCGACGAGGCCACCGGTGTCGCCGTCGTCCGCCGCGCCGTCGTCGAGCCGCTGCGCTGGATCGCGGAGAACGCCGGCCTGGAGGGCTACGTCATCACCTCCAAGGTCGCCGAGCTGGAGAAGGGCAACGGCTTCAACGCCGCGACCGGCGAGTACGGCGACCTGGTCAAGGCCGGGGTCATCGACCCGGTCAAGGTCACCCGCTCCGCCCTGGAGAACGCCGCCTCCATCGCCTCGCTGCTGCTGACGACCGAGACCCTGGTCGTCGAGAAGCCCGCCGAGGAGGAGCAGGAGGCCGGTGGCCACAGCCACGGCCACTCCCACTGACGCGACCGGTGCCCCGGGCCGCCCGCACGGGTGGTCCGGACCGGTCCCGGCCGTACGGACGAAGCCGGCGCCCCGCTGGGGGCGCCGGCTTCGGCGGTTCGGGGGCCGGGGCCGCGGGCTCACGGCCCCGGTCGCGTAACGCCCTTGCTCCGTCCCGGGGTTCCGGGCCCGGCGCAGCCGTCACCGGGGGCCGAACTTGCGCCCCGTGCGGGAGGAGATCCCGCCCAGCATGTTGCGCGGCGCGAGCTTCACCAGTCCCGTCAGGGTCTTGTAGCGGGGGTCCGGAACGCTCAGCGACTTGCCGCGGTCCAGGTCCTTTATCGCGGCCTCGACCAGGCGGTCCGCGTCCAGCCACATCCAGCCGGGGATGTTGTCCGTCCCCACACCGGCCCGTTCGTGGAACTCCGTCCGCACGAAGCCGGGGCAGAGGGCCATCAGCCGCACGCCCGACCCGGCGAGGTCGTGGGCCACGCCCTGGGTGAACTGCACGACCCACGCCTTGCTGGCGCCGTACGTGCCGCGCGGGACGAACGCGGCCACGGACGCCACGTTGATCACCCCGCCCCGGCCCCGGTTCCGCATCCCGGCGACGGCCGTGTACGTCAGCCGCAGCACCGCCTCGCAGTGGACCTTGAGCATGGTCAGCTCGTCCTCGACCGGTACGTCGAGGAAGGCGCCGCGGTGCCCGAACCCGGCGTTGTTGACCAGCAGGTCGACGGGGTGGGTCCGCTCCTCCAGCCGGGCCCCGACGGCCTCGATCCCCTCCTCGGTGGAGAGGTCGGCGGGCAGCACCTCCACCTCGATGCCGTGCCGGTCGTGCAGCTCGGTGGCCTGTTCGCGGAGCCGCTTCTCGTCACGCGCCACCAGCACCAGATGGTGCCCGTCGGAGGCGAGCCGCCGGGCGAAGGCCGCACCGATGCCCGCCGTGGCTCCCGTAATCAACGCAGTCGTCATACGCGCACGGTATCCGGCGCCGTCGACGGCCGCCGTGCCGCTCCTCACCTTCCGGGGCCCCGGCTTCCGCTCCACCGCCCCGGGCGCCGGTGGCTCTGCGGAGCAAGCGGACTGACGCTTCGTCAGGCATGGGCCGCCCACCCGGCCCGGAAGTCACGGGACGTCAGGCCGGCCCCGTGGGACCCGGATGCAGCCCGGGGACGCAATCAGCGCTGTCGCGAAGGGCGTTGGGGCCGGGCGGCGGGCCGCGGACGGGCCGGCGTCAGCCGGCGGCGGCCCGCCGCAGCGCGGTCTCGCGGGACTCCGGGTGCAGGGCGTCGCCTGCGGCGAGGATGCGCGGCAGCAGCCGGGGTTCGAGCGTCAGGGCCCGGAAGAGGAAGGAGACCGTGACCTCGTGGTCCGGCCGGTGCTCGACGGTGACGGTGTCCCCGGCCCGGATGGAGCCCGGCCGGACGACCCGGAAGTACGCGCCCGGGACCGCGGCGCGCATGAAGGTCCTGATCCAGCCCCGGCCGTCCGCCGTGGGCAGCAGCCCGGCTCCGCCCAGATGCCCGGCGAAGGTGCGGCAGGGGATCCGCGCGCCGCTGACCTCCAGCACCAGGTCCGGTCCGACCCGCCAGCGCTCGCCGATCAGGGCGCCGTTCACGTCCGCACCGGCCGTGGTCAGGTTCTCGCCGAAGACGCCGTTGGGGAGGGCACCGCCGAGTTCGGCCTCCCAGCGGTCCAGGTCCTCGCGGGCGTAGGCGTACACCGCCTGGTGCTCGCCGCCGTGGAAGCGCCGGTCGCACACCGCGTCCCCGGCGAGGCCGCTGCCGCCGGAGCCCTGGGGCCCGGGCGCCGTCACGGCCACCGGTCCGTCCGCGGGCCGCTTGCCGATCCCGGTGAGCCTCCGGGCCCGGTCGCCCCGGCCGGAGCGGCGGGGGCGGCCGGTGTTCACGGAGAGGAGGCGCATGGGGGCGGAGGAGAGGGGCCTCCCGTGCCCCGGCCCGAGGTCGTGCCCCGGCCCGTGCTCGTGCTTGCGCGCGGGGTGGGGCCGCACCGCCCGCTCGTCTGTGATGCCCGTCGTCATGACCGTCGGCTGCCCCGGTCCGCCCCGGTCAACCACGGCGGCCGGCGCGGCAGCCGGCGCGGCGCCGCGCCGCGGCCCGCCGTACCGGGCCCCGGCTCACCGGGGCGGGCCCTGGTACCCGGGCGCCTGCCCGGTCGGGACGAGCCGGTTGCGGGCCCGGCCCATCAGCTCCTCCCGTTCGTCCTCGGTGAGCCCGCCCCACACGCCGTACGGCTCCCGCACCGTCAGTGCGTGCGAGGCGCACTGGGCGCGGACGGGGCAGCGCATGCAGACCTCCTTGGCCGAGTTCTCCCGCGCGCTCCGGGCCGCCCCGCGTTCGCCCTCCGGGTGGAAGAAGAGCGAGCTGTCGACTCCGCGGCAGGCGGCCAGCAGCTGCCAGTCCCACAGATCGGCGTTGGGTCCGGGAAGGCGGGAGAAATCTGCCATGGCTCGTCTCCTCGGGAGGTACCGGTACGGCGTCGGAGGCCGGGTGGCCACGGCCGGTGGAGCTCGCGACCGCGCGTCCGTGAGTGCCCACGACCGCACGTTCCATGTGTAACCACCTGAAAATATTACTCATGGAAAATCTAGCCACACTCGTCAGCAAAGCGGTATGAATGCCACCAAATAGGGCATAGTCCGTCCGGAGCCCCCGGCTGGAGCCGGGGGCCGGGGCCCGTAACTCTTTCGGGTGACCATCGTTGAAAGTGCGGAGGCGGTTGACGCCGCAAGCAGCCGGGCAGGGCCCGGACCGCGGCCACCGCCCAGGTGACGACTACGTACCAGCCTGGAGGCTCAAGGTGACGCGCATCAGCTGCGGAGGACGGCCATGACATCCGTCCTCGTCTGCGACGACTCCCCGCTTGCCCGAGAGGCGCTGCGCCGGGCGGTAGCGACCGTGCCCGGCGTCGAGCGCGTGACGACGGCCGCCAACGGCGAGGAAGTCCTCCGCCGCTGGGGTGCCGACCGTTCGGACCTGATCCTGATGGACGTCCGGATGCCCGGCCTCGGCGGCGTCGAGACCGTGCGCCGGCTGCTCTCGGCCGACCCCGGCGCCCGGATCATCATGCTCACCGTCGCCGAGGACCTCGACGGCGTCGCCCTCGCGGTGGCCGCCGGCGCCCGCGGCTATCTGCACAAGGACGCCTCCCGCGCCGAGCTGCGGGCCACCGTCACCCAGGCGCTCGCCGACCCCACCTGGCGGCTGGCCCCGCGCCGCCTGCGCTCGGCCGAGATGGGCGCCGCCCCCACCCTCACCGCCCGGGAGATCCAGGTCCTGGAGGGCATGAGCCACGGCCGCTCCAACGCCGAGATCGGCCGCGAGCTGTTCCTCTCCGAGGACACGGTCAAGACCCACGCCCGCAGGCTGTTCAAGAAGCTGGGGGCCTCCGACCGCGCCCACGCCGTCGCCCTCGGCTTCCGCTGGGGCCTGGTCCGCTAGCAGTGCGCCGCAGCGGGGGAACGACGGTCCTCGCCCGCGCCCCGCGGGCGAGGCGGTGCACCGCCGGAGTGCGCGGCGAGGGGAGTCACATCCCCGTTTCGCGCGGGCTGCCGCATCCTTGGAGACATGAACTTCCTCGGGGACGGCTCGGTCGGGGGGAGGGCGCGCGACATGACAGCCGGCGCACCTGCTCATAACGCTTCGGTGCACAAGTGCGGAGGCGGTGCGCCGCACGGTCCGGGACCAAGGCACCATGGACCGATGCGTGACACCGAGAAGCCGGGTTCCCCCGTGGCCGGAGGCGGCCCGGGGGGGATCGGCGCACTCGTGCGGCGCGCGGCCGACGGCGACGAGCGGGCCACCGGCGACCTGCTCGCCCAGGTGCACCCGCTCGCCCTGCGCTACTGCCGCACCCGGCTCTCGCGACTGCCCGGTGACGCCCGGCACTTCGTGGACGACCTGGCGCAGGAGGTCTGCCTGGCGGTGCTGTGCGCACTGCCCCGGTACCGCGACACCGGCCGGCCCTTCGAGGCCTTCGTCTTCGCCATCGCCGCGCACAAGGTCGCCGATCTGCAGCGGGCCGCGATGCGCGGGCCCGGCTCCACGGCCGTGCCCTCGGACCAGATGCCGGAGCAGCCGGACGACTCCCTGGGCCCGGAGGAGCGGGCGCTGCTGAGCAGCGACGCCGAATGGGCCAAGAAGCTTCTCGCCAATCTCCCGCACCATCAGCGCGAGCTGGTGCTGCTGCGGGTCGCCGTCGGGCTGACGGCCGAGGAGACCGGTCATCTGCTCGGCATGTCGCCGGGTGCCGTACGGGTCGCCCAGCACCGCGCGCTGAGCCGCCTGCGGGCCCTGGCCGAGCAGTAGGAACGGCCCCGGGCGAACGGCGCGGCGGTGCGGTCCGTACCCGCTTCCGGGGTGGCCGCGGCGGGTGGTGCGGGGGTGATCCGGCGGGGGGACGGGCAGCTTCCGCAGGCCGTTAGCATGGGGAGTCCGCGCTGGGCAAGAGCACTGGGAAGGTGTCATGACTGACAACGTCGACGGAACGCCCGAGAAATTCGCGATGCTCGGGCTGACATACGACGATGTGCTCCTGCTGCCGGGCGCCTCCGAGGTGCTCCCGAACGCGGTCGACACCTCGTCCCGGGTCTCGCGCAACGTCCGGGTCAACATTCCGCTGGTGTCCGCCGCGATGGACAAGGTCACCGAGTCGCGGATGGCCATCGCCATGGCCCGGCAGGGCGGCGTGGGCGTGCTGCACCGCAATCTCTCCATCGAGGACCAGGCCAACCAGGTCGATCTGGTGAAGCGCTCGGAGTCCGGCATGGTGACGGACCCGATCACCGTCCGCCCGGACGCCACCCTCCACGACGCCGACGCCCTCTGCGCCAAGTTCCGGATCAGCGGGGTGCCCGTCACGGACCCGGCGGGCAAGCTGCTCGGCATCGTCACCAACCGCGACATGGCCTTCGAGATGGACCGCAGCCGCCGGGTCCGCGAGGTCATGACGCCGATGCCGCTGGTCACCGGGACGGTCGGGATCTCCCGCGCGGACGCCATGGAGCTGCTCCGCCGGCACAAGATCGAGAAGCTGCCGCTGGTGGACGGGGCGGGCATCCTCAAGGGCCTCATCACCGTCAAGGACTTCGTCAAGGCCGAGCAGTACCCGAACGCCGCGAAGGACGCCGAGGGCCGGCTGATCGTCGGGGCCGCGGTGGGCGTCGGCGACGAGGCGTACGACCGGGCGCAGGCCCTGGTCGAGGCCGGCGCCGACTTCCTGGTCGTGGACAGCGCGCACGGCCACAGCCGCGGCATCCTCGACATGATCGCCAAGATCAAGTCGAACGTCGAGATCGACGTGGTCGGCGGCAACGTCGCCACCCGCGACGGCGCCCAGGCGCTGATCGACGCGGGCGTGGACGGCGTGAAGGTCGGCGTGGGCCCCGGCTCCATCTGCACCACGCGCGTGGTCGCCGGCATCGGCGTCCCGCAGGTCACCGCGATCCACGAGGCCGCCCGCGCCTGCGGCCCGGCGGGTGTCCCGCTGATCGGTGACGGCGGCCTCCAGTACAGCGGCGACATCGCCAAGGCCATCGCGGCCGGCGCCGACTCCGTGATGCTGGGCAGCCTCCTCGCCGGCTGCGAGGAGTCGCCGGGCGAGATGGTCTTCATCAACGGCAAGCAGTTCAAGTCCTACCGGGGCATGGGCTCCCTGGGTGCCATGCAGTCGCGCGGCCGGGCCCGTTCGTACTCCAAGGACCGCTACTTCCAGGACAACGTGCTCTCCGAGGACAAGCTCGTCCCCGAGGGCATCGAGGGCCAGGTGCCCTACCGCGGCCCGCTCGGCTCGGTGGCCCACCAGCTGATCGGCGGCCTCCGCGCCTCCATGGGGTACGTCGGCTCGGCGGACGTCCCGGAGCTCAAGGAGAAGGGCCGCTTCGTGCGGATCACGGCGGCCGGTCTCAAGGAGAGCCACCCGCACGACGTGCAGATGGTCGGCGAGGCCCCGAACTACAGCCGCCGGTGACCGCTGCCGCGCACCGGCGCCCGCACGGGGTCGGCGATACTGGGACGGCAGACCGAACTGGGAAAGGCCAACTGTGACTGAGATCGAGATCGGGCGCGGCAAGCGCGGCCGGAGGGCGTACGCGTTCGACGACATCGCCGTGGTGCCGAGCCGGCGCACCCGCGACCCGAAGGAGGTCTCGATCGCCTGGCAGATCGACGCCTACCGGTTCGAGCTGCCGTTCCTGGCCGCCCCGATGGACTCGGTGGTCTCCCCGGCCACCGCCATCCGGATCGGTGAGCTGGGCGGCCTGGGCGTGCTCAACCTCGAAGGGCTGTGGACCCGTTACGACGACCCGGAGCCGCTGCTCGCCGAGATCGCCGAGCTGGACGAGCGCACCGCCACCCGCCGGATGCAGGAGATCTACGCGGCCCCGGTCCGCGAGGAGCTGATCGGGCAGCGGATCAAGGAGGTGCGCGACTCCGGCGTCATCACCGCCGCCGCGCTCTCGCCGCAGCGCACCGCGCAGTTCTCCAAGGCCGTGGTGGACGCCGGCGTCGACATCTTCGTGATCCGCGGGACGACGGTCTCCGCCGAGCACGTGTCGGGGGCCGCCGAGCCGCTCAACCTCAAGCAGTTCATCTACGAGCTGGACGTGCCGGTGATCGTGGGCGGCTGCGCCACCTACACCGCCGCGCTGCACCTGATGCGCACCGGAGCGGCCGGTGTGCTGGTCGGCTTCGGCGGCGGCGCCGCGCACACCACCCGCAGCACCCTGGGCATCCAGGTGCCGATGGCCACCGCGGTCGCCGACGTGGCCGCCGCCCGCCGGGACTACCTCGACGAGTCCGGCGGCCGGTACGTCCACGTCATCGCGGACGGCGGCGTGGGCTGGAGCGGCGATCTGCCGAAGGCCGTGGCCTGCGGCGCGGACGCGGTGATGATGGGCTCCCCGCTGGCACGGGCGGAGGACGCCCCGGGCCGCGGCCACCACTGGGGCATGGAGGCCGTCCACGAGGACGTGCCGCGCGGCAAGGTCATGAACCTGGGCACGGTCGGTTCCACCGAGGAGATCCTGCTCGGCCCCTCGCACACGCCGGACGGCTCGATGAACTTCTTCGGCGCGCTGCGCCGGGCGATGGCCACCACGGGCTACTCCGACCTCAAGGAGTTCCAGCGGGTCGAGGTGACGGTCGCGCCCTCGCGCCACGACCGCTGAGAGCGCCGTGCGGCCGGGAACCGGCCGCCGCCCGGCACCGCGAAGCCCCGGACCAGGGACTGGTCCGGGGCTTCGCGGTGGTGCGGTGGGTGCCGGGGCGCGGGCCGCCCCGGCGTGCCCGGGTGGGATCAGCTGAACTTCTTGGTGAGGGAGAAGCCCGCCGCGCCGGAGAGGGCGTAGAAGAGGTAGTCGATGACCTCCAGGTTCTCCTTCAGGCCCTCGTTGATGTCACCGAAGTGCTGGGTGAGGATCTCGAAGAAGCCCGGGGCGCCCGGGAGGTCGGCGAAGGCCATGGCCACGCCGAAGACCTGGCCGAGGTAGACACCCAGCAGGCCGAGCACGATGCCGACGAACGGCAGGACCGGGTTGTGGCCGCCCAGCTTGCCGAGCGCCAGACCGATCAGGGCGCCGACGCCGACGGCGATGTAACCGATCTGCATCTCGGCCTCTTTGAGGATGAGGCCGTAGATCGCCGAACCGACGAGCATGAGGACGACCGCCGCGACGATCGCCAGGGCCACGTTGCCGCTCCGTCCGGCGGGCGGCGGGGGCGGCGGGAAACCACCGGGCATGCCGCCCGGCATCCCTCCGGGCGCACCGCCCGGCTGCGGCTGCTGGGGCGGGTAGCCGTAGCCGCCCTGCGGAGGCACGCCCTGCTGCGGGGCGCCCGGCTGGGGCTGCTGGGCGTAAGGGTTCTGGCCGGGCTGCTGCTGCCAGGGCTCGGTGCTCATGGGTCCCCCGTGATGAAGTTCTGGGAAAGGCGGTGAAGCTTGTCCGATGGCCGGAAAGCGCCCTGAGGCTAACAGCCGCCACCGACGGCCCGGCAGGCGTTTTCCATGTCCGTGACAAGGCTGGGACCTGCCCGGTACGCCGCGGAGGCGGAGGGGAGGGCTCGCGTCAGAGGCGGTGCGCCGTGCCCGCCGGGCTCGCGCCGCGGGTGTCCAGCAGCAACTGGGCCTTCACCGCGAGCCCTTGGAGGTCGTAGAAGCGGTGGGGCTGGAGCAGGACCGTCAGGTCGGCGTCGGCCGCGGCCTCGTAGGGGAAGTCGGCGCGGGGCACCGGGCGGCCGAGGACGCTCCACTGCGGCACATGCGGATCGTGGTAGCTCAGCTGGGCGCCCAGTTCCATGAGCCGGGAGGCGATCTCGCCGGCCGGGGAGCCGGTCCGGTCCCCGAGGTCGGGCTTGTAGGTGACGCCGAGCAGCAGCACCCGGGCTCCGCGCGCGGACTTGCCGTGCTCGTTGAGGAGGGTCGCGCAGCGCTGCACGACGTAGCGCGGCATCCGGTCGTTGACCTCCTTGGCCAGTTCCACCATCCGCAGCGGATAGCCGGGGCTGCGCCGCCGGTAGGCCAGGTAGTTGGGGTCGATGGGCACGCCGTGTCCGCCGGCTCCGGGGCCGGGCCGGAAGGGCTGGAAACCGAACGGCTTGGTCTCGGCGCAGCGGATGACGTCCCACAGGTCGACGCCGATGTCGTGGCAGAGGACGGCCATCTCGTTGGCGAGCGCGATGTTGACGTGCCGGTAGTTGGTCTCCAGGACCTTGACGGTCTCGGCCTCGCGCGGGCCGCGGGCACGGACGACGCGGTCGGTGACCCGCCCGTAGAAGGCGGCGGCCGCCTCGGTGCAGGCGGGGGTCAGACCGCCGATGACCTTGGGGGTGTTGGCGCAGCCGAACGCGCGGTTGCCCGGGTCGAGCCGGGTGGGCGCGTAGGCGAGGTGGAAGTCGCGGCCGGCGCGCAGCCCGGACCCCTCCTCCAGCAGTGGGCGGAGGTATTCCTCGGTGGTGCCCGGGTAGACGGTCGATTCCAGCAACACGGTGCTGCGGGGCCGGAGATGGGGGGCGAGAGCGCGAGCGGCCCGGCCGACGGCGCGCAGATCGAGCGCGGCGTCCTCGCCGAGCGGGGTGGGGGCGCAGATGACGGCGGTGCGGCAGCGGCCGAGTTCGGCCGGGTCGGTGGTGGCGCGGAAGCCGGCGGAGAGCATCCGCCGAAGGCCGGCGGCGGTGAGGGAGCCGTCCGCGGGCGGGCGGCCGGCCATGAGCCCGTCGACGTGGCGGCCGTCGGTGTCGTAGCCGACGGTGGCGATGCCGGCCCCGGCGGCGGCCCGCGCGAGGGGGAGGCCGAGCGGGCCGAGACCGAGGACGGCGAGGTCTGCGGGCATGGCTGGGGCCGTCCTTCCCGGGGGCACAGCTCTGTCGATCTATGTAAGGCTAAACAGACATATTGCTGATAGTGAGTATTGCCCGCGATGTGACGGCCCGGTGTTGCCGTGCGAGGGCGCTCGGGGTTGCGCGCGCGCCGGGCGGTGAGAATCGCTGGGTGGGGAACGCGCGACCCGACCACGACCGGAGGCAGCGGTGAGGACAGCGACACTGGGACCGGCCGAACGTGCCGAGGCACTCGCCCGGATGGCCGAACACGAACTCGACATTCTCGTGGTGGGCGGGGGAGTGGTCGGCGCGGGCACCGCCCTGGACGCCGCCACCCGCGGACTCTCCACCGGCCTGGTCGAGGGCCGGGACTGGGCCTCCGGCACCTCCAGCCGGTCCAGCAAGCTGATCCACGGCGGGCTGCGCTATCTGGAGATGCTCGACTTCGCGCTCGTCCGGGAGGCGCTGAAGGAGCGCGGCCTGCTGCTCGAACGGCTCGCGCCGCATCTCGTCAAGCCGGTGCCGTTCCTCTACCCCCTGCGGCGCAAGGGCTTCGAACGCTGGTACGCCGGCGCGGGCGTGGCGCTGTACGACGCCATGTCCGTCTCCTCCGGGCACGGCCGCGGCCTGCCGGTGCACCGTCACCTCAGCCGCGGCCGCGCGCTGCGCGTGGCCCCCGCGCTCAGGAAGGAGTCCCTGGTCGGGGCGTTGCAGTACTACGACGCGCAGGTGGACGACGCCCGCTTCGTGGCCACCCTGGTCCGCACCGCCGCCGCCTACGGCGCCGATGCCGCCAACCGGGCCCGTGTCATCGGCTTCCTGCGCGAGGGCGAGCGCGTCGTGGGCGCCCGGGTGCGGGACGTGGAGGCCGGCGGCGAGTACGAGATCCGCGCCCGCCAGGTGGTCAACGCGACCGGCGTCTGGACGGACGACACCCAGGGACTCATCGCCGAGCGCGGGCAGTTCAAGGTCCGCGCCTCCAAGGGCATCCACCTGGTGGTGCCGAAGGACCGCATCCACTCCACCACCGGCCTGATCCTGCGCACCGAGAAGAGCGTCCTCTTCGTCATCCCCTGGGGCCGGCACTGGATCGTCGGCACCACCGACACCGGCTGGGACCTGGACAAGGCCCACCCGGCCGCCTCCAGCGCCGACATCGACTACCTGCTGGAGCGGGTCAACTCGGTGCTGGCCGTGCCGCTCACCCGGGACGACGTGGAGGGCGTCTACGCCGGGCTGCGCCCGCTGCTGGCCGGGGAGTCCGACGCGACGAGCAAGCTGTCCCGGGAGCACACCGTCGCGCACCCCGTGCCGGGGCTGGTCGTCGTCGCCGGGGGCAAGTACACGACGTACCGGGTGATGGCCAAGGACGCGGTGGACGAGGCGGTGCACGGGCTGGACCAGCGCGTGGCGGCATGCGTCACCGAGGACGTCCGGCTGGTCGGCGCCGAGGGCTACCGGGCGATGTGGAACGCGCGCAACCGGCTCGCCGCGCGCACCGGCCTGCACGTCGTCCGCGTCGAACACCTGCTCAACCGTTACGGCTCCCTGGCGGAGGAGGTCTTCCGGCTCGTCGAGGAGCAGCCGTCGCTGGGTGAACCGCTGGCCCGCGCCGACGACTACCTGCGCGCCGAGATCGTCTACGCCGCCTCCCACGAGGGCGCCCGGCACCTGGACGACGTGCTCACCCGGCGCACCCGCATCTCCATCGAGACCTTCGACCGCGGCACGCGCAGCGCGCGGGAGTGCGCCGAGCTGATGGCCCCGGTGCTCGGCTGGGACGAGGGCCAGATCGCGAAGGAGGTCGAGCACTACGAGAAGCGGGTGGAGGCCGAGCGGGAGTCGCAGCGCCAGCCGGACGACCAGACGGCGGACGCGGCCCGGCTGGGCGCACCGGACATCGTGCCGCTGAGCTGAGCCCGGCGCTCGACACCGCAGGTCACCCACTCCACCGAGCCGCGGTTTCTCCCCGGGGCGGCGGACGCGGCCGTTCTCCGTGCTGCGAGCCGCGGGTCGTGAAGTACGCGGGAACGGCCGCCGCCCGGGAGGCTCCCCGCCCGGAGCACGCGCCCGGCTGAGGTCGGCGTGCGCCCCGCCGCGGGCACCGAGCGGGCGGGGCGGCCAGTCCTTACGAAAAACTGACGAGTCGCCGAAGGCCCGCCGCTTCCACTCTCCCGTCCGTAACTCCGGTTACGCATCAGCCCTGATACAGCGCCAGAACCGCTGCCGGCCGGGGATGCGTATCCCACGGAGATCTCGGAGGAGTTCCATGCGACGCAACACCCGCAAACGATCGAAGGCCATACGCCGGACGACCGCCGCCGCGGCGGCTCTGGCCCTGGGAGCGGGCGGGCTGGTGGCGGCCAACGTGTACGCCTCGGCCGGTGAGAGCGGCTCCGGGGCGAAGCCGGAGGGGGCCCGGCAGGTCCTGGCCTCCGGCGACGCCACCGTCGACTGCCCGGACGTCGGCGGCGAACTGCGCGATGTGCCGGACCGGGCCAGGAAGGAGGTCGACAAGAACCTCGCGCTCCTGGACCAGCAGGTCGCGGAGGCATACCAGCGGCTGCAGAATTCGTCCCGGGCCATCCAGCAGGACCGCAACTTCGCCGACAACGCGATCATGGGCCCGCTCAAGGCGAAACGGACGGCGGCCATCGACCGGATCGCGATCGCCATCGGCAGGGCGGCCGACCGTCCCCAGGGCCTGGAGGCGCTCGCCGCCTGCACCCTGCGTGCCTCCGGCAACCAGGACGGCGCTGACCAGGGTGGCGGCGGTGAGCAGGGCGGCGCCGGCGGTCAGGCGGGCAACGGCCCGGTCGCGGCGGACTTCGTGGACATCACCACCGTCCAGCCCGCGGCGGGCAAGCCCCGTATGACGCGGGGCGGATCCCGCGGCACGTTCACCAGCACATGCGGAGTGAACGAGAACAAGCTGTACAACACCGACAACATCATCGTCGCGCCCGGCGTGTCCAACGGCGCCCATCACACCCACGACTACATCGGCAACCAGGCCAACGACGCCTTCGCCGACGACCAGGACTTCGCAGGCGGTGAGACGACATGTGAGAACCCGGGCGACAAATCCTCGTACTACTGGCCGGTCCTGCGCCTGCAGGACGGCACCGATGAATTCGACGCCGATCAGCAGGGCGGCGGCGCCGAGGGCAACGTCGGCAGGATCCTCACGGCGAAGGAGGCGACCCTGGAATTCGTGGGAAACCCGCGCGGCAAGGTCGTGGCGATGCCCAAGTTCCTGCGGATCATCACCGGTGACGCCAAAGCGTTCACCAACGGAACAGCCAACGCCAACGCCTCCTGGAGCTGCACCGGCTTCGAGGACCGGCAGCTGACGGACAAATACCCGCTCTGCCCCGAGGGCAGTGACGTGGTGCGCACCTCCACCTTCCAGAGCTGCTGGGACGGCCGGAACACCGACAGCGCCAACCACCGCTCCCATGTCGCGTTCGCCGATCCCGGGACCGGCTCCTGCCCCAGCGGATTCAAGGCGATACCGCAACTGGTGCAGCGCCTGGTCTACGACGTCGACGCGCCCAGCCTGGACGACAACGGGCGGTCCAGCCCCTTCTTCGCCGTGGACGGCTTCCCGGAACAGCTCCACAAGCCGGTCACCGACCACGGCGACTTCGTCAACGTGTTCGACGAAGACCTGATGAACACGATGGTCCAGTGCATCAACACCGGCCGCAGCTGCCGATGACCCGCGTGCGCTGACGACCCACCACCCGAAGCGGGCCCGGCCCTGCCCGGAGCGTCACATCCCCGGGCGGGGCCCTGCCCCACCGCACGGCCCCGGACGGGCACGGAGGACACCGCCCGCCCCGGTCACGCCCGCGGACAGCCCTGTCACCCCTGCGGACAGAACGCCGCGCTCAGCAGCCGCCGTTCGGCCTTAGCGTCGCCCACCTCGTCGGTGTTGACCCGGTAGCCGAGCACCCGCCGTCCCCCCGCTGTGGCGGTGATCCGGACGTACGAGCCGCTGATGCTGCCGTTGTGCCCCCACACCGTCACCCCGCAGGGCAGCCGCTCCGGGAAGAGGCCGTAGCCGTAGCGCCCGCGGGTCACCGAGGTGTCCGTCATGCGGCGCAGCTCCGGCGCGGGCAGCAGTTCGCCGCCCAGCAGGGCGCGCAGAAAGCGCTCCAGGTCGCCGAGGGTGGAGACCATCTCGCCGGCGGCGCCGGCCGTCGACGGGTTCAGCTCCGTCACGTCCATCAGCGCGCCGGAGCCGCCGGGTGCGGCCGCCGCGGAGTAGGCCCGGCCGTGCGGGCGCGGCAGCCCGTGCCGGGTGCCGGGGAAGGAGGTGCCGCCCAGACCCAGCGGCCGGATGACCCGCTCCTCCACCGCGCGGGCGTACGGGCGTCCGGTGACCCGCTCCACCACCAGCCCCAGCAGGATGTAGTCGGTGTTGGAGTAGCGGTAGCCGGTGCCGGGCGCGAAGTACGGCCGGTGCCGCAGCGCCGCGCGCACCAGCTCCCGGGGCGAGCGGGTGTCGTAGCGGTGGCTCCGGAAGCCGCGGCCGAAGGACTCCTCCGCCAGCCGCGGATCGCGGACGTAGTCGAAGACCCCACTGGTGTGAGTGAGGAGCTGACGGAGCGTGATCCGCGCGCCGTCGTAACCGGGCCCGCGCACCAGGCCGGGCAGATGCCGCTCCACCGGATCGGAGAGCCGCAGGGCGCCCTCGGCGCGCAGCTGGAGCACCACGGTCGCGACGAACACCTTGGTGACGCTGCCCGCACGGAAGCGGTCGGCCCGCCCGATCCGCCGCTCGCTGCGCCGGTCGGCGACCCCCGCCGTGGCGAACCGGGCCCGGCCGCCCTCGCGGGTGTACGCGGCGGCGCCGGGGGCGTCGGCCGCGTCGGCCAGCCGTTCGACGGCCGCCGCGAGCCGGTCGGTCCGGGCCGGCGAACGTTTCACCACCGCGCCGGCGCGGCCGTGGTCCGCCGGCACCGCACACCCCGTCACCAGGGCCGCGCACAGGGCCCCGGCCATCCCTGCCAGCAGGCGCGGGCGCACTCCGCGAACCGGCACCGTGCGGCCTCCCTCCGGGCTCCGCTCCGTGTACGCGCCCATGATGACGGCCGGCGGCGCGGCCCGTGTACGCGGGGCATGACGCGCCGGACCCCGGGCATGGGCATGGCGGGGCATGGGGGAGAATGGAGACTCTGCCGGGGCGGACCACCGCGGTTGCGACAGAGGCGCGGTGAGCCACTGCCAACTCGGCGCCACCGCCTGGACATCGCAGCGCTGAGGGGACACATGTCGGAGCCGGAGCAGACGCAGGGCGCCACCGGACGGATCCTGGCCGGCCGCTACCGGCTGGGCGAGGTGCTGGGGCGCGGCGGCATGGGTACCGTCTGGCGCGCCGTCGACGAGACGCTGGGCCGTCAGGTCGCGGTCAAGGAACTGCGCTTCCCCTCCTCCGTCGACGAGGACGAGAAGCGGCGGCTGATCACCCGGACCCTGCGCGAGGCGAAGGCCATCGCCCGGATCCGCGCCAACGGCGGCATCACCGTCTACGACGTCGTCGACGAGGACGACCGCCCCTGGATCGTCATGGAGCTCATCGAGGGCTCCTCGCTCGCCGAGGTCATCCGGGACAAGGGCCGGCTCTCCCCGCGCCGGGCCGCCGAGGTGGGCCTCGCCGTCCTCGACGTGCTGCGCGCCGCGCACCGCGAGGGCATCCTGCACCGCGACGTGAAGCCGTCCAATGTGCTGATCTCCGGCGACGACAGCCGGGTGGTGCTCACCGACTTCGGCATCGCGCAGGTCGAGGGCGACCCGTCCGTCACCTCGACCGGCATGCTCGTCGGCGCGCCCTCGTACATCTCCCCCGAGCGGGCCCGCGGCCACAAGCCCGGCCCGCCCTCCGACCTCTGGTCGCTCGGCGGTCTGCTGTACGCCTGCGTGGAGGGTGTGCCGCCGTACGACAAGGGCAACGGGCTCGCCACGCTGACGGCCGTGATGACGGAGCCGGTTCCGCCGCCGGAGCACGCGGGGCCGCTGGCGGACGTCATCTACGGGCTGCTGGAGAAGGACCCGCAGCGGCGCCTCGACGACGCGGGCGCGCGGGCCCTGCTCACCGGGGTCCTCGCGGAGACCGAGGAACGCCCGCAGGCCGCGAGGACCCGGACGATGGCGGTGCCGGCGGAGCCGTCCGGCAAGGAAGCCAAGGGGAGCAGGGGGAACAAGGGGACGAAGAGGGCCGCGGGGGCGGGCGCGGGTGCCGTGGGCGCCGCGGCGGGCGCCTCCGCGGCCGGGGACGGGAACGGCGGGAGCGGGAACGGCCGGAAGCCGGAGCCGTCAGCGGGCGGGAAGCCCGCGGCCGGCGCGGACGCCCCGGCCGGCTCGGCGGCGGACTCCCCGCCGGACTCCGCACCGCAGCCCGACGGCCGCAGCGCCAAGGAGGGGCGGCTGCGCTCCGCGCTGCGCTCGGCGCGGGCCGCCGCCGCTGCCGGGGCTGCCTCCAAAGCGTCCTCCCCCGCCTCCCCCGCCTCCCCCGCCTCCTCCGCCTCGGAGCCCTCCTCCGGCCCGGCCTCGTCCGCCGGTACGGCCGCCCCGGCCACCGCCGGCCACGCCTCGCCCTCGGCGGACACGGGCACCGGTACCCGGCGGCCCGTCACCGCCGCGATCACGGACGTGGTGCCGCGACGAGTGCTGGCCCTCATCGCGGGGGTCCTGGCGCTCGCCGTGCTGGGCGTGGTGCTGGCCTTCACCTTCGACGGCGACGGCAGCGGCGGCGACCCGGCGGGCGGCGCCAAGGACGACAGGGCGGCCAGCAGCGGTGCCGACGGCGGCACGGACGACTCCGCGGACGCCGGCAAGGACGCCGGGGCGTCGGCCGATCCCTCGGAGTCCGCGCATGACGGCACGAGCGAGGGGAAGCCGGACGACGAGGGCTCCGCCGGCAAGGACGGCGGGCAGGACGGCGAGAGCGGCAAGGACGGCGGCACGGATGCCGGAGACGCGGACAAGATCCCCGAGGGCTACGAGACCAGAACCGAGAACCGCTTCAACTTCTCCATGGCGATGCCCGGGAACTGGAAGCTCACGCGGATAGCGGGCCAGAACTCCGGCGGCGAGTACAGCGAGTCCGGCGGAGTGCCGCGGATACAGGTCGACTTCAGCTCCCAGCCGAAGGACGACGCGGTCGCGGCCTGGCGCGCCCAGGAGCAGGCGTCGCGCGGCTCGTTCCCCGGATACTCCTCACGGGGCATCAAGACTGCGGAGTACCGGGACTATCCGACCGTGGCCGACTGGGAGTTCGAGTACAACCGGAGCGGCGAGCGGGTGCGGGTGCTCAACCGCGGCTTCAAGGTGGACGACAGCCATGCCTACTCGATCATGATCACCTGCGTGGCGGACGAGTGGGACGGCAAGGAGTGCACCACGCTCCGCGAGACGGCGTTCCGGACGTTCAAGCCCACCGGCTGAGCCCACCGGCTGAGCTCGCTCTCGGGGCGGCGGAACGGTCGCGCCGGGGGCGCACCCAGGGCGCGCCGGGCGGCGCACGAGCGGCTCCCGTGCAGCGCGTGCGCCCGTCCGGCCGCGGTCCCCGGCCCGCTCCGTGCGGGGGCGGGGCAACCGGTTACGCCGTCCGCTCCGCACTGCCCCGCCGGGGCACGTATCGTGAAACGGTGCGGACGCTACGCAGCCGCAACGGGTCGGTGGGCGAACAGGGTTGACTGTTCCGGGTGGATGCGGAACGCGCGCTTTGGGGAGGCGTCGTGGAGGACTACGCGGGCCGGGTGCTGGCCGGCCGCTACCGCCTGCCCCGAACCGCCGACGAGGTGTTCGACGCCACCGAGACCCGCGCCTTCGACACCTACAGCGGCCAGGAAGTCCTGATCCGGCACATTCCCCTGCCGGAAACCGTCGAGGCCGAGATCGTCGGCGCCGACGGCAGTTACGGGCCCGGAGCCCCGGGCGGCCCCGCCCGCGGGGCCGGTGATCCGGCGGTGCGGCGCGCCCTGGCCGCCGCTCAGGCCGCGGCGGCGGTGTCCGACCATCCCCGGTACGACCAGGTGTTCGACGTGTTCGCCGAGGGCGGCGGGCTGTGGATCGTCAGCGAACTCGTGGTGGGCCGGCCGCTGGCCGCGCTGCTCGCCGAACACACGCTCTCCCCGCACCGCGCGGCGGAGGTCGCGGCCGACGTCCTGACCGCCCTGTCGGCGCTGCACGCCCAGGGCTGGATCCACCGCAACATCACGGCCCGCACGGTGCTCGTCTGCGAGGACGGGCGGGCCATGCTGACGGGGCTCGCGTCCGGCGCGGCGGAGGAAGCGCTCTGCGGCTACGACCCGACACCGCCGCCGGAGGACGGGCCGGGCGGGCCCGGCGGACCGGGAGCACCGGGCGGACCGGAGGGTCCGGGAGGCCCGGGAGGCTTCGACGGCGGGCCCGGGGGGCCCGGAGGCCCGGGCGGTTCCGAGGACTTCGGCGGTGGTCCGGGCGGCCCGGGCGGTCCGGGCGGCGGTTTCGGCGGTCCGGGCGGGCCCGGTGGTCCGGTCCGGCAGGGCACGGGCGCCGGTGAGCCGGGCGCTGCCCGCGGGCAGGCCGGCGGCCCTGGTGACGACGGCGGTTCCGGCCGGTCGTACGGCGGTGGTCCCGGCCGTCCTGCCGGCCCCGCGGGCACGGCGGGCCCGGCCGGTCTGGGCTACGAGGGTCCGGGGCGTGCCCCGTACACCGGTCCCGTCCCCGGCCCCGATCCCCACCGTGCCTTCCGGCGCCCGTCCCCGTCCGGCCGGGCCGCCTCCGCCGCCGACCTGGACGGGGTCCGGACCTCGTACGGGCCCCGCCCCCCGGGCAGCGGTCCGGCCGTGCAGCGTCCCGAACTCGCCCCCGGCCGGGGGCCGGACGCCCCTGCCGGGGCCACCCCGGCCCCGGGCGGGGAAGGCGCCGTTCCGGCGTACTACGGCTCCGAGGGCGCCCCTGCCCCCGGCCCCGGCGCGCCCGCCCCCGACCCCGGCCCGTCGGTCTCCGGACGGGACGGTTCCGGGGGCCCCGGCCGGGCGGGCGGCGCGGACGGCGGCGGCCTCCGCCCCGTGGCCGGACCGGAGCGCGACTCCGGCCCGGCCGGCCCCGCGGACCAGCCCGGCACGGACGGCAGGCAGCCCCGCTCCCGTGCGATCGCCGCCTACTCGGCCGGCGCCCGTGCGGCGGCCCGCGCCCAGATCCCGCCCCGGGTCCAGCCCGAGGCGCAGCCCCGGGTCCGTCCGCTGTCCGCCCTGCCGGGCCCGGACGGCAGCGCGACCGGCGGACCCGGACGACAGGGACCGTCCGGGGACGCCGCGGCCCGCGAGGGTTCCCGCGACGTGGAGGGCAATGGCACCGCGGCGGCACCGGGCCTGCCCGGTCCCGCGCTCCCGGGCGGCGCCCCGGGCCCCGCCGTGCCCGGCGGCCCCGCTCTCGGTCCCGCCGTTCCCGGCCCCGCCACGCCGGGGGGCTTCGTACCGGGCGGCACCGCACTGGGCCCAGCGGCGCCCGGCGGCGGCATCCCCGGTCCCGCCGTCCCGGGCCGCACGGTTCCCGGGCCCGCCGTCCCGGACGGTGCCGTCCCCGGTTCCGGGGCGCCCGGTGCCGGTGTGCCCCGGTGGCCGGGCGCCGAGCACCTCCCGGGGTCCGGTGGGACGTCCGCACCGCACCGGGGCGGGCTGCCCGACGTCCCCGTGCCGGCGGAGTCGAGCTGGCACGGCAGTACGGGACGGCCCGGGCGCCCGGGCGGACCCCCGGGCTCCCCCGGCACCGGACAGCAGGGCCGCGGAAGGCCGGTCCCCTCCGGGCGCCGTCCCGAGGGCGCCGGTGAACCGGACCGCCCGTCCGGCGGCACGGACCGTGCGGACCGGGAGCGCTCGGCCCTGCCGCCCGCCGAACGGCCCTTCGGCGGCCATGCGCTGCCCCCGGGGACGGGCCGCCGCGAGGAACAGCCCCGCCACCCGGGGCGGTCCGGGGAACCGGGGCCGTCCGGGGCGTCCATACGGCAGGGTGAGACCGCACGGCAGGGTGAGACCGACCGGTCCGCGGAAGCCGGGCGGCCCGAGACGGCGGGATGGCCCGGACAGCCCCAACAGCCGCGCTCCGGCCAGCAGTCGGGTCGGTCCGGCGCCGCCGGGCCGCCCCGTCCGCGCGACTCCTTCGAGCCGGCACGCCGGCCGGACGGCGACCCGGCCCGGCGGACCGGTGCCGGGAGCGGACCCGGCCCCGGCCCCGACGCGGACCGGCCGTCCGGCTCCACGGGGCAGGACCGCCGCGAGGGCGGCCACGGCCCCGGCCGTTCGCCCGGTCCGCATGCCGGGCTCGCTCCGTACGACCGCGAGGCCCCGCGGCCGCAGCACGGCCCTTACGCGTACGGTCCCGACGGCCGCCCGGGTCCGCCCGCGCCGGCGCGACGCCCCGGACCCGAGGGCCGCCCGCCGCACCGCACCGGCGCCGTCGAGCAGGCACGGCGTCCCGGTGCCGTGGAGCCGGCCCGCCGGCCGGGCGGCGAGCGGCCCGGCGGTGCGGCACCGTCCGGCGGAGCGGGGGGCGCGCACCGGCCCGGCCTGCCGTCCGCCGGCCACCGCGACGGCGCCCGGACGACGCCGGACGCCCCGGCCACCCAGGCCGTCCCGTCCCCCGGCCCGGGCGGCCCCCGGCCCCCTGCCGGCTGGGACGACCCCGCGCCGTCCGGCGGCGGCTGGGACGGGACCCCCGCGGGCGGCCCGGGCACCGGGCGGTACCAGCGGGGTCCCACCACGCCCCTGGCCGCCGAACGGGCCCGCCAGGCCCGCATCCTGGTCGTCGGTGCCGTCACCGAACGCTGGGCGCCCGAACAGGCCGGTCCCGTGCACGGCAACTGGCAGCTCGCGCCGCCCATCGGCCCCGCCACCGATCTGTGGGCCGTCGGCGCGCTCCTCTTCCGCGCCGTGCAGGGCCACGCGCCCTACCCCGAGGAGAGCGCGGCCGAACTGGTCCAGCTCGTCTGCACCGAGGCGCCCGCGTTCGCCGAGGAGTGCGGTGCGCTGCGGCCCGTCGTCGAGTCGCTGCTGCGTCAGGACCCCACCGAACGGCCGGAGTTCGAGGAGGTGCGCGGCTGGCTGCGGTCGCTCATCCGTACGGCTCCGGAGCCGGACGTCGGCGCGCGCACGGTCACCGTCCCCTCCCTCGGCCCCGGTGCGGACGCCGACCCGCGGCGGCTGCCGGTGATACGCCGCCGGGGCGAACTGGTGCGCCGCCGCCGCGCCGGCGGAGCGGTGGTGCACGGCCGGCACAAGCGGGCGAAGGAGCACCGGCACAGCCCGCGCCGTCTGGGACGGCTGCTGCTTCTGCTGATCCTGCTGGCGCTGGCCGGTGCCGTCGCGTACGCGATGCTCTTCATGCCCCGCGCCGGGGACTCGGCCGACGGCGGCACCGGCCGCGCGGGCACGGCGGGAGCGCCGAGCCCGGCCCCGTCCGCCGAGGCCTCCCCGGGCGAGGGAGAGGACGAGGGCGAACAGGGGACCGCGGGCGGCGGCGACGGCGGAGAAGGCGGGGACGGCGGCCGGAAGGAGAGCGGGAACGAGCGGGAGAAGGACGGCTCCTCCGGCTCGTCCGGCACCTCCGGTCTCGCCAAGGGCTTCAAGCTCCGCACCGACCCGGAGGGCTTCCGGATCGCCGTGCACGAGAGCTGGGAGCGGCGCGGTGAGAACTCCCTCGGTCAGGTCCGCTACGGCCGGGGCGACTTCGAACTGACCGTCGTGCCGGGGCGGGACACCGTCGAGGAGTTCGGCGGCGACCCGATGGCCTACCAGCAGGACGCCGAGCGCGAGCTGGCACCGTTCCGGGAGTCGCAGTGGTCCTCGGCCTCCGGGCTGCGGCGGATCGAGGTCGGGCAGACCTCGATGGCCGAGGGGACCTTCACCTGGCGGGACGACGCGGACCGGCAGATTCACACCCGCAATCTGGCGATGATCATCGACGGCCGCTACCACCTCGTCCTGGTCTCCGGGCCGGTCGCGGACAAGCAGGAAGTGGCCCGCTTCTTCGAGCAGGCGACCGCCACCTACAGCCCCACGGACTGAGGGGCGGAGCGCGGCCGGAGCCCCGCGGGGCCGCTCTCCGGCGCTGCCGAGGTCTGGCCGAAAGACGTTCCCGGCCGGGAAGTTTAAACGGAACCGGCAGGCGAAGACCCTCGGATCGCCCGAAAACCTGGGGCACCATGGGCATCATGGGGAGCTTCGGGGCGGAGAGCCCACTCATCGCCGGCCGCTACCGCCTGGACTTCCGGCTCGGCCGGGGCGGCATGGGGACCGTGTGGCGCGCCACCGACGAACTGCTCCAACGGCACGTTGCCGTCAAGGAGATCCATGTCGGCGAAGGGCTCCCGGAGAGCGACGCGCGGTCGCAGCGCGAGCGCACCCTGCGCGAGGCCCGTACGGTCGCGCAGGTCCGGCACCCCAGTGTGGTCGTCGTCCACGACGTGGTGGAGGAGGACGAACGCCCCTGGATCGTCATGGAACTGATCGTCGGCCGGACGCTGGCCGACCGCATCGCCGCCGAGGGCTCCGTGCCGCCGCGCGAGGCCGCCCGGATCGGGCTCGCCCTGCTGGGCGCGCTCCGCGAGGCGCACCGGCACGGCGTGCTGCACCGGGACCTCAAACCCGCCAACGTCCTGCTGGAGGCCCCGGCGGGACGGGTGGTGCTGACGGACTTCGGCGTCGCGCGGATGGACGGCGGCACGACGATCACCGAGAGCGGTACCTTCGTCGGCTCGCCCGAGTACACCGCACCCGAGCGGATGGCGGGCACCGGCGCCGGCCCGGAGTCCGACCTGTGGTCGCTCGGGGTGCTGCTGTGCGCGGCGCTCAGCGGCCGCACCCCCTTCCAGCAGGACTCGCTGGGCGGGGTGCTGCACGCCGTCATGGCGGGCGACATCCGGCCGCCGGAGGCCGCCCGCCCGCTGCTCCCCGCGATCCTCGGCCTGCTGGAGCGCGACCCGGCGCGCAGGATGGGCGCGGCGGAGGCCGAGGGGCTGCTGACGGAGTATCTGCGCACCGGCCGGATGCCGGAGGTGCCGCGCTTCGCGCGGGCCGAGGGCGGGCGGGGCGGCGCGGCCGGCGGCGCCGGTGCGGACGCCGGTGCGGACGCCGGTGCAGACGCCGCCGCGGCGGCCGGGTACGCGGGGCCGCCGCCGGACGCGGTCCGCCCCGGGGACGGTCACCCCGGCGGGCCGCCGCTCGGCCCGCTGCTGCCGCCGCGCTGGAGCCGGCACCGGGGGCGCACGGCGCTGGCCGCGGCCCTGATGGTCGCGGCGGCCGGCGGTACGGGTGTGGCCGCGGTGGCGATGCTGGTGAACGGCGAGACCCCGCTGGACGACCGGCCGACGTCCACCTCGCGCCCGGACGGGACCGGAGACGGCGAGGGCAGCGGCAGCGGAGGGCCCACGAGCCGGGCGGCGACGCCCAGCGCGTCCCGTTCCTCCGCCTCTCCCGGGCCGTCCGGCGGCGGGCCGTCGTCCTCCGCGCCGCCGGGCCCGTCCCGGTCCGGCCCGTCCGGCCGCGGCCCGTCGGGCTCCGCCTCGTCCGCCGCCGGTCCGTCCGTGCCGGGCCGGCTGTCCGGGGTGGACGGGGCGTCCGCTCCGGCCACGCCCGCCGGTGGCACCGCCGCGGGTGCTCCGCTCCCGTCGGCCCCGGCGTCCGCGCGGTCCCTCCCGGAGGTGCCCGTTCCGCCGCTCACCGGCCGGCTCCCGGCCGCGGAGGGGACCGGCACGGCGGCGGACGGCGGCGGCGCGCCGGAGCGTCTGCGGGCGGACGAGGAGGCGGCGGCGGGCCGCGAACGCGAACACCCGCGCGCGCCCTGGTAGTTCCACGGGTGCCGCGCGCGACGGGTGCCGTTCGCGGAGCCGCGGGGCCGTATCCCGGGGTCCGTGCCGCGCGCCCCGCCCCGTGGCGCGCTATGTCACGGTGCTGCACCGTCGCGGGGCACCGACTGGAACCGGGCGCCGGGGGACGGCCATGATGGGGCCATGAAGAACGACGGGGGACGGGCCGACGAGCCCACCAGCTATCTCATCCCGCCACCGGGCGCGCCCGCGCCGCCGCCCCCGGCCGCCGGCCCCGCCGCGGCGCCCGCGCCCGGGCAGCCGGACCGGGCTCCCGGGACGCCGGCGTCCGGCGCCGCGTCCCACGGGGCGGCCGCGCATCCACCGGAGCCGCACCGGCCGCCCGCGTCCCATCCGGCGCCGGGAACCCCGGCCCCCGTGCCGACCGAAGTGGTCGCCACCCCGCCGCCCCCGCCCCGGCACGGAGCCGTCCCGGGCGCCGCCGGCCCCGCGCCCGGCCGGACCATCGGCGGCCGTTACCGCCTGCTGTCCCGGCTCGGGCACGGTGGCATGGGCACCGTCTGGCGGGCCCGGGACGAGGTCGTCGACCGCGAAGTGGCCGTCAAGGAGCCCCGGGTACCGGACCAGTTGAGCGAGCAGGAGCGGCAGACCGTCTACCAGCGGATGCGGCGCGAGGCCCGCTCCGCAGCCGCCATCGACCACCCCTCCGTCGTCACCGTGCACGACGTGGTGGTGGAGGACGGCCGCCCGTGGATCGTCATGGAGCTGGTCCGCGGCCAGTCGCTGGGCGACCGGCTCGGCGAGGGCACCCTCGACCCGCGGGAGGCGGCCCGTATCGGCCTGGCCGTGCTGGGCGCGCTGACCGCCGCGCACGAGGCGGGGGTGCTGCACCGGGACGTCAAGCCGGACAACGTCCTGCTGGGCCGGCACGACCGGGTGGTGCTCACGGACTTCGGCATCGCGCAGGTCGAGGGGGAGCAGCGGCTCACGGAGACCGGCGCGTTCGTCGGCTCCCCGGAGTACATCGCGCCCGAACGGGTGCTCGGCCAGCTCCCCGGGCCGGAGTCCGACCTCTGGTCGCTGGGCGTGCTGCTGTACGCGGCGGTCGAGGGCATGTCCCCGTACCGGCGTTCCAACACCCCGGCGACGCTGCAGGCCGTGCTCTCCGCGGAACCGCCCGCTCCGGCGCGCGGGGCGGGCGCGCTCGGCCATCTCGTCATGCAGCTGCTGCGGAAGGACCCGGCGGCGCGCCCCGCACCGGCCGAGATCCGGCAGACCCTGGAGAGCGTCGCCCGCCCGCCGCAGCCCCAGCCCGCCCTGCTGCCGACCCGCGCCATGGCGGCCGGCGGCCCGGGCGGACTGCTCCGCACCCCCAAGGGCCGCCTCGGGCTGGGCGGCGGGCTGCTGGCGGCGGTGCTGGCCCTGGTGCTGATCGTCGCCAATCCGTTCGGCGGCGACGGGCCGCCGGAGGACTGGCGGGTCCGGGAGGAGGGCGAGATCGTCAAGGCGTCCCTGTTCCTGCCGCCCGACTACGAGCGCACCGACTCGGAGGAGGGATACGTCACCTTCGCGGATCCCAGCGGGGTCTACACCGTCGAGCTCTGGCGGGACCAGGACACCGGGGAGCCGGACGACCCGCCGAACCCGGACTCGGCGGAGAAGGCGGCCGAGGAGCTGGTGACGTACTACGAGGGCGGCGCCGAGAACTCCGTGAAGGAGGCCCGCAGCACCACGCGCCAGGCGCTCCAGCAGGAGCGGGAGGCGGTCCAGGTCCTCACCACCTACCGGGACTACGGGGCGAACGAGGACGACATCACCCGGCACTTCCGGGAGCACGTCTACGTCAACGAGGACCGGGTCGTCTGGCGGCTCCGCGTGCGGATGCCCGCCGAGGGCCACGCCCGCCCGGAGGGCGAGAAGCTGTTCGACGAGATCGTGAGCCATCTGAGGATCCAGGAGCTCTGAGCGCGGTGGCCCGGTGGCCCCGGCGGAGGCCGGGCCACCGCCATGATCCTTCCCGGGCACACTTCCCTCACCGGTCAGCCATGAGAACTCCCTGACCAGGACCCTTTTGCCAGCAATCACTGGCGCGATCACGCCGTTTCGTTCCACCGGAGTGAAATCGGTGTTACTGCCGGGTACACAAACGGAGCGCCCAGGCATACCCTCACCCGCATGACGGAGACGCAGGCCACCCCGCAGGACAGCGCAGCACCCGCCACCGCCGGCGGCACCCCGGCACCGCCCGCCCCGGCGGACGTGACCGATGGCACCACGGCCCCGCCGGTCCCGGCGGACGTGACCGGCGGCAATCCGGTCTTCACCGCCCCGGCGGGCACCCGCACCGCCGCCGACGTGGTGACGCCCGAACTCGTCGCCCGGCTCACCGCCGGCCTCACCGGCACCGGCAGCACCGCCAACCACACGCCCTTCACCGGCGAGCGCCTGGCCGAGCTGCCCGAGTCCACGCCCGAGGACGTGGCCGCCGCCTTCGAACGGGCCCGCGCGGCCCAGCGGGCCTGGGCCGCCGTCCCCGTGCGCAAGCGGGCCGCGGTGCTGCTCCGCTTCCACGACCTGGTGCTGGCACGGCAGGACGAGGTCCTCGACCTCATCCAGCTGGAGACGGGCAAGACCCGGATGCACGCCCACGAGGAGGTGCAGGCCGTGGCCATGGCCGCCCGCCACTACGGCCGCCGCGGCCCCGCTTATCTGCGCCCCAGGCGGCACACCGGCGCCGTCCCCGTCCTCACCAAGGTCACCGAGCTGCGCCAGCCGCGCGGCGTCGTCGGCCAGATCGCCCCCTGGAACTACCCGTTGGAGCTGTCCGCCGGCGACGCGCTGCCCGCCCTCGCCGCCGGCAACGCCGTCGTGATGAAGCCGGACACCGAGACCGCGCTCACCGCGCTCTGGGCCCGGCGGCTGCTCATCGAGGCCGGACTGCCCGAACAGGTGTGGCAGGTGGTCATCGGTGACGGCCCCGTGGTCGGCCCGGCCGTGGTCCAGCACGCCGACTACGTCTCCTTCACCGGCTCCACCCGCACCGGCCGCACCGTCGCCCAGACCGCGGCCCTCCGGCTCGTCGGCTGCTCGCTCGAACTGGGCGGCAAGAACGCCATGCTGGTGCTCCGCGACGCCGACCTGGACAAGGCCGCCGAAGGAGCCGTCCGCGCCTGCTTCTCCTCCAGCGGCCAGCTCTGCATCTCCATCGAACGCCTCTTCGTCCACGAGTCGGTCGCCGACGACTTCCTGGAGCGCTTCGCCGCCCGCACCAAGGCCATGAAGCTCGGCACCGCCCTCGCCTACGGCGCCGACATGGGCTCCCTCGTCTCCGAACGCCAGCTGGAGACGGTCGGCCGCCATGTGGACGACGCCGTGGCGCGCGGCGCCAAGGTCGTCGCCGGCGGCCGCGCCCGCCCCGACGTCGGCCCGCTCTTCTACGAGCCGACCATCCTCGACGGCGTCGCGGACCCGATGACCGTCTGCTCCGAGGAGACCTTCGGCCCGGTCGTCTCCGTCTACCGCTTCGCCGACGAGGACGACGCGATCGAACGCGCCAACGCCACCACCTACGGGCTCAACTCCAGCGTCTGGACCAAGGACGGCCGCCGCGGCCGCGCCGTCGCCGCCCGGCTGCGCACCGGCACCGTCAACGTCAACGAGGGCTACGCCGCCGGCTACGGCAGCGTCCAGTCGCCGATGGGCGGCATGGGCGACTCCGGGCTCGGCCGCCGGCACGGCTCCGAGGGCATCCTCAAGTACACCGAGGCGCAGACCGTCGCCCACCAGCGGCTGATGCCGCTCGCCCCGTCCTTCGGGCTGACGGACGAGAAGTACGCGGCGCTGATGTCGGTGAGCCTGCGCGCCATGAAGGCGCTCCGCTTCCGCTGAGCGCCCCCGGGCCGGACCGCGACCGCCACCCCCCCGCCGGCCCCCCGACCCCCGTCCCGACCCGGCGCCGCCGGCCCGCGTCCGTCCGCGGACCGGCGCCGCCGGCCGCACGACCCCACACCGCTCCCGTCCGCGACGGCACCTCGGGCGCGGCCGGAACAGAACCACACAGCATGGGAGGGCCGACACCGTGGCCGAAGGCAAGTACGACTACGACGTGATCGTCGTGGGCTCCGGTTTCGGCGGATCCGTATCCGCCCTGCGGCTGACCGAGAAGGGCTACCGCGTCGGCGTCCTCGAAGCCGGCCGCCGCTTCACCCGGGACAGCCTCCCCAAGACCTCCTGGGACCTCAAGAACTTCCTGTGGGCGCCCGCGCTGGGCCTCTACGGCCTGCAGCGCATCCACCTCCTCGACAATGTGATGATCCTGGCCGGCGCCGGGGTCGGCGGCGGCTCGCTCAACTACGCCAACACCCTCTACGTACCGCCGCGCCCGTTCTTCGAGGACCGCCAGTGGGGCCACATCACCGACTGGCAGGAGGAGCTGAAGCCCTACTACGAGCAGGCCCAGCGCATGCTCGGGGTCCGGCTCAACCCGACCACCACCCCCTCCGACGTCCACCTGAAGGCCGCCGCCGAGAAGATGGGCGTCGGCGACACCTTCCACCACGCGCCCGTCGGCGTCTTCTTCGGCGACGGCAAGGACGCGGACGGCCGGACCCTGGCCGAGCCGGGCGCCGAGGTCCCCGACCCGTACTTCGGCGGCGCCGGACCCGACCGCAAGGCGTGCACCGAGTGCGGCGAGTGCATGACGGGCTGCCGCCACGGCGCCAAGAACACCCTCAACGAGAACTACCTCTACCTCGCCGAGAAGGCCGGTGCCGTCGTCCACCCGATGACCTCGGTCACCGCCGTCACCGAGGACGGGGACGGCGGCTACGCGGTCTCCACCGTCCCGACGGACAAGCGCCGCAAGTTCCGGAAGAAGCCGAAGGTGCTCCGCGCCCGGCAGGTCGTCATCGCCGCCGGCACCTACGGCACCCAGACGCTGCTGCACACCATGCGCGACCAGGGCCTGCTGCCGCGCGTCTCGGACCGGCTCGGCGAACTCACCCGCACCAACTCCGAGGCCCTGGTGGGCTCCATGACCTCACCGGCCCGCTACCGCAAGAAGTACGGCAAGGAGCCGGACTTCACCAAGGGCGTCGCCATCACCTCCTCGATCCATCCGGACGAGAACACCCACATCGAGCCGGTCCGCTACGGCAAGGGCTCCAACGCGATGGGCCTGATGACCACCCTCCAGGTGCCGCACGGCTCCCGGCTGCCGACCGCCCTCGCCCACGCCCTGCACTGCCTGCGCCACCCCGTGCTGCTGCTCCGCTCGCTGTCCAACCGCCGCTGGTCGGAGCGGACCATCATCGGCCTCGTCATGCAGTCCCTGGACAACTCCCTGACCACGTACCGCAAGACCAAGGGCCCGGGCAAGGGACTGCTCACCGCCCGCCAGGGCCACGGCGCGCCCAACCCGGTCTTCCTGCCGGAGGGCGCCGAGGCCGCCCGGCACATCGCCGAGGACATCAACGGCTTCCCCGGGACCAACATCGGCGAGGTGATGGGCACCCCCCTCACGGCGCACTTCCTCGGCGGCTGCCCGATCGGCGAGGACGCGGACCACGGCGTCATCGACCCGTACCACCGGCTCTACGGCCACCCCGGCATCCATGTCGTGGACGGTTCCGCGGTCTCCGCCAATCTGGGCGTCAACCCGTCGCTGACGATCACGGCGCAGGCCGAACGCGCCATCTCCCTCTGGCCGAACAAGGGGGACGCGGACCCCCGCCCGGCCCAGGGCGAGGAGTACGTACGGCTGCCCGCGGTGGAACCGCGCTCCCCGGCCGTCCCGGAGGGGGCTTTCGCGGAACTGCGGCTCCCGGTGATGCTCCCGGTGCCGGCCGTGCCGCCGAAGGCGAAGGTGCCGGAGCCCAGGACGGAGGAGACGGTGCCTGCCGAGCCCGCCGGGGCCGTGGAGCCGGCCGGGCCCGCCGGGTCCGCCGCTCCGGCGGCACCGGCGGCGGCCGACGGGGCCGCGGCGACGGAGCCGTCACCGAACGGCCGCCCCGCCGGGGCATGACCGCTCCGGGCGGACGGCCCCGCGGCTGAGGTGCCCCCGCGGAAACGGGAAGGGGCCGCACTCCGGGGTGCGGCCCCTTCCCGGCGTCCTGCTGCCGTGAGCGCGACGTCTTACGCGGCGGCGCCCATGTCACCGGTCCGGCGGCGGCGGACGACGAAGACCGCACCCGCGCCGGCCACCATGGCGACGCCACCGATCATGGCGATCGCCGGCAGCATGGAGGAGGAACCGGTCTCGGCGAGGTTGCCGGTCACCGGCTGCTTCTCGACACCACCCTGCGGCTTCGGGCCGGTGCCGGTACCCGGCTTGGCCTCGTTGCCGGGCTTCGGCTCGGCCTCACCCGGGTCCGGAACGGTCGTGCCCGGCTTGACGACGGTGAACTCGTAGTCGTCCCAGCCCTCGGCGATGCACTCCTGGCCCTCGACGTTGTCGAGGAAGGCGCCGGAGCCGAAGGTCCAGCCGTCACCGGCCGGAGCGTCCTTGTTGATGTTGACGCGGAGGTCGATGGCGACGTAGTCCTTCGCCTTCATGACGTCGACGCCCCAGAAGTAGGCACCGGCCCACTCCTTGTCACCGATGGCCACCCACTGGTCGGTGCCCGGCACCTTGAACTGGAGCTGGACGAAACGGCTGAGGAACTTGTCCTCGTCCATTTCGTAGTTCTCCACCTCGGCGTAGAAGGCGACCTCGTTGAGCTCCCTCTCCGAGGTGTTGGTGACGGTCAGCTTGAAGCCGTGCCAGCCGCTGCCAGCCTCGATCTTGCCCGGCAGCCCGCTCAGCTCGGCCGTGACCGCCTGGGTGTAGTTCTCGTCGACCTCTTCGCAGAAGAGCGGGAACTCGGGCTCTTCCTCACCCTCGCCCGGCTCGATGGGGGAGACGTCACCCGGCTCGGCGGGCTTGTCCTCGTCCTTGTCCCCCTCCTCGGCCTCGGCGTCCTTCTCGGGCGTCTCGCCCTCGGTGTCGTCCCCGGTCTCGGTGTCCTCCTCGGCCGGCTTCTGCTCCTCGGCGGAGGGCTGCTCGTCCCCGGACTCGGGCGCGGCGTCCCCCGGCTCGTCACCGGGCGCGGGCTCGGTCGTCCCGGAGTTCTCGGGGGACGGGCTCTCCGCGGCGGTGACCGTGGTGTCGTTCTCGTTCGCGTACGCGGCCGGGGCCGCCATCAGCGCTGCCGGGGCTATGACAGCCGTCGCGGCGGCGGTCGCCAGAACGCGGCGAATTCTCATGCAGACCTCTTCGGTCAGCGGTGCCGTGGTAATGCGGCACCGGAAAGAAAGAAAGGTGTGCCGCCCTGCCGTCGCGGTGGGGGGACGCGTTATGGCGGAGCGATCGCCATAAGTGACCGGTAAAGATCGGCAATGGTTGTATGCCCAGGACACAGGCATGGGGTGACGCACGTCACGGCACATGCCGAAGGGCCTCACGGGGCCGGGGTGCGGGGCGGGCGTGAGGCCCTTCGGCGGCCGGCCCGGCTCAGGGGTGCCGGGCCGGGGGAGGGCGGGCGCCGGGGGAACGCCCGCCGGGGGAGAGGGGGACGGGGCCGGGGCCGGTGACCGGAGACGGCCGGCTCCGGGCGTCCCCGGAACCGGCCGCTTCGGCAGTGACCGGGCTGCTGTCCCCTGCTGTCCGGTCACACACTGAAGCGCGGTCCCACGACGTGCACCGCTTGTCCCCAAGCCACTCGGCACGCCACACGCTTCAGTGAGATCCGCCCCTGCCTACCGGGCACCCGGAGGGGCTGGGCGGAAGCCACGCCTCATCCTGATCGGCCCGTGCCCGGCCGGCACGGACAACCGGCTCAACGAGGGGCGAGGGGAACGGTCACGGCCTCCCCGACACCGGGAAACGGCGGACCGGGAACCACTTCCGCGTTCGTGCGGTGCCGACCGTCCGGGCGGAGCCGTGCCCGTTCCGTGGAAGAGCCGATGAGTTTCGCCCGCCGGAGGAGTCCTATAGGACAGGGCGGCTGCCGGGGCAGGGGCCGACGACGGACATCACGGACCTTGGCCGGCGGCCCACACCGGACGCGACGTGCACGACGGACAACGGACAACGGACAACGGACAACGGAAGACGGAAGACGAGATGGGGACGACCGATCATGAGTAACAGCGGTTCCGGCCCGGCGATCGAGACATCGGGGCTGGTGAAGGTATTCGGGGAGACCCGCGCCGTGGACGGTGTGGACCTCACCGTCCCCACGGGCACGGTCTACGGGGTCCTCGGCCCCAACGGCGCCGGGAAGACCACCACGGTCAAGGTGCTCGCCACGCTGCTGCGCCCCGACGGCGGCGAGGCCCGCGTCTTCGGCCACGACGTGCTGCGCGAGGCGGACGCCGTCCGCGGCCGGGTGAGCCTGACCGGGCAGTACGCCTCGGTGGACGAGGACCTCACCGGCATGGAGAACCTGATCCTGCTGGGCAGGCTGCTCGGCCACGGCAAACGCCCGGCCCGGGAACGGGCCGGACAGCTCCTGGAGGCGTTCGGGCTGGCGGAGGCGGCGGGCAGGCAGGTCAAGAACTACTCGGGCGGGATGCGGCGCCGCATCGACATCGCGGCGAGCATCCTCAACACCCCCGACCTGCTCTTCCTCGACGAGCCGACGACCGGCCTGGACCCGCGCAGCCGGAACCAGGTCTGGGACATCGTGCGGGCCGTCGTCGCCCAGGGCACCACGGTGCTGCTGACCACCCAGTACCTCGACGAGGCCGACCAACTGGCCTCGCGCATCGCCGTCATCGACCACGGCAAGGTCATCGCGGAGGGCACCAAGGGCGAGCTGAAGGCGTCGGTGGGCGCCGGCACGGTGCACGTACGGCTGCGGGACGCGGCCCAGCGGCCCGAGGCCGAACGGCTGCTCACCGAGGCGATGGCCGCGCACATCCAGCTCGACCACGACCCGGTGGCCCTGACCGCCCGCGTCGGCACCGGCGGCGACGGCAAGGGCGCGGCGGAGCAGGCCGCCCACGCCCTCGCCGAGCTCGGCCGCGCCGGCATCGTCGTCGACAACTTCTCGCTGGGCCAGCCCAGTCTGGACGAGGTCTTCCTCGCCCTCACCGACCGCACCGACCGCACCGACCGCACTGAACACACCGACCACACCGGACACACCGCCACCGGTACGGCGTCCGCCACGGGCAAGGACAGCAAGGAAGGGGTCCCGGCATGAGCACCGCGACGAGCACCGTGAGCACCGACGCGCGGACCGGGGAACCGGCCCCCGTCGCCACCGAGAGCCTGGCCGAACTGCTCGTCGCCGGGCGGCGGCCGCCGCGGCCCAGCGCGTGGTCCGCGTCGGTCACCTTCGGATGGCGGGCCGTACTGAAGATCAAGCACGTGCCGGAGCAGCTCTTCGATGTCACGGCGTTCCCCGTGATGATGGTGCTGATGTACACGTACCTCTTCGGAGGCGCGCTCGCCGGCTCGACCACCCGCTACCTGCAGTTCCTGCTGCCGGGCATCCTGGTGATGAACGTCGTGATGATCACGATGTACACCGGGGTGTCGGTCAACACCGACATCCAGAAGGGCGTCTTCGACCGGTTCCGCACCCTGCCGATCTGGCGCCCCTCGGCGATGGTCGGCTACCTCCTCGGCGACATGCTGCGCTACGCCATCGCCTCGGTGGTGATGCTGACCCTCGGCCTGATCATGGGCTTCCGGCCGGACGGCGGCGTGGCCGGTGTGCTCGCCGGGGTGGCGCTGCTGGTGGTCTTCTCGTTCGCCTTCTCGTGGACGTGGACGATGTTCGGCCTGCTGCTGCGCAGCGAGAAGTCGGTGATGGGCGTCAGCATGATGGTGATCTTCCCGCTGACCTTCCTCAGCAACATCTTCGTCGACCCGCGGACCATGCCGGGCTGGCTGCAGGTCTTCGTGAACAACAGCCCGATCACCCACCTGTCCTCCGGCGTGCGGGAGCTGATGGCGGGGGAGTGGCCCGCGGACGAGATCGCCTGGACCCTGGGCTGGGCCGGGGTGTTCGTCCTGGTCTTCGGGACGGTCACGATGCGGCTGTACAACCGCAAGTGACGCCCGGCGGGACGGTGTGTGCCGCGCCCCGGGGACGCCAGGACGACGCCGGGGCGCGGCGCGGGCACGGGCACGTGTGCGGGTCAGACCCGCCCGCGGCAGAGATCCAGGAGGGTCATCGCCAGCGCGGTGCCCGGCTTGCCGAGCTGCTCGCGGTAGTGGTGGAGCACCTCCATCTCGCGGGAGAGGTTCACCCGGCGCCCGCCGGAGGTGATCCTGGCCTCCTGGATGGCGGCCGAGACGGCCATCCGCTCCCGCACCAGGCCGATGATCCGGGCGTCCAGATCGTCGATCCGCTCGCGGGCCCCGGCGATGAGGGCCGCGGCCTCGTCGGTGCGGGCGCCCGTGTCGGGGGCGGCGGCCTGCGCGGGCACCCGCGCGTCCGCCGCGGGACCGGTGGCCGGGTTCGTACCGCTGTCCGTGGTGCTGTCCGTGCCGCTCTTCTTGCTCAGGTCCGTGTTCATGTCCGTGTCTCCTCGGAGCCGTGGGCCCCGGTACCGCCGCGGCCCGGACCGAACGCAGAGCGCCCCGGGCCTTGACCGGCCCGGGGCGCCTGGAAAGTCGCGTGTCAGTGGCTCACGCAGCGCGACCTTGGCAGCCGGACGGGCCGGTGCCATAGGTAAAGCGGAAGGTGAGCTGCGAGAACATGCCGACAGTATGGCCCGCCCGGGGCGGACGGTGCCAGGACGGGCCGGATGCTGAGACGGACGGGGCGCCGCCCCGCGCCGTTAGAATCGGGATCCAGCCAGCTCCACCGTCCACGCCGGAAGGCCGCCGCAGTGCCCTCAGCGACCCCCGCTTCCGCTCCCGACGCCGACCACTCCCCGGACACGGTCCTCGTCGTCGATTTCGGTGCGCAGTACGCCCAGCTCATCGCCCGTCGCGTCCGCGAGGCCCGGGTCTACAGCGAGATCGTCCCGCACACCACGCCGGTGGCCGAGATCCTCGCCCGCAACCCCAAGGCGATCATCCTCTCCGGCGGCCCCTCCTCGGTCTACGCCGAGGACGCCCCTGACGTCGGCCCCGAGCTGTTCGAGGCCGGCGTCCCCGTCTTCGGCATCTGCTATGGCTTCCAGGCCATGGCCAAGGCGCTCGGCGGCACGGTCGCCCGCACCGGCACCCGGGAGTACGGCGGCACGGACCTCACCGTGGCCCGCCCCGGCTCCACCCTCTTCGAGGGCACCCCCGCCGAGCAGTCGGTGTGGATGTCGCACGGCGACTCGGTCGCGGAGGCCCCCGAGGGCTTCACCGTCACCGCCTCCACCCCCGGCACCCCCGTCGCCGCTTTCGAGAGCGACGCCAAGAGGCTCTATGGCGTGCAGCACCACCCCGAGGTGATGCACTCCACCCATGGCCAGCTCGTCCTGGAGCACTTCCTCTACCGGGGCGCCGGCCTCAGCCCGGACTGGACGATGGCGAACGTCGTGGACGAGTCCGTGGCCGCCATCCGCGAGCGCATCGGTGACAAGCGCGCCATCTGCGGGCTCTCCGGCGGCGTCGACTCCGCGGTCGCCGCGGCCCTCGTACAGAGGGCCATCGGGGACAGGCTCACCTGCGTCTACGTCGACCACGGCCTGATGCGCAAGGGCGAGTCGGAGCAGGTCGAGAAGGACTTCGTGGCGGCGACCGGCGTCAAGCTCAAGGTCGTGGACGCCGAGGAGCGCTTCCTCACGGCGCTGGCCGGGGTCTCCGACCCCGAGCAGAAGCGGAAGATCATCGGCCGGGAGTTCATCCGGGTCTTCGAGCAGGCCGCGTCGGAGATCGTCGCCGAGGCGGGCGAGCACGGCGAGTCCGTGGAGTTCCTGGTGCAGGGCACCCTCTACCCGGACGTCGTCGAGTCCGGCGGCGGCACCGGCACCGCCAACATCAAGTCCCACCACAATGTGGGCGGTCTCCCCGAGGACCTCCAGTTCCAGCTGGTGGAGCCGCTGCGCCGGCTCTTCAAGGACGAGGTCCGGATGGTCGGCCAGGAGCTGGGCCTCCCCGAGGAGATCGTCCAGCGCCAGCCCTTCCCGGGTCCGGGCCTGGCCATCCGCATCGTCGGCGACGTCACCAAGGAGCGGCTGGACCTGCTCCGCGAGGCCGACGCCATCGCCCGCCAGGAGCTGACCGCCGCCGGCCTGGACCGCGAGATCTGGCAGTGCCCGGTCGTGCTGCTGGCGGACGTCCGCTCGGTCGGAGTCCAGGGCGACGGCCGGACGTACGGCCACCCGGTCGTCCTCCGCCCGGTCTCCTCCGAGGACGCCATGACGGCGGACTGGACGCGCCTGCCGTACGAGGTCCTGGCGCGGATCTCCACCCGGATCACCAACGAGGTGGACGAGGTCAACCGCGTGGTCCTCGACGTGACCAGCAAGCCCCCGGGCACCATTGAGTGGGAGTGACCCGTCACCGGTCCCGCTCCTGACCCCTCCGCACGTCAACCCCGGCGCCGCCGCTCACACGGATGAGTGGCGGCGCCGGGGTTTGTCCCGGGTACGCCGATCAGGTCGGCAACGATGCGTCCCATGGAAGCGTCAGAAGCGTCACGGCCCGGCGCCGAACCACCGTGGCGGCACACCCGGCCGAAGCCGCCGCCGGGTGGCTACACCGCCGACGACCTGGACCGGCTCCCCGGCCTGCCTCCGCACACGGAGCTGATCGACGGAAGCCTTGTCTTCCGGAGCCCGCAGACGGTTTTCCACACGCGGACTCTGCGCCTGCTGGAGCACAGCCTGCTGCGCACCGCGCCCGAGGACATGGAGGTCCTCAGGGAGATGACCATCGTCCTGGACGACCGGCAACGGCCGGAGCCCGATGTGATGGTCACCCGCGCCGACGCCGACACGGGCCCGGACCAGACGGCTTACCGTCCGCAGGACGTGCTCCTCGCCGTCGAGGTGGTCTCCGACGACTCCCGGGCGCGGGACCGGGAGACCAAGCCGCTGAAGTACGCCAAGGCGTGCATCCCGCACTTCTGGCGGGTGGAGAGCGACAACGGCCGTCCCGTGGTCTATGTCTACGAGCGCGACCCGGCCACCGGCGCCTATGTGGCGACCGGCATTCACCACAACCGGCTGAAGCTGTCCGTTCCGTTCACCATCGACATCGATCTGACCGGGACCGCCCGCCCCTGAGCGGCCGGGGCCGGGCCCGCACCCGGAGGTGACCTGCTCGAAGGTGATCGGATCTGCTCCATTTATTTGATTGTTGATGTACTTCGTCTCCCGTAATCGGGCCGGATCGTGGAGAATCCTCCTCCGGAAGCGATCGAGAGGCGGACCTCATGGCGCACGGGCTCCACCGGGCACATACGCCGGAGCCGGCGGGAGCACGGGCCACCGCGGCCCGCTACGCCCTGCTCCCGCTCCGCATCTTCCTCGGCGTCACCTTCGTCTACGCGGGCATCGACAAGCTCACCGACCCGGCCTTCATCGCCGACTCCGGAGCCGGATCGATCGGCCAGCTCATGAACTCCGTGCGGGACGCCTCCGCCATCCCGGCGCTGGTGGATCTCGCTCTCCGCGACCCCACGCTCTTCGGCTACGCCATCGCCGGCGGGGAGATCGCCGTCGGTCTCGGCACGCTGTTCGGGCTCCTCGCCCGGCTCGCGGCCTTCGGCGGCGCGCTGATCTCCCTGAGCCTCTGGCTGACCGTCAGCTGGCAGAGCGACCCCTACTACTACGGCAACGACCTGGCCTATCTGATGGCCTGGCTGCCGCTGGTGCTGGCGGGCGCCCCGTATCTGTCACTGGACTCGGCCATCGCCAACCGCCGCGCCCGCCACGGACAGCAGCTCTACGGCTGAGCGGCGCCCACGGGCCCCTCGCGCGTCCGGCGCCGCGTCACCCCGGGGCGTCCGGCGGCAGCCCGTCGCCCGGGAGCCCCCGGAGAGCCCGGCGCCTCGCGCGCCGTCGGCGTACGCCGTGGGAGACCGCCCCCACGACCCCCGCGGCGCACAGGCCGAGCAGGACGGCGGGCAGCAGCCGCGGGCCCGGCCCGGGGTCCACGGCACCGGCCGAGGACAGCAGGGCCACGACACCCGCGGCGAGCAGGACCAGTCCGGCGACCAGCTTCGCCGGTTCGAACGCGTGACGGCCGCGGCCGCCGTGCTCACGGGGCGGCACGTTCCACCTCCACCCGGCCCATGCCGGCTTCCAGTTCGAGGACGAGGGTGCCGGCCGGGGTGAGCCCGCCCTCCGGCCGCAGGGTGACGGTCCGCCGGGCGCCCGGCTGGATGTCGATGTCGTTCTGCGGGTCGCCGGGCAGCCGGCTGTCGCCGAGGCCGATCTCCAGGCCGAGTTCGAGGACGGCGTCCGGCGGGACGAGGACGCGGAGCTCTCCCGCGCCGACGCTCGCGCGGGTGCTGACCGTCTCGCCCCGCTCCAGGTCGAGCGCGGTGAGGTCGAGTACGCCCCGCCCCGTGCCGATGCCGTACACCGGCCGGACCTCGGCCGCCGAGCCCGGGTGCCAGGTGCTCTGCTGCCAGTGCGTGGTGACGTTGCCCGGGACCGCGCCCGCGCCCACCAGGAGCCCGCAGGTCAGCACCGCCGCGACGACCGTGCCGCCGCCCGCCCGGCCGTACCGGGCGGCCACCGCCAGCCCGAGTCCGAAGACCGCCAGGGCGGCGGCGAGTCCGGTCTGCAGGCTGGTGGTCAGCGGCCCCTGCTCCCAGGTCACGAGGGTGCCGGTGACGGCGGCGGCGACCGCCGCCAGGAACGTCCAGCCGCCGGTCCAGGGTCCCGACGGACCGCGCCGGCCACCGCGTGGAACGGCGGGCGCCCGGTACGGACCGGGGTCCGACCCGTCGTCCGGGCCCCAGAGATAGCCGGTGCCCGGCGGGCCCGTGGTGCCGTCCTTGACGAACGGGTCGCGCCACCAGGACGGCCCGCCGGGGGACGGCGGGGCCGTCGTCTCGGGGGGCGCGTCCGCCACGGCCTGCGCCGCCGCCGCGTCCACCGCGGCGCCCGCCTGCTCCACGCGCCGTTTCCGCAGCGACCACGAGCAGACACCGGCCAGCGCGGACGACAGCAGCACGGCGAAGAAGAACACCGACCCGTTGTTGAGCATCGACAGCAGCAGACCGGAACCGACCAGCGCGAAGAGCACAGCCGTCAGCGCCGGGCCCTCGACACGGCCGGAGAGCAGCCGCCGCAGCTCGTTCTCGTCCTCGCCGTCGAGCGGGATCAGCAGCCAGGCGAAGCCGTAGGCGATGAGGCCGACGCCACCGGACATGGCGAGCACGGTGAGGACGACCCGGAAGATCACCGGGTCCAGGTCGAACTGCCGGCCGAGACCGCCGCAGACCCCGGCGATCGTCTTCGTACGGCGGCTGCGCCGCAGCCGGGGCAGCACCGGGGGGACACCGGAGGCGGGGTCGGCAGTGCTGCCGGTGGTGGATCCCCGGGCCCCTCCCGGGCCCGCCGGACCCGGACGCGCGGTACCGCCGGGGGCCGCCGGGGCGCCTCCCGGCGCGTCCACCGCCGGGCCCGGGGCGGGCTGCTGATCGCTCATGCGTCCATGGTGACGGCCCGGCGGCCCCGGACCCACCCGTGACGACCCTGGCGGAACCCTGAGCTTTCCCCGAGACGGGCCGCCACCAGGCCCGGGAGCGGCCCCGCCGGGACCCCCGGGGCCGTTCAGGGTCCGACCCTGATGCCGGGCCGCCCCGTCCCGTGTGACCATCGGGTCATGACCGCCGCCGCGCCCCGCGCCGGGACCCCCGGCGCGGGCAGTTACCCCGCCCCCGCCCCCGGGCCCGACGTCCCCGACGAGCCACCGGTCCGCAAGCTCTACCGCAGCGCCGAGGGCCGGATGCTCGGCGGGGTGGCCCGCGGCCTCGCCGGCCATCTCGGGCTGCCGGTGTCCTGGGTGCGCATCTTCTTCGTGGCGCTCTTCATGGTGGAAGGGCTCGGCGCACTGCTGTACGCGGCTTTCTGGTTCGTGGTGCCGCTCGGCGTCGGCGGCGTGGAGGCACCGCGCGGCGCGGGCGGGGGCCCGGCGGCGGCCAGGGGCGGAGCCGGCGCGGCGACGGAGGCGGGAGCGGAGGCCGCCGCCGGGCCGGACGGCCGGCGCCGGCTCCTCGTCCGCAAACCCGACCGGGGGCAGATCATCGCGCTCCTCGCCATGGTCGTCGGCGTGGCCGTGTTCGTGGACAACCTCCAGCTCGGCCGCCGCGCCAACGCCTACCTCTGGCCGGCCCTGCTGATCGGCGCGGGCGTCGTCCTGGTCTGGCGGCAGGCCGACAACGCGCGCCGCGCCCACTGGGCCGCCGTCACCCGCCGCAAGCGGGTGCTGCCGCTGGTGCGCGGCGCGGCCGGGGTGCTGCTCGTGGGCGTGGGCGTGAGCGCCATCGTCGTGATGCAGGGCTCGGCGCGGCACCTGGGCACGGTGCTGCAGGCGTCCCTCGCGGTGCTGGTCGGCATCGCCCTGCTCGCGGGCCCGTACCTGATCCGGATGGCGCAGGACCTGTCGGAGGAGCGGCTGATGCGCATCCGCGCGCAGGAGCGCGCCGAGGTCGCGGCCCACGTCCACGACTCGGTGCTGCACACCCTGACGCTGATCCAGCGCAACGCCGAGAACGCCCGCGAGGTCGCCCGTCTCGCGCGCGCCCAGGAGCGGGAGTTGCGGGCCTGGCTCTACAAGCCGGAGGGCCGCGGCAAGGACGAGGAGGAGGAACCGGACACCCTGGCCGAGGCGGTGAAGGCGACGGCGGCGGAGGTGGAGGACGACCACGGGGTGCCGGTCGAGGTCGTCTGCGTCGGCGACTGCCCGCTGGACGAAGGGCTGGGCGCCCAGCTCCAGGCCGCACGGGAGGCGATGGTCAACGCGGCCAAGTACGGTGGCGAGGGCGGGGCGGTGCAGGTCTACGCGGAGGTCGAGGGGACAACGGTGTTCATCTCCGTACGGGACCGGGGCCCGGGCTTCGACCTGGACGCGGTGCCGGCGGACCGGATGGGCGTCCGGGAGTCGATCATCGGCCGGATGCAGCGCAACGGCGGCACGGCGAGGCTCCGTTCGGCACCGGACGGAGGCACCGAGGTGGAACTCGAAATGGAACGCGCGGCATGACGGGCGGGGGCGGCACGACCCGCGCGGCCGCCGGCCACACCGGCCGGACCGGGCCGGGACAGGGCCCGACTGCCCCCAGCCGCGTACGCGCGCACGCACCTACGCTGGTGCACAAGGGCTGGGGCGACGACGACACGACCGCACGCGCGGCCGCGCGGTACGGAAGAGGGACGGACGGGCGATGAGCGACGGAACGCAGAACGCGGGCGGCACCAGCGGCGCGGGAGGAGGCCCGGGAGCAGAGGGCACCGGCGCCGCCGGGGCCTTCAACGGCCCCTCGGACAGCGGCACCAACGGCCCGGAGACCGCCGGCCGCCACGCACGGGTGGTCCTCGTCGACGACCACCGGATGTTCCGCACCGGCGTCCAGGCCGAGATCGGGCAGACGGAGACCACCGGGGTGGAGGTCGTCGGCGAGGCCGCGGACGTCGACCAGGCGGTCACGGTGATCACCGCGACCCGGCCCGAGGTCGTCCTGCTGGACGTCCACCTCCCGGGTGGCGGCGGCGTGGAGGTGCTGCGCCGGTGCGCACCCCTGATGGCCGACCAGCAGCAGCCGGTGCGCTTCCTCGCCCTCTCGGTCTCCGACGCGGCCGAGGACGTGATCGGCGTGATCCGCGGTGGCGCCCGTGGCTACGTCACCAAGACCATCACCGGCACGGATCTGATCAACGCGGTCTTCCGGGTCAAGGAGGGCGACGCCGTCTTCTCCCCGCGCCTCGCGGGCTTCGTCCTGGACGCCTTCGCCTCCACGGACGCCCCGCCGGTGGACGAGGACCTGGACCGCCTCACCCAGCGCGAGCGCGAGGTGCTGCGCCTGATCGCGCGCGGCTACGCGTACAAGGAGATCGCCAAGCAGCTGTTCATCTCCGTCAAGACGGTCGAGTCCCACGTCTCGGCGGTCCTCCGCAAACTCCAGCTCAGCAACCGCCACGAACTCACCCGCTGGGCCACGGCCCGCCGGCTGGTGTGACGCCCCGGGGCTTGACGTGCCGACCCGACCGGCCTTGGCCGGGTCCGGACACCGAGAGGCGTGGATTCGTACTGGCACCAGGGAATGCCGTGGGCGCATGCGTCAATGGGCGAACTCGCCGGTGCGGAGGCCGGATATGAAGGAATCCCATGCGTGTGGGGCGTAGAACTGCGTTCCCATACCTGGATTCTTGCTGTCTCTGACGGCTCTCCCCCCATCACTGGTCCGGGCGACCTCTACGCAGTCATTAGAGGCTCCTCCGGAATACGAGGACTTTATGAAGGGGCTTGTAACTCGGTGCGGTGTCACGGATTGCGGCCTTCCCTGGGGATGCTCTTGATGGTCTTCTCGATAAAGGCGCGGCTCTTGTCCGGGGTGAGGGCGGCAGACCTCAGCGTGTCGAAAGCGTGGGCGTAGTTGACCAGTTCATCCGAGTCTTCGAGGATCACGGTATTCGACAGGCTGTCGAACGCAACCGCCTCCGGCGCCGGTTCCGGTCCGAAAGCGAACGTGACGAACGGCGTGGCGACGCGCGCGGCGGCCCACTCGTCGAGCGGAAGGACCTGGATGGTCACGTTCTGCTGCCGGGAGATCTCGGCGATGTGAGCCAACTGGGCGCTGTGGGCTTCGCTCGACGGCATGGGCGCAGTCAGGGCCGGTTCCCAGATCACGGCTGCGAATCGCGCACCGGTCTCCTGGATCGCCTCGCGTCGTTGTTGTCGTACTTTGACGATCTCATCAGCCGCTTCGGCCGTGATGACGGCTGGATTCGCCGCGATCAATGCTCGTGTGTAGGCCGGGGTTTGCAGAACGCCGGGAATGAACACAGGCTGCCAGGACCGGATGTACGTGGCGTCCGCTTCCAGTGCGATGAAGTCGCCCAGTTGCGTAAGCGTGGGCGTGCGGTAGTCCAGCCACCATCCGCGCTTGTTGCTGTCGCGGGCCAGTTTCTCCAGTCGTCCCCGCTCGGCTCCGTCTTGGACCCCGTAGAGGTCGAGCAGCACTCGCACGTCCCCCACCCGAGCGCTGACCTGACCGGATTCAATTCTGCTGATCTTCGCCACGGAGCAGTCCACGGCGTCAGCCGCGCGGTCCTGGTCGAGCTGTGAGGCCAGCCGGAGCCGCTTCAACGCCGCTCCCAGCCTCCGGCTGCGCACAGTGGGCTTCCCACCTGCGGGCATCAGGTCCCCTCTCCTCTGTCCAGCAAGTCTGCATGTCAACGCTGAGTGCACGCCAGCAACTTCGGGCCACCGGCACGAGTGCAAGTTTGCATCAGGATTAGCTTGCATTGTGCGTTGCGGCGGGTCTAGCGTGCTTCACATCACACAGTGTCTCTGGAGTGTGGCGCTGAGTGTTCTTCGTTCCGCGTGCTCAGAGCCTTGGGGGCCGTATGTCCGGGTGCACACACACCAAGAGGTTCCGCATCCGTCGGCACTCCGTTCGGGAAGCACGTCTCCACGTCGAGACGGTGCTCGCCGAGTGGAAGCTCGGAGGTTTGACCGACACCGCCTCGCTCATCGCCAGCGAGTTGGCGACGAATGTCGTCAACCACGCCAAGGGAACGGGCGAGTTCTTCGACCTGTCGCTGCGCCGCAGACCGGCCGTGCTGGTCCTCGAAGTCGCCGACTCCTTCCAGTGGAAGATGCCGGAACAGCGGAAGCCGGGACCGGACGACACATCCGGGCGCGGTCTGCTGATCGTTGACGCGTTGTCCGAGTCCTGGGGTGTCCGCCCCCGGGAGACGGGCAAGGCCGTCTGGGTGCACCTGCCCATCCTGGGCGTCAACGGGGCGCGCACCGGCATGACATGGTGACGTTGTGGGCCCTGTACGGCCGGGCCGCCGGATCGGCGCTCCGGGCGACGCACTGGTGCGAGGCCGCCGCCGTCACCCCGGACCACCGGGTCCACGATCTCGGCACGTCCGCAGCCACCACCCCGCACCACGCCCTCGACTGGCTGCGTGCCCGTGTGCGGGATGTGGCGGACCAGCTGAACGCGCCTTCGGCCCGCCCGGCATGGCACTGGCTCCTCGACGGATGGGAGTACGACCGCGCGCTGCGGCTTCTCACACGCGGGGAGACGTACTCCTTCCTCCTCGACGAGGAAGGTGTGCGTTACGTGCTCTCGGCGCGGAGCGCCGGCAAGCACCGGGGTCAGCCCGTGCTGTCGAGATCCCCGGCATAGAGGGCGATGGCGCGGCGGTACTCCTGTACGGAGGCATCCTGGCTGGTCGTCGCCAAGAGGTGCAGCAGGATGCGCATCGCCTCGTGGTGCTCGCCCGAGTTGTAGAGGGCCATGGCGAGGAAGGTCCGCAGACCGCCGTCCTCCGGGTACTCCGCGACACCGCGGCGGAGGGTTTCAACGGCGCGTGCGTACCGGCCGAGTACCCGGTAGGTGTGCCCAGTCCGAGGAAGGCCCCGCGGCGGTCCTCGTCCGGGAGGCCGGTCCCGGCGAGGCAGCGTTCGTAGAACGGCACCGCCTCGGCCTCCAGGCCCAGGCGGTCGTGGACGCAGGCCGCGCGGTACGCCACGCCGGCATCGTCCGGGAACCGTGCGGCCAGGTCCAGCAGTTGCTCCCGGCTCTCGTCGGGACGGTCGTCCTCCGGTGCGTTCATGAGGCACATCGTGGCAGTGCGGGCATACCGCAAGGGCCGGAAGCGAAGGAACGGGTCCGGAGGCGGCCTCCCGGACTGTCGTGGCCGAGAAAGGGAACGCCGGCGTCACCCGCGGCTCGTACACGGCGCGGCCCGTACACGGCGCGGCTCGTACGCGGAGCGTCTGTACGAGCCCACGGGCTGTCACGGAGGCGCGGGGCGGGACATGATGGCGGGGCCGTGAGCGGTCCGGCGCCCCCTGTCGTAACCGCTCGCGGAGCCCCGTTCCGGGCGGTGCGTCGCTCCCGCCCACCTCCGGCCGCCCGGAGCGGGGTGCCCTCCCGGACCGCCGCACCCCGGGGCCGGTTGCGTCTCCGGGCCGGGCGTCCGGGAGGCGGGGCGACCGGAGCCTGGCACGGCCCGGTCACGCTCCGGGAACCATGAGGACACCTGGGTGCCGGGCCGGTCGGGGGCCCGCATAGGCTCGCGGGCATGGACGTACTCATCGATGTCTTCGTCGGCCTGCACATCATCGGTATCGCCTCGCTGCTGGGCGGCTTCCTCGTCCAGATGAAGGCGATGGGCGCCGGCACCGCGCGCATGGTGCCCGCCATGCTGCACGGGGCGCTGACCATGCTCGTCACCGGCGTGCTGCTGGTCGGGTTCAACGAGATGAACGACGCGATGGTCAACAACGTCAAGGTCGGCGTGAAGCTGGTCGTGCTGGTCGCCATCCTCGGGCTCGTCTACGTCAAGCGGGACGAGGAGCGGGTGTCGAAGGGCGTCTTCGGCGCCGTGGGCCTGCTGACCGTCCTCAACATCTTCATCGCCGTCCTCTGGCACTGACGACCCGATGACCTGATGACTGCGGCGGGGCCCGTCCCGGGGCGCGTGCTCGGGGCGGGCCCGCTGTCTCCGGAGGCCGGAGGGTCTGTCAGAAGGTGATGACCTGGTCCGCCCAGAGGGTCCAGTCGGCCAGTTCCTCGAGGGTGGAGCGGCGGGCCTCGCCCGTGAGGAGGTCCTCGCCGAGGCCGCGGGCGTCCATGCACGTCCCGCAGCAGCCCACTTCGGCGCCGTGGCGGATGCAGGACTCGACCATCCGGTCCAGGTGGTAGTAGCCGTTGGGGACTCGCTGGCCGGCGATCGCGCAGCCGACCGCGTCGCCCATGAGGAAGACCCGGATCTCGGTTTCGGGTCGCCTGGCGAGGGCTCCGGCCAGGCGCAGGCCGTTGTAGGAGCGCTCGGTGCCGTAGGGCGGGTCGTTGAGGATGAAGAGGATCTTGCGGCTCATGGTGCCTCCGGTGGTGGGAGTGGTGACCGGCTGTCGGGAGGCTCCGGGTCCGGAGCCGGCGGCGGGGCGTGCCCGTGCTTCCTCAGGGCCGGACGGGTGCGGTGGCGGCGGAGACGAGCAGTTCCGCGGCGGTGGTGATGTCGGCGCTGGTCGTGTGGCGGCCGATGCCGAGGCGGACGGTGCGGGCCGCCTCGTCCGGGGTGAGGCCGATGGCGGTCAGCACCGGGGAGGGCGTGGTGTCACCGCGGTGGCAGGCGCTCCCGGCCGAGAACGCCAGTCCGGGCGTGGCGGTCATGATCCGGTCGGCGGTGTGGCCGGGGAAGGTGAGGCTCAGGTTGCCGGGCAGCCTGTGGCGGGAGGAGCCGTTGAGCCGCAGGCCGGGCACGGCCGTGGTGAGCGCGCCGAGCAGCCGGTCGCGGTGGGCCCCGATGCGTGCGGCGTCGGTGCCGTGCTCGGCCTGGGCGATCTCCGCGGCGGCGCCGAGGGCGACGATGCCGGGCACGTTCTCGGTGGCGGCCCGCAGGCCGTGCTCCTGGCCGCCGCCCACGAGCTGGGGCCGGAGGGCGGGCGTTCCGCGGCGGATGTAGAGCGCGCCGACGCCCTTGGGGGCGTACATCTTGTGTCCGACGAGAGTCAGCAGGTCCACACCGAGGGCGCCGACGTCGACCGCGACGGTGGCCGGGCTCTGGGCCGCGTCGGTGTGCAGCAGGATGCCGCGCTCACGGGTGACGGCGGCGAGTTCGGGGAGCGGCTGGAGCGTGCCGATCTCGTTGTTGGCGTGCATCACCGACACCAGGACGGTGTCCGGCCCGACGGCGTGGACGAGTCCGGCGGGGTCCAGGCGCCCGTCGGTGCCGACCGGCAGGCGGGTGACGCGGAAGCCCTCGCCGGCGAGCCGGTCGCAGGTGGCCTGGGTCGCGGGGTGCTCGATGGCGGTGGTGACGATGTGGTTTCCGCGGCCGGCGGCGCGCAACGCGTGGGCGGCTCCGGTGAGCGCGAGGTGGTTGCTCTCGGTACCGGAGGAGGTGAAGACGATCTCGTCGGGACCGGCGGCGCCGATCAGCGCGGCCACCCGGGTGCGGGCCGTCGCGACCGCCGCCGCCGCGGTGCGGCCGTAGGCGTGGGAGCTGGAGGGGTTGCCGAACTCGCTGGTCAGGTACGGCAGCATCGCCTCCACCACGCGCGGGTCGACGGGGGTGGTGGCCTGGTGGTCGAGGTAGACCGGCCGGTCGTTCATGCGGGGTCTCCGGCGTTCGGAGGGCGGGGATCGTCCTCGGCGTGCTGCGGTGGCGGGTCCAGTGGGTGCCAGGGGGCGTCACCCCGGGTGCGGCGGGCGCCGGGGCTCACCCGCAGGGCGTAGGCCGGCCGGGGCGTACCGGGGACGGGGCCGAGGTAGGTGTGGCCGGTGAGGTGGCACCAGGCCGGGAGGTCCAGCGGGGCGGCCGGATCGGTGGCGATCAGGTGGACGACCGTGCCGGGTCCGGTCCGGCCGACCCGGCGGCTCAGTTCGAGGATCAGCTCCGCGCACAGCCGGTCGCCGCCGTCGATGACCAGCGGGGCGGGGGAGGCCGGGCCCGCCGCCGTCATGCCGCGGCCGTTTCGACGGGCAGCCCGTCCAGCCGCCACTCCAGCATCCCGTCGGTGAGCCGGGCGGCCGTGCGGCCCCGTTCGCGCAGCAGGCGCACGGCGTCGTGGGCGAGGACGCAGTAGGTGCCGCGGCAGTACGCCACCACGTCGGTGTCCGGCGGCAATTCGGCTATCCGCTCGGCGAGTTCCCCGACCGGGATGGACACGGCTCCGGGGATGTGCCCGGCGGCGTACTCCTCGGCCGGGCGCACATCGAGGACGACGACCTCGCCGGCCTCCGCGCGGGCGAGCAGTTCCTCCCGGCCGACCCCTTCCCCCGTGTCCGCGCCCAGGTAGGCGGCCCGGGCCGGCTCGACGGCGGGCTGGTGGGCCCGGGCGACCTGGCGCAGCATCGCGTACAGGGCGGCGACGTCCTCCCCCGCCAGCCGGTAGTGGACGCGGACCCCCTCGCGGCGGGTGGTGACCAGTCCGGCCTGCTTGAGGGTCTGCAGATGGGCCGAGGCGGTGGTGAGGTTCAGCCCGGCCGCTCTGGCCAGGGCCTCGACCGGGCGTTCGCCCTGGGCCAGCAGGTCCAGCAGCTCAAGGCGCTTTCCGCTGCTCAGGGCCTTGCCGGTGCGGGCGAAGGCGTCGTACAGCGCACTCTTGCGCGCGGCGTCTCCCATGGCATCCTCCAAACATCCATGGAATATTGTAGCTTGAGGGGCGGCTGAAGCGATCCGGCACCCGCGTCCGCACCGTAGCCGCAGCACATGGAGGATCCGATGGGCTTCGCCGACGATCATCTCGTACCGCTCGTCGACTCCGGGCTGGGCAACAGCGCCTATCTCGTCGACCTCGGCGACGGCCGCGCCCTGGCCGTGGACGCGAGCCGCGACCTGCGCGCCCTGCGCGAGGCGGCCGCGCGGCGCGGGCTGGCCGTCGCCTACGCCGCGGACACCCATCTGCACGCCGACTTCCTCTCCGGCGCCGTCCAGCTCGCCCACGACGACGGTGCCTCGATCCTCGCCTCCGCCGCCGGTCACCGCACCTTCGAGCACACCCCGCTCGCCGACGGCGACGAGACCGACCTCGGCGGGCTGACCCTGCGGGCACTGGCCACCCCCGGCCACACCGACGAACACCTGTCCTTCGTCCTCCTGGACGGCTCCCGCGAGCTGGGTGTCTTCACCGGCGGCTCGCTGATCGTCGGCTCGGCCGCCCGCACGGACCTCCTCGGAGCCGGCCGTGCCGAGGAACTGGCCCGCGCCCAGTACCGCTCACTCAGGCGCCTGGCCGGACTCCCGGACCCGACCCCGGTGTGGCCGACACACGGCGCCGGATCGTTCTGCTCCGCCCCGCCCGGCGCCGAGCGCACCACCACCATCGCGGCGCAGAAGCGGGCCAACGCCCTGCTGACCGCCCCGGACGAGGACACTTTCGTACGGCAGCTGCTCGGCAGCCTGGGCTCCTACCCCGCCTACTTCGACCGCCTCTCCGAAGCCAACCGGCGCGGCCCCGCCGTTCTCGGCGCGGCACCCGCCCTTCCCGCCCTCGCCCCGGCCGGCCTCCGCGGCCTGCTGGAACGCGGTGCCCATGTCGTCGACGTACGCCCGGTCGCCGACTTCGCCGCCGGTCACATCCCCGGCGCCGTCTCCATCCCGCTGCGCGACCAGTTCGCCACCTGGCTGGGCTGGCTCCTGCCGGACGACGCCCCGCTCGCCGTCGTCGCGGGCCCCGGACAGGACCTCGCGGAGATCACCTGGCAGGCCCTGAAGATCGGATACGAGCGGCTCGCGGGACACCTGGACGGCGGCATGGCCGCCTGGACCGCGGACGGCGGAGCACAGGAACAGATCGAACTGATCACCGCCGACGGGATCGCCGGCCGGCCGGTCCTCGACATCCGGCAGCGGGCCGAGCACACCGCCGCCCACATCCCCGGCGCGGTCCACATCGAACTCGGCGACCTCACCACCCGTTCCGGCGACGCCCCCGCGGGCGCCGTCGTCACCTGCGGCCACGGCGAACGCGCCATGACCGCCGCCAGCCTCCTCCGGCGCGACGGCCACCGCGGCCTCGCCGTGCTCGACGGCGGACCCGCCGACTGGGCCGAAGCCACCGGACGCCCCCTCAAGGAGAACCCGTGACCACCCCCCGCACCACCCCGGAGCACGACGGCATACGGCTCGGGCTGCGCGCCAACCTCGCCCAGTTCAGCCTGCTCGTCCTCGTCAACGCGCTGGTCGGCGGCATGCTGGGGCAGGAACGCACCGTCCTGCCGCTGCTCGCGGAGGACGTCTTCCACCTCTCCGCGTACACCTCCGCCCTCACCTACATCCTCGCCTTCGGCGCGACCAAGGCCGTCACCAACTTCTTCGCCGGCACCTGGTCCGACCGCTTCGGCCGCAAGCCGGTCCTGATCGCGGGATGGCTGATCGCCCTGCCCGTACCGGCGATGCTCGCCTGGGGCCCCACCTGGGGCTGGATCATCGCCGCCAACGTGCTCCTCGGCATCAACCAGGGCCTGACCTGGTCCACCACCGTCATCATGAAGATCGACCTGGTCGGCCCCGGACGCCGTGGCCTGGCCATGGGGTTCAACGAGGCCGCCGGCTACGTCGCCGTCGCCGTCACCGCGATGGCCACCGGCGCCATCGCCGACCGTGCGGGGCTGCGGCCCGAGCCGTTCCTGCTCGGCGCCGCCTACGTCGTCCTGGCCCTGGGCCTGTCCACCCTCGCGGTCCGCGAGACCCGCGGACACGCCCGCTTCGAAGCCGCCCGCCACATCACCCCGGCGGTCAGCGAGCACCATGCGGAGCTGACCACCGGGCAGGTGGCGCGGCTCACCAGCCTGAGCGACAGGGCGCTGTCCGCCGCCAGCCAGGCCGGCATGGTCAACAACCTCAACGACGCCCTCGCCTGGGGGATCTTCCCGCTGATCTTCGCCGCCCAGGGCCTGTCCATCGCCCAGATCGGCGTCCTCGCCGCCCTCTACCCGGCCGTCTGGGGCGCGGGCCAGATGCTCACCGGCTGGTGGTCCGACCACATCGGCCGCAAGCACCTCATCACCGCGGGGATGCTGCTCCAGGCCGCCGCCATCGGTCTCGTCGCCCTCGGCTCCACCTTCGGCGTCTGGGCCGCCGCCCAGATCCTGCTCGGTGTCGGCACCGCCCTGGTCTACCCGACGCTCCTCGCCGTCATCGGCGACGTCGCCCACCCCGCCTGGCGCGCCCGCGCCGTGGGCGTCTACCGGCTGTGGCGCGACGGCGGGTTCGCGGTCGGCGCGCTGCTCGCCGGCGTCCTCGCCGACCTCTACGGCCTCACCACCGCCCTCTGGGCCATCGCCGCCCTCACCGCCGCCTCCGGGCTGGTGGTCGCGGTACGGATGTACGAGACCAGGCCGCCCCGCGCCGTCCCGGCGGGCGACCCCGGCCGCGTCTGACGGCGGAGCACCGGGCCGCGTCCGGGGACGTGGCCCCGGATACGGCGGCGGGCGGTGCCCGGCCTCCCCCCGAGGCCGGGTACCGCCCGTCGTGTCGTGTTCCGTGCCGCCTGCCGCGTCCTTGTGCGTCCGCCCGCCGCCGTGCCCGGGGCCCGCCCGCGCCGTCCGGTTACGCGGGGCGTGTCGCGGCGTAGAAGGGCATGGTGTCGATCGACTCGATGCGCACGTTCGTCCCCGGCTTCGGGGCGTGGATCATCTGGCCGCCGCCTATGTACAGGCCGACGTGGCTGATGTCGCCGTAGAAGAAGATCAGGTCACCCGGCTGCATGGCGGACTTCGCGACGCGCGTTCCCGTGTTCACCTGGTCGTAGGTGGTGCGCGGCAGCGTGACGCCGGCGGCCTTCCAGGCGGCGCCGGTGAGACCCGAGCAGTCGTAGGAGTTGGGGCCGGTCGCGCCCCAGACGTACGGCTTGCCGATCTGGGCGCGGGCGAACTCGATCGCCTGCTGGGCCTTGGTGCCGGTCGTCGTCTCCGAGGTGCCCGTGCTGGTGCCCGTGCCGGCCGAGGTGTCCGTCCCGGTGGACGTACCGGTGCCGGACGCGGTCTCCGTCCGCTCCTCCTCCTGCTGCCGCGCCTCCTCCGCGAGGCGCTGCCGTTCGGCCTCCTGCTGCCGCGCCAGCTCCTCCGCCTTGCGCTGGGCCTCCGCCTCCTTCCGGCGCTCGATCTCCGCCAGCCGGGCCCGCTCCTCCGCGGTCAGCCGGCCGAGCAGCTCGCGCGCCTCGGCCAGCTTGGCCTGGACGGTCCGCTTGCTCTCCCGCAGCTTCTCCTGCGCGTCGGTGAGCGTGGCGAGACTCTTGCCCGCCTCCTCGCGCTTCTCCGTGGTCGCGACCTGCTGCTCGCGGAACTCCTCGACGGCCTGCTCCTGCTGGTCCGTCATCCGGGCCATCACGCGCGTCTGGTCGAAGTAGTCCTGCGGGTCGGAGGCGAGGAGCATGGTGGCGGTGGGGCTCATGCCGCCGTTGCGGTACTGCGCGGTCGCGAAGCTGCCGAGGCTCCTCCGCGCCTCGTTGAGCTTCTCGGTGCGCTTGGCGACGGCGTCGAGGAGGCCGTCGACCTTGGAACGCTGTTCCTCCGTGCGCTCCTTGGCCTGGTTGTACTGCTGGGTGGCGCTTCCCGCCTGGCGGTAGAGCTCGTCGACCTTCTTCTGCACTTCCTCGATGGACTGCTTCGGTTCGCCGTCGCCGGGCGCGGCCTGCGCGCTCTGGAGGAGGGTGACGGAGGCGAGGGCCGCTGTGCCGAGACCGACGGCGGTGCGACGCGAAGCCGGGGGACCGAGGGGCCGGGATTTGCGGTGCGACGCCAAGATCGGCGCTCCTTCCGTGGACCGCCTACCGGGTTAGCTGTCGGGTTCGGGCGTATTCGGAAGGCTGCCCTACGGTCGGTGCGAGGCGCGGTGCGCGCCGCGCGGTGACCGATTCACCCCGGTGCCGCGTCTGGGTCCCCGGTTCCGGACGCCCTGGGGAAGGGGGCCGGATTCGGCGGTGGCTGCCCGTGCCGGCGCGGTCGCCGGCGGGGAGTGCGGGCCGCCTGATCGAGCACCGTAGCCAGTTGTGCGGCTCGTGTGAAGGCCGGTGTGCGATATGCCCGAAACCATTCCGTTATATTTTCCGAGTGGAGCGGAATTCTGCCGTCCGGGTGGCTGACCGGGCACGGTAAGTAACGCATAAGGGCCGGAAGTGGTACGGGAGTTCGGGCCCCGGGCCCCTCCCCGCGGCCGGGGCCGGGGCCGGGGCCGGGTGAAGCGTCCCGGGGCGTCCCGGGAATGGGCCGGCGGGGCCGGCGCCCAGGGTCCGCGCGCCCGTCCGCGCGCTCGTCCACCAGCCCCCGTACGGCCCCGTGGCGGCGGAAGCGGGCAACCCGGTGCCGCCTGTCGGCGGGGCCGCCTAGACTCGGGGGGCGATGAGCAGCCTCTTTGACGACAGTTTCCTGGCAGACCTCGGCCCCGCGGACGAGGAGCCCCCGCCGCCCGAGCACGACGCCCCCGGCGAGGAGATCCCGGCCGATCTCTTCGGCGGGGCGTTCGACGGCGCGCCCCGGGAGGCGTACTACCGCGACGGCGCCCCGAGGCCCGTCACCGACCCCGCCGCGCTGCTGCACGGACTCAACGACCAGCAGCGCGCCGCCGTGCTGCACACCGGTTCGCCCCTGCTCATCGTCGCCGGTGCCGGCTCCGGCAAGACCCGGGTCCTCACGCACCGCATCGCGTATCTGCTCGCCGCCCGCGGCGCGCACCCCGGCTCGATCCTCGCGATCACCTTCACCAACAAGGCCGCCGGCGAGATGAAGGAGCGTGTGGAGGAGCTGGTCGGCCCGCGGGCGAACGCCATGTGGGTCTCCACCTTCCACAGCGCCTGCGTCCGCATCCTGCGCCGCGAGAGCAAGAAACTGGGCTTCACCTCCAGCTTCTCGATCTACGACGCCGCCGACTCCAAGCGGCTGATGGCCCTGGTCTGCCGCGATCTGGACCTGGACCCGAAGCGCTTCCCGCCGAAGTCCCTCACGGCCAAGGTCTCCAACCTCAAGAACGAGCTGATCGACGAGGAGGACTTCGCCGCCCAGGCCGCCGCCGAGTCGTCCCCGAGCAGCTTCGACAAGACGCTCGCCGAGGCGTACACGATGTACCAGCAGCGGCTGCGCGAGGCCAACGCCCTCGACTTCGACGACATCATCATGACCACCGTCCACCTCCTCCAGGCGTTCCCGGACGTCGCCGAGCACTACCGGCGCCGCTTCCGGCACGTCCTCGTCGACGAGTACCAGGACACCAACCACGCGCAGTACACGCTCATCCGCGAACTCGTCGGCACGGCCGGCGGGGCGGAGCACGGCGGGGCCGGGGGCGGCCGGGGCGAGCCGGCCGTGGAGCCGGCGGAACTGTGCGTCGTCGGGGACGCGGACCAGTCGATCTACGCCTTCCGCGGGGCGACGATCCGCAACATCCTCCAGTTCGAGGAGGACTACCCCGACGCCACCACCATCCTGCTGGAGCAGAACTACCGCTCCACCCAGACGATCCTGAGCGCCGCCAACGCCGTTATCGAGCGCAACGAGAACCGCCGCCCCAAGAACCTCTGGACGGACGCCGGCGCGGGCTCCGCGATCACCGGCTACGTCGCCGACACCGAGCACGACGAGGCCCAGTTCGTCGCCGACGAGATCGACCGGCTGACCGACGCCGGCCAGGCCAAGGCGGGCGATGTCGCGGTCTTCTACCGCACCAACGCCCAGTCCCGGGTGTTCGAGGAGATCTTCATCCGGGTCGGGCTGCCGTACAAGGTCGTCGGCGGCGTGCGCTTCTACGAGCGCAAGGAGGTCCGTGACGTCCTGGCGTATCTGCGGGTGCTGGCCAACCCGGAGGACGCCGTCCCGCTGCGGCGCATCCTCAACGTCCCCAAGCGCGGCATCGGCGAGCGCGCCGAGGCGATGATCGACGCCCTCGCCTCCCGCGAGAAGATCAGCTTCGCGCGGGCGCTGCGCCGCGTCGACGAGGCGTACGGCATGGCCGCGCGCTCGGCCAACGCCGTCAAGCGGTTCAACACGCTGATGGAGGAGCTGCGGACGATCGCCGAGTCCGGCGCCGGGCCGGCCACCGTCCTGGAGGCCGTGCTCGAACGCACCGGCTATCTCGCCGAGCTCCAGGCCTCCACCGACCCGCAGGACGAGACCCGTATCGAGAACCTCCAGGAACTCGCCGCCGTGGCGCTGGAGTTCGAGCAGGAGCGCGGGGCGGAGGCGGCGGCCGGGGAGGCCGGGGAGGACACCGGGGAGGAGACCCCGGCCGGGGGAGCCGGCCCGGGCACGCTCGCCGACTTCCTGGAGAGCGTTGCCCTGGTCGCCGACTCCGACCAGATCCCCGACGAGGCGGAGGACGGCGGCGGCGTCATCACGCTCATGACCCTGCACACCGCCAAGGGCCTGGAATTCCCGGTGGTCTTCCTCACCGGCCTGGAGGACGGCGTCTTCCCGCACATGCGCGCCCTCGGCCAGACCAAGGAACTGGAGGAGGAGCGGCGCCTGGCCTACGTGGGCATCACCCGCGCCCGCGAGCGGCTCTACCTCACCCGCTCCGTCCTGCGCAGCGCCTGGGGCCAGCCCTCGTACAACCCGCCCTCCCGCTTCCTGGAGGAGATCCCCGACACCTACGTGGAGTGGCGGCGCACCGGCCCGGCCGTCCCCTCCGCCTCGGCGGCCGGGGCGGGCGTGGCCGCGTCGCTGTCGTCGGCGCGGGCCAAGGGGCCGAGCGGCTTCGCCACCCGCCGGACGGCCGACCGCCCGGTGATCGCGCTGGCCGCCGGGGACCGCGTCACGCACGACCAGTTCGGGCTGGGCACGGTCCTGTCGGTGGCCGGCAGCGGACACGACGCGAAGGCCACCATCGACTTCGGTGACGCCAAGCCGAAGGTGCTGCTGCTGCGCTACGCCCCGGTCGAGAAGCTGTAGCGCGGCGGCCGGCGGGGGCCGGGCCCTCGGCCGGGAGCCCGTACGCGAGCGGGCCCCGGGGTGTCCCGGGGCCCGCTCGCTGTGTCGTCCGGTCTCGTTCACCGTCGTCCGGCTGCTGCCGCCGCCGGACCGGGTTACTGCGGGTCGAGGCCGTGGCTCTGGAACCAGCCCAGCGGGTCGACCGCCGAGCCGCCGCCCGGGCGCACCTCGAAGTGCAGGTGCGGGCCGGTGGAGTTGCCGGAGTTGCCCGCGTAGGCGATGGTGTCGCCCGCCTTGACCGTGCCGGACCGGATCTTGGTGCTGCTCAGGTGGCAGTACCAGGTCTCGGTGCCGTCGGGGGCCGTCACGATCGCCATGTTGCCGTAGGCCAGGTTGTACTGCGTCCGGACCGTGCCGTCGGTGGCCGCCATCACGGGAGTGCCGTAGGAGACGGGGAAGTCGATGCCGCTGTGCACGGACATCCAGTTGACGCCCGCCTGGCCGTAATAGGCGCTCAGACCCTTCTGCGCCACGGGAAGGGCGAACTTGGGGCGCAGGGCCTCCTTGCGCGCCGCCTCCTCCTCCTTGCGCCGCTTCTCCTCGGCCTGGCGCTCCCGGAGGTCGATGCGCTCCTGGGTGCGGCTGGCGCGGTCGGCGAAGTCGCCGGCGTCGGCGGTGAGGGTGGCGAGCTGGGTGTCCAGCTTGTTGTTGGCCAGGGCCGGCTCGACCGCGTCCTCGTCGGCGGCGGCCTGGGTGGTCGTGGAGTCGTCGGCGGAGGTCCCCCCGACGGAGGCGGCGGCGATCCCGGCCACGCCCATCACGGCGACGGAGGGGACGGCGACGGTGAGCAGCGCGGACCGCTTGGCGGGGGCCCGGCGGCGGCTGCGGTTCCCCGAGCCGCCGCGGCGCGGGGGCGGGCCGGCGGCGCAGGAGGAAGCGGCGGTGGAGGTGGCGGTACTGAGAACGGCGATCTCCTCGGCGTCCGGGTGGCCCGGCTCGAGGTGGCCGTCGTCGGCGGCGCCGTCGTACGGCTCGGCGTCGTACGGATCGGTCGTGTACGGATCGGCCCCGTGGGAGCCGGCGGAGGAGAGGCTGCCGCCGGTGTCCTCGGCGGTGTGGGCGTGGCCCGCTTCGTTGGCGTCGGCGTAACCGTCGTAAGGGTCGTAACCGTCATGAACGTGGTGACCGTCATGGCCGGGGTCGTGCTCGCCGTGGGCGGCCGTCTCGGGCAACTGCTCGAAGACGGCCGTGCGTTCGTGCTCCGCCTCGGGCGCGGGGTGGTGGGCGCCGTCGGCGGGCGCCGGACCGTCGGCCTGCCACGCGGTGGCGTCCCACTGGCCCGAGCCGTCGAAGCCGGCGGCGGTGCCGTAGGCCGCGACGGTCTCGTAGGAGCCGGTGTCGTAGGAGCCGGTGTCGTGGCCGGGGGTCGCGTACTGGCCCGTGTCGTACGGGACGGCGGGGTCGTAGCCCTGCGTTTCGGCGGCGTACGGGTCGGCCGTCGGGTACGAGCCGGTGGCGGCGTTCGCGCCGTGGTCTCCCGTGCTCTCCCAGGCGCCGGTCTCCCACTGGCCGGTGGCCTGGTGGCCCTCGGGTGTCCAGTGCGCGCCCGTGTCGTAGCCGCTCGTGTCGTAACCGCCGGTGTCGTAGCCGGAGTTGTGGTGCGCGCCGGTCTCGCCGGGGCCGTAGGAGTGCTGGCCGTACGGCTGGGCGTGGGCGCCGGTGTCCCAGGCGGCGGAGTGGTGCTGTTCGCCGGCCGGGGCCGCGCCGAAGAGCGGGTCGCCGTCCCCGTAGGAGGAGGCGTCGTGATGACCGGGCGCGCCCGGAGTGTGGTCGCTGTAGCCGGCGTAACCGATCTGGGTGCCCTGCTGGCCGTAGGGGTCGTAATACCCGTACGAGGCATCAGGAGCGTGGGCCGTCTGGATGGGGGTACCAGACGGGTGACGATCGTTCACCACCAACTTCTCTTTCGCCTCGACAGCAGGAGAATTAGCGGCGACTGTACCCGGCGGTACACGACGCCCACAATCTTCCCCGGGTTTCCGGCCGCCCGGCGACGGGCATTTGGATACCTTTCGGCGAACTGTCGGCCGCGGTTTGGCCCTGTGTTCGAATTGCGTTCGATAAATAATCGGTTGCGCACCCGGCCGTCAAGCCACCGAACCGGCCTCTCCGGCGTCCGTGTTGGCCTCGGGCGCGTCCAGTGCCCGCAGGATCTCCGCCGCGACGGCGCCGTGCACGGGCAGTGCGAGATGCCCGATTCCGCTGACCCTGATATTCACAACGGCCAGATCCGGATGCTCGATGCGGGCGGTCGCGGGCGGAAGCACCACCTGGTCCAGATCGCTCCAGAAGCAGACGAAGCGGGTCGCGCATTCCGGCGCGGGCGCGGACAATTCCTCGATGACGGGGGAGTCCGGGCGCATCTGCCGGACGATCGGATGCGCGCTCAGCCAGGGCGCGGCGGTGGTGCCGGAATGCGGGGTGCCCAGCGTGACCAGGGTCCGGACCCGCGCGTGGCCGCCCAGTCGCTGGACGTAATACCGGGCGATGAGCCCACCGAGGCTGTGGCCCACCACGTCGATCCGGGCCCGGCCGGTGCGCTCGCAGATCTCCTCGACCCGCTCCGCCAGCGCCGCTGCCGCCGAGCGGATGTCGCAGGTCAGCGGTGAGTAGTTGAGCGCCTCCACCTGGCGGTGCCCGTGCCGGCGGAGGGCGCGCCGGAGGAGGACGAAGACGGAGCGGTTGTCGATGAAACCGTGCAGCAGCAGCACGGGCGGCCGGTCCCCTCCGCTCGCCGGGGCGGGCAGCCGCAGCCGGGACGGCGTCCGGTGCGCGGGGCCCGCCACCTCGGCCGGCGGAGTACGGGCGCCCGCAGAGCCCGGGGAACCCGGAGCGGCGGACCCCCGGGGCTTCCCGGCGCGGGACGGCTCCGCGGCCGGGGGCGCCCCCGGCGGCCCGAGCGGCCCGGGCGGCCCGGGCGGCCCGGGGACGGTACGCCGTTCCTGGGTGAGGCCGGTCGGATAGAGCAGGGTGTGGCCCGCGAGAACCAGCAGTTCCAGGACGGAGGCCCGGATCAGGGCGCCGGAGGGCGGCCGGGGCAGTGGCGGGAGCACCGACGCGGGCAGAGAGGGCAGCGGCAGGGAGGGCCGTGGCAGGGCCCCCAACGCTCTGCGGGTGAACGCCTTCATCGGCAGACCTCCGGATCGCACACGGCGGTGGCCGCGGTCTCCGGCCCCGTGCGCTCTGAGGGGTGGCCGTGGTGAACGGGGTCACCCGGCGTCGCGGAGCGGGCACACGGCTCCCCGCTCCTGCGATGACGGCTGTGGCTCGCTGCGGCGGCCCCGCTCCGACCGCCCCGGCGGCCGCCCGGCGGACCGGGCCGCCCGCCGGGCTTCCGGCGGGGAAGCGGCCGGCCCACGGCCCGAGCAGCCGGGACGGCACGCGAAGCGCATATGTCCCACGTGTGATTTCCCCCTCCCTGGTGGTCGTGAAACTGCCGGGCGCGCGATGCTGGGGATAACGTTCGTTCACCACCCTGCCGCGGGCGGCGGCGGGGGAACACCACAGGGCCGGTGACGGCATGCGTACAGGAGGCAGATGATGGGTGTGTCGGGTCCGATCCGCGTGGTGGTGGCCAAGCCGGGGCTCGACGGCCACGATCGCGGGGCGAAGGTCATCGCGCGGGCGCTGCGGGACGCCGGTATGGAGGTCATCTACACCGGTCTGCACCAGACACCGGAACAGATCGTCGACACGGCGATCCAGGAGGACGCGGACGCCATCGGGCTCTCCATCCTCTCCGGCGCGCACAACACCCTCTTCGCCAAGGTCCTGGAGCTGCTGAGGGAGCGCGACGCGGCGGACATCAAGGTCTTCGGCGGCGGCATCATCCCCGAGGGCGACATCCCGCCGCTCAAGGAGCTGGGCGTCGCGGAGATCTTCACCCCGGGCACGCCGACCGGCGATGTCGTCACCTGGGTGCGGTCCAACCTCCGCGAGCTCGCGGCCTGACCCCTGGGGCCTGCCCCGTGGGCGGGCCCGGCCGGGCCCCGTACGGTGCCTCCCGCGCCGTGCCGCCCCGCTCCCGCCCGTTCGCGTGCCGTGCCGGCACAGCCACAGCCCGTACGGGCCGGACGGCCGTCCGGACCTGACGAGAACGGTGGGCACGCGGACCGTCACGTCACGTCACGTCACGTCAGGGGAAGCGGTCGTCGTCACCAGGACGGGGGACCGCCACGCCGGTCCTCTCGGTGGGGCCGGGGCTGCGGGCGTCTCCGGAGGCTCCGGCGGGCTCGGCGCGTCCGGCGAGTTCGTCGAGCATCGTCCGGCGCAGCCGGAGCGTGCGGACCAGACGCTGGAACGCCTCGGACCAGTAGCCCCCCGCGCCCGGTGAGGCTCCCTCCGGCTCGTCGGTCGCGGCCGTCAGCAGCTCCAGCCGGTCGGCCTCGGACGGGTCCAGGCACCGTTCGGCCAGGCCCATCACCCCGCTGAAACTCCAGGGGTAACTGCCCGCCTCCCGCGCGATGTCGAGCGCGTCGACCACGGCCCGGCCGAGCGGGGCGGCCCAGGGCACCGCGCAGACCCCCAGCAGCTGGAAGGCGTCCGACAGGCCGTGGGCCGCGATGAATCCGGCCACCCAGCCCGCTCGTTCGTCCGTAGGCAGGGCCGACAGCAGCCGGGTCCGCTCGCCGGGCGAGGCCGTGCCGGGAGCCGCCGCCGACACCGCGGACGGGGAGCCGAGCAGGGCCCGCGACCACTCCGCGTTCCGCTGCCGCACCGCCGCCCGGGACCAGGCCGCGTGCAGCTCGGGCTGCCAGCCGTCGGCCACCGGCAGCGCCGTGATCTCCGCGGCCGAGCGTCCGCCGGCCCGCTCCGTCCAGCAGCTCAGCGGGGCCGCCTCCACCAACTGCCCGAGCCACCAAGCACGTTCGCCGCGGCCCGACGGCGGCTTCGGTGCGACGCCGTCGCGCTGCATCGCCGCGTCGCACGCGTGCGGGGCCACGACGGTGAGGAGCGGGACGGGCGCGGTTGAGTCCAGGAAGACGCAGGCGGCCGCCCGCGCGGCCATCCGGGCGGCGAACGCCGAACCGGGAAGGGCGGACAGCAACTCGGCGGCCGTCGCCCGTACATTGCGGCTGCGGTCCGCCAGCGCCCGTTCCAGAAAGGGTTCGTCGGCGCCGGACAGGCCGGTCCGCAGCGAGTCGAGGAACATCAGCCGGTCCTCGGCCCGTTCGGTCCGCCAGGTGGTGCCGAGCAGGGCGAGCGCCGCGGCCGGCTCCCGGCGGCGCAGGGCCTCCAGCAGCGCGACCCGCTCCGCGAACAGCCCCTCCTCCCAGAGACGGCGGACCGCCGCCGGGGTCTCCGCTCCGCCCTGCGCCTCCGGCGCCGGCGCGGGGACGCCGGCGGCGGCCGGAGCGGACGGCGCGCCCGGCCCGGCCGGCTCCGGCAGGGCCGGGGGGACCGAGCCGCGCAGGGCGAACCTCCAGTCCGGATTGGCCCGGGCCAGCCACAGGGCCCGGGGGCCGGCCAGGGCGAGGGCCGCCGACCGCAGATCGGTCCGGGCCCGCGCCGCGTCCAGCAGTGCGGGGAGCAGGGCGGCGGGCGCCCGGTAGCCGTGCCGGTTGGCGGCGGACAGCCACTGCGGCAGCAGTTCCGTGAGATCCGGTGCGGTGCCCCGGCGGCCCCCGCCGCTCCCCGGTCCCAGACGGTCGGCGAGCAGCAGGGTCAGCCGGCGGCGCGCGGCCGCCGGCAGCGGCGGCCGGGTGTCCGGCGGGGCGGGCGCCGGCCGGGGCCGGGGAGCGGCGGGCCGCAGTCCGGCCCGCCGCCGCAGCGTGGCGACCGCCGCCGCGTCCAGCAGCGCGGCCGCCGGTTCGGTGCCCGGCGCCGCGCCGGGCGGGGTGCGCCGCTCCGTGCCCAGCAGCGCCGTGGCCACCAGGTCGTCCCAGTGGACGGTCGCGTGGTTGTCCGTCGATGTCGTGCGGCAGTCGGCCGGGTGGTGGCCGGCGGCCTGGATGGCGTGGTGGTCGGAGACATTGCCGGTGGTCGTCATGTGATCGTCGGCCGTCATCATGAATCCCCCTGTATGCGGATCATCCGGACCCTCGTGGGCCGTCTTCTCCCGCTGTGCCGCTGTTCCCGTGGTTCTGGCCGTTCGTCCTGTGGCTGTGGCTGTGGCTGTGGCTGTGGCTGTGGCTGTGGTCGCTGTGGTCGCCGTGGCCGGGCCCGTGGAGCCGGGTTCGGGTGTGGGTGTGGTGGTCGGAGGTGCGGGTGTGTTTCGGGTGAGGGCGCCGGTCCCTCCGGCCGGGTACGCGGCGAGCGGTCCGAGGGCGCCGCTTGCCTCGGGCCCCGGTCCGGGCGGACGGGGCGGTTTCGCGGCGCGGGGCCGGTCCCGGCCGCCGGTCGGGCATCGCCGGGCGCGTGGTCGTCCGGCCGTCGGGGCGCGCCTCCTCACCGGTGGTGGGGAAAGACGCTCCGGAGCCCCCGGCGGTTCAGGAAAGGCTCACAGCGGTATCGCCTCGCCGGTCTCCGGCGACCAGACGGTGTACGGCAGGAAGCCGCGGTGGCCGCATTCGCCGAAGACGGTCACCGGGCCGCCGCCGGAGACCGCGAGCAGCCGCCACAGACCCGGCCGCTCCGCGGACCGCGGGTCCACCGGAAGCGCGGCCCCGCCGTCCGCGTCCGCCAACTGCCATCCCGCACACGGCTGTTCGACGCCCGGACCGCCGGCCGTGTCCCGGAGGGCACTGCCGCCCGGAACGGGGACCACCTCGGCCAGAACGGCCGGCCAGGCCTCCAGCCACGGGTCCTCGCAGAGCGCGCGGCCGTAGGCGGCGAGAGCCGTACCGGTGTCCGAACCCGGAGGGCGGCCGCCCTCCCGGGGCGGGGAGAACCGTTCGCCGAGCGCGGCCCGCAGGGGCGGGGAGCCGGGGTAGGGGGCGAGCGCCGCGTCCAGCGAGCCGCCGATGGGCAGGTCGATCTCCGGGGCGCGGCCCAGGGAGCCGAAGCTCAGCAGCAGCGCCGTCCTTCCCGTCCGCGCCCCGCGCAGCCAGGTGCGGCGGGTGGTCAGCGAGCCGTCCGAGCCGTCCCGCCGGCCCAGCACCAGCCAGTCGTCGCGGACGGCCGCCCCTTCGGCGGCCAGCACCTCGGCCGCCTTCACCGGAACCCCGGCCCGCGCCCGCACCGTCGCGGCCGGGGCATCGGGCAGGGCGGAGACACCGAGCAGGGCCCGGTTCAGCAGATGCAGCAGCGCGCACTCCTCCAGCAGCCTTTCCGGCCAGCCCGGACCCGATCCCGCCGCGGCCGCCAACTCCCGCACCCGCGAAGCCAGTCCGGGAGCCTGGGCGTCCACCATCCGGGCCGCGGTCTCCTCCCACGCCCCGTACCCCGCCCGGTCCGCGCCCGCCAGCCCGCCGCGGAGCAGATCCATCAGCCGGCGCTCCAGCTCCGAGGCGCCGGCGGCCATCCGCTCCGCCCGCTGCTCCGCCCGCCGCCGGGCCGCGGCGGCGTCCTTCGGCCCCGCCTCGCCCGCGCCCGGACCCGCGGCCCGGCGCTCCGCCCGCCGCTCCCGCTCCGTCAGCCAGCGCCGTGCCCAGTCCGGCGGCTCCCCGCCCGGCACGGAGCCCGCACCGGCCGGCCCGGCGCCGTCGGACGCCCACAGCAGCAGCAACCCCAGCGCGTGCTTGCACGGCACCTTGCGGCTCGGGCAGCTGCAGTGGCAGCCCGGCGCCGCACCCGGACGGTCGGCGCCGCGCAGCGCCACGACCGTGCGGTACGGAGCGCTTCCGCTGCCCTCGCACAGCCCCCACACCGCCTCCTCTCCCACGCCCGTCCCCGACCACGGACCGGCCGTGCCGAGCCGGCCGCCGGCCTTCCGCGACGCGGCGTCAGGTGCCAGCGCCAGCACCTGCCCGACCGTCCAGCGCACCCCCTGCTGAGTCATGTCTCCGACCGTACGGGCGGGCACTGACAATCCCCTCCGGGCGCGGACGGACCCGCCCCGGCTCCGCTCCCGGGCGGGCCGTGTGGCGGGGCGGCCGCGTCTGCGGTTTGATCTGCCTTCTCCCGTCCCGTGATCCGGAGGCATCCCCGCCGTGAAGCGTTCCGTCCGCACCGTCCTTCCCGCCCTCGCCGCGGTGCTGTCCGCGCTCACCGCCTCCGGCTGCTCCGGCGACGCGCCGGCCGCCGCCGGGGACCGGGCCGCGGACGAGATCACCGATGGTGTCGACCGGGTCTTCGACGAGAAGTACGAGGTCACCTACGAGGTCTCCGGCGACGGCGTGGAGGCGATCGAGTTCAATGCGGGCCGGGGCACGGCCACCGAGCCCGAACTCGACGCCGTGGAGAAGCCGGAGACCCCGTGGCGGAAGACCGTCGAGCTCAAGGGCGTCGCCGCGCCGACCGTTCTCGCGGTGCCCGGCCCCGGCGGCTCCGAAGTGACCTGCACGATCACCCATGAGGGTGAGGTCATCGAGGAGCAGACCAGCGAGGGCGCCACGGCCCCGGCCTCCTGCGTCGCCCTCTCACCCGTCGCCGGGTAGCGGCCCCGTCCGGGCCGGACGGCGCACCGGTCTCCGCGGCGCCCGCCGTTGTCAGTGCCCTCGTGCAGGGTGGACGACGAAGCAACCGGCCCGCGGTCATCGGCGGTGGGCCGTCCGTTTCCGCGGAGGGGGAGCCATGACCACGGACGCCACCACGACCGGCCCGGGCGAAGCGCTGAGGCCGCACGCCGAGGACGCCTTCGCCGGGGAGCTGCGGGCCCTCGCGGCCGCCGACGACCGGCCCCGGCCGGAGCGCTGGCGGCTGTCGCCCCGGTCCGTCGCCACCTACCTGCTCGGCGGCACGCTGCCGGACGGCACCGTCATCACGCCGAAGTACGTCGGCCCGCGCCGGATCGTCGAGGTCGCCGTCACCACACTCGCCACCGACCGGGCGCTGCTGCTGCTCGGCGTGCCGGGCACCGCCAAGACCTGGGTCTCCGAGCATCTCGCGGCCGCCGTCAGCGGCGACTCCACCCTTCTGGTGCAGGGCACCGCCGGGACCCCGGAGGAGGCCATCCGCTACGGCTGGAACTACGCCCGGCTGCTGGCCCACGGGCCGAGCCGGGAGGCGCTGGTGCCCAGCCCCGTGATGCGCGCGATGGCGGAGGGGATGACCGCGCGGGTCGAGGAGCTGACCCGCATCCCCGCCGACGTCCAGGACACGCTCATCACGGTGCTGTCCGAGAAGACCCTGCCCATTCCCGAGCTGGGCCAGGAGGTGCAGGCCGTCCGCGGCTTCAACCTCATCGCCACCGCCAACGACCGCGACCGGGGCGTCAACGAGCTGTCCAGCGCCCTGCGCCGCCGCTTCAACACGGTGGTGCTGCCGCTCCCGGCCACCGCCGAGGCGGAGGTCGAGATCGTCTCCCGCCGCGTCGACCAGATCGGCGGCTCCCTCGACCTGCCGCCCGCCACCGACGGCCTGGCCGAGATACGGCGGGTGGTCACGGTCTTCCGCGAACTCCGCGACGGCGTCACTGCGGACGGCCGCACCAAGCTCAAGTCGCCCTCGGGCACGCTGTCCACGGCCGAGGCGATCTCCGTCGTCACCGGCGGCCTGGCCCTGGCCGCCCACTTCGGCGACGGGGTGCTGCGCCCGTCCGACGTGGCGGCCGGTCTGCTGGGGGCCGTGGTGCGCGATCCGTCCGCCGACCGGGTGGTCTGGCAGGAGTATCTGGAAGCGGTGGTCCGCGAGCGCGAGGGCTGGAAGGACTTCTACCGCGCCTGCCGGGAGGTGGCCGCCTGATGGCCGGACGACAGCCGTTCGGGACGCGCGGACTCCGCCGCCGGGCCGGGGAGGTGGAGCGCGGTGGCACGGCCCGATGAGCCGCTGCTGCTGGGCGTGCGGCACCACGGGCCCGGTTCGGCACGGGCCGTCCGCGCGGTGCTGGACGCCTGCGAGCCGCCCGCGGTGCTGATCGAGGGGCCGCCCGAGGCGGACGCGCTCGCCCCGCTCGTGTGCGAGGAGGGCATGCGGCCGCCCGTCGCCCTGCTCGCCCATGTCGCGGGGGAGCCGGCGCGCTCGGCCTTCTGGCCGCTGGCCGAGTTCTCCCCGGAGTGGGTGGCGCTCCGCTGGGCGGTGGAGCGCGGGGTCCCGGTCCGCTTCATCGATCTCCCGGCGGCCCATGTGCTGGCCTGGGAGGAGCCCGGAAGTGGCGGGGCACCGGAGAACGGCCGCCCCGGGGGCGGCGGGGAGACGGCGGACGAGGTGCGGATCGATCCGATCGCCGTCCTCGCCGGGGCCGCCGGGTACGACGATCCGGAGCGCTGGTGGGAGGACGCCGTCGAGCACCGGGCCTCCCTCACCGGGCCGTCGCTCACCCCGCCCGGGTCATCACTCACCCGGGCGGTGGCGGAGCCGGCAGCCGCCCGGTCCGGCAGGGGGAGCGGGGACCCGGGCCCGGACGGCCGCGCCGCGGAATCCGCCGACGCCTCCCCGGCAGGAGGCGGTCCGGCCCCGGGCGGTCCGGAGGCCGCTCTCGCGCCGTTCACCGCGCTCGCCGAGGCGATGGGCGTGCTGCGAGAGGTGTACGGCGACGGCGGGCACACGCGTGACCTGGTGCGCGAGGCCCATATGCGGCTCCGGCTGCGGGAGGCGCGGCGGGAGTCCGGGGGGCGGGTGGCCGTGGTCTGCGGGGCCTGGCACGTCCCCGCGCTGGCCGCGCGGACCACCGCGGCCGCGGACCGGCGGCTGCTCCGCGGGCTGCCGAAGGCCAGGGCGGAGATCACCTGGGTGCCCTGGACCCATCGGCGGCTCGCCCGGCACAGCGGCTACGGCGCCGGGATCTCCTCCCCGGGCTGGTACGAGCACCTCTTCCGGGCGCCGGACCGTCCCGTCGAGCGGTGGATGACCAAGGTGGCCCGGCTGCTGCGGGGCGAGGACTACCCGGTGTCCTCCGCCCATGTCATCGAGGCGGTGCGGCTCGCGGGCGCCCTCGCCGCCCTGCGCGGACGGCCGCTCGCCGGGCTCACCGAGACGACCGACGCCGTCCGGGCGGTGATGTGCGAGGGATCCGACGTGCCGCTGGAGCTCGTCGCGCGGCGCCTGGTGGTGGGGGACGCGCTGGGAGAGGTGCCGCGGTCCGCTCCGGCCGTGCCCCTGCAGCGCGATCTCGATGCCGTGCGGCGCCGGCTGCGTCTCAAGCCGGAGGCGGCGGAGCGGCGGCTCGACCTCGACCTGCGCCGGGAGACCGACGCCGGGCGGAGCAGGCTGCTGCACCGGCTGCGGATCCTCGGCATCGACTGGGGCGAGCCGGTGCGCGGGCGCGGCGGCCTGGGGACGTTCCGGGAGTCCTGGCGGCTGTGCTGGGAGCCCGAGCTGTCCGTCCGGGTCTCGGAGGCGGGGGTGTGGGGCACCACCGTGCTGTCCGCGGCCACGGCCCGGGCGGAGTCCGGGGCGGTGTCGGCCGTGTCGCTGCCGGAGCTCACGGCCCTGGCCGAACGGTGCCTGCGGGCCGGGCTGTCCGACGCGCTGCCCACCGTGATGCGGGCGCTCGCCGACCGCGCCGCGCTCGACGCGGACGTCGGCCGGCTGGCGGAGGCCCTGCCGGCCCTGGCGCGGTCCGTCCGCTACGGGGACGTGCGCTCCACGGACGCCTCGGCGCTGGCCGAGGTGGCGGCCGGCCTGGCCGACCGGGTATTCGTCGGCCTGCCCCCGGCCTGCGCGGGGCTGGACGGGGACGGCGCCGCGGTGATGCGCGGTCATGTGGACGCGGTCCACGGAGCGGTGAGCCTGCTCGCCGGTGCCCTGGCGGAGGGCGGTGGGCCCGGCCGGGATCCGGGTGCCACCGCGCCCGCCCGGGGCGAGGGGATACGGGACCGGTGGGCCGGGGTGCTGCGGAGCCTGGCCGGGCGGGAGACCGCGGCGCCGGGCATCCGCGGGCGGGCGGTGCGGCTGCTGCTGGACGACGGGCGGCTGGACGAGGGGGAGGCGGCCCGGCTGATGGGCCTGGCCCTCTCACCCGGCACCCCGCCCGCGGCGGGCGCCGCCTGGATCGAGGGGTTCGTCGGTGGGGAGTCGGGGGGCGGGCTGCTGCTCGTGCACGACGCGCGGCTGCTCGCCCTCGTCGACGGCTGGCTCACCGGTGTGCCGGACGCCGCCTTCACGGACGTCCTGCCGCTGCTGCGGCGCACGTTCGCGGCTTACGAGCCCGCGGTCCGGCGCACCCTGGGCGAACTGGTCCGCCGCGGCCCGGCGGCCGGGCGCGGCCCGGGAGGGGACCGGGCGGAGGCCCCGGGTGCGCCCGGTTTCGGGCCCGGTCTGGACGAGGAGCGGGCCTCGGCGGTCCTCCCGGTCCTGCGGATGCTGCTCGGCAGCGCTCACAACGACCTGACGGAGGTGGCCCCTTGAGCACGGTCCACGACGGTGCGGACCACGGCGGCGCGGATCACGGCGGCACGGTCCACGACAGCACGGTCCACGACGGCGCCGCGGCGGCCGGGGCCGTCCCGGCGGACGGCGAGGAGCGGCTGCGGCGGTGGCGGATGGTCCTCGGCGGTGAGGGCGCCGACGGGACGGGGTACGAACCGTCCGGCCGGGACGCCGCGATGGACCGCACCCTGGCCGCCCTCTACGGCGGCGCGGGCGCGGGCCCGGGCGCCGGGGGTGAGGGCGGCGGCCGGGAGGGAGGGCTCGGCGGTTCCGCGCCGCGCGTGGCGCGCTGGCTCGGGGACATCCGCACCTACTTCCCCACCTCCGTCGTGCAGGTCATGCAGCGGGACGCGATCGACAGGCTCGGGCTCTCGGCGCTGCTGCTGGAGCCGGAGATGCTGGAGGCCGTGGAGGCGGACGTCCATCTGGTCGGCACGCTGCTGTCGCTCCACCAGGCCATGCCGGAGACGACGCGGACCACCGCGCGGGCCGTGGTCCGCACGGTGGTCGACCGGCTCGAGCGGCGGCTGGCCGCGCGGACCCGGGCCACGGTCACCGGCGCGCTCGACCGGTCCGCCCGCACCAGCCGTCCGCGCCACCGCGACATCGACTGGGACCGCACCGTCCGGGCCAACCTCCGGAACTACCTGCCGGAGTACCGCACCGTCGTACCGGAACGGCTGGTCGGCCACGGGCGCGCGGCGCACGGCGTGAAGAAGGACATCGTGCTGTGTGTGGACCAGTCCGGGTCGATGGCGTCCTCCGTGGTGCACGCCTCCGTCTTCGGCGCGGTGCTGGCCTCGATGCGCTCGGTCTCCACCCGGCTCGTCGTCTTCGACACCTCGGTCGTGGACCTCACCGAGCAGCTGGACGATCCGGTGGACGTGCTGTTCGGCACCCAGCTCGGCGGCGGCACGGACATCAACCGGGCGCTCGCGTACTGCCAGTCCCGCATCACCCGGCCCGCCGAGACCGTCGTCGTGCTCATCAGCGATCTCTACGAGGGCGGGATACGCGACGAGATGCTGGGACGGGTGGCCGCGATGAAGAAGTCCGGGGTGCAGTTCGTGGCCCTGCTGGCGCTCTCCGACGAGGGGGCCCCGGCTTATGACCGTGAGCACGCCGCCGCGCTGGCGGCGCTGGGGGCACCGGCGTTCGCCTGCACCCCGGACCTCTTCCCGGAGGTGATGGCCGCGGCCATCGAGAAGCGCCCGCTGCCCGTCCCGGAGGAGCCGGCCGCGCGGTGACCACCGGCCGCGCGATGACCGCCGGGTGCGCCGGACACGGGGTCCGGTGACCGCCCGGGCGGGGCCCTGTCAGGTGGGCTCCGCCCGGACGGCGCTTCATGGTTTCACCAACTGGCCTGCCCGGAACGGCTGTTGGCCGGATCGCTGCGTACGCTGGCGGGATGCCGCTCCCGGCGGGCCGCATCCGGGCGCGCGTGCCGTCAGACGTTGGGGACCTTCAGCTGCTTCCAGCTCGTGGCCCCCGGGATGCCGTCCGCGTCGGAGCCCGTGTAGCCGAGCTTCCGCTGCCAGGCGGCGTAGGACTGCCGGTCCGCCTCGGACCACCGCGGGCCCGGGCCGACCCGGTAGCGTCCGCAGCCCTGGGCGACGAGCCGCTTCCCCATCGCCGTGATGATCTTGCTGTTGCGGCCCGCCCGGAAGAAGTCGGCGCCGGGAAAGGGCTCGTACCGCGGCGGCGGCTTCGGCGAGGTCTTCGGCGGTCCGTCCGGCTTCTTCCCCAGCCGCCCGGCGATCCGGTTCCGCAGGGTGTTCATCGAGAAGCCCCGGGGGTCGACCTTCCCCGGCTGCCACTCCAGATGCCCGATCACGGACCGGTGGGTCCAGCCGTGCGCGCGGCAGATCGCGGCCGAGACCTTCTCGATCGCCAGCTTCTGCGCCTCCGGCCACGGGTCCTTGCCGTCACCGAGGTTGACGCACTCGAAGCCGTAGAAGCGGCGGTTGCCGTCGGTGTCGGCCTCGTTGTCCCGGGGCAGCGCTGTCTCGTTCATGACAGCCCGCAGGACGTCGCCGTCGCCGAGGCCGGCGTGGTTCGCCCGGCCGTTGCCGACCAGGTGAACCACGCCCTTCTTGTCGATGACGCCGTGGCAGAGCGGGCCCGGCAGCGAGGAGTGACCCTCGTAGCAGAGCCGCACCGTGGCGTCGGTCCCGGAGGTCACGGTGTGGTGGATCATCACCCCGTTGACCGGGCCCCAGGGGCCCTTGTGATTGCGGTTGTGCGAGCGCCAACTGCGGTACTCCCGGACCTCCAGTCCTTCGTCGCGCAGCGCCTTCAGCAGGCGGGAGGCGCTCAAGGGCGTTGCCATCGCCGGTACTCCTCTCGTTCGTCCGCCGGCTTCCGGAGGCCCGGGTCCGGCGCGGGTGTGCTTCACCGCCCGCCGCGCGGTTCAGCCCCTCGCGGAACCGTGCGCGGTCCTCCGTCGGCGCGGCACGCCTCACCGGGCGGTACGCCTCCGCATGCGGTTCGGCTCATGGGCGGTTCGATGGGATGGATCACGTCCGGTACGCCGAACGGCTGGACCGGAACACGGGGTCGCGAGGCCGGACCCGGACCGGACCGGCACCGGCGCCGGTGCGCGCGGCCGTCCCGGTCCCCGGCCCGGGCTCTCCTGGCGCGGGCCCCGCCGGAAGGACGGGGCCCGCCGCCGCTCAGCTCTTCGCCGCCTCGCCGCCCTCCTCGCCGCTTCCCTCGTCCGGCGCGGATGCCGATGACGCGCGCCGCCTGCGCGCGGTGGCCCTGGTGCCCGAGCCGGAGCCCCCGGAGGAGCCGGACGCACCGGAGGAAGCGGACTGCTCGCCACCACCGGCCCCGGCCCGTGCGGCCTCCGTCTCCGCGTCCTGGGCGTCCTCCGCCTCCTCGGCGGCCTTCGCCTCCGCCTCCGCCCGTGCCTCGGCCGCCAGTTCGGCCTCGCTCGCCGGCGGCACCGGGACGCCCAGCGGCCCGAAGACCATCCGCAGATCCGCGATCGTCCCCTCGCCCGTCACCCAGGCCAGCGGCGCGTAGTGCGCCGTGATGCCGGCGGGCGGCCGCAGCAGCGGCCTGCGCGCCGCGTTGACCGGCCACTCCACCGAGCCCGTGGCCGTGCGGGCCGGGACGATCCAGTGGTCGCCGGGCCGGTACCGGCCGCCGCCGGCCTCGAAGTACACCTCGACGCCGTCCTCCAGCGGCAGCCAGCGGCCCTCCTCGACGCGGGCCGCGCCGCCGCGGAAGCGTCCCGCCGCGCCCTTCCGGCCCCGCGCGGAGCTCTCCTTCTGGTCCCAGCGGCGCAGGAACGGGTGGAGCTCCGGCCGCCGCCCCACGCGGGGGTCCGGTTCACCGGACAGCCGCACCCGGCGCCCCGGCAGGTCCAGTTCCTCCACCCGCAGCAGCGGCAGCGGTTCGCCGCGGCTGGTGTAGGCGGTGTCGGCGAACTCGACCCAGTCGCCCACGTTCAGGTCCAGCTTGTCGTCGCTGCCCAGGGAGGCCAGTTCCACCCAGGTGCCGTCGAGTCCGTCGACGGGGAAGACCACGGAGCCGTTCTCCCGGGACCACTTGTACGTCGCCTCGCCCGCCGCGCCGCCCTCGTGGACCTCCACCCGGTAGAGCTGGTTCTCCGGTCCCCGGTAGCGGGCGTCCGGCGCGGTGAGGCAGGGGTCCTCGTCCGCCCGGGCCGGCCGCTCGCTGCGGGCCGCCAGCCGGGGGCGGCCGGACCGCTCGTTCTCGGCCCAGACGCGGAAGGCCTCCCGGACGGCCGGCTTGTCCGGGTCCTCGCCCAGGCCCAGCGCCGAGCCCTCCAGCGGCAGCACCTGCCAGACGACCTTGGTGCGGGCCGCGGTGTCCGGCAGGGCCGCGCCGAGGGCGACCTCGCGCAGCTCCGGGTCCTCGGCCGCGGTCACCGAGCGTTCCCACACCTTCAGGTACATGAGGTACGGGTAGCGGCCGGGCAGCCGGTCCTCCGGGCGCTCCGGGTCCCGGAAGGCGTCCGGCTGGTCCCAGTACGTCCAGGTGGCGGGCGGTTCCGGCTCCGCCGTCCCGCCGCCGTCCGCGCCGTCCCCGTCCGGGTCGTCCCCGACGGCGTCGCCCGGCCCGGGGCGGTCGGCGTCGCAGAGGATGCCGTCGACGTAGTAGCGGCCGCCGCCGATCGTCAGGTCGTCCAGATCGCGGCTGCCGGTCAGCCGGTCCACGGCGAAACCGGCGGCTCCGTCCGGGCCGCCGTCCGGGCCGATCAGGTCGTGGGCGGTGGTGCGGGCCAACCGCAGCTGGATGGCCGCCTGTTCGTTGGCGTCGGCGTCGAGCTGGACCCGTCCCTGCTGGGCGATCACGGCCGAGTAGTGGCGGTCCGGGCGGAAGGTGGAGCGGGAGATGTCTGCGTACATGAAGGGGTCCCCCTCGAAAAGGTTCGGCGGCCGGGCGGGCGCGGTTCCCCGCGGCCCGCACCGGCGCTGGTGGCTCTCGTGGCGCTGATGGCTCGTGTGGCTCGGTCGGTGATCGGCGGTCAGGTGACGGGGATGACCCCGGCGTCGGTGCCCGCGGGCGCGTACTCGGCCAGCCGGGCCCGGAGGCTGTCCATCCGCTGCGGCTCGTACAGGTCGTGGAAGACGCCCATCTCGGACCCGTCGTCGGCGCCCCGGCGGATCTCCTCGGCGCAGACCGCGGCGAGCCGCGCGTACGCCGGGGTGCCGTACCGCTCGCTCTCGAACAGCGGCCGGACCCGCCCCGCCTCCTCCGGGCCCACCAGGTCCGGCTGGCAGCGGTGGCGCCGCGGAGTGCGCGACCCCGGCGGGACGTAGCTGTACCGCAGACAGCCGATGCCGCGCCGGGCCACGTGCATCCGCCCGGTGAAGACGCTGTTCTCCGCGATCCGGACGGCATGGGTGTGGATCTCGCCGATCACCGTGGAGCGGTGCGCGTGCAGCACGGCGTGGGCGTGCCGGCAGTCCGGGGCGGAGAGCGCGGGCAGGGTGTGGCCGGTGGCGTCCAGGACGCTGTCCCGCAGGTGGATGGCCGGCGGGTCGGTGCTCACCTCGTCCCCGATGACCTCGATGGTGCCGAGGACGCTCCGCTCGATCTGCAGGCAGGCGGTGGTGCGTTCGAGGACGACACTGGGCTCCTCGGGGGACGCCGGCTCGCAGTCCGGCTCCAGGGACCAGCCGGGCACGAGGGTGCAGTGGCGGAGCACGACCGTGCCGACCGGTCCGGTGACGTTGAGGCCGCGGCCGGCGATCAGCAGCCCGTCGAGGACGATCCGGGCGGGCTCGCCGTGCGGGCAGCCGCGGGGGCCGGGGCGGTGGCCGGGTCCGCCGGTGCGGTCCGCCGGCTCCGTCCCCGCTGTCGCTCCTTCCGCCGTTTCCCCGGCCGCTACCTCCGCTCCTTCCGTTACCTCCGCTCCTTCCGCCTCCGCCGTCGCGCCCGGTCCGGCGTCCCGGCAGCCGCAGCCGTGCGCGCGGATGTTGAGGGCGTCCGGCCGGTTGCTGTACCAGTCCAGGAGCCGGATCACCGGACGGGCGCCCTCCGCCGCGCGGACCTCCAGCCGGTCGCCCGGCCCCAGGTCGAAGTCCAGCTGTTCCTGGTAGGCGCCGCTGTGGGTGATCTCGATGACGCCCTCGGGGCCCACCCGCCCCTCGCGCCGGTCCTGCCGCCACCGCTCATAGGCGTCCATGATCCGCAAGAAGCTGTGGCCGGGACCGACCCGGTAGACCTTCGCCGTCGCCGGGGTGTCCCGGTCCCGGTCGTACTCGCCGCCGCCCAGGTCGTCACCGAAGGCGTGGTGGTAGCTCACCCACACCCCCCGCCGGGGCGCGGAGCGGGAGGCGAACGCGATCCTGCCGAGCTCCGGGTCAACGGCCACCTGCCCGCGCTGCGGCCGGTAGCGCCAGTCCGTCAGATCGGCCACGACGATGTCCGACAGCGGCACCGGCTCCTCCCGGCCGTCCCGGTGGATCTCCAGGCTCTTGCCGGGCCCGTAGTAGTCCGCGAGCCGGTCCGCGAACTGCCGGCGCCGGATGTACGCCGGGACGTTGTCGACGGTCGCGAGGTGCGCGGCGGACGGCTCGGGCTCCGGCTTGGTCACCAGCCGGGTGTCGTTGCCCAGGATCGAGAAGGTGTAGAGGTTCCGGGCCCGGTCGACGCAGTACGCGGGCGCGTCCGTCACCGGGTACGGCCGCAGCCGCCACACGAACAGGCCGACCCCGGCCGGGGTGAGGCCGGCGGGGCGGCGCGCGGAGCCCGCGCGCCGTACGTCCGCGGAGCGCGCCACCGCGCCGAACGGGCCTCCCGCCAGGTCCAGTTCCGCCGAGTCCCGCAGATCGGCGAGCCGGCCGCGCCCGGAGCGCCGGGCGCGCACGGCCGCCGTCTCCGGCCCGTACAGCCGGACCGGCTGGTGGTGGGAGAGCAGCCGGGAGAACTCCACGGCGCGGGCGGGCCAGCCGGCGACCGACTCCGCCAGCTCCTCCAGCAGCGGCAGGGTGCCCTTGCGGCGCCGGTTGGCGACCGTGGCGGCCACCTCCCGGCGCGGCGAGAGCGCCGCGGCCAGCCGCCGCCGGGAGAGGTCCGGCCGGCCGCCGTCCTCCGGGCCGGTGGCGAGCAGGTGTTCGTAGCCGGGCAGCGGGCGGTGGCCCACCAGATCGCCGAGGTAGGGCAGCACCCAGTCGGCGGCCGTCTCCACGAACCAGTCGTCGTATTGCTGTTCGACGCCGCTGCGCACCAGATCGACCTGTTCGGCGATCACCGCGAGCAGCGCGCGCAGCGGCTCACCGCCCGGCCCCTCGCCCTGTTCGGCGTCCCGCAGCCGGTGCCACTGCGGAAGGAGATCCGCGAGCCCGTCCGGTTCCCTGCTCATCGGGTGACCTCCGTAAGAATCAGCGTGTCCGGGACCTCGGGTGACAGCAGCGCCAGCTGGGCGGGGCGCACGCCGCGGAAGACGAGCACCGAGCGGCCCCGCGGCAGCCGCCGGACGCTGCCGATGTCCGGGTTGAGGCGCAGCAGTTCGGTCAGGGTGATGCCGTGGCGGGCGGCGACCTCGGTGAGGGTCTCGCCGCCCTCGGCCGTCACCCGGTACGTCGTCTCGTCGAACTCGGCGTGCCGGGCGGGCACCACGGGCCGCGGCCCGTCGAGGTCCGCGGGCGGCACCAGCCCGTCCGGGCCGCCGGTGACGGGGACCCCGGTGAAGACGTCCACGTCCAGGTACTCGACACCGGGCACGGTGTGGGCCGTGGCCAGCACCTCGGAGAGCAGCGCGGGCTGCCCCAGCTCGCGGCCGGGGTAGCCGAGCCGGCGCAGCAGCGCCTGCCGCAGCCGGGGCTCGACCGTCTCGAAGGAGTGGTCCGGCGCCACCTTCACCCTCGCCGCGAGCAGCAGCACCACCAGCTCCCGCACGTCGACGCGGACCGGCAGCCGCGCGTCACCGTGTTCGGCCAGCGCCGAGCGCAGGGCCCGCAGGGTGTCCGAGTCCGGGCCGAGGGGGACGTCGTCCACCCCGGCGACGGTCACCTGGACCACCCGGCGCCGCCCGTCGAAGAGTTCGCGGGCCGCGGCCCGGCCGACGCCGGCCCGGGAGCGGGCGAAGTCCGCGTAGTCGGGCACGGACACCAGCCGGTCCAGCGCGGAGACCGCGAGGGGGATGGTGCGGCGGGTGAGGCCCGGGCCGTCGCCCGCCGCGCCGCCGGTCGCGGGCAGCGGGTTGGTGACGCCGGTGACGCCCAGGGGGCGGGTGACGGCCTGGGTGACGCGGCCCGCCGGGAGGTTGGCCGGGACCTCCGTGCCGCCCGGCCCCTCCGTGCCGTGGCGGTAGCGTGCGCGGACGTTGTCGTGCCCGGTGGGCAGCCGCGCGCCGTTCACACCGTCGCCGAAGGTCACCGTGGGACGGCCGTCCGCGCCGGCGCCCAGCACGTAGACCCGTTCGCGGGGGCCGCGTCCGGCGAGGCTGTCCACCCGGTGCCACAGCAGCCCGTCCACCCGCACCTCCAGCGCCGGTACGGCGCCCAGCGCGTTGTCCGAGGGGAGCCAGGCGAGCGGGGCGCGCCAGAGCGTGAACGTCTGGTTGGGGCGGGTGGTGTCACCGCTGCCGACGGGCTCGTCACGGCTCTCGCCGTGCGAGGCGGGCACGACGTTGCCCAGCACGCGGACGGTGTCGCGGTCGTAGCGGTGGGCCAGATCGGCGGTGAGCGTCAGCACCGTGTGGACGTGGTCGCCGGGCAGCTCCGGGTCGAGCCGCTGTTCGACGCCGGCGATCACGGCGAGCTCGGTGGCGCGCAGCCCGGCGACACCGGGGATGTCGCTGCGCTCGCCGGTGACGACGACACGGCGGCCGGGCGTCAGCCCGTCGTGCAGATCGTCGAGTTCGATTTCGTTGCCGTGCACGTCCTCGCCCAGCGGCTCGTCGGCCATCCGCAGCGGCTCGCCGCCCGCGTGCACCGTGGTGTCCCGGATGTGCGAGAGCAGCACGTCCTGGTCGTCCAGCCAGGGGTCGGCGAGGGTGAGCTCGGTGCCTCGCCCGGTGATCCCGTAGTTGGCGTACGCGACGGTGCGCACGGCGGTGACCCGGGTGATGACGCAGCGGAGCGCCTTGTCGCCGGGGATCTCGTCCGGGGTGCCCTTGCGGGGGCGGTCGACGGCGACCCAGCTGCCGACCGTGAGCGAGTCGTGCACGGTGTCGAGCGGCAGGACGTGGCGGTTGGGAGCCGAGGGGACGGTGGCGATGCCGATCTCGACGCTGTGCTGCTCGCTGGCCGTCGAACGGCGGGCGTAGATCTCGTAGCCGCCGACGGTCTCCTGCCGGCGCTCACCGGGAGCCAGCCGCCAGTCGTGGCTGCCGCCGTCCGCGACGGACACATGGATGGTGCCGTCCTCGGCCGGCCGGGACACGAACAGCGTCCGCTCCGGCAGATCCGCCAGCAACTGCGCGGTCACGCCCGGCTCCGCGGGCTCCGCGGCCGCCGCCCGCCTGCCGGTGCGGCCGCTCTCCTGCTCCTGCGGGCTCTGGGCGGAGAGGACGACCGTGCCGGGGCCGAGGTCGAACGTCAGCTCGTTCGGGAGGTTCTCGCTGCGCTGCCAGGAGGCGTCCAGCTGGGCGTGGACGAACTCGGCCTTCACGGGCACCTTCCCGGCCGTGTCGAACACGACCCGCATGGTGGTCAGCGCCGAGCCGGTCAGCGGCCAGTCGGACTGCCGGATGATCCGGCCGCGCTCGTCCTGCACGGGCTTGAGCGGGGCCGCGGCCCCGAACGGCGCGGCCGTCACCCGCATCGCCAGCAGATCGCGCAGGAGGGCGGGGCCGGGCACGGGCACGGCGGCCGCCGTGCCGGTGGCGGTGGCCGCCGGAGTGGCGCGGCGCCAGGCCGCGTGCAGCTCGCCCCCGTCCAGCCGCGAGTCCAGGGCGGTCAGCAGCCGGGTGGCGATCCCCGACTCCGCGCCGAAGAGGCGCCGCGGGTCCCGCGCCGCGGTGCGGGCCGCCGTCGGCGGGCGGACGGAGCGGGAGGAGCGGAGAGCGGGGAGCAGCGCGCCGAGGGTGCGGAGGGCGGCCGGGGCCTGCGGGCCCGGTGCCGTCTGCGGGTTCTGGGTGCTCTGCGTGCTCTGCGTGTTCCGGGGGCCCTGTGTGCCGACGGGCGCGGTCCCGGTGCTGCCCGCGCCGGCCGTTGTCTCCGTCCCGGCCTGCGTCCCGGCCTGTGTCTCCGCCTGTGTCTCCGTCTCCAGGACGCGTCCGTCGAACGCCGCGTCCTCGGCGGCCGTGCGGCTCGGGCCCAGGTCGATCGCCCGTTCCCGCAGTTCGGCCACCACGGCCGCCAGCCGTTCGAACCAGGCGGCGACGTGTTCGTACGGCCGGGCGATGATCTCCGCCTCCGCCAGCCGGTCCAGGGGTTCCGCCAGCCGGTGCGCGAACTCCTCGGGCGTGGTGACGCCGTCCAGGTCGTCCCGGAGCGGAGCCAGCACCTGCGCGTCGAAGTCGTCGACCAGACGGCTGACCGGACGCGGATTCGGGTGCTCCGGGCTCGGCTCCGCCGGCTCCTCCGGGTCCCCCGGGCCCTCCGGTTCCGTGATCCACTGCCGGAGTTCGGTCAGCAGCTCGAACAGGCTCGGCGGCGCCGACTTCGGCAGGGCGACCGCCGTCACGCCGTCCTCGCGGTCGACGCGCAGCCGCGCCACCGGCAGCAGCAGCCGCTGTCCGGCGCCGGGCGCCCCGCCCCCGCCGAAGAGGAACAGCAGCCGGTCGCCGACATGCAGACCGGTGTCCGTCCCCGCGACGTACAGCTCGGACCGCTGGGCCAGATCGTCCGCGGTCAGCAGGGCCGGGCGGCGGCGCCGCACCGCCAGCTCGTTCCAGGACCGGCGGGCGGTCAGCTCCTCGTCCGTCTCGAAGGTGTGCGGCTCCTCCCGCGACACGGCGGGAACGCTGTGGCTGCGCGCCCCGCGCGGGATCAGCACGGGGATGTCCTCCCCCAAGCGCGGATCGCGGTCCACCGTGTACGCGAGATGCGTGTCCGCGGCGATCCCGGGCCGCGGGCGGTGGCCCACGAGCCGGCCCAGCAGCGCCAGGGAGCGCTGCTCGCGGGCGGTGCGCAGATAGCCCTCGTCGGCGATCCGTTCGGAGTGGAACGTCAGCAGGTCGCCGAGGACGGCCCAGGCGTCCAGCAGGGCGATCGCCGGATCGTCCGGGGTCCGCACGGTCAGCCGGCGCAGCGCCGGATAGGCGGGTGAGGCGAGCCGGTCGAGCATGGCGGCCAGGAAGGAGCCGTACTCGCCGACGCGGTAGTCGAGGGCCGAGCGGCCCGGCGGGTTGTGCGGGGAGGCCGCTGGGCGGCGCTCGTCGTGGCCGCCGCATCCGCAGCCGTCGGCGCAGCCGCGGCCGCCGCGGCCCGTGGTGGTCGTGTCGGTCGGTTCGATGGTCACTGTCCGCCCCCGAACTCCAGCTCCAGCCGGCCGTTCTCGGGCCGGTCCGGGTCGTTGTCGCACTGTGCGATCTCCAGCGGTCCGAGCCGCAGCACGCCCTCGTCCAGGGCCGGGTCGCGGACGTCGCCGGAATCGCTTGTGTTGTCGGTGCCGTTGTCGGTGCCGTTGTCGGTGCCGCTGTCGTGGCCGGTGCCGGTGCCGCCGCCGAAGAGCCGCCGCAGCCGGGTGACGTGCACGCTCCGCACGCCCGGCACCGCGGCCGCCACCGCCACCAGCCGGCTCAGCCGCACCGGCTCCCCGAAGCCCAGGGCGTCGGGGTGGAAGAAGCCGAGCCGGCCGTCGGGCAGGGCACGGGAGCCGAGCACCCGGTGCAGCTCGGCCAGGACCGGGCCGTGCTGCTGCCCCGGCGCCGCGCAGACGGTCAGCGCGATGTCGAGCGGCACCGTCCGCGCCGGGACGACGACCACGTCGTGGCCGATCCGGCGGTACCTCTCCAGATGCTGCGCCACCGCGTCCAGCAGCTCCGGTGACGGCTCCCCGGAGCCGAGGGCGTCCACGGCGACATGCGCCTCCTGGGCGCTGCCGGTCCAGCGCATCTCCGCCGCCGCGCGCTGCACCCCGGGGACGGCGGACGCCAGTTCGGCGTAGTCCCCGGCGGTCACGGCCCGCAGCCGGGTGCGCTTGAGGGCGAGCGGGGCCAGCCTGCGCACCTGTTCGACGGGTTCGGGCTCCGTGCCGCCGGTCGCGGGGAGCGGGTTGCGCACCCGGATCACCGGGAAGCCGCGCCACGCGCCGGTCCCGGGCCCGCCGGTCTCCTCGGCGTCCCCGGACTCCGGGTCCGCGTCCCGGCCGGGCTCCGCTTCCCCGTACCCGCCGTACTCCGCCGGTCCCGCCGACCGGTCCGTTTCCGTGTCCGGGGCCGTGTCCGTGTCCGTGTACGGATCCCAGCCGCTGTACGGGCCGGGCTCCTCCGAGTCGTCGTCCGGATCCCCGCACAGCACCAGCCGGTTGACGGCCTCGGCGCCGACGTTGCCCGCCGTGCCGCCGCCCAGCCGGTACCGCGGCTCCAGCGTGCTGCCCGGCTCCGGGGCGGCGCCGTGGACGCCGTCGCCGAAGCGCAGCGCGAGACGGCCGTCGTCCTCGAGCTCGCCGGTGAGGTGCCGGTCCCGGGACCCGCTCTCCAGCAGGTCCCGCCGGGGCTCCCACACCCGGATGCCGTCCGGGGTCCGCTCCAGCACCCGGACCGCCGGGAGCGCCGCCCGGGGGTCCTGGCGGAGCGACGCGGCGGCGGAACCGGCCAGCACCGGGTCGTCCGGGTCGAGCCCGGCCGCGTACGGCGGGCCCCAGCAGTGCGCGATCTCCCAGGCGGTGCGCCGGTCCAGCACCGTGCCCGCGCGGGCACGTGCCGTCAGCACCTCCAGCCGGCGCTTCTTGCGGGCCAGCAACCGGTCGCTGCGGACCAGCAGTTCACGCAGCGCACGCCGGGGGTGGACGCGCAGCTCCAGCCACTCCAGCACCCGCAGACCGAACAGCACGGTCAGTTCGGCCGTCTCCCGCTCGGAGAGCCCGTCGCGGTCGCGGGCGCTGCGCCACAACTCCACCAGCCGCTGCCGCACCCGCTCCGGAATGGCCGCCAGCCGCTCCGCCTGCCCGGCGGCCACGAGGCGCGGCTCGGGGAACGGCACGGCCTGGACGACGGGGAAGCGGTCGAGGACCGGCCGGAAGCGCGGCACGATGCCCGGATAAACCGACTGCGCGACGAGCGTGCGCAGGGCGGCCGCCTGGGCGCGGGCGGTGTCCGGCACGACCTCCTCGCGCCGCCCCTCGCCGCCGATCCCCAGCCCGGCCCGCGCGGCGGCGTCCTCACCGAACGCGGTGAACACCTCCCGGACGTGCGCCGGCGTCAGCAGCCGCCCGCTGTCGGTGAGATCGAGCAGCGCGGCGGCGAGCCGCGCGGGTTCGTTGCCGCCCGCGCGGTCCGGGCAGCCGAAGGCGGGCGGCTCGCACCCGGCCGGCACCGGCGGCACCGGCGGCACGGTGACGCGTTCCGGTTCGCCGTCGCAGAGGGCCGTCGACCGGCCGTGGTCGGCCAGGACGATGTTGCCGCGCGCCACACTCACATCCGGGACGGGCTCGCAGCGCGTGCCGCCGGTGGTGGAGAGGCAGAGCGGGAAGCGCAGGGCGTCCTCGCGGGCCCAGGTGATCTCCAGGACCGGCTGTCCGCACAGCCGGTCGACGGCCGGGGTGACGGAGGTGAGCCGCACCGCCTGCCGGTGTGACGGGTCGGCGTCGCCGGGGGTGCCGGAGCGGGGGCCGCGCACCTCCTCGAACACCAGCAGGTCGCCGGGGGACAGGTCCAGCAGACGGCGCCGGGGGCGGCCGTGCCCGGGGTGGCCGTGGCCGTGGCCGTCGTGTCCGTGGCCGTCGTGGTGGTCGTGCGCGTTTCTGTCCCCGCGCCCGTCCCCGGGCCGGCTGTCTCCTGGTTCCCCGTCCCCGTGCTCCCGGTGCGCCCACGCGTCGCGCAGGGTGGCCGAAGTAGCGCCCCGGGGCAGCGAGCACTGCTCACCGCCCCAGGTCCAGAACCGGATGGTGTTGTGCTCGGGCCGCAGCCGCAGCGGCTTCCGCTCCACCGGCTCGAAGACCTCGACCCGCCCCCGCTCGTCCAGCGCCGCCAGCTCCTCGTCCCCGAGGACGGTGCCGGGCCGGGCGCCGTGCCGGTCGCGCGAGCCCGCGTCGCGGAGGTCGACCGAGGCGAAGCGGAACCGGCCGGGCGGCAGCGTCAGCGGCCGCGCCACCTCCACGGCCACGAGGGTGCGGGCGTTGCAGCCGTCGTGCATCGGATAGTCGACCAGCCGGACGTGGCGGCGTACCGACACCCGCCGGCGGGCCGTGTCCAGATAGGCCTCGGTGGCGACCGCGTCCTGCTGATAGCCGATCAGATCGGCGGTATGCGCCAGCAGTTCGACCAGCGTGACACCGAGGTCCGGCGCGTGCCGCTCCATCCAGCCGGGCGAGGTCAGCGCCAGCCGGTCCAGGACCACCTGCCGCAGGGTGTCGTAGTCCCGCGCCGTGTAGTCGATGACCGGGGCGGGCTTGAAGGTGGGCGGGCAGTCCGGCTGCTCGTCCGCGCAGTCGAACGGCGTGGGGCAGTCCGGCCGGAAGAAGAAGTCCGCCGCGTGGTAGCGCTGGTCGAAGCCGCGGTACGGCTCGGTGCCCGGACGCCCGTACGGATCGGTCTCGACGACCGCCAGCCGGTAGCGGGAGGTGTCACCGGCCTTGTCGACGGTGACGTACAGCCGGTCGTCCAGCTCCGGGTCGTCCTCCCGTTCGACCTCCACCTCCAGCGCCTCGATGCCGGTGACGCGCCGGCCGCCGTCGATGCGGATGTTCTCCGGGCACAGGCCGTGCGGGGCCTTGCCGAGGAAGGTCACGGTCAGCGTGCGGCCGTCGTCGCCCACCTCGACCGCGTCGACCCCGTTCAGCTCCGCCCGGCGCACCGCGCCGCGCCTGCCGTCGCCCCGGCACACCAGTGCGGTGCCGGCGGCCCCGGCCGTCGATTCCCTGTCCGGCCCGCTCATGCGGCGCCCCTCCCCTCGAACACCTCGTCGCGGCGGTCCGCGGTGGCGCGCACCACGTACCGCAGATGGACGCGGACGACGCTCTCCTCGCTCTCCACGTCCACGTCCTCCACCTCGATCAGATCCCCCAGCCAGCGCTGCAGCGCCGCCTGCACGGACAGCTCCAGCGCGGACGCCAGTTCGGGGCTGTTGGGGGTGAACACCAGGTCGAGCAGCCCGCAGCCGAAGTCGGGGCGCATCACGCGCTCACCCGGGCTGGTGAACAGCAACTGCTCGATCAGATCGCGCACATGGTCCTCGTACGACGCGGCCCGGGCCGTGCGCCCCCGGCCGTCGATCCGGAACGGGAACGCGATGTCCTCCCGTGCGGTCCTTGCCGTCCTCGCCCTCATCGGCACTCCACCCCTCGCTGTGCGGTTCCGGACCCCGTTCCCGCCACAAGCGGTGCTCCCTGCGGCAGCAGGGCGTCGCTGAGGCACTGCGCCCGCGAGGCCGCCGTGTCCAGCAGCACCGGTGCCCCGTCGACGGTCACGGCGTCCCGGCCGCCGCCGCCCGCGCTCCAGCGGACGCTGGTGCACGGCGAGGGCCGGCCGCCGTCGGTGTGCCCGCAGCCGCTGACCGTGTGGACGTCGGCGGCGGTCATCAGTGGCATTCCGTCCATCCGTACCGCGGACCGGGCGTGCGCGCCGGACCCGGCGGCGGAGGCGGCCGCGACCCGGCCGCCGTGCGGGCAGCGCAGCTCCGCCCCCGTGTGGACGGGGCTCCCGGACGGCCCGGGGGGCCCGGGGCCCCCGCTGCCCCCGCTTCCGTAACTCCTGGACACGACGTCTCTCCCCGTTCCTCTGCTAGCTCTTCTTGGGCACGGTCAGCCGGCCCTCGTTGACGTTCACCTGATCGCCGTCGAGGACGATCGAGGTCCCCGCACCGCTGTTGATCTGCACCCCCGCGTTGTTGATCCGGATGAACGCGCCCCCCGGCGCCTGCAGGAGAATCCCGCCGTCCGGGGAGTCGTGGAGCACGATCCTGTGGTGGCTCCGGTTCTCGATGACGACCGGTTCCGCGCCCGTGCGCGCCGCGGCCCGCGCGTCCGGGGGCAGTTCGCTCTCGTCGCCGTACCAGCAGCCCGTCCAGACCGGGAAACTCGCGTCCCCCTGTTCGAACTCGATCCACACCCCGGCCCCCTCCTCGGGGACCACGTACTGGCCGGCCTCCCGGCCCGTGAACGGGAAGCAGGGCATGGCCCAGGTGGACGGCTCGTCCCCGAGCACGTCCGGCACGAGCGCCGTGATCCGTCCGATCCGCAACGGGTCGTCGTTGTCCACCACCCGGCCGCGGAACTTGCCGAGATAGCGGTTGTTGGGTCCTGGTCCTGCTGCTGGCGCCATCGTGTGCTTCTCCAGGTTCCTGTGGCTGCCCGGTTGCCGGTCACGGACGGACGGTGTCGCTCAGCGCGACCAGCCCCTCCCGCGAGAGCGTGAAGTTCTGCTGGTACGAGCCGGGCCGGAGGTTGTGGGTCACGCTGGTGACGTAGTAGTCGCCGTCGTACGTCAGCCCGGCGCCCCGCACCCCGACCAGCTCCCGCGGCCGGAGGATGTAGCCGTGCCGGTTGACGTCCAGCTGCCCCGAGCCGGACACCGCGTCGGCGGAGGTCGCGGCGCGCGCCAGCGTCTCGGCCCGCGCCTGCTCGGGGCTGAACTTCGCGGTGCCGGTCAGCTTGCGGCGCTTCAGCGCCGGACTGGCCCGTCGGCCCAGCGGCGGGCGCAGCGGGCTGATGTCGGGCTGGGGGAGCAGCGGCGCCCGCCGGGTCACCGGGTCCAGCACCCGCGCCTGCGGCTCCTCGCGGGCGGTGCCGTCATAGGCGAAGGTGAGCTGGTCCACGGTGGAGTTGACGTCCATGTTGACGTTGAGCGCGTGCTGCCGCTGCCCGACCCGCTTCTGCGGGCCGAAGTAGGCGGTCGAATAGCCGGGCGCCGGGCCGGGTTCGAGATAGAAGACGTAACCGTTGGCCTGGGCCAGTTCGTTGAGGTACGCCAGATCGGTGCCGGTCTGGTACTCGACGCGGAGCTGGGCGCGCGGCGGCTGCTCGATCTGCTCCCGGACGACGTACGGCTGGATGCCGTAGTCCTCGTAGCCGCGCAGGATACGGGCGGCCCGGGCGGAGGGCGCGAGGTTGGGGTAGCGCTCGGTGCGCTCCTCCAGGTCCATGAGGAGGCTCAGGTCCTCCCCGGTGACGGTGAGCGTGGTCTGCCCCGGCTGGTTGCTCGCCCCGACCTCCTGCCGCACGATCAGCCCGTCGAGCAGGACGCGCGGGGTGCCGCGCACGGAGGCGGTGACGATGACGCGGGTGCGCGGATCGAAGTAGCCGTCCGGCAACAGCTGCCGGATGATCGCGCCGCGCTTGGTGAGATCGAACGCGAGCTGGAAACCGCTGCGTTCGCCCGCCGTGCTGGTGATCTGCGCGGAGAGCAGGGCCTCGGACACCTCGTACGGCACCGGGCGGACCAGCTTCGGTCCCATGTGCAGGGTGAGGTGGACCGGGCCGCCGCCGACCGGATCTTCGTCAGCCACGACCGCCGCCTCCCGCCGCTCCGCGCCCCGGCGCGCCGCTTCCGGGCGCGGTGAAGGCGCCCGGAAGCGGAATCGCGATCTCCTGCCCCGGCTCGGCGGTCAGCTCGCGCGGGTCGAGCACCGGATTGGCGTCCGCGATCCGCCACCACTGGCCCGGGTCGCCGAAGTAGTGCTGGGCGAGATGGTCGGGCCGCTCGCCGGCGCCGACGATGTGCGTGGCGGTGTCGCCGTCGTCCCCGGATCCGTCCTCGTCCGGCAGCGGAGGGAGCAACCGGCGCTTGGCGTAACGGACTTCGGTGCCGTCCGGGAAGCAGTACGCCCCGATCTCGGCGTCGTGGTACCGGCTGCCGCGCGGATACGGATGCGCTCCGGGGATCGCGTCCAGCGCGCTGTCATACGGCTCGATCATGGTGTTACGCCCTCCCCATGCGTGTGGACGCCGCCCGGGCCCCCATGCCGATGTCGGCCCCGGTGAGGCCGAGCGAACCGAGCGTCCCGGACCGGACGGTCCCGGCCAGCCGCTCCTTCTGCGCCAGATGCGCGAGATACAGCTCGGCCCCGCGGTGCCCCGCCGGCAGATCACTGACGGTGAGCACCTTCATCCCGATGCTGAGCGCGGCCCGTATCGGATTGAGGTTGACGTCGAACGCGGACTCGTTGACGGACAGCTCGGTCAGCCGTACGGGCATGACGCGCTTGCTGCCCCAGGTGAACAGGGTCAGCGGCATCTCGATCGGGGAGATCTCGATGGTGCCCTTCTTGCTGAGCCGGCTCGCCTCGCGGAGCTGCGCGGTGGTGGGCTGCACCAGCATTTCCAGCGTCGCGAGCTGCGGGTGGATGCCGTCCGGGGCCGGCACCTCCAGCTGATCGGTGGCGTCGATCTCGGCGGTGAACTTCCAGGTCTCCTCGGCGGGCCCCTTGAGCCGCAACGCCTCGTTCCGGTCCCCTTGCCCACTTCCGCCGCCACCGGCATCACCGGTCCCCGCGGCCTGTGGCGCGAGTGAACGCTCAAGGGTGTCGGGGTTGAACTGCAGCACGATGATGCGCTGCGGGGTGCCGCGCTCGGGGTCGACGATGACGATGCCGGAGCGGATGGGCTTGGGAATGTCTGCGTAGCGGGTCACAGGCGGGCCTCCAAGCGTTCACGAAGGGGTGCATAGTCGTGATCCGGGAAGAGGCCTGGGAACGCCGCGAGCATGGCTTTGAGGCCCATGACATAAGGGCTGAATTCCGAGTCCTCCAATGACACGTCGACGAACAAGAATTGCCACCCGAGAGTGCCCTTGGTCACGGCAAGCGCCCGTAGGTACATGCAGTAATCGATATTCATCGGCAGTGCGCCACGTTCCGCCTCGTGGTACCACATCAGTGCTTGTGTGCCGCCTGGGACGAGCCGCAACGCCGTGTAGGAATCTGTACCTCCCCCAGGGAATTCGTCGATGACGAGGAATTGCTCGCTGAGTTCTTCCTCGGATTCTGCTAGGTCCCATTCGAGAGATGGCGGTTCGATGGGCAGGGAGGTTGCGGGCGGGTGTAGGTTAAATTCTCCGTTCACAGTCCCTGAGGTGTGCTTGAGGCTCCAGTGACAGCCGAATGTTTCGTGTGCTGCTGTGCATGCCAGCACCGAAGACGGGAGGTGTGTGTCGAAACGTTGCTGTAGTGCCCCGTCCACCTCCTCCGGGCTCGCGTAGCTCAGCGGTGCCCCTTCGAAGTCATGCGCAAGGATTTCGATCTCGGTCCTTGTTCTAAGCTCGTGGAGTGCCGTGTGTAGGCGGCTCTTGCATTCATCATGCGTGTTCATGGGGTCACCGCTATTCCAAGGGCTCGTAGTCGATCAGATCTTCTCTGTCCAGGCCGCGTAGCGCTTCCTCGATGCCGTCGATCTCATCCTTTGTGTATTTTCCCTTCTTCCTCAAGCGATCGAGAAGGTCGTCCGCGTTGTCGAACTTCCTTTCCTGGGCCATCTCCAGGATATCTTCCAGGAGTCGTTTCGATGGCTTCCGAATGGGAGGCCTTGGACTTGTCAACCGTTCCTTGAGGCGAGTTTTAGACTCGTACTGGTCGCTGACTCTGATCTTCCAGTCTTCGTCTGGCTTGCGAGGGATGGCTACGGGTTCCGAGTACGTCTTGTCGGGTGTTGCCGTTTTTTCCTTCCAGCCGCTGGCTTCCTTGTCAGATGGTTCGTACGTATTCCACGACCCGGTAATACGTGAGGGGAAATTCTCCCATGGGGAGGGGTGTGAGAATTGGACCACAGCTTTGTACCAGGACATGGATTTGTCTGATGATTTCGCTTCGTTCACCGCAGGGGTTTCCACCTGTGTATTGAAGCGGCTGTTCGTGCGCGAGGGGGCGGGAACCAGATTCGCGCCGGTGGCAGGGCCACCCATTTTGTCGGGAATCAAGTGCATTTTGACGATCGCATCCGGCCAGTACCGCATCTCCTTTTTGTGGCCAGGAGGGTTCTCGCCTTCTTTATCATTTGCGGCACCGGCCGGCTCGCCCTGCCTGATGGGTTTGTGCAGGTAATGAACCTTGGTGACCTCGTTCGCGCGCACACCGGGCGGAAGGTCGGGGTAATCTGTTGGGGGGAGCGGCCTTTCTTCTTCTTCCAGGCGGATGATCGGTTGCGGTTGTCCCGGCTCATCCGTACGGACTGCATCCACCGGGTTCGAAGTCGGATTCAGCCTGGCGATGACGTCGATGTCAGGGTTGCCGTAGGCTCGCAAACTTCTCAGGCGGTACCGGTTCCGCAGGGCGATGAGGGTCGCGTCGAAAGTGTTCTCCGGTATCCCCTCCCTCAACTTCGGGAGAAGGTATGCACGGATACGCGCCGTTATGATGTCCAGTCGCTGATCCAGAGCATCCGGAGATTCCTCTTCCTTCTTCCGTTCCTCTTTGTCCTTGTCGGACTTCGGGCGCCCCGGGCCGTCCTTGTCGTCGTCCTTGTCCGGCTTCGTGCTGTCCCCGTCCTTGTTCTTGGGCTTCGTCGAGGGCGGGTCGTCCTTCTTGGGCTGGGTGGAGTCGTCGTCCTTGTTCTTGGGCTTGCCTGGGGTGTCTTCCTTCGGCTTGGTGCTGTCGGCGTCCCTGTCCTTGTCCTTCGGCTTGGGCTTCGGGGACGGGGGCGTCGTGGCCGGCTTGTCGTCGTCCTTGTCCGGCTTCGGCTTGGTGTCCGTGTCCGTGCCCCTGGGCCTGGTGCTGTCGCCGTCCCTGTCGGACGGGCCCTTCGGCCTGTTGGGGGTGCTCGGGGTGTTGTCCTGGTCCTTCTTCGGGCCGGGCTTGCCCGTGTCCGGCTTGGCGCCGGGCTTGTCGGTGTCCTTCTTCCGGTCGGGCTTGCCGTCCGGTTTCGTGCTCGGCTTCGTGTCCGGCTTCGACGTGTCCGGCTTCGGTTTTGTCGTGGTCGGGCGGGTGCTGCCCGGGGTGTCCGAGGTCTTCGTGGTGGGCTTCTGGGTGCCGGGACGGTCCTGGTCCTTCTTGTCGCCGCCCTTGTCCTTGTCCGTGTTCTTCTTGGGGTCCGAGCCGTCCCCGCCCGCGTCCTTCTTGTCCCCCGGCTTGTCCTTCTTCTTGCCGAGCTTCGCCGCCACGCCCTTGAGCCGGCGGCCCACCTTGCCGATGTACTTGCCGATGCCGCTCAGCAGCGCCTCGTAGGCGAGTTCGAGGAGCGCCACGATGCCGGCGGCCACGGCCTTCGCGAACAGGACGCCCGCGCCTCCCTGGCGGACGGCCTTCAGCCAGGTGATGACCGCGCCGATCGCGCGCAGGATCTCGCCCAGGGCGCCGATGGCCACCCTGATGGCGTCGATGACGGCCATGGCCCAGCCCGCGCCCGGGATCAGCTTGGCGACGACCTTGGTGATGACGATCTCGCCGATGATGAAGGGGAGCGAGGGCACGATGGCGTCCCACGTCTCCTTGACGATCTTTTCCAGGGTGTAGCCACCCTTGATCAGCTTGTCGATGATCGCCTTCGGGATGCCCAGGATCTCCTCGATCTTGGACTGGAACCATTCCTTGACCGCGGCCTTCACCTCGGCGAACAGGTGGTTCTTCGAACCGTCCACCGCGGAGTTCTTCGCGCCGCTCAGCCAGCCGCCCGGGTCGGAGAGGAAGTCGACGGCGATCAGCATGAAGTCGCCGAGCGCGGCGAGTAGTTTGGAGGCGTATTCGAGGACCGTCTTGATGGCGTCCCTGACGGCCTTCACGACGTCCAGGAGCGCCTTCCTGAGAATCTCCAGGAGGCTGCTCAGCAGCTTGCCGATGGCGTTGAGCAGATCGCTGATGATCTGCTTGAGCATGTTGGCGAGCTTGTTGACCAGGGCGATCGCGGCGGCGATCAGGTCGGTGATGAACTTCCGGATCCGGTTGGCCAGTTCGATGACGGCCCGCACCATGGCCTTGGCGAACTCGATCAGATCGTCGATGAAGTTCTTGATGGCCTCGACGATGGCCTCGCGCGCCTCGTTGATCCAGCGCTCGACCGTCTCCTTGAAGTTCTTGATGAAGCCGATGACCGCCTCGCGCGCGTTCTTGATGACGCTGACGATCGCGTTCTTGATCTCGATGACTTTTTGCTTGATCCAGTCGAACGCCTTGGTGACCCAGTTTCCGGATTCCTCGACGCTGCTGTCGCGCTTCTTCTCGGCGTCCTTCTCGGCCTCGGTGTTCTTGTCCTTGATCTTCTTGTCGCTGTCCTCCTTCTCCTTCTCGGTGTCCTTGTCGGTCTCCTCTTCCTTGTCCTTGACGTCCTTGCGGACCTTCTCGTGGCGCTCGGTCTTCTTGGTGCCGAGGCTTTCCAGCTCCTTGTCCTGCTCCGTGCGCCAGTTCTCGCGTTCGGCGGTGACCTCGCTCATCGCCTTCTCGCGTTCGCCCGCCTGGCTCTCGGTGTTCTTCGCGACCTCGGAGTCGACCTGCTCCTTGTGTTTCTGCTGGGAGACCCGGAAGTCCTTGTCCTTGGCCTGCCGGCCGCTGGACATGTCGCTCTGGCCCTTGCTGAACGCGGCCTGGAACTCCGGGCCCTTGTCGTGCTCCGCGACCTCGGACGCCGCCTCGGGCGGGACCACACCCGTGCCGGCTCCGCCGCCGCCCGGGCCGCCGCCCTTGCCGCCCTGTGCGCCCGGGACCTTGGCCCGCATCTGCTCCTTGGGAGCGTCCGGGTAGACCTGGTCCTCGCCCATCTTGCGGTTCGCGTCGTCGCGGCCCGTCGCGACGGTGTCCTCGCCCTTGCTGTCGACGGCGGCGCCCTGCTCGTCCGCCGTGCCGTCGGCGGCGTCCTTCATCCCGACGCCCGGCGCGTTCCCCGCCTGGGCTTGCTTGAGCGCCTCGTCCTTCGTCGGCAGCCCGGCGAACTTGGCCGCCAGTTCGGAGGCGTCCACCTCGAAGCCCAGCCAGCTCGCAACCTTGCCGAGGCCGAAGCCGAGCGCCATCTTGAACGTGTCCCAGCCGCCGGGCTCCTCGGCCTTCTCGGCCTCGATGTCGCCCTCGGGCTCCTTTGCGCCCTTGACCTCCGCCTTCTCGCCCTCCGGCGCCTCCGACTTCGCGGCCTCGTCCTCGGAGTACTGGGCGGGCGCGTCGGTCTTGGGCTGCCCCTGAAGGGTCTGCGGAGCACCCGCCGGGCGTTCCAGCGACGGCGGGGAGGCAGCGAGTTGCTGGTGCTCGTCGCCGACGGTGCGGTCCACGGAGCCGCTGACTCCGCCCATCGCCTCCATTGCCTTGTGCGGCTTGAGCGTCGAGGCCGTGGACAGGCCGGCTTCCGGGGACACCTGGGAGAGGTTCGGGGCCGCGCCGGTGTCCTTCTTCTTGCCCTTCCCCCTGCCTCCCTTGGCCGGACCTCCGCCGCCGCCTCCGCCCCGTGGTGCCTTGGCCGCCGAGCCGGACTTGGCGGGGGAGGACTTCGGCTTCTCCGTCTCGGGCTTCGGCGCCGCGGTGGGCGCGGGTGCCGCGGCCGGGGCCTTCTTCGGCGCGGGCGCAGCCGGTGCGGAGGTCCGTGCCGCCGGGGCGTCCGTGGTGGTGGGACTCTCCTCCGTCTGCGCGGGACCGCCCGACGGTCCGCTCTGCGAGCCCGAGGCCGCGTCACTGCTCGCGCCGCCCGGAACGTCGGCGTTGGACCCGCCGGAGACATGGCTGTCCCGCGCGGCGGACGTGTCCTGCGCCTCCGCCGCCGGCTCGCTCTTGCCGCCGCCCTCGGCCGACTCCTGCTGCGTCTGGCCCTGGCTCTCACCGGCCGGGCCGCCCTTGCCCTCCTCGGCCGCCGGGTCCTTCTCCGCCGACTGTCCGCCCGCCGCCTCCTGGGACGCCTTCTCCGGGTTCTTCCCCGACTCCTCCCCCTTGGCCGAGGTGCCCTTCTCCTCCTTGGCGGACTGCTCCTCGGTCTTCTCTTCCTTCTCGGAACCGGCGGGACCCTCCTGCACCGCGGTCTGCGCCGCGACCGGTCCCTCCTTCGGGTCGGCACCGGCCTTGGGGTCCTTCGACACCGTGCCCGGGCCGGGCCGCGCCTCCGGCTTCTCCAGGTCGAGCCCGCCCGGCTGCCCGTCCGGGCCGGTGCCCTCGGTCTCCGGTGACCGCTCGGGTGTCTCGGAGCCGGCGGTGTGGTCCTTCTCCTCCGGCTCGGCCTCGGCCGCCGCGTCCTCGGCGTCCTCCGCGTCACGCTCGGCCTGCACCTTGTCGGCCCGGGTCTCCGGCGGAGCGGGGAAGGACGGCATGGCGGGGGCGGCGGAGGAGGACGGGTCCAGCTCGTCCGCGGTCGGCACTGCGGACACGTCGAGGTCCTGCTGCGGGAGGAAGTCCTCCGGCTGGAGCTTGATGTCCCAGGCGCTCTTCGGAGCGCCTCCGACCTCGACCTCGGACCGGCTGCCCTGGCCGAACGGGTCCTCGTCGGGCTCCTCCGCCAGCTCGTCGAGATCCTGTCCCCGTACGCCGTCCAGGGTGCTGACGGCACGGGAGAACTGGGTGTCCTGACCGGCCGTCGTCGGAGAGCCCGTGGGTTTCTCCTGCCCGGCCTTGTCCTCCTTCTTGACCTGCTGGCCCGCCACCAGGGCCTCCGCCGCGCCCGGCCGGTTCCTGGCCGCGGATTCCTCCTCGCTCGCGGCCGGGGTGCTCTCCTGCTCGGTCTGCTCCGCGCCCTCTTCGGCGTTCTTCTGCTCGCCGCCCGCGGCACCGTCGTCGGACTCGGCGTCGGCGGAGCCGCCCTGGCCCCGGGAAGCCGCCGCCTCCTGCGCGGGGGCCGCAGCCGGACTCTCCGTCTGCTGCTCCCCGGCCGCCGTACCGCTGGAATCCGCGCCGCCCGGCTGCTGCTCCTGCGTGCTTCCGCCCTGCGGGGTGGTGGCGTTCTCCCCCTGCTCGCCGCCGTTCTGCGGGGTGCTGCCGGTCGCGCCGCCGTCGTCGGACCGGTCCTTCTCCGGGCCGGGCGCGGTCGGCGGCCGCTGCTCGCGCTGCTGCTCCTCCTCGGCCGACCGCTGCCGCGTCTCCTCCTGGAACCGCAGCTCCTCGGCGAGATCCGGCTCGATCCGCGGGGCCCCGTGCGACTCCTGCCCGAAGTCGTCGTCCCGGTCCTCGATCTCCTCCACGAGGTCGAGCACCCGCTCGTGCTCCGAGCTGAGGAGCCTCGCCTCCAGCCGGTCGAGGACCGACTCCTGCAAGTCCTCCGGCAGCCGGGCCAACTGCATGCGGGTCCGCTTCGACCGGTCCTCCGGGTCGCCGCGCAGGGAGCGCACGATCGAGTTCGCCAGCCGGTCCACCAGCGTCGCCGGGTCCAGCAGTTCCGCCCGCCGCCGGTCCGCGTCCACCGTCGCGTAGCGCAGCCAGCCCGGGGTCGGCTGTCCCGCTTCGACCCCGGCCGCCGGCTCGTCCTCGCGTACGGAGCCCAGCATCGCGTTCCGTACGGACTCCTGTGCCGCCGACTCCGCCTCGCGTTCGACCGTCTGCTCCGGCAGGCTCACCGCGCCCAGGTCGCGGCCGGCGCGCAGGGCGCCGAGGCCGTCCGGGTTCTGCACGGTGTGCAGCAGCTCGTGCGCCAGCAGCCGCTGCCCGTCCGCCGTCCCCGGCCGGTACGTGCCCTCGCGGAAGAAAATGTCCTGGCCGACCGCGATGGCGTCCGCGCCCAGCAGGTCGGTGAGCGCGCCCGCGTCCCGGTCGGTGTGCAGGCGTACGCGGCTGAAGTCGTGGCCGAGCCGCTCCTCCAGCTCCCGGCGCACGCTCAGGTCGAGCGGCTGCCCGGCGCCGCTGACGATGTCCTTGGGCTCGGGCGCGGTGTTCTTCCCCGACCGCTCCGTGCGCTTGCGGCGCTTGGCGTTCCGCGCCGTCTCCGCGCGGGAGTCCTGTGACGCGTGCGAACTCATGTGCGCCCCCGTCCCGTTGAACCCGGCCGCCGCTCCGGGCCGCCGGAGGCGTCCGGCGCGCCGTCCCCCGAGAGCCCCGCGTGCACCGCGCGCGCCAGGGCCTCGCCCAGCCGGGCGGGTGAGGCGGTGCGCGGCAGCGGCGGCAGCCCGGACAGGGCCTCCACCGTCAGGTCCCGGCCGCCGGACGCCAGCGGCACGCCCCGCTCCCGTACGAGCCGGGTGAGTTCGGCGCGGAAGGCGGCCGTCACCCGGTCGGTGTCGACACGGGCGTCGAAGCCGTCGAGCACCAGTTCGCCGATCTCGACCCGGATCTCCCGGGGCGGACGGGCCCGCTCCGGCCCGGCGGACCGCGGCGTCCCGTCGGGCAGAGCTCCCGTCGTCGGCCCCGCCGCGTTCCGTCCCGTCTCGTTCCGACGTGTCCCGTTCAGATCCATCCGCGGACCTCCGAGGGCGTCAGGGAGCGTTCCAGCTTCAGGTACTCGGTGCGGGCGGCGGCCAGCATGTGCCGCATCCGGAGCGACTCGCCCTCCTCCGCCGCGAGGAAGGCGCCCGCCAGCGCGATGTTGCGGATGGAGCCGCCCGCCACGGTGAGCTGCGCCAGCCGCTCCGGTTCGATGTCCTTGACCGGCGCCTGCGCGGGCAGCACCCGGCGCCAGATCTCGGCCCGCTCGGCCTCCCCGGGGAACGGGAAGTCGACGACGAAACGGATGCGCCGCATGAAGGCCGTGTCCAGGGCCTTCTTCATGTTCGTGGTGAGGATCGCCAGGCCCCGGTAGGCCTCCATCCGCATCAGCAGATAGCTGACCTCCAGGTTCGCGTACCGGTCGTGGCTGTCCTTGACCTCGCTGCGTTTGCCGAACAGCGCGTCGGCCTCGTCGAACAGCAGCAGGGCCCCGCCGCGCTCCGCAGCGTCGAACACCTTGCGCAGGTTCTTCTCGGTCTCGCCGATGTACTTCGACACGACCTGCGAGAGGTCGATGACGAAGAGGTCCAGCCCCAGCTCCTTGGCCATCACCTCGGCCGCGAGGGTCTTGCCGGTGCCCGAGCCGCCCGCGAAGAGCGCGGTGACGCCGAGGCCCCGGCGCAGCGTCCGCGCGAAGCCCCACTCCTGGTGGACGGTGCCGCGCTGCCGTACGTGCGCCACGATCTCGCGCAGGATGCGCAACTGGCGCTCGTGCAGCACCAGATCCTCCCAGCCGGCCTCCGGTTCGATCCGACGGCCCAGCTCGTCCAGGCCCATCCGGGCCTCGGTCAGCCCGGCCGCCCACGCGAGCCCCTGCGCGCCGGAGACGGCGGCCTCCCCGCCGGCGAGGCCGCGGCGCACGGTCGCGGCGGCGGACCGCACGACGTGCGGCGGCAGCGAGAACTGCGCGACGAGCTCCCGCAGTTGCTCCTCGCCGACCCCCGGCACACCGCTGAACGCCTCGGTCCACAGCCGCAGCTGCTCCTCGTCGCCGAGCTCCGGGACGGTGATCCGCTCGCCGCGTGTCGCGTGCGTGGCGGGCCGGGCGTCCGTACTGGCGACGACCAGCGGCACGGCGGCGCCCGCGATGAACGCGTCGGCCGCCGCGGCCTGTTCGCGGTCCAGCTCGCCGCTCTCCAGCAGCAGCGCGGCGGGCAGCAGGATCGCCTCGCGCTGCCAGAGCCGGGAGAGACGGTCGCGCTCGGCGGGACCGGACGGCACGTCCTCGGCGGCCATCGCGTAGAGCCCGAGGCCGCTGCGGCGGGCGGCGGACGCGGCGATCTCCTCCCGGGTGTGCCGGTCGCCGCCGACCAGCTCCACGCGCGGCGGCACGCCCGGTCCGGACTCCGCCCAGCCGGTGGCGATCCGCCGCGCGGCGGTCTCGTACGACGGCGGGAGGCCGGCCGGGAGCGGCACCCGCCGCAGCAGGCCGTGCAGCCGGGCGTCCAGGTACGGCGAGCCGAGGAGGAAGTGCAGGATGCGCTCGTCCGTACGGAGACGGGACGTGGTCAGCCGGGTCTCGTCGTCCAGCTCGACCAGCCGCCAGCGGCGCAGCGGGGCCACGGGGGTGAGGGCGCTCCAATGGGGCTCGGTCAGCGCGGCCAGGGCGAGGGAGAACGTCGGGTACGGGCGCTCGGGGTCCCCGCTCGCGGCGGCGCAACGGGAGGCGGTGGTCGGCTCCAGCTCGGCGGCAGCGGCGAGCAGCAGGACATCGCGTTCGAAGGAGCTGAGGCCGAAGCAGGCCACGAGGGCGTCGAGGGTGGCGGGGCCGCCGGACGCGGACCGCTCGGGAGCCCCCGGCCCGGAGCCGGCGGACGGCTCCTCCCCGGGCCGGTCCGGTCCGGTGCCCGGGCCCGGGGCGTCGGTGTGGGCACGGGCGGGAGCCGGGTGGGATTCCGTCCCGGACGCTGCCGGACGCGCGCCGGGGACGGGCCCGGGCGCCGGACCGGGGGAGGCCGGGCGGGCGGTGCCGGGGCCGCCGGTCTCCGGCCGGGTGGACGTCCGGGCGCGGGCGGCGTGGGCGTCGAGGCGCGCCAGGACCGACCGCACGGCAGCGGCCAGCGCCGGACCGTCCGCGTACCCGGACGCGGCGGCCGGCCCGGTCCCGCCCGACGTCATCCCGCCCTCGCCTGTCCCCGCCACCGCGCCTCAGCCCTCCCGCTGTTCGCCGGCCGCGCCGGGGGCGCCGTTGGCGCCGCCGCTTCCGGGGCCTGTGGTGCCGTTCCCGGCGGTCGTGCCCGCCGTGCCCCCCGGGCTCGCCGTGCCGCCGGCACCCGCCGTGCCGGTGGGCGCTGCGGCGGCGCTGCGGCCCGCGCCGGGCCCGGGGGCCGGGGACGCGCCGGTGACACGGGGCTTGCGCGCCGGTGCCGTGGTGGCGGGCGCGGGCTCCTCGGGCCTGGTCCGTGCCGCCGGTGACACGGCGCCGGGGCGTCCGGCCCGTGCCGTGGTCCGCCGGGCGGCGGCACCGGCCGCCGCCGGAGCCGTGGCCGTGGAGGCCGCGGTCGCCGAGGGTGCCGCGGAGGCCGTCGCGGGGGCGGACGCCGTCCCGGGCCGGGCCGGGGGAGAGACCGCGGCCGCGCCGGGGTTCCGCCCCGCGCGCGACGCGCCACCGCCGGCCGGCGCCCGGCCCCCGGCTCGCGCCGCGCCCCCGGCCCGCCCCGGACCGTCCGGCGGACCCGCACCGCCCCCCGGCGGCAGCGGGGCGCCCGGGGCGCCGAACGGCAGCGCCCGTACCGTGTGCCGCTCCACCGGCGGTGCCTGGACGGGCAGTTCACGGCCCTCGATCAGCACCAGCGACGCCTGGTAGGCCACCGACAGCGAGTACGGCGTCTGGTGGAGCATCCCCCAGAGCTTGGAGGTCTCGTCGATGTCCATCTGGGTCGGGGTGAAGCGGACCTTCTGCACGGCGTCGGCCAGATCGCTGCCCGCCAGATGCGGGCGCTCGGCGGCCTGCGTGATCACGTCGCGCGGCAGCACCGGGATCTCGTGCAGCGTGCGCACCACGCATCCGATGAGCCGCTGCCCGACCAGCTCGGCCTCCTCCCCGTAGGCGCTGATCAGATAGTGCAGATCGAGCGCCGCCGCGGCCCGCTGGACGAGGGTGCCGTCGGAGGCCCGGGTCGGCAGGTCGTTGTTGCGCATCGAGGCGTTCGGCGTCACCTGGTAGCAGAAGACCGTGATGAGCGGGTCGGGCGGCGGCTCGGCCGGGGGCTTGCGGGGCTCGACGCGGACCGCCTCGTTGAACTCCGGTGTCAGGTTGTTCGCGATCAGGTGGGCCAGCGCCTGGGTGACCGTCGCGATGGCGAGTGCGTTGCTCATGCCTCAGCTCCTCCGTCCGCCGCGCGTCAGGTAGTCCTCCAGGCTCAGCGCCGGCGCGGGCCGGCCCGTACGGCCGGAACCGCCGCCCGCCCGCTCGCCGGGACGGGCCGCGCCCGCGGCGCTGACCTCCAGCCGGCCGATCTCCACATGCACGACCTGCTCCGTGCCCCGTCCCCGGCGCCGTCCGGCACCGGAGCGGGCGGCTTCCCGGGCCGCAGCCGTGTCCGCCTCGCGCGGGCGCGGCGGCACGGCGGCGGGGGGAGCGGCGACCACGCCCGGGGGGTGGGGCGCGGCCGCCGCGACCGTGGGTTCCGGCATGCCGGGGGCGGGCGCGGCGGGCGCGGCCCGCCGTTCCCGCCGCGGGGCCTCCCGCCCCGCCGGGCGCGGACCGGGTGCGAGCGGCGCGGCGGGCCGCAGCAGCGGCGCCGCGGGCCGCGCGGTGACCGGCGGCCCGGGCTCGCCGCGGGGCACCTCGGAGCGGACGACGGTGTGCCGGTCGGTCCGGACCTCGCGCTCCCGCCGGACCGTCTCGACCACCCCGCGGGCGGCCGGGGGCGCGGGCGCGGAGAGGAAACCGTCCTCGTCCTGCCCGGAGCCCGCCGGACGCAGCGACTCGACCCGCTCGAACGGGCCGGGCAGCCGGGGCCGCACCCGCGCCGGGGCGGCGGCGCCGGTCACCGTCCGTACGGGGGTGTGCCGGGCCAGCAGCCGGTCGAAGTAGTCGGGGTCAGCCATCTGCGCACAGCTCCAGGTAGTAGCGGCGCCGCAGCGGACTCAGCGCCAGGATCTCCGGCTCGCTCCAGCCGTAGGCGGTGGCGAGCAGGTGGACGTCGAGCAGCAGGTCCCGCGCCCAGGAGTCGAGTTCGGTCCAGAGGTAGGAGGCGATGTCCAGCTCGGCCGGGGTGGCCTCGCCGCACTCGGGGCAGGTGACGTGGAGCGTCACCTCGGCGGCCGGGTCGGCACGCTCGGCGGCCTCGGCGATCCGCCGCCGCACCCGCTCGGGCAGGACGTCGGGCAGCCGGTCCCCGGGGACCGGCTCGCCGTTCCGTGCCGCGGAGACGATGCAGCGGGCCAGCAGCATCCGCCGGGCCGGCGCGGCGGGGCCGGTGGAACCGGCGGAACCTTCCGCAGCGGCGGAGCCGTCGGGGGCACCACGCACGCCGCCCTCCCCACCGGAACCCGGATCCGGCGCTGTCCCGCCGTCCGCCGCCGCCCGGGCCACCGCCGCGAGATCGGCGACCGTGGGCAGCCGGAACTCGACCACCCAGCCGTCCTCCGCGACCCGCAACGGCTCCCCGGCCCGGGGCGGTTCACCGGGCAACCGCCCCGCGTCGAGGTCGAACTCCATCGACGTGCCGCAGGCACGGCACTCGATCCGCACCTCCATCCGCTCGCCGAAGAGCGCGCTCCGCAGCGCGAACAGATCCGTCTCCCGCTCGCCGACCGGCATCGCCAGCAGTTCGCCGGTGCCGGTCCCCGGGCGGGCCGCGCGGTGCAGCAGCAGGGCCCGCCCGGGGCCGTGCTGCGCGAGCCCCGCCTCCCACACGGCCAGCAGCTCCGCGGTCCCGGGCGGGTGCACCGTCCCGGGCCGCGGGGCTTCCGCCGGCGCCGTCGTCTCCATCACGCGGACCGCCCGGCGCTCAGACCGGGTTGGTGAAGGACGGCTCCGTCGGCTCCGGCACCTCGTAGTCCCGCTCCCAGCCCTCGCACTCCAGCTTGAGACTCTGGATCGCGACGGCGTTGGCGTTGGCGTCCAGCTCGCCCAGTACCTGGTACTCGCTGGGCCAGGCCCGGTAGAGCTTGTGCGAGACGGCCACCTGCCCGGCCTCGTTGAGGACCTGGATTACGATGTCCCGGCGGAAGTCGGCGAGCGACACCTCGGCGCCCAGCCCGGCCCCGACCTGCCAGACCTTGTTGGCCCAGCGGTCGAATTCCGGATCGTGGGTGACACCGCGTTCGAGGGTCACACCCTCGAATTCGGAACGCCCGGGCGATTTGCGCGGAGTGCTGGGGTCGCCGCCATTGCGGTGCTTGACCACTTCGGTGGTGCGCTTCAGCGGGCTGATTTTGCTGATGCCCGCGACCGTACGCCCGCCCCAGAGAACGAGGAACTTGAAATTCTTGTACGGGTCGAAGCGATGGGCGTTGATCTGAAACTCGGCCATCGGATTCCTAAATCTCGAACTGTCCGGCGATCTGCTGGATCTTGACGACCACGAACTCCGCGGGCCTGACCGGCGCGAATCCCACCACGACGTTCACCACGCCCTGTGCGATGTCCTGCTCGGTGGTGGTGTCCGCGTCGCATTTCACGTAGTACGCCTCGCGGGGAGTGCGGCCCTTGAACGCGCCCTGGCGGAACAGGGTGTGCAGGAACGACGAGGCGTCCAGCCGGATCTGCTGCCAGAGCTGTTCGCTGTTCGGCTCGAAGACCACCCACTGCAGCCCGCGGTGGAGGCTCTCCTCGATGTGCAGGGCGAGCCGCCGCACCGGTACGTACTTCCAGTCGCTGTCCAGGCCGTCCGCGCCCTCCAGGGTGCGGGCCCCCCAGACCAGCGGGCCGAGTACCGGGAAGGTGCGCAGGCAGTTGACGCCCAGCGGGTTGAGGAGGCCGCTCTCCCGGTCGGTGATCCGCACGGTCAGCGACCGCACGCCGGCCAGCCGGGCCTCCGTGCCCGCCGCCGCCTTCCACACCCCGCGCTCACCGTCCGTACGGGCGGTGACACCGGCCACGGCGCCGGACGGCGGGAAGGTGCGCAGCCGCCCGGTGAGCGGGTCGGTCAGCCGCACCTGCGGGAAGTACAGCGCCGCGTAGTCGCTGCGGACGGGGTCGAACGCGGCCAGCCCGGCCCGCGCCCGGTCCACGCTGGTCCAGGACGCCGGGGCGTCGACCAGCAGGAAGATCCGCCGTTCCTCGCAGAGCGCCACCGCCGCCGAGATGACCGTGACCATGTCCTCGGTGGACTCGTACGCCGCCAGCTCGGGCAGGGACAGCAGGTTGACGTCGTCGGCGTCGCGCAGCGCGTGCAGCCCCGTCTTGAGGTCCTCGCTCCCGATGAGGTCCCGCGGTCCGGGCGGATCGCCGTCCGCCCCGCCGGTGAGCGGGAAGACGGGCGGGTTGACCGAGCCCTCCAGGCCCAGGTCGTTGGCGCACTCGCCGAGGAACCTGACGGTGTCGCGGGGGTCCGCGGACCCGGCGACCACCTGGATCCGGTCGCCGAAGGCGGTGGCCTCGGCCCGGGCGAAGGCCCGCTTGCCGGGCGCGTCGGGCAGCGCCCGCAGCTTCCGCTCCAGCAGCAGGGCGAGTTCGGTGACGGTCACCGGGGCCGGGCCGTCCACCGCGGGGTCGTACAGGGTGAAGCTGCGCTCCGTCTTGCCGATCTTGACGGTCAGTTCGACGGCGGGGTCGGGCAGTTCGGCCCCGAACGGCTTCGACACCGTGCCGGAGGGGTCGGGCCGGCCCTCGCCGGTGACCCTGACCCGCACCAGCTCCGAGCCCTCGTTCACCACGGTCTCCACGTAACGCCCGTGACCGGGGTGCATGGAGAGACCGGTGTAGCTCTCCCGGGCCTCGCCGTTCGCGTCGGCGATCCGCAGATTGAAGGTCTCGTCCGGGCGCCGGGTGTCGTGGTCGACGAACACCCGCAGGCCGGAGCCCCAGACGCCGGCCTCCCGGGCGGTGACCCGGAGCACCGGGCGGGCGCTGCCGTCCTCGGTGGACTCGAGCGTGACCTCGGCCTCCTCCCCGGAGCCGGAGGCGGCCACGCGCACGATCACCGCGGCGGAGCCGCCGTTGCCGAAGAACTGGTGGACGGCGTGGCCGACCGCGCTGCGGGCGGTGAGACCACCGAAGCGGCGTTCGAAGTCGGCGAAACTGGTGATCCGCACCGGCTGGTTGAGCGGCCCTCGGCGGGTGTGCCCGACGAAGGCGGTCACCGAGGTGGTGACCGCGCCGATGGTGCGGACGCTACTGGGAAGTTCCTCGATGTATACGCCGGGATGGGCCGTTCGCACCGGCATTCCCTCCATTCCCTTCGCGCACCAAGAGATGAGAAGAAGGGATGAAGGAGTTGTGTACGGCCCATGAACGCACGCGCACGTTCTCCGTCCCCCCGACGCACACCCCGCGCGATTTTCGGTACCGCGCGCCCAGGCGTTAATTGCCTGTGGCTCTTGGTGCATGAGTGCCACTTGGAGTCTGGGCGCCCCGTCAAGTGAGGGTCAAGGACGGTTTCCGGCCTTTCCGCGAAGCGGATGGCACCGTTCCGCCAGCCATGCCAAGGCGGTGAATCAGGGCATTTTCCGGGGCCGGAGCGGAAGTGGGTGATCAATGCCGTGGCGGAATTCAATGTTCCGGGAATCGGATTAAGTCGAAAGGGTGAGGGTGTCGGCGCGCCGGTTTGTGTACCGGAAGGCGAAAAATGAGCGCTTTGGCCATGGGTCGCGGGATCACCGGCAGCTGTACAAGGTGTGAAAGAGCCGTATACGGCCCGGCGAGAGAAGGACCGGCGGGCTTGTCGGATGCCGACGGCGCCCACCCGGGAGCGCTCCAGCGGCGCCGATCGCGACGGCCGCGGGGCGGCCCGGTCCGGGGCAGGCCGCGCACCCGACGACCGAGGCGACCGAGACGACAGAGACGAGCGAGGCGAGCGAGAAGAGGGGAGGGGAGGGGGAGGGGAGGGGAGGCGAACGCCTGAGGCCCGGAGCGGGGGCGGGAAAAGGCGCCCGGCACCGGCCTCCACCGCTGGTGCCGGGCGCCGCCCGGTCGGCGCAGCCGCCCCGGGCGAGGCCACTGTCGCCGATGCCGGGGATATCCCCGGTACGGCGCGCCGCCACTCTTGTGATCTGTGACTGTAATCACCGCGCACATGTGATCTGCGATTTAGGGCGCTCCGGCGGACGGCGATAACCTGCGGGACGGACATGCCGCGTACCGGCCAGTGTGTGCGCCTCCCAGTGACCGCGTCGTCACGCTGCCCCTGCGGCACGCCCATGCAGACAACGCACCGCAATCACCACGACAGCGGTATCGAGACGCAAAGGGACGGACGCGCGTGGACCTGTTCGAGTATCAGGCGAGGGACCTCTTCGCCAAGCACGGTGTACCGGTGCTGGCCGGTGAAGTGATCGACACGCCTGAGGCGGCGCGCGAGGTGACCGAGCGTCTCGGCGGCCGCGCGGTCGTCAAGGCGCAGGTCAAGGTCGGTGGCCGCGGCAAGGCCGGCGGCGTGAAGCTGGCCAAGGACCCGGCCGACGCGGTCGAGAAGGCCGGCCAGATCCTGGGCATGGACATCAAGGGCCACACGGTCCACAAGGTGATGCTGGCCCAGACCGCGGAGATCAAGGAGGAGTACTACGTCTCCTTCCTGCTGGACCGCACCAACCGCACCTTCCTGGCCATGGCCTCCGTCGAGGGCGGCATGGACATCGAGGAGGTCGCGGCCACCAAGCCCGAGGCCCTCGCCAAGGTCCCGGTGGACGCCAACGAGGGCGTGACCCCCGAGAAGGCCCGCGAGATCGTCGAGGCGGCGAAGTTCCCCGCCGACGTGGCGGACCAGATCGCCGAGATCCTGCAGACCCTGTGGAAGGCGTTCATCGCCGAGGACGCCCTGCTCGTCGAGGTCAACCCGCTGGCCAAGACCGGTGACGACGGCAAGGTCCTGGCGCTGGACGGCAAGGTGTCCCTGGATGCCAACGCCGACTTCCGCCAGCCGGACCACGCGGCGCTGGAGGACAAGGCCGCGGCCGACCCGCTGGAGGCCGCCGCCAAGGCCAAGGGCCTCAACTACGTCAAGCTCGACGGCGAGGTCGGCATCATCGGCAACGGCGCCGGTCTCGTGATGAGCACCCTGGACGTCGTCGCGTACGCCGGTGAGGCGCACAACAACGTCAAGCCCGCCAACTTCCTCGACATCGGCGGCGGCGCCTCCGCCGAGGTGATGGCGAACGGCCTGGAGATCATCCTGGGCGACCCGGCCGTCAAGTCCGTCTTCGTCAACGTCTTCGGCGGCATCACCGCCTGCGACGCGGTCGCCAACGGCATCGTGCAGGCCCTGGAGCTGCTCAAGTCCAAGGGCGAAGAGGTCGACAAGCCGCTGGTCGTGCGGCTCGACGGCAACAACGCGGAGCTGGGTCGCAAGATCCTCTCCGACGCGAACCACCCGCTGGTCCAGCAGGTGGACACCATGGACGGTGCGGCCGACCGTGCCGCCGAGCTGGCTGCTAAGTAAAGGGAACGGGTCACCAACACCATGGCTATCTTCCTCACCAAGGAAAGCAAGGTCATCGTCCAGGGGATGACCGGCTCCGAGGGCCAGAAGCACACCAAGCGGATGCTTGCCTCGGGTACGAACATCGTCGGCGGCGTGAACCCGCGCAAGGCCGGCACCACGGTCGACTTCGACGGCACCGAGGTGCCCGTCTTCGGCTCCGTCAAGGAGGCCATGGAGGCCACCGGCGCGGACGTCACGGTCATCTTCGTTCCGCCGAAGTTCGCCAAGGACGCGGTCGTCGAGGCGATCGACGCCGAGATCGGCCTCGCCGTCGTCATCACCGAGGGCATCGCGGTGCACGACACCGCCGCGTTCTGGGCCCACGCCGGTGCCCGGGGTCACAAGACCCGCATCGTCGGCCCCAACTGCCCGGGCCTCATCTCCCCCGGACAGTCGAACGCCGGCATCATCCCGGCCGACATCACCAACGCCGGCCGCATCGGCCTGGTCTCGAAGTCCGGCACGCTGACGTACCAGATGATGTACGAGCTGCGCGACCTCGGCTTCTCCTCGGCCGTCGGCATCGGTGGCGACCCGGTCATCGGCACCACGCACATCGACGCCCTGGCCGCCTTCGAGGCCGACCCCGACACCGACCTGATCGTGATGATCGGTGAGATCGGCGGCGACGCCGAGGAGCGGGCCGCGGAGTACATCAAGGCGAACGTGACCAAGCCGGTCGTCGGCTACGTCGCCGGGTTCACCGCGCCCGAGGGCAAGACCATGGGCCACGCCGGCGCCATCGTGTCGGGCTCCTCCGGCACCGCGCAGGCGAAGAAGGAGGCCCTGGAGGCCGCGGGCGTGAAGGTCGGCAAGACCCCGTCCGAGACGGCCCGCCTGGCGCGCACCGCCCTCGCCGGCTGATCTCCGGCCCGCCGCACGGCTGTACGGCCGCGCGGCCGGCGTTCCCCAGGGCGCCGGTCCCCCCTCCGGGCGGGAGCCGGCGCCCTGCGGCATGTCCGGAACCGCCGCGGGCGCCCCGTGCCCGGGACCGTCCGGTCGGGCCGGACGCGCACACGACACAGCGAATATTTGCGGCTAACCGGATATACCGGATGCCGCTTGGCAGCATGGCCGTGTGAGCCGACCGATCGCCGACCCCGGCCTGCTGCCCCTCCCCGCCCGCGACCACTCCGCCGCCCCGCCCGTCCCGGCCGGCGAGCGCCTCCGCACCGCCGGAGCCGGGGTGGCGGGCGGCGCGGTCGCGGCCGGGCTGGGGGTGGGCGTGCCCGCCGTGGTGGTGCTCGCCCACTGGATCGTCTCGGCCGACACCGGCACCGGACCCGAGGGCGCGCTGCGGACCGCAGCCGCCCTCTGGCTCCTCGGCCACGGCGTGGAACTCCTCCGCGCCACCGGGGCGGACGGCGGTACGGCGCCCGTGGGCCTGCCGCCGCTGCTGGTCGGGCTGCTGCCGGTGTGGCTGCTGTTCCGCTCGGCGCGGCGGGCCACCGAGGAGGCGGAGCAGGCGGAGGCGGCGGAATCCGCCGCGCTCGCGGAGGCGGCCCTGGCGGCGCGCATCGCACGGACGGAGTTCGCCGGACCGCGAGGAACGACCGGCGACCGGGACGCGGCACGGGACGGGGCGCCGCAGAGCGGAGAGCTGCCGCACCCGCCCGCGTACAGCGCGTTCGGCGCACTCGGCTGGCTCTGCGCCGGCTACCTCCTCGTCGGACTCGGCGCCGCCCTGTACGCCGGCGAGGGGCCGCTGCGGGCCGTGCCGGCCGAGGTGCTGCCCCGGCTCGGTGCCGTCTGCGCCGTGACGGTGCTCTGCGGCACCTGGGCCTCCGGCGGCCTGGCCGAGCGGCGGCTGCCCGCCGGCGTGCGCGCCGCTCTGCACCGGCTGCCGCGCGCCGTGCGCGCCCCGTTCGGCTATCCGGGGGCGGGGGCCGGGCCGCGGGCGGCGGCTCTGGCGGTCGGGGTGCTCCTGTGCGGCGGTGCGCTGCTCACGGCCGGCTCCCTCGCCGTACACGGTGCCGAGGCGCGGGACGCGCTGCTCGCCCTCGACGGAACGGTGCCCGGCCGGGCCGCCGTCCTGCTGCTCTGCCTGGCCCTGGCGCCCAACGCCGCCGTCTGGGCCGCGGCCTACGGACTGGGGCCCGGCTTCACGGCCGGTGCCGGGAGCACCGTCACCGCCCTCGCCACCACGGGCTACCCGGAGCTGCCGCGCTTCCCCCTCCTCGCCGCGCTCCCGGCCGAGGGCCCCGGTTCCCCGCTGACCTGGGCCGCCGGCGCGGTCCCCGTGGCGGCGGGGATCGCCCTCGGCCGGCGCGCGGCCCTCGCCGCGTACCGGGCGCGGGCGGCGGGGCGGCCCGTCCCCGCGTGGTGGCAGACGCCGTTGACCGCCCTCTACGGGGCGGTGGTCTGCGGGCTCGCGATGACGCTGATCGCGGCCGTGTCCGGCGGCACCCTGGGCACCGGCGCGCTGGCCCGGCTCGGTCCCGACGCCTGGCGGACCGGAGCGGCCGCAGCCGCCTGGACGGGCGCGCTGGGGCTGCCCACCGCGCTCGTGCTCCACGGCTGGTGGCTGCGGAAGAGCCGGTGGCGCGGCACGGGCCCGGACGCCGTCACCGCCGCGGCCTGACGGGCCGGGACCCCGGGCGGACCGCCGGACCGGCGGAAAGCGCGCGGGCTCTTCGGAAGATCCGGGAGAGGCCCCGAGGCCCCGGAGAGGCCCGGGAAGGGCTGGTGCCCCCGGATCAGTCCGGGACGCCGAGGAGGGGGCGGAGGCGCTCGGGGAGGAGTTCCTCGCACTGCTGCTGGGACGAGCGGGTCAGGGCGTCGTCCACACAGGTGTAGTAGTCGCGGTAGACGATCTGGAAGGTGTAGGTCGTCGCCACGACGGCCAGGGCGAGGCTGCCCGTGACCAGCCCGCTGACCGCCGCGCTCTTCTGCGACTTGGCCCCGTAACCGCCGTTCTGCGACGGGGACTTGGCAGGTCCGGCGGCCGGGGTCGCGGCGGTGTCCGGCGTGCCCGACACGTCCTCCGGGCGGGCGGCCGCGGTACGGGACGCCGGACTCTCCGGGCGCTGCGCCCTGCCCCGCAGGGAGCTGATGCCCCAGTACAGGGCGAGGGAGCCCAGCAGCAGGGCGATCTCGGGCAGGCTGAACAGGGCGAGGATGAACCCCCACATGCCCGCGACCATCGCGTACCGGGCGCGCCGCTGATTCGGGTCCGTCGGGTCCCAGCGCAGCTCGCCGGGACCGCCCGGGCCCTCGGAGCGGCCCGGCCCGTCCTGGCGTCCGCCGCCGAAACCGCCGCTCTGGCGGCCCGGCTGGCGGCTGCTCCACCGGGAGCTGCCCCAGGAGGGGCGCCGGCCGCCGTCCTCGCCGCCGCCCCGGCCCTCGCCGCGCCCGCCGCGGGGCCGCCACTCCTGGTCGGGGCGGCCCTCCGGCGGCGGCGCGAAGGGGTTGTCGGGCTCGCCGGCCCGGCCATCGGAAGGCCGGTCGCCGCCGGTCCGGTCGCCGTCTGCCCGGTCGCCGCCCGCGGTCCCGCGGTCCGTGCCCGGCTCCGGCGTTCCGGCCGTTCCGCCGTCACCGCCGCTGCCGCGCGCGTCATGTCCGTCGCGTCCGTCACGTCCGTCCCGCCCGCCGGAGGCCGGGGACGCCGACGCCGGGGGGCGTTCGCGCAGGAGCGGGGTGGGGAACGGCGGGAGGCTGGGAGTCGCGCGGAGGCGTCGGTCCGGCATCTGGAGTGTTGTCTTCCCTCGTGTCGTCGTCCGGGCCGCGGGCCCGCGTCGGCGGATTCGGCCCTCGGAGTGACGTCGGTGTCTGAGACGCACGCTACCTCCCGCGCGCGCCCCCGTCCCGCGGGGGCTGCCCGCGGTGCCGGTATCGTGGCCCGTGGTCGGCGGCTTCGTAGGGTCTTCCGGACACCAGGATGCTCCTCGCTTGTGCGACCCCACAAACCTGCGCCCCTCGAGAGAGAGTTCCGCCGTGTCCTCGCCCCCTCCCAGCGCCCGCTCCCGGACTCCGGACGGGGGCCGGCCCGCCCGGCTGGTGGTGCTGGTCTCCGGCTCCGGTACGAATCTCCAGGCGCTGCTCGACGCGGTCGCGGCCGCCCCGGACGGCTCGTACGGCGCCGAGATCGTCGCCGTCGGCGCCGACCGCGACGGCATCGCCGGCCTGGAGCGCGCCGAGCGCGCCGGGCTGCCGACGTTCGTCTGCCGCCTCGGCGACCACCCGGACCGGGCCGCCTGGGACCGGGCGCTCACCGAGGCCACCGCCCGCTTCGCACCGGACCTCGTGGTCTCGGCGGGTTTCATGAAAATCGTGGGCAAGGAATTCCTCGCCCGGTTCGGGGGGCGGTTCATCAACACCCACCCCGCGCTGCTCCCCAGCTTCCCCGGCGCCCACGCCGTGCGCGACGCCCTCGCGTACGGGGTCAGGGTGACCGGCTGCACCGTCCACTTCGTCGACGACGGCGTCGACACCGGACCGGTCATCGCCCAGGGCGTGGTCGAGGTCCGGGACGAGGACCACGAGGACGGGGGAGCGGCGCTCCATGAGCGGATCAAGGAAGTCGAACGACGGCTGCTCGTCGATGTCGTGGGGCGCCTGGCCCGCAACGGCTATCGCATCGAGGGACGAAAGGTACAGATCCCATGACCACTCCTGAAGGCCTCGCGGGCCCCGCGGGCCTCCACGGCCCCGACGGCACGCAGCGGCCCATCCGCCGCGCGCTGGTCAGCGTCTACGACAAGACCGGCCTGGAGGAGCTGGCCCGTGGGCTGCACGAGGCCGGGGTCGAGCTGGTCTCCACCGGCTCCACGGCCGGGCGGATCGCCGCCGCCGGCGTGCCCGTCACCAAGGTCGAGGAGCTGACCGGCTTCCCCGAGTGCCTGGACGGGCGCGTCAAGACCCTGCACCCCCGGGTGCACGCCGGCATCCTCGCCGACCTGCGGCTGGAGGAGCACCGCAAGCAGCTCGCCGAGCTGGAGGTGGAGCCCTTCGAACTGGTCGTCGTCAACCTCTACCCGTTCCGGGAGACCGTGGCCTCCGGCGCGACCCCCGACGAGTGCGTCGAGCAGATCGACATCGGCGGGCCGTCCATGGTGCGTGCCGCCGCCAAGAACCACCCCTCGGTCGCCGTGGTCACCAGCCCCGCGCGCTACGGGGACGTCCTCGCCGCCGCCCGCGACGGCGGCTTCGGCCTGGACGCGCGCAAGCGGCTCGCGGCCGAGGCGTTCCAGCACACCGCCGCCTACGACGTCGCCGTCGCCTCCTGGTTCACCGGCACCTACGCCCCCGAGCACGCGGAGAACGTCACCGCGCTGCCCGAGTTCCTCGGCGAGACCTGGCGCCGCAAGAGCACCCTCCGCTACGGCGAGAACCCGCACCAGTCCGCCGCCCTCTACACCGACGGCACCCCCGAGGGGATCGCCAACGCCGAGCAGCTGCACGGCAAGGAGATGTCCTTCAACAACTACGTCGACACCGAGGCCGCCCGCCGCGCCGCCCACGACCACGACGAGCCCTGCGTGGCGATCATCAAGCACGCCAACCCCTGCGGCATCGCCGTCGGCGCCGACGTGGCCGAGGCACACCGCAAGGCGCACGCCTGCGACCCGCTGTCCGCCTTCGGCGGCGTGATCGCCGTCAACCGCCCGGTGTCCGTGGCGATGGCCGAGCAGGTCGCGGAGATCTTCACCGAGGTCGTGGCCGCCCCGGCGTACGAGGACGGCGCCGTCGAGGTGCTGGCCCGCAAGAAGAACATCCGGGTGCTGCGCGTCGGGGGCGCCCCGGGCCGGGCGAACGAGCTGCGGCCGGTCTCCGGCGGTGTGCTCCTCCAGCACGGCGACCGCCTCCAGGCCGAGGGCGACCTGCCCGAGACGTGGACCCGGGTCTCCGGGGACGCGCTGGACGAGGCCGGGCTGGCCGAACTGGCCTTCGCCTGGCGGGCCTGCCGCGCCGTGAAGTCCAACGCCATCCTGCTCGCCAAGGGCGGCGCGACCGTCGGCGTCGGCATGGGCCAGGTCAACCGCGTCGACTCCGCGAAGCTCGCGGTGCAGCGGGCCGGCGCGGAGCGGGCGGCCGGCGCGTACGCCGCCTCCGACGCCTTCTTCCCGTTCCCGGACGGCCTGGAGGTGCTGCTGGAGGCCGGTGTCACCGCCGTGGTCCAGCCGGGCGGCTCCGTCCGCGACGAGCAGGTGACCGAGGCGGCGAAGGCCGCCGGCGTCACGATGTACCTCACCGGGACCCGGCACTTCTTCCACTGAGCCGGCCCGCCCCCGCGCCCCGGGCCCGTACGCCCCGGGCCCGTACGCCCCGGGCCCGTACGCCCCGGGCCCGTACGCCCCGGGCCCGTACGCCCCGGGGCGCGCGGCCCGGGGCCGGCCGCCGGTGCCGCGCCCCGCACCACCGCCCGTACCCCCGCGGGCCCCCGCCCCGTCGCGGCGGACCACATTGGCCACCGCCGCCGGTCATCCGGGAGGATGAAGCCATGACTGCCCAGATTCTCGACGGCAAGGCCACCGCGGCCGCGATCAAGTCCGAACTCGCCACCCGCGTCGCGGAGCTCAGGTCCCGCGGCGTGACGCCCGGGCTCGGCACCCTCCTCGTCGGCGACGACGTCGGCAGCCAGAAGTACGTCGCCGGGAAGCACCGCGACTGCGCGCAGGTCGGTATCGCCTCCATCCAGCGCGAACTCCCCGCGACCGCCACGCAGGAGGAGATCGAGGCCGTCGTACGGGAGCTCAACGCGGACCCGGCCTGCACCGGCTACATCGTCCAGCTCCCGCTGCCCAAGGGCATCGACACCGGCCGCGTCCTGGAGCTGATCGACCCCGCCAAGGACGCCGACGGCCTCGCCCCGATGAGCCTGGGCAAGCTGGTGCTCAACCAGGAGGCCGCCCTGCCCTGCACCCCCAACGGCATCCTGGCGCTGCTGCGCCGCCACGGCGTGGAGACCAAGGGCGCGCATCTGACCGTCGTCGGCCGCGGGATGACCGTCGGCCGCTCCATCGGCCTGCTGTTCACGCGCCGCGAGGTCAACGCGACCGTGACCCTCTGCCACACCGGCACCCGCGACCTCTCCGCGCAGCTCCGGCAGGCCGACATCATCGTCGCCGCCGCTGGGGCGCCGCACATCGTCCGGCCCGAGGACGTCAAGCCGGGCGCGGCCGTCCTGGACGTCGGCGTCAGCCGGGACGAGAGCGGGAAGATCGTCGGCGACGTGCACCCGGACGTGGCGGAGGTCGCGGGCTGGGTGGCGCCGAACCCGGGCGGTGTCGGCCCGATGACCCGCGCGCTGCTGCTGCAGAACGTCGTGGAGGCCGCCGAACGGCAGGCCGGGGTCCGGGACACCGCGGACCATGCGGGCTGAGGCCGCCGTGGAGAGCCGCGAGGCGGACGGGAACGCCGGGACGGAGGGGAACCACGGGACGGACGGGAACCACGGGACGGAGGGGAACACCGGCCCGGGCAGGGGTTCCGGACCGGGCCGCAGCCGCCGCTTCCCCCGCTTCACCCGGAGCACCGCCCGTCCCGAGGGCGGCGGCCGTGCGGCGCCGGGCGACGCGCCGGCCCCGGTACGGCAGTGGCCGCTGCTGTCGGTGCTGGGCGGCACCGCGGTCGGCCTGATCCTCGTAGCCTTCGGCGTCTCCCGGGTCGGCACCCTGCTCATCGGGCTCTCGCTGCTCGCCGGCGCGGTGCTGCGGTGGGCGCTGCCGTCGGTGGGGATGCTGGCCGTGCGGTCCCGCTTCACGGACATGGTGACCTACGGCGTGCTGGGCGCCCTCATCTCGCTGCTGGCCCTGATGTCGCTCCCCGACCCCTGGCTGGAGATCCCCTGGCTGGAGAAGATCATCCGCTTCGCCGTGCGCTGACCCAGCCCCCGTACCTCGGACGGCGGTCCGTCCTCTCCCCCGTGAGAGGACGGGCCGCCGCCGTGTGCGGGAGGGGCCGCCGCGGCCTGTGTGCCGCGCGGCGCTCTCCGGGTCTCCGGGCCCGTTCCCGCGATGGATTCCCCCGGAGCGATGCGGGCGGTGCGGACGGTGCCGGTGGCGCTGGTGGGTCGGGTGGTCAGGGTGGTTCCGTTGGGCCGGGTGGGGGCGGCGCGGGGTGGACCGCGCCGCCCTTGTCGCACAACCGATAGTGCGGGCCATTCCTCAGCGGCACCACGCCTGCCCGCCGACGGGGGCGATCGTGGGACGACACCCGCCCCCACCTGCTGGGACGCCGCCCGGAACGGTACGGAGCGGGGACGCGCCCGGGCACGGGACCCTGACCGGAACCCGTCGGTTCGGATGCCGGGCGGAGAAACCCCGCGCTCCGCCGCCAAGTTCTCGGGCGTGGTGGGGGATAACCTCCCTCCGGGGCTCCGGACGCGGATGAGGTGGAGCATGTCGCGTTGGAAGCAGTTGCCGGACACGCTCGACGAGCGCACGCGGCAGCTGGTGGTGCAGTTGAGACGGCTCAAGGACCGCAGCGGGCTGAGCCTGGTCTCGCTCGGACGGAAGACCGCGTACAGCCGCTCCTCCTGGGAGCGCTATCTCAACGGGAAGGCGCTGCCGCCGCGTCAGGCGGTGGAGCAGCTCGCCCGGCTCGGCGGTACCGACCCCACCCGGCTGCTGGTGCTCCACGAACTGGCCGAGGCGGCCGGACGCCGGACCGCCGGAGCCCCGGCGGCCGGGAGCACCGGCGCGGAGGACGGCGCAGCGGGGGGCGGCCCGGCGGGGGACGGCGCGGCGGGAGACGGCGGAGCGCGGGACAGCCCGGCAGGAGACGCACCGGCGGAGGACGGCACGGCCCGGGCGGCCTCTGCCGTACCGCACCCGGGCGGGCCGGAGGACCCGCTCCCCGGCCCGGGCCCGGATCCGGCCCGCGCGCCGGAGCCCACCCGGCGCCGCCGCCTGCGCGTACCCGTGGTGGCCGGCCTCGCCGTGGCCGCCGTGGCCGCCGGGACCGCGCTGCTGGTCGCCGCGCCCTGGGAGGGCGGGGACACCCCGGCCGCTCCCGGCGCGGCCGTTTCCTCCACCCCGGCGGAGCCCTCCGCCCGGGCGCACGACGGCCCGTTCGTCTACGAGCCGGGACGCACCTACCGCTGCGACGTGCGCCGGGAGAACGGCCTCCTCGGCGCCGGGCACAGCGCGACCCGCGACGCGGTGCTCCAGGACTCCACCACCGGGTGGGACGTCGTCGAGGCCCAGTGCCTGCTGAAGCACCACGGCTTCTCCCCGGGCGGCATCGACGGCATCTACGGCGATCTCACCGCCCGGGCCGTCAAACGGATCCAGGACGAGCACGGACTCGTGGTCGACGGCAAGGTCGGCCCGCACACCTGGGGAGTGCTGCGCGGATGACCGGGACCCAGGGGTCTCCTCGCTCGCCCGGACCGGGGCGTGCGCCCGCCGCCCGGCCGCCCGGCCTGGCCCCCGAATGCGCCCGTCTGGCCGAGGAGTTGCGGGAGCTTCGGAAGGGGACGGGGCTCAGCCTCGCGGCGCTCGCGGAGCGCACCCCGTACAGCAAGTCCTCCTGGGAGCGGTACCTCAACGGGAAGAAACAGGTGCCGCGGCAGGCCGTGGAAGCCCTCTGCCGGCTCGCGGGGGAGCGCCCGGAGCGGCTGCTGGTGCTCTGGGACCTGGCCGACGCCGAGTGGAGCGGCCGCGGGGCCTTCGGCTCGGCGGCCCCGTGCCCACCGCGTGCCACGCGCACCCCGCGAGGCCGGACGGCCGGGGCGCGGGCCGGCACGGAGGGGCCCGGAACGGCGGCGGAGGCCGGCCGGCCGCCGGGTACCGCGCGGGGCGGGGCGGACGGCGCCGGGGCGGCACCGGGGGAGGCCGCCGGAGCGGAGCCGCGGCGGGCCGCGGCCGAGCCGTCCACCGGCACACCCACCGGCGCCCCCGCCGGGACATCCGCGGAGACGGCCGGAGGCACGGCGGCCGGCGGCAGCGCGGCCGGGAGAACACGGACGACCGGGAGGGCCGGGGAAGCGGTCGCGGTCCGGCCGGAGGCGCCGGGCCCGGGCAGCCGCCCGCTCCGTCCGCTCCGATGGCCGCCCGCGGCGCGGTGGCGGACCGCGGTCGTCGCCGCGGTCGGCGCGATCGCGGCCGTCGCGGGCGCGCTGGCCCTGGGCGGTGTCCTGCCCGACGGTGCCGGGGGGCAGGCGGCCGCGGGACCGGGCAGCTCCGCCTCCGCGTCGCCGAGCCTGCCGCCGCCGGGCTGCCGGGGAGCGGCGTGCGACGGGAAGGACCCGGAGAGCATGGGCTGCGGGATCGCCGTGCGGACGCTCGGCGGTCACCGCACGGCCGGGGGCGCGGGCATGGAGATCCGCTACAGCGAACGGTGCGGTGCCGCCTGGGCCCGGATCTGGCAGTCGGGCGTCGGTGACCGGATCCGGATCACCGCCCCGGGCGGCCGGTTCCAGCAGGCCACCGTGGCCGACCGGTACGACGCCGAGAGCTATCTCTACACGCCGATGATCGGGGCCGGGGAGCGGTCGGCCCTCCGCGCCTGTCTGCTCCCGGCCACGGGAGGGCAGCGCGAGTGCTTCGGCACGGCCGGGGACGGGGACACGACCGGGGACGGGGCCGCCGGTGCTGGCACGACCTGACCGGTACGGCTCCGGCTCCCCGCGCCACCGCGGACGGCGGAGCCCGTCCCCTCCCCCGGGCCGGGACGAGCTCCGCCTGGCTCAGAGCCTCTTCGTCCGCGTGTTCGGGAACAAGAGACGAGGGTGCTCTGTGGCTCGGAAGTGACCGTTCCGGCACGCCGTGATCACGCTGTGCGGGCTGTGTCGGCAGTCGGTAACGGTCCCGCACGGCCGCGCCGGGCCGCGCCCCGGCCCCGTATCCGCCCGGCCCCACGGCCCAACCCCTCCCGACCGGGACGGATACGGGCGTACCGCCGCCGGCGCGGGACGTCGTCCCGGGCGCCCGCGTCCCGAACGGGGGACACCCGTGTCGCAGCCGCGGGGGAACTGACATCCTGATCCCGAACATCCTTGACGGCAGGCGGTGTTGTGCTGGGAGGCCAGACCGCGGCCGGGTACTTGTGCACACGCGGGGGGAACAGGGGGAGGCAATGCCTCGTTGGAAGGTGCTGCCGGAGGAACTGGACCCGCAAATACGGGAGTTCACCGGACAGCTCCGCCGGATCGTCGAGCTCAGCGGTCTGGGGGTCGGGTCCGTCGCGGACCGTACCGGCTACAGCAAGACCTCGTGGGACCGTTACCTGAACGGCCGTCTGCTGCCGCCGCTGGGCGCGGTGGTGGCGCTGGCCGAGGTGACGGGTTACGCCACCGGGCCGCTCACGGCCCAGTGGGAACGGGCCGAGGCGGCCTGGGCCCGCGCCGAGGCCGGTCACGATCCCGCCGCGGAACAACGGCAGGCGCCGCCGCCCGGGCAGTCCGCGCCCGGGCAGCCGGCTCCCGGCGGCGCGGCGGCCGGACCCACGGCGCCCGGAGTGCCCTCGCGCGGCCGGCCGGCTCCCGGGCGGGGAACGCCCGGACACCCGGCCGCTCCCGACGAGCCCGGGCACCCGACCCCCGACACCGTCGCGCTGTCCGTCGTGACGGCCCCGGGGGCCGGGCCGGGCGGGGGCCGCGAGGCACGCTCCGGCGACACGGGCTCCGGCGGTACGGGCTCCGGCGGCGCCCGGCGCCTGCTGCTGTTCGGCCTCGGACTGGCCGGGGCGCTGGCCGTGACCGCCGGTGCCGTGTTCTTCCTCGACCTCGGCGACGGGGCCCCGGCGGACGGCAAGGCCCGGGTCGCCACCACGCCGACACCCACTCCGGAGCCGACGGAACTCCCCGAGGGCGTGAACTGCTCGGGCGACGCCTGCACGGGCGAGGACCCGGAGGAGCAGGGCTGCGGCGGTGAGTACGCCCGCACCGTCACGGAGGTCCGCGTCGGCGCGGCGTTCGTCGAGATGCGGCACAGCGAGGTCTGCGGCGCGGTCTGGGCACGGATCACCGAGGCGGCCGCCGGCGACTCGGTGCGGGTCGCCGTGGGGCAGCAGAGCGAGAGCGCCGAGGTCGCCGCGGGGAGCGGGGGACAGCCCGGGGTGACGGAGGCGTACACCCTGATGGTGGCCGCCGGCGAGCCGGCCGACGCCGAGGTCTGCGGCACCACGGTGGCCGGTGAGAAGGGCTGCGCGCGTCCCAGCGGCGAGGACGGCTCCGGGACCTCCGCCCCGCCGGGTTCCGGGACCTCCACCCCGCCGGGCGGCACCGGGTCGGGCACGTCGCAGACCCAGGGCGGCCCGACCGCCGCGGGGTAGCCGACCTCGCCCCCGTCCACGGCGCCGCCGCGGACGGGGGCGGCAGCCGTTCACCCATGGGCGAGCCGTTCACCCATGGGTCGGCCGTTCACCCGTGGGCCCGCCGTTCAGCCGCGAGGACGGGACCGTCACCGCACCGGTGGCGGTCCGTCCGCTTCTTTCCGCCCTCCGCGGTGCATGGGTCCGCCGCTCGGGGGCAGGCGACCGACAACCCCCCACGGGTGCGGCACACCCCCTTGGCGGCCGTTCGTCTCCCCCCCTCCTCGACGAGCGGCCGCCCCCGCCGCCCCACCCCGCGCCCCCGCACCCCGTACTCCGCGCCGCCGCCCCGTCACCGCCGCGCCGGTACAGCCGCAGGGCGCGGCTCCAGCACCCGGCGCACCCCCCGTACCCACCCCCGTGCGTCCCCCGCCCCGCGGGCCGTGAGCCGGGACACACAGGGGCGGCAGGGCCCCGCGGACCCGCGGTCGGATAGCCTGACGCCGGTCTCCCGCACCTTGCTTTTCCCGGGCACAACCGGGCCGGGAGGCCGAAGATCACATGGGGCAGGGACACCCACCACGACCCGCAGCAGGAGATCGCACATGACTCGCACTCCCGTCAATGTCACCGTCACCGGCGCGGCCGGGCAGATCGGCTACGCGCTGCTCTTCCGTATCGCCTCCGGTCACCTCCTCGGCGCGGACGTGCCGGTCAAGCTGCGCCTCCTGGAGATTCCGCAGGGGCTCAAGGCCGCCGAGGGCACCGCGATGGAGCTCGACGACTGCGCCTTCCCGCTGCTGCGCGGCATCGAGATCACCGATGACCCGAACGTGGCCTTCGACGGCGCGAACGTGGGCCTCCTCGTCGGCGCCCGCCCCCGGACCAAGGGCATGGAGCGCGGTGACCTGCTGGAGGCCAACGGCGGCATCTTCAAGCCCCAGGGCAAGGCGATCAACGATCACGCGGCGGACGACGTCAAGGTCCTCGTCGTCGGCAACCCGGCCAACACCAACGCGCTCATCGCGCAGGCCGCCGCCCCGGACGTACCGGCCGAGCGCTTCACCGCGATGACCCGCCTGGACCACAACCGCGCCATCTCGCAGCTCGCGGCGAAGACCGGCGCCGCGGTCTCCGACATCAAGAAGCTGACGATCTGGGGCAACCACTCCGCCACCCAGTACCCGGACATCTTCCACGCGGAGATCGCCGGCAAGAACGCCGCCGAGACCGTGAACGACGAGGCCTGGCTCGCCGACACCTTCATCCCGACCGTGGCCAAGCGCGGTGCCGCGATCATCGAGGCCCGGGGCGCGTCCTCGGCCGCCTCGGCCGCCAACGCCGCCATCGACCACGTCCACACCTGGGTCAACGGCACCGCCGAGGGCGACTGGACCTCCATGGGCATCCCGTCGGACGGCTCCTACGGTGTCCCGGAGGGCCTGATCTCCTCCTTCCCGGTCACCTGTGAGGGCGGCGCCTACAAGATCGTCCAGGCTCTGGACATCAACGAGTTCTCCCGCACCCGCATCGACGCCTCGGTGCGGGAGCTGGCGGAGGAGCGCGACGCGGTGCGCGGTCTCGGCCTGCTCTGATCTCCCGCCCCGCCCCGCCCCGCCCCGCCCCGCCCCGGCCCGCGGCCGGTACGGAGCCTGGCGACGGCCCGTCGCCGGTCTGTCACGGACCGGCGACGGGCCGTCGTCCGTCAGGGGCCTTAACCGAACCGTAAGTGAGGAAAAACACTCAGCGTTAAGTTTTCCGCATACTTTTCGGCCAAGGGGGGATGGTTCCCCGTCGCCGGTGCCTCAATCCCGACCGCACCGGCACGCACATCCAGGCAGAGAAGGTGGAACCCCCATGTCGGCCCTCGACACCCTCCATATCGACGGCACCTGGCGCGCGGCCGCATCCGGCGCCACACGCGAGGTGCTCGACCCCGCGGACGCCACCGTCCTGGCGCTCGTGGCCGAGGGGGACGCCGGGGACACGGACGCCGCCGTGGCCGCCGCGCGCCGCGCCTTCGACTCCGGGCCCTGGCCCCGGACCCCGGTGGCCGAGCGCGCGGAACTGCTGCGCCGCGTCGCCGAACTGCTCCAGCGCGACCGCGAGGAGATCGCGCTCACTGAGAGCCGCGACACCGGCAAGACCCTCGAAGAGGGCCGCGTCGACGTCGACGACGTGACGGCGGCCTTCCGCTACTTCGCCGGCCTCGTGGAGCACGAGAGCGGCGGCCGGGTCGTCGACGCGGGCGACCCGCGGGTGCACAGCGTCGTGGTGCACGAGCCCGTCGGCGTCTGCGCGCTGATCACCCCCTGGAACTACCCCCTGCTCCAGGCGTCCTGGAAGGTCGCCCCCGCCCTCGCCGCGGGGAACACCTTCGTCCTCAAGCCCAGCGAGATCACCCCGCTGTCCACCGTCCACCTGATCCGGCTGCTGGCCGAGGCGGGGCTCCCGGAGGGGGTCGCGAACCTCGTCACCGGCGCCGGCGACCCCGTCGGGGCCCGGCTCTCCGAGCACCCCGGCGTCGACCTGGTCTCCTTCACCGGGGGACTGGCCAGCGGCACCAAGGTCGCCCGGGCCGCCGCCGCGACCGTGAAGAAGGTCGCCCTGGAACTGGGCGGCAAGAACCCCAACGTCGTCTTCGCCGACGCCTGCGCCACCGACGAGGGCTTCGACACCGCCGTCGACCAGGCGCTCAACGCCGCCTTCTTCCACAGCGGCCAGGTCTGCTCGGCCGGCGCCCGCCTCATCGTCGAGGAGTCCGTCCGGGAACGCTTCGTCACCGAACTCGCCCGCCGCGCCGCCGCGATCAGACTCGGCCGCGGCACCGAGGACGGCGTGGAGTGCGGCCCCCTCGTCTCCGCCCAGCAGCTCGCCAAGACCGAGATGTACGTCGCCTCCGCCCGCGAGGAGGGCGCCGTCGTCCGGGCCGGCGGCTCCCGCCCCGAGCCCTCCGCCGTGCGCCCGGCCACCGGCTGGTTCTACTCGCCCACCGTGCTGGACGCCTGCCACCGGGAGATGCGGGTCGTCCGCGAGGAAACGTTCGGCCCGCTGCTGACCGTCGAGACCTTCCGCGACGAGGACGAGGCCGTCGCCCTCGCCAACGACACCGAGTACGGGCTCGCCGGAGCGGTGTGGACCGCCGACGCGGGCCGCGCCCGGCGCGTCGCCGGACGGCTGCGCCACGGCACCGTCTGGATCAACGACTACCACCCGTATCTGCCGCAGGCCGAGTGGGGCGGCTTCGGCAGGTCCGGCACCGGCAGGGAGCTGGGTCCGGCGGGGCTCGCGGAGTACCGCGAGGCCAAGCACATCTACCAGAACCTCGACCCCCGCCCGCAGCGCTGGTTCGCGGGCTGACCCACCCCGGACCTCTGCCGCACCGACCTCACGCGCACCGTTTTCCCAGGAGGAGCACCACCCATGCCACCGCCGTCCGCGACCACCCGCCCCGATCCGGCGGCAGCCGACTATGTGATCGTCGGAGGCGGCACCGCCGGCTCGGTGATCGCCTCGCGGCTCGCCGAGGACCCCTCGGTCACCGTCACCCTCGTCGAGGGCGGCCCGTCCGACATCGACCGCCCCGACGTGCTCACGCTGCGCCGCTGGCTGGGCCTGCTCGGCGGCGAGCTGGACTACGACTACCCGACCACGGAGCAGCCGCGCGGCAACTCCCACATCCGGCACAGCCGGGCCCGGGTCCTCGGCGGCTGCTCCTCGCACAACACGCTCATCAGCTTCAAGCCGCTGCCCGGCGACTGGGACGAGTGGGCCGGGGCGGGCGCCACCGGCTGGGACGCGGCGGCCATGGAGCCCTACTTCGGCAAGCTGCGCAACAACATCGTCGCCGTGGACGAGAAGGACCGGAACGCCATCGCCCGGGACTTCGTCGAGGCCGCCCGTGAGGCCGCCGGGGTCCCCCGCGTCGAGGGGTTCAACGAGCGGCCGTTCCACGAGGGCGCCGGATTCTTCGACCTCGCCTACCACCCGGAGACCAACAAGCGCTCCTCCGCCTCCGTCGCCTACCTCCACCCGCACATCGAGGCCGGTGACCGCCCCAATCTCCGCATCCTGCTGGAGACCTGGGCGTACCGGCTGGAGCTGGACGGCACCCGCGCCACCGGCGTGCACGTCCGCGCCGCGGACGGTACGGAGACGCTGCTGCGGGCCCGGCGCGAGGTGCTGGTCTGCGCGGGCGCCGTCGACACCCCCCGGCTGCTGCTGCACTCCGGCATCGGCCCCCGCGAGGACCTGGAGGCGCTGGGCATCCCCGTCGTCCACGACCTTCCGGGCGTGGGGGAGAACCTGCTCGACCACCCCGAGTCGGTGATCGTCTGGGAGACCCACGGGCCCATCCCGGAGAACTCGGCGATGGACTCGGACGCGGGCCTCTTCGTCCGCCGGGACCCCGCGTCCAGCGGCCCGGACCTGATGTTCCACTTCTACCAGATCCCGTTCACCGACAACCCCGAGCGGCTGGGCTACGAGAAGCCCCCGTACGGGGTGTCGATGACCCCCAACATCCCCAAACCGCGCAGCCGCGGCCGGCTGTACCTCACCAGCGCGGACCCGGCGGTGAAACCGGCCCTGGACTTCCGCTACTTCACGGACGAGGACGACTACGACGGCCGCACGCTGGTGGACGGCATCAAACTCGCCCGCGAGATCGCGAAGACGGAACCCCTCGCCCACTGGCTGAAGCGCGAGGTGGCCCCCGGACCGGAGATCACCTCGGACGAGGAACTCGGCGAGTACGCCCGCAAGGCGGCCCACACCGTCTACCACCCGGCCGGCACCTGCCGGATGGGCGCCGCGGACGACCCGCTCGCCGTGGTCGACCCGCACCTGAGAATCCGGGGCCTGGAGGGCATCCGGATCGCCGACGCCTCCGTCTTCCCGACCATGACCGCCGTCAACCCGATGATCGGCGTGCTGATGGTCGGGGAGAAGTGCGCGGACCTGCTCGCCGACCCGACGACCCCGGGAGATGACGCGCGATGAGCGCCGAGAAAGCCGACCCGCCGGCCACGCCGGCCGCCCCAGCCACCGCCGAGACCGCGCAGACCGCGCAGACCGCGCAGACCGCGGAGAAGGCAGCCACCGCGGCCCCGGCCGGGGGCCCCGCCGCCCCCGCCGACCCCGCCGTACCCGTGTTCTCCGTCCGCGGCCTGTGGAAGGTGTTCGGGCCCGGCGCGGACAAGATCCCCGGCAGTGCGCACGCGGACCTCTCCGCCCGCGAACTGCGCGAGCGCACCGGCTGCACCGCGGCCGTCCGCGACGTCTCCTTCGACGTCCACCGGGGCGAGGTCTTCGTCGTCATGGGCCTCTCCGGCTCCGGCAAGTCCACCCTCGTCCGCTGCCTCACCCGGCTGATAGAACCCACCGGCGGCACCCTCACCATGGACGGCGAGGACGTGCTCGCCATGGACCGCGCCCACCTGCGCGACCTGCGCCGCCACCGGGCGTCGATGGTCTTCCAGCACTTCGGGCTGCTGCCGCACCGCACCGTCCTCGACAACATCGCCTACGGCCTGGAGATCCAGGGGATCGGCCGGGCCGAACGCCGGGCCAGGGCGGCCGCCATGGTGGAGAAGGTCGGCCTGACCGGGATGGAGCACCGCCGCCCCGGCCAGCTCTCCGGCGGCCAGCAGCAGCGCGTCGGCCTCGCCCGCGCGCTCGCCGTCGACCCCGAAGTGCTCCTCTTCGACGAGCCGTTCAGCGCGCTCGACCCGCTCATCCGGCGCGACATGCAGGAGGAGGTCATCCGCCTGCACCGGGAGGAGGGGCGGACGATGGTGTTCATCACCCACGACCTCAACGAGGCGCTGCGCCTCGGCGACCGCATCGCGCTGATGCGCGACGGCCGCATCGTGCAGCTCGGCACCCCCGAGGAGATCGTGAGCTCCCCGGCCGACGACTACGTACGGGACTTCGTCCGCGACGTGCCCCGCGAACAGGTCGTCACCGTACGGAACGCCATGCGGCCCGCCGAGGACGGCGAGGGCCGGTCCGGGGAGACGGTCGCCCCGGACACCACGGTCGCCGAGGCGGTCGGGACCGTCGCCCGCTCCGGCGCCCCCGTGCGCGTCATGGAGGGCGGCCGCTGCCTGGGCGTCGTCGACGCCGGGTGCCTGCTGGCCGCGATAGCCGGCGAGAAGGCGGTGGCGGCCCGATGAGACCGCGATCCGCGACCCGGCACCTGCCCGGGACGGCCGGGCCCCGGCCCCGCCCCCGGCTCCGGCCGGCCCGCCCGGCCCGTGCCCCACAGGGGGCGGCGGCATGAGCGCGACCACCTCCCCGGCCACGGCACCGGCCGGCCCCGGCACCGGCGGCCCGCCGGGGGAGCCCGGGCAGCCGGAGAAGACCAGCACCGCCGGGCGTACCGGGGCAGCCGTCGCCCGTCTGCCCCGCCTGCCCGCCGGCAAGGCGGTCATGCTCGCCGCCGTCCTGCTCGTCCTGCTGTCCCTGGCCGCCGCGACCGAGTTCACCGGCACCTGGCCGGCCGCGCTCCGGGCCGAGCTCTCGGAGCCGCTGAACGGGCTCAGCGACTGGATCATCGACAACCGGGACACCCACCCCCTCTTCCTGTACTTCCTCCTGCACCTCAGCAACACGGCCACCGCCTCCGTCGACGCGGTGTACCAGCTGCTGCTGTCACTGGGCTGGCTCGGGGTGACCGCCGGCGGGGTCCTCCTCGCCTGGCGGGCCGGCGGCCTCGCGCACCGCAAGGGGCTGCGGACCGCCGCCACCGCCCTCGGGGCCTTCGCCGCCTGCGGACTGCTGGGCATGTGGGAACCCGCCGTGCTGACCCTGGCCCTGATGATCGTCGCGGTGGCCGTGGCGGCCGTCATCGGTGTGCTGCTCGGGCTGGCCGCCGGCCTCTCCGACCGCGTCCACCGGCTGCTGCGCCCGGTCCTGGACACCATGCAGGTGCTCCCGGCCTTCGCCTATCTGCTGCCGTTCGTGCTGGTCTTCGGCATCGGCACGCCCGCCGCCCTGTTCTCCACCGTCATCTACGCCGCGCCGCCGATGGCCCGTCTCACGGCCCTCGGGCTGCGCGGCACCGACGCGGCGGTGCTGGAGGCCTCGGCCTCGCTCGGCGCGAACCCGCTCCAGCGGCTGCTGACCGTCCGCATCCCGCTGGCGCGCAAGGACATGCTCCTCGGCCTCAACCAGACGATCATGATGGCGCTGTCCATGGTCGTCATCGCGGCGCTGGTCGGAGCCGGCGGTCTCGGCGAGGAGATCTACCAGGCGCTGTCGACCGTCGACGTCGGCCAGGCGCTCGCCGCCGGCATCCCGATCGTCCTCATCGCGATCTGGCTGGACCGCACCACCGCGGCGGCCGGAGCGCGGCTGGACGACACCGGGCGCACCGCCGGGCCGCGTCTCCTGCGCGGGCCGGCCGCCTGGGCCGCGGTCGTCGCCGGTACGGCCGCCCTGGCGGTGGCGGGCCGGTTCCTGACCACCGCGGAGTGGCCGGCGGCGTGGACGTACGACATCTCACCGGCCGTCAACGACTTCAAGAACTCGGTCATCGCGCAGCTCCGGGACGGCCTGCCCGTCGTCGGCGGCACCGAGGTGTGGGCGGGCGCCTTCACCGACTGGGTGCTGAACCCGCTGCACGACGGCCTGGTGGCGCTGCCCTGGTGGCTGGTCCTGCTGCTGGTCGCCGCGCTCGCCCTGGCGGTGGGCACCTGGCGGACCGCGCTCACCGCGGTGCTCGCGATGGCCGCGATCGGCGTCATGGGGGTGTGGCCGGAGTCCCTCAACACCCTGTCCCAGGTCCTCGCGGCCCTGGTGGTGACCCTGCTGCTCGGCTTCGCCACGGGCGTCCTCGCGGCCCGGGTCCCCTGGGTGGACCGCTCGCTGCGGCCCGTCCTCGACGCCATGCAGACGATGCCGCAGTTCGTCTATCTGATCCCGGTGGTGGCGCTGTTCGCGGTCGGCCGGGTCGCCGCCATCGTCGCGGCCGTGGTCTACGCGCTCCCCGCCGTCGTCCGGATCACCGCCCAGGGGCTGCGGCAGGTGGACCCCGCCGCGGTGGAGGCCGCCCGCTCCCTGGGGGCGAGCGGCACCCAGCTGCTGCGCCAGGTGCAGCTGCCACTGGCCCGCCCGGCCCTGCTGCTGGCCGTCAACCAGGGCATCGTCCTCGTCCTCGCCGTGGTCATCGTCGGCGGCCTGGTCGGTGGCGGAGCCCTCGGCTACGACGTCGTCTACGGCCTGTCGCGCGGTGACCTCGGCGTCGGACTGGTGGCCGGAGCGGCCATCGTCTGCCTCGGCCTGGTCCTGGACCGGGTCACCCAGCCCACCACCGCCCGGCGGAAGGACACCTGACCACCGCCGGCCGCCGCACGGCGCTCCCGCACCAGCGGTCTTCACGCGCCTCACGCACCAACGCTGTTCACGCACCCATGGATAAGGAACCTCTTATGCGCACCACCGAACGAACCCGCAGAACCGCCACCGCCGTCGCCGTCGCGGGCGGGATGCTGCTGCTCAGCGCGTGCGGCGCCGCCGACACGGGCGCGCCGGACTCTGCGGGCGGCGGGAAGAAGACCGTCCGGCTCACCGTGCCGTCCTGGGTCGGCGCCGAGGCGAACGTCGCCGTGGCCAAGCACCTGCTGGAGAGCGAACTCGGCTACAAGGTCAAGGCGCAGCAGATGGGCGAGGTCCTCGCCTGGGACGCGCTCAGCAAGGGGAACATCGACGCCATCCTGGAGGACTGGGGCCACCCCGAGCAGGAGCAGAAGTACATCGAGGAGAAGAAGACCGTCGTCCGGGCCGGTGACCTCGGCGTCACCGGGCACATCGGCTGGTTCGTCCCCAAGTACTTCGCCGACGAGAACCCGGACGTCACCAACTGGAAGAACCTCAACAAGTACGCCGACGAGCTGAGCACCTCGGAGACGGGTTCGAAGGGCCAGATCCTGGAGGGCTCGCCCGACTACGTCACCAATGACGAAGCGATCATCAAGAACCTGGACCTGGACTTCAAGGCCGTCTACGCGGGCAGCGAGGCCGCGCAGATCACCGAGATCCGGAAGAACGTCAAGGACAAGAAGCCCTTCCTGACGTACTGGTGGACCCCGCAGTGGCTGAACGCCGAGATCGACCTGGTCGAGGTGGAGCTGCCGGAGTACAAGGAGGGCTGCGACAAGGACCCGAAGAAAGTCGCGTGCGCCTACCCGGACACCCCGCTGCAGAAGTTCCTCAACGCCGACTTCGCCGAGAACGGCGGCGAGGCGGCCGAGTTCCTGAAGAACCTCAAGCTGACGACCGAGCAGCAGAACGAGATCGCGAAGATGATCGCGGGCGAGAAGATGTCGCCGGAGGCCGCCGCCGAGAAGTGGACGAAGGCCAACCCGGACGTCTGGAAGGCCTGGATGCCGTAACCCCTGCGATGCCGTAACCCCCGCCTCCGCGAGCCCTCGCCGGCCGCGGAGCCGCCGGGGTGCGGAAGACGGCGCGGGCCGGGCCGCCGGGAGACCGGTGGCCCGGCCCGCGCCGTCGTTGCGGGAGGCGCCGGCCGCGGGGGCCGTCAGTGGCGGCCCGGCTGGTAGACGCCCGGCAGGGCCCGGGTGGTCACGGCGATCCGGTTCCAGGCGTTGATGGTGAGGATGAGCGCGATGAGCTGGGCCAGTTCGGCCTCCTCGAACTGCCCGGCGGCCCGCTCGTACACCTCGTCCGGGACGCCGCCGGGAAGCAGGGTGACCGCCTCGGTGAGCGCGAGTGCCGCCCTTTCCCGCTCCGTGTAGTAGCCGGTGGCCTCCTCCCAGGCGTTCAGCAGGTAGATGCGGTCCTCGCGCTCACCGGCCGCGCGGGCGTCCTTGATGTGCATGTCCAGGCAGAAGGCGCAGTGGTTGAGCTGTGAGGCGCGGATCTTGACCAGCTCGGCCAGCACCGGGTCCACGCCCTCGGAGGCGGCCCGGTCGAGGGCCACCATGGCCCGGTAGACGCCGGGGGCCAGCTTGGGCAGGTTCATCCGGGGCCCGCCGAGGCTGCCCCCCGCCTTGCCCGCTGCCCTGCCCTCCGCCGTGCCGGCCGGTGCCGCGCCGCTCCCGGCCCCCGCGCCGTCCGTGCCCCCGGTGCCGTCCGTGCGGCTCTGCGTCTCCGTCGTCGTGTTCGTCATGACAGGAACGGTACGAGCCGAGTGGCTCAGGTGTATGGGCCATTTCACCGCTCTGTGCACGGGCCAATCACGACGGGTCCGCCGCGGTTCCGGCAGCACATCCGGCGGCGGGCGGACATCGGACGGACATCCGGACGGGCGTCGGGCGGACGTCGGGCGGCGGTTCGGAAACGGCTCTGCCGCACCCATTGACGCCTTCCGATGCACAGCCTACGTTCGTTTCACTCTCCGCACACTCGTGCGCATAGCGAACAACTACAGGGTCACCGGTCTCCGCCGGCCCCTCACACCCGGGAGTCCTTATGCACCACCGGCTTTCCAGACTCGTCATCGCGGCGGCGACCGCCGTCGCGCTGGCCGGATGCGGTTCCTCGGCCTCCTCCGGCGACGACGCCGAGGCGGGGGACGGCGGCACCGCGCAGGTGAAGGTCGGCGTCATCCCGATCCTCGACGTCGCCCCGATCTACCTGGGCGACAAGCAGGGCTTCTTCGAGGACCGGGGCATCGACCTGACGCTGGAGAGCGGCCAGGGCGGCGCGGCCATCGTGCCCGGCGTGGTCAGCGGCCAGTTCCAGTTCGGCTTCTCCAACGTGACCTCGCTGATGGTCGCCCACTCCAAGGGCGTGCCGATCCAGTCGGTCGCCAACGGCGTGGCCTCCACCGGCAAGGACGGCGCCGACTTCGGCGGCGTGGCGGTCCCGGAGGACAGCGCGCTCAAGTCGGCCGAGGACCTGGCCGGCAAGAAGGTCGCCGTCAACACGCTGAAGAACATCGGCGACACCACCGTCCGTGAGTCGGTGCGCAAGGCCGGCGGCGACCCCGGGGACATCGAGTTCACCGAACTCGCCTTCGACCAGATGCCCGCCGCCCTCTCCGAGGGCCGGGTCGACGCCGCCTGGCTGGTCGAGCCCGCGCTCTCCATCGCCAAGGCCCAGGGCGCCCGCGTCATCGCCTCCAACTTCGTCGACACCGCCCCGGACCTGACCGTGGCCACGTACTTCACCTCCGCCGAGATCGCCAAGGAGGACCCGGAGCTGGTGAAGAAGTTCACCGAGGCGATGAACGAGTCCCTGCGGTACGCCGACGAACACCCCGACGAGGTCCGCGACATCCTCGCCACCTACACCAAGATCGACGCCGAGCTGGCGAAGTCCCTGACCCTGCCGCGCTGGCCCACCGAGGCCAACCGTGCCTCGATCGAGAAGCTGGCCGAACTCGGCAAGAACGACGGCGTATTCACCAAGGCCCCGGATCTGGACGCTCTCTTCCGATGACCTCCACCACCCTGCCCGGGGAGACGAGGCCGGCCGGCCCCGGCCGCCTCGGCCCGGTGCTGCGCGGCCTGGCCGGGCTCGCCGGCCTGGCCGCGCTGCTCCAGGTGCTGCCGCTCACCGGCCTCGTCTCCGCCGACTACCTGCCCACCACCACCTCCATCCTCGGCGCGTTCACCCAGCTTCTCGGCGAGCCGGGATTCTGGACCGCGCTCGGCGACACCCTGACCGGCTGGGCGCTCGGCCTGGCCGTCGCCGTCGCCGCCGGCGTCGTGCTCGGCATCGTGATCGGCTCCGTCCCCGTGCTGCGCGCGGCCACGGCCTCCACCATCGAGTTCCTGCGGCCGATCCCGTCCGTGGCGCTCATCCCGGTGGCCGTGCTGCTCTACGGCACCGACCTCCGCTCCACCCTGCTGCTCGTCGTGTACGCCGCCTTCTGGCAGGTCCTCGTCCAGGTGCTGGCCGGGGTCCACGACGTCGACCCGGTCGCCGACGACACCGCGCACAGCTACCGGCTCGGCCGCTGGGGCCGCGTCCGGTACGTGCTGTGGCCCACGGCCCTGCCCTACGTCATGACCGGGGTGCGGCTGGCCGCGGCCGTCGCGCTCGTCCTCGCCATCACCGCCGAACTCATCATCGGCACCCCGGGCCTGGGCAAGCAGATCGCCGTCGCGCAGAACTCCGGCGCCGTCCCCGAGGTCTACGCCCTCGTCCTCGTCACCGGACTGCTGGGCGTGGCCATCAACCTCGCGGCCCGCGCGGTCGAGCGGCGCACCCTCTTCTGGCACCAGTCGGTCCGCGGCAAGGAGGCACCGTGATCCTGTCGGCCGCCAAACGGGCGCTGACCGTCCTCGGCCTGCCCGCCGTCCTCTTCACCGTCTGGTGGTTCACCACGGCGGACAGCACCGACTTCTACTTCCCCGCGCTGCGGGACATCCTCGCCGCCTTCGGCACCGTCTGGACCGGGGAGCGGCTCGCCACCGACGTGCTGCCCAGCCTCGTCCGGCTCGCGGAGGGCTATCTCCTCGCCTCCGCCGCGGGCATCGCGCTCGGCGTGCTCATCGGCACCAAGCCGGCCGTGCGCGACGTCCTCGAACCGGTCCTGGAACTCTTCCGGGCCATCCCGCCGCCCGTCCTCGTCCCGGTGATCATGCTCTTCGCGGGCATCGGCGACACCATGAAGGTCCTCGTGATCGCCAGCGGCTGCCTCTGGCCGGTGCTGCTCAACACCGTCGAGGGCGTCCGCTCCGCCGACGAGGTCCTGAGCGACACCTGCCGCGCCTTCGGCATCACCGGCTTCGCCCGGCTCCGGCACTTCCTGCTCCCCGGCGCCGGACCGCAGATCGTCACCGGTATGCGCCAGGCGCTCTCCATCGGGATCATCCTCATGGTCATCAGCGAGATGTTCGCGGCGAGCAACGGCCTCGGCTTCACCGTCGTCCAGTTCCAGCGCAGTTTCGCCATCCCCGAGATGTGGAGCGGCGTACTGCTCCTCGGCATCCTCGGATTCCTGCTCTCCCTGCTCTTCCGGCTCGTGGAGAACCGGGCCCTCGCCTGGTACCACGGCCTGCGCCGGGCCCAGAGGTCGTCATGACCGGCGGCCGGCTGCCCGTTTCCCCCAAGGAGGCGTCGATGCTCGACGTACGAGGTCTGCGCAAGACCTACACCGCCCGCGGCCGCACCGTCGAGGCCGTCCGCGACCTGACCTTCCACATCGCGCCCGGCGAACTCGTCTGCCTCGTCGGCCCGTCCGGCTGCGGCAAGACCACCCTGCTCAAGTGCATGGCCGGGCTGCTCGCCCCGACCGGCGGCGAGGTGCTGCTGCGGGGCCGCCCCGTGACCGGACCGCCGGAGGGCATGGCCGTCGTCCTCCAGGAATACGGCCGCTCCCTCTTCGCCTGGATGAACGTCCACGACAACGTGGGCCTGCCGCTGCGCCGCAAGAAGATGTCCAGGGCGCGCCGCGAGGAACTCGTCGACCACGCGCTGGAGCTCGTCGGCCTCTCCGAGGCACGCGACGCGTACCCCTGGCAGCTCTCCGGCGGTATGCAGCAGCGCGTCGCGATCGCCCGCGCCGTGGCGTACGAGCCACAGGTGCTGCTGATGGACGAGCCGTTCGCGGCCGTCGACGCGCAGACCCGCGCCGAACTGGAGGACCTCATCCGCCGGCTCTGGCACGAGCTGGGGGTCACGGTGCTCTTCGTCACCCACGACATCGACGAGGCCGTCTACCTCGGCCAGAAGACGATCATCCTCTCCAAGTCGCCGACCGTCGTGCAGGAGGAACTCGTCATCGACCTCCCCGACGAGCGCGACCAGTTGCACACCCGCTCCAGCGCCCGCTTCGGCGAACTGCGCGCCCACGTCTACGAGCAGATCCAGCGCGCGAAGAACGGCGCCGCGCCGGAGCCGGGGAGCGGAACCGCGGGACACGGAAAGGGCGCGGCGCCCGGAGGAGGGGGAGAGGCCGGAGAATCCGGGGCAGCCGGAGAGCCCGGAGAGTCCGGAGAAGACGCGAAGACGGTGAAAAGCTCCGGCTTGACACCGGAATCGGCCAAGTCCTAACGTCCGCCCGGGATCTGCGCGGGATCCGCGCAGGTCAACGGGGCAAGGAGAACGATGACGGACAGCGGTACGGACAGCAGCGGTACGGACGGCGGCCCGGACGGCGGGCGCGGCCCGCACTTCGTCCAGTCGCTGGAACGCGGCCTCGCCGTGATCCGGACGTTCAGCGCCGAGACACCCGAACTGACCCTCACGGAGGTCGCCAAGGCCACCGGCCTGAGCCGGGCCGCGGCCCGCCGCTTCCTGCTGACCCTGGCCGATCTCGGCTACGTGCGCTCCGACGGCCGGCTGTTCCGCCTCACCCCCCGGGTCCTCGACCTGGGCTACCCGTATCTGTCCAGCCTCTCGCTGGCCGACGTGGCGGCGCCGCACCTCGAACAGCTCGTCGCCACCGTGCGCGAGTCCTCCTCGGCGGCCGTCCTCGACGGCGAGGACATCGTGTACGTCAGCCGCGTGCCCACCCGCCGGATCATGACCGTGTCCATCAGCATCGGCACCCGGTTCCCCGCCTACGCCACCTCCCTCGGCCGGGTCCTGCTCGCCGGGCTCCCGCCCGCGGAGCGGGAGGCGTTCCTGGAGCGCGCCGCACTCGCCCGGCTCACCCCCCGGACGATCACCTCCCGGGAGGACCTGGCGGCCGAGCTGGAGACGGTGCGCGCCCAGGGCTGGAGCATCGTCGACCAGGAACTGGAGCTCGGCCTGATATCGGTCGCCGCGCCGGTCCACGACGAGCAGGGGCGCGTGGTCGCGGCCATCAACGTCTCCACCCACGCCAGCCGGGCCACCCCCGAGTCGATCCGGCAGGACCTGGTGCCGGTCCTGCTGGACACCGCCGCGGGCATCGAGGCCGATCTGCACAAGAACAGCCGGTCCTGAACCGACGCCGCCCCGGCCGCCCCCGGTAGGGTCCGGGGCCATGGAGGAACCCAGGCCCGCCGCCACCGGCTCCGATCTGCACCTGGACCTCCCGGCCCCGGGCGGCGCCGGAGTGCGGGACGCCCTCATCACCGCCCTGCGCGAGGCCGTGCGCGGCGGCCGGCTCGCCCCCGGCACCCGGCTGCCGTCCTCCCGCTCCCTCGCCGCGGACCTCGGCCTCGCCCGCAACACCGTGGCCGGCGCCTACGGCGAACTCGTCGCCGAGGGCTGGCTCACCGCCCGCCAGGGCTCCGGCACCCGCGTCGCCCTCCGCGCCGACCCCGTACCGCCGCCCGCCGGCCGCTCCGTCCCGGCCGCCCGGACGCCGCGCCGCCGGGTGCACAACCTGCTGCCCGGCTCACCCGACCTCTCCGCCTTCCCGCGCGCCGCCTGGCTCGCCGCCGCCCGCCGCGCCCTCGCCGCGGCCCCGGCCGACGCCTTCGGATACGGGGACCCGGCCGGCCGGCCCGAGCTGCGGCACGCCCTCGCCCACTACCTCGCCCGGGCCCGCGGCGTGCGCACCGCCCCGGAACGCATCGTGATCTGCGCGGGGTTCGTCCAGGGCCTGATGCTGCTGAGCCGCGCGCTGAGGGCCATGGGCGCGGAGGCCGTGGCCGTCGACTCCTACGGGCTCGACTTCCACTGGTCCCTGATCCGCGGCGAGGGGCTGCGCACCGTACCGCTGCCGAAGGACGGACAGGGCACCCGGGTCGGGGAGCTGGACCACCGGCGGGACGTCGGCGCCGTGCTGCTCACCCCGGCGCACCACTTCCCCACCGGGATGCCGCTCTCGCCGGAGCGCCGCTCCGCCGTCGTCGACTGGGCCCGCCGCACCGGCGGTCTCGTCCTGGAGGACGACTACGACGGCGAGTTCCGCTACGACTGCCGGCGCGTCGGGGCGCTGCAAGGACTCGACCCGGAACGGGTCGTCCACCTCGGCACGGCCAGCAAGAGCCTCGCCCCCGGGCTGCGGCTGGCCTGGATGGTGCTGCCGCAGCACCTGGTCGGCGAGGTCCTCGCCGCCAAGAACCCGGCCGAGGAGATGACCGGCACCCCCGACCAGCTGATCCTGGCCGAGTTCATCACCGGCGGGGGCTACGACCGCCATCTGCGCTCCATGCGGCTTCGCTACCGGCGGCGCCGCGACCGGCTCGTCGCGGCCCTCGCCGAGCGGGCCCCGCACATCCCCGTCACGGGCATCGCGGCCGGCCTGCACGCCGTGCTCGAACTCCCGCCCGGCACCGAGGAGCGGGTACTGCGGGCCGCCGCCTGGGAGGGCCTAGCCCTGGAGGGCCTCAGCCGCTACCGCCACGACCCGGGGCCCGACCCGGGGCCCGTCCCGGTGCCCGGCCCCGACGGCCTCGTCGTCGGCTACGGCACGCCGCCGGAGCACGCCTTCACGGCCGCCGTGGACGCCCTGTGCCGCGTCCTGCCACCGGCACTCTGAGCAGTCGGCCGGAACCCGGGCACCGCCCCGCCCTCAGGCCGCCCGCAGCTCGGCCCGGAGCCGGTCCAGCCCCCAGTCCAGGTCCTCCTTGGAGATCACCAGCGGCGGCGCGAGACGGACCGTGGCCCCGTGGGTGTCCTTCACCAGCACACCGGCCCGCAGCAGCCGCTCCGAGAGCTCCCGGCCGGTGCCGTTCCGCGGGGCGATGTCCACACCGGCCCACAGCCCGCGGCCCCGTACCGCCTCGACCAGGCCCTCACCGGCCATCGCCTCCAGCTCCCGGTGCAGATGCCCGCCGAGCTCCGCCGCGCGCCGCTGGTACTCGCCGGTCCGCAGCAGCTCGATGACCTCCAGGGCGACCGCGCAGGCCAGCGGGTTGCCGCCGAACGTCGAACCGTGCTCGCCCGGCCGGAACACCCCCAGCACCTCCCGCGAGGACACCACCGCGGACACCGGCACCACACCGCCGCCCAGCGCCTTCCCCAGCAGGTACACGTCCGGGACGACACCATCGTGCTCGCAGGCGAAGGTGCGGCCGGTGCGCCCCAGCCCGGACTGGATCTCGTCCGCGACGAACAGCACGTTCCGGGCCCGGGTCAGCTCCCGCACCCCCGCCAGATAGCCCTCCGGCGGCACCAGCACCCCCGCCTCGCCCTGGATCGGCTCCAGCAGCACCGCGACGGTGTCCTCGCCGATCGCCGCCTCCAGCGCGGCCAGGTCCCCGTACGGGACGATGTCGAAGCCGGGGGTGTAGGGGCCGTAGTCGGCGCGGGCCTCGGGGTCGGTGGAGAAGCTGACGATGGTGGTGGTGCGGCCGTGGAAGTTGTCCGCGGCGACGACGATCCTGGCCCGCCCGTCCGGCACGCCCTTGACCCGGTAGCCCCACTTGCGGGCCGTCTTCACGGCCGTCTCCACCGCCTCCGCACCCGTGTTCATCGGCAGCACCATGTCCATGCCGCACAGCTCGGCCAGCCGCTCGCAGAAGTCGCCGAACCGGTCGTGGTGGAAGGCCCGTGAGGTGAGGGTGACCCGGTCCAGCTGCTCCCGGGCCGCGGCGATCAGCCGCGGATGCCGGTGGCCGAAGTTGAGTGCCGAGTAGCCGGCCAGCAGGTCGAGATACCGCCGCCCCTCCACGTCCGTCACCCAGGCCCCCTCGGCGGTGGCCACGACGACGGGCAGCGGGTGGTAATTCCGTGCGCTGTGGGCCTCTGCGGCGGCGATACTGCGTTCCGTACGCGCTGTCACGGCTTCTCCATTCGGTGGCCCGGGGGGAATGCGAACTCTTTCTATCGCTGATCGGCCACCGGGCGAAACAATCTCTCCGAGCGGCTTCCGGATCGGGGGACCGGGAGCCCTCGCACACCTGAGACAATGGGCCCATGGCCCTTGATCGACCTCGTGTGCTCTCCGGTATCCAGCCCACCTCCGGTTCGTTCCACCTGGGGAACTACCTGGGCGCGGTCCGCCAGTGGGTGGCCCAGCAGGACACCCACGACGCGTTCTACATGGTGGTGGACCTCCACGCGCTCACCGTCGTCCAGGACCCGGAGGCGCTGCGCGCCGACTCCCGGGTCGCCGCGGCGCAGCTGCTCGCCGCCGGCCTCGACCCGGAGCGCTGCACGGTCTTCATCCAGAGCCACGTCCCGGAGCACGCGCAGCTCGGCTGGGTGCTGAACTGCCTGACGGGCTTCGGCGAGGCCTCGCGGATGACGCAGTTCAAGGACAAGTCCGTCAAGCAGGGGACCGACCGGACCACCGTCGGCCTCTTCACCTACCCGGTCCTCATGGCCGCCGACATCCTCCTCTACCAGTCGGACGCCGTCCCGGTCGGCGGCGACCAGCGGCAGCACCTGGAGCTGACCCGGGTCCTCGCCGAGCGCTTCAACGGCCGCTACGGCGAGACGTTCAAGGTCCCCGACGCCTTCATCGTCCCGGAGACCGCCCGGATCACCGACCTCCAGGACCCGGCGCTCAAGATGAGCAAGTCCTCCTCCACCCCCAAGGGCATCGTCAATCTGCTGGACGAGCCCAAGGCCTCCGCGAAGAAGATCAAGAGCGCGGTCACCGACACCGACACGGTGATCCGCTACGACGAGGAGAACAAGCCCGGCGTCAGCAACCTCCTCACCATCTACGCCGCGCTCACCGGCGCCACCGTGGCGGACCTGGAGCAGCGGTACGAGGGCAAGGGCTACGGTGCGCTCAAGACCGACCTCGCCGAGGTGTACACGGAGTGGGCGACCCCCTTCCGCGACCGCACCCGGGAATATCTGGACGATCCGGAGACGCTGGACTCAATCCTGGCCAAAGGTGCGGAGAAGGCCCGCGCCGTGGCGGCCGAGACGCTCGCGCGGGTCTACGAGCGCGTCGGCTTCCTGCCCGCCAAGCACTGAGCGAGCCCCGAAGGAGCCGGTACGTCCGGGACAACGACACCAGCAGAGGAGAACGACGTGGGGACCGTAACGCTCGGCGTTTCGATCGCGGTCCCGGAGCCGTACGGCAGCCAGCTCCAGGAGCGGCGCGCGGGCTTCGGGGACACCGCCGCGCACCACATCCCGACCCACGTCACCCTCCTTCCGCCCACCGAGGTCGACGCCGCCCTGCTGCCGGACTTCCGCCGCCATCTCGCGGAGGTGGCGGCCGGCGGACGTCCGTTCGCGATGCGGCTGGAGGGCACCGGCAGCTTCCGGCCGGTCTCGCCCGTGGTCTACGTCAAGCTGGCGGAGGGCATGCGGGAGTGCTCCGAGCTCCAGGAACTGGTGCGCTCCGGCCCGGTGGTACGGGAACTCCAGTTCCCGTACCACCCGCATGTGACCGTCGCCCACGGCATCGCCGACACGGCGATGGACCGGGCCCTGGTGGAGCTCGCCGACTACACCGCCGCCTGGCTCGCCTCCGGCTTCGCCCTCTACGAACAGGGCACGGACGGGCAGTGGCGGATGCTGTGCGAGTACCCCTTCGGCCGGGACGCCACGGCCTCCGGCCGGCAGGTGCGCCCCTCCCCGGCCGGCGCGGCAGCCGCCTCCTTTCCGCGCCCCTGAGGACGCCGCGCGCGAGGTCCCGCCCCCGTCCCCGGAGGACGCCCCCGCGGACGCGGACGGCCCCGCCCCCGGGGAGCTCCGGAGGCGAGGCCGGGAAGGGGGGCGCTGAGCCCGGCCGCCGGCGCACCCCCTGACCGGCCGGGTCCTCGCCGCGTGCGAACCGGCTCAGACGGTGATGACCCGGCGCCCGCGCGTGTGACCGGCCTGGCTGTCGATGTGCGCCGCGGCGGCCTCGGCCAGCGGGTACGACCTCTCGACCGGGATGTGGAGCGCGCCCTCGGAGATGAGGCGGGCGGCCTCGGCGAGCGCGTCCGTCATGCTCCCGGCCGCTCCGGAGAACCGGACACCGTGTTCTCGTGCCGCGGGATCGGCGATGGTGATCACCTTCTGCGGATCCCCGGTCAGCTCGACCAGCTCGCGGAGCACGCCCGAGCCGGCCAGATCGAGAGCCGCGTCGACACGGCCCAGCCGCCGCACCCGCTCGGCCCAGCCCTCGCCGTACGTCGTGGCGACGGCACCCAGGCCGCGCAGATAGTCCTGGTTCGCGGCCCCGGCCGTGCCGATCACCGTGATGCCGCGGTCGCGGGCGATCTGCAGAACCGCCGATCCGACGCCCCCGGAGGCGCCGTTGACGAGCAGCGTCTGCCCGGGGGTCACACCAGCCTCGCGGATGATGCGCAGCGCGGTCTCCATCACCGAGGGGTACCCGGCCGCCTCCTCGAAGGTCAGGCCCCCGGGCACCCGGGCCCAGGCCGACAGCACGGCGAACTCGGCGTAGGTGTCGGTGCCAACGCCGAACACGGGGTCGCCGATCTCGACCCCTTTGACGCCCTCGCCGATCTCGTCCACCACCCCGGCGGCGTCCTGACCGACTCCGGCGGGCAGCGCGAGCGGACTGATCTGCTGGAACTGGCCCTCCCGGATCCTCCAGTCGACGGGGTTCACGCCCGCCGCCCGTACGGCGATGCGTATGCGGCCGGGGCCCGCGTGGGGCTCCTCGGCATCCATGAGGCGCAGGACGTCGGGACCGCCGAATTCGGCGAAGCTCACTTTCTTCATGCCGATACCGTAACACTAACCGTTAGTCTTATTGAACGGTTACAGATTTGTATCTGATAGTTTCAGGCCATGACCGAGCCGACCGGACGCCGTGAGCGCAAGAAGGCCGCGACCCGCCAGAAGATCGCCGACACCGCCCTGCGGCTCTTCCTGGAGCGCGGGTACGACGCGGTGGGCATCCGTGACGTGGCCACCGAGGCCGACGTGGCCGTCACCACGGTCTTCTCGCACTTCGCCTCGAAAGAGGCCCTGGTGTTCGAGCAGGACGAGGACTTCGAGCAACGCCTCCGGCAGGCGGTGACCGGCCGGGCGCCGCACGAGCCGCTCATCCCCGCGCTGCGCCGCGAGATCCAGGCCCTGGTACGCCATTGCGCGGCGGACGGCGCCGCCCCGGTCTGGCGCATGGTCGACGAGACCCCCGCCCTGCGGGAGTACGAGGAGTCGATGATGCTCCGCCACGCGGAGTCGCTGGCCGCGGCCATCGCCGGCGAACCCGGCCCGCCCCGGACCACCACGGCCTGCCGGACGATCGCCAGATTCGTGGTCGACGCCTTCTCCCTGGCCCGTGAGGCGACCGATCCGGAGGCCGCGGTGGACGAGATCTTCCGGATGATCGAGGCGGCCTGGGAGGCCGCACGCCCTCCGGAGCGGACACCGGCCCCCGTCCCCCCGGGAACGGCGGGGGCGGGCCGCGGATGAGCCCCGCACACCCGGACCACCGGGCGCGCTGAGGCGGCGCACCGTTCAGGTTTCCCGGTGCCCCCGTGCGCGGCCGGCGGCCGGAGGGGGTAGGCGACCGCCATGGACTGGCTGAAGAGACTCCCCGTGGTCGGCCCCGCCGCCACCCGGCTGCTGCGGACGCACGCCGGGCGCGCCTATCAGCGGCTCGACGAGGTGCACTGGGACCGCCTCGCCGCGGCCATCACCTTCTTCAGCTTCATCGCGGTCTTCCCGCTGCTCAGCCTGGGCGCCTCGATCACCGCCGCGCTCCTCGGCCCGGCCCAGGTGCGCGAACTGCAGCGGCAGGTGGCCGAGCAGGTGCCCCTCTCCGCCGAGCGGCTCGACCTGGCCGGGCTGGTGACGAACGCCGGCGCGGTCGGCCTGATCTCCGGCAGTGTGCTGCTGGTGGTCGGCACCCGCTGGGTGGGCTCGCTCCGGGAGTGCCTGCGCACCGTCTGGCTGAAGGAGGAGGACCCCGGCAACCCCGTGGTGCTCCGGCTCAAGGACATCGCCGTGCTCCTGGGCCTGGCGGTGACCGGGCTGTGCGCCGTGGCCGGCTCGGCGTTCGCCAGCAGTGCCGTCGGCTGGGCCGCCGGACGGCTCGGGCTCGACGAGGGCGGCGTGGGCAGCGTGCTGCTCTTCCTCGCCGGACTGGGCATCGGGATCCTCGCGGACTTCCTGATGCTGTCGTATCTGCTGACCAGGCTGCCGCAGGTGCACCCGGAGCGCCGCGCCGTGATCTTCGCCGGACTGATCGGCGCGGTCGGTTTCGAACTGCTGAAGCTGCTGCTCAGCAGCTATCTGCAGGGTGTGGCCGGCAAGAGCATGTACGGCGCCTTCGGCGTGCCGGTCGCCCTGCTGCTCTGGATCAGCCTCATGGCCCGGCTGCTGCTGTACTGCGCCGCCTGGACGGCGACCGAACTCCCCCGCCCCGCCGGCCCGACGGCCTCCGGAACCGGGATCAGCCCCGCGGCTCCTCCGGCTTCCCCGGCCTCTGTGGCTTCCGCAGCTTCCGCAGCTTCCACGGCGTCCGGGACCGCGGAGCGCCCCCCGGAGCCCCCGGAGCGCCCGGAGCGCCCGGGGTCTCCCCGGGATGGCGCCCCGCCCGCTCCGGCAGCGGCCAGCGGCGGTGAACCAGCAGCCCCGCCGCGGCCAGTACCACCAGCAGCGCGCCCATGAGGCCCAGCACCGTGCCGACCCCGGCCGAGCCGCCCGGCGTCCGCTGCGCCGCGACCCCGGCCTCCGCGGGGTCCTCCGGCCGCGCGCCGTCGGTGCCGCCCGCCTCGCCCGTGGTGGGCTCGGCGCCGCGGGGCGGTACCAGCGTGCCCACCGGCTCCGCCTTCCCGGCCGCCTTGAACCCCCAGTCGAAGAGCTTCGCGGTCTCCTTGTAGACCGCGTTGTGCTCCTCGGAGGACGGGTTCATCACCGTGACCAGCAGCACCCGCTCACCGCGCTGGGCGACCCCGGTGAACGTCCAGCCGGCCTTCGAGGTGTAGCCGTTCTTGATCCCGGCGACGCCCTGGTACGGAGTGAGGTCGTAGTCGCCGGTGAGCAGCCGGTCGGTGTTCTGGATCGTGAAGGTCTCGCGCTTCTTCTTCTTGGTCTTCTTGTCCGTCTTCCACGTGCCGGGGAAGTCGGCGCTCACCGTCGAGCAGTACTCGCGGAAGTCGGCGTTCTGCAGCCCGGAGCGGGCGATGAGCGTCAGATCGTAGGCGCTGCTGAACTGGTGGGGGGCGTCGTAGCCGTCGGGGCTGACGACGGTGGTGTCCAGGGCGTTGAGCTCCTCGGCCCGCGCCTGCATCTCCTGGACGGTCTTGTCTATGCCGCCGTTCTTGTGGGCCAGCACGCGCACCGCGTCGTTGCCGGAGCGGAGGAAGACACCGAGCCAGAGATCGCGCACCGTGTAGGTGAGGTCCTCCTTGATGCCGACGGCGCTGCTGCCCGCGCCCATGCCCTCCAGCTCGGTGCGGAGGACCTTGTGCTCCTGCTTCTTGTCGAACTTCGGCAGCAGGGTGTCCGCGAACAGCATCTTGAGGGTGCTCGCGGGCGGCAGTTTCCAGTGCGCGTTGTGCGCGGCCAGCACATCGCCCGACTCGGCGTCGGCGACGATCCAGGAGCGGCCGGTCAGCTTCGCGGGCAGCGCGGGAACCCCGGGGCCGGGGCGCACCTGGGTGCCGGGTCGGCCGAGCAGTTCGCCGCCGATCTCGGACATCCGCGCGGGCGGCTCGGGCTCCTTCGGCTTCCCGCTGTCCCCGTCCGCGGCGAGCGCGGGCCCGGCGGAGAGGGGGGACAGCAGCAGGGCGGCCGCGACGGCCGGTATCAGTCCGCGCGACAGTGCGGCGGGGCGGCGGGCGGATACGCCCGGTACGAGAGCAGGCACGACCGTGAAAGTACCGTGTGCCGCCCGCCAACGGCACACCGCGGTGGCCGAGTTGCGCCACGCCCCGGAAACCCGCGGGCCGGTGGAGTCCGGACGGCCGTACCGCCCCGGGCGGCGGGCGTGCCGCGGGGCCGGTGATACTGGAACGCATGTCGCGTTCTGCCGTGGACTCCCCGTCCGCAACCTCCCGTCCGATGCCGCCCGGCCGCAGGTCCTCCTGGTTCCTGCTGGCCTTCGGGGTGTGGAGCTGGTTCATCTGGACCACCTTCGCCCGGAACCTCTGGGGGAACGGAAGCGGACTGGCCTTCGACGACGCCGGTGAGCCGACCGCGTACTTCTGGGTGCATCTGCTGCTCGCCGTCACCTCCCTCCTGCTGGGGACCGCGGTCGGCCTGATCGGCCTGCGCGGTGTCCGCGCCCGGCGCGCCGTCGCGGACGCCGGGGCCGGGCGGAGCGGGCAGGACGCGGGCCGCGGTGACGTGGCGGCGCCGGGCACCGGGAGCAGGACGTGACCTTCCTCCTCGTCCTGCTGGTGATCCTCGGCCTGTTCGGGGGCGTGCACTGGTACCTGTGGCGGCGGATCGTCCGGGACACGACGGCGCCGGGCGGCGCCGGGCGGCGGATCGGCACGGCGGCGGCCGTGCTGCTGCCCCTGACCACGGTCGCCGCCTTGATGAGCGGCCGGGCCGGGGCGCCGTTCGCCGTCGAACAGGTGCTGGCCTGGCCGGGTTATCTGTGGCTGGCCGTGGTGCTCTATCTGACGCTGGCCCTGCTGGCCGGCGAGGCGGTGCGGCCGCTGCTCCACCGCCTGCTGCGGTCCCGGGACCGGGCGGCCCGGCCCGCCGCCGCGGGCGAGCCCGTGCCCGCACCCCCGGAGGCTCTCTCCGTCGCGGCCCCGGCGGGGGCGGGGGCGGGCGAGACGACGGGTTCCGCCGGTGCCGCCGGCCCCACCGGGTCGGCTCCGCGGGCCGCCGGTTCCGCCCCCGCCGCCCCGGCGGCCGGCCCGGAAGCGTCCGCCCCGTCCGCCCCGCCGGAAGGGTCCGCCCAGCCGGCCCCTCCCGCCCCCAGCCGGAGGCTGTTCGTGGCCCGCACGGTGGCCGTCGCCGCCTCGGCGGCCGCGCTGGGCACGGTCGGCCACGGCACCCTGGACGTCCTGAACGGCCCCTCGGTCAAGCGGATCACGGTCCCGCTCGCCAAGCTGCCGCGCTCCGCGCACGGCTACCGGATAGCCGTGGTCAGCGACATCCACATCGGCCCGGTCCTCGGCCGGGCGCACACCCGCCGGATCGTGGAGACGATCAACCGGACGCGGCCGGACCTGGTCGCGGTCGTCGGGGATCTCGTCGACGGGGAGGTCGCCGATCTCGGCCCGGCCGCCGAGCCACTGGCCGGTCTCCGGTCCCGGGACGGCTCGTTCTTCGTGACGGGCAACCACGAGTACTTCTCCGGTGCGGCGCAGTGGGTGGACTTCGTGCGCGAGCTTGGGGTCCATCCGCTGGAGAACGCCCGGGTGGAGCTGCCCGGCTTCGACCTCGCCGGGGTCAACGACCCGGCGGCGGAGCGCGAGGGCGCGGCGGGGGAGGGCCCCGACTTCGGCCGGGCGCTGGGCGACCGCGACCCGGCGCGGGCCTCGGTGCTCCTCGCGCACCAGCCGGTGGTGATCGACGAGGCGGTGAAGCACGGCGTCGGCCTGCAGCTCTCCGGGCACACCCACGGCGGTCAGCTGTGGCCCGGGGAGTACCTCGCCGCGCTCGCCAATCCGACCGTCGCGGGGCTGGAACGCTACGGCGACACCCAGCTCTATGTGACGCGCGGGGCGGGCGCGTGGGGTCCGCCGGTCCGGGTGGGGGCCGAATCGGACATCACTGTGGTCACTCTGGCCTCACCACAGGCCTGATGGCGGTCCCTGCTGATCGAGATAGATCGCCGATGATCGAATTTGACCAAATCTGACTATCAGGTTTGATCTCCCGCGGAGCCCGAAAATGCTTGGGCGCATACGGCTATGCGCTGACTGCACACTGTGTTTAAGTGATGCAGATCACCGGATGGGGGGCAGGGGCGCTCTGCGCCCTTCCACCGGTGGAGCAGGTGTGCCGTGGGAGGGCTTCCGTGGAGTGGTTCCAATTCCGGATCGTCGCGATCATCGTCGCGGTGTCCGTGACGTTCGGCGTGATCGGCATCCGACTGCTGGAGGCCTACGAGAAAGGCGAGAAACCGATCCTCGTGGGGACCACGGACACCGTCTCCTCACTCGACCCCGCGGGCGCCTACGACGCGGGCTCCTGGGCGGTCTACTCCAACCTCTACCAGTCGCTGCTGACCTTCGAGCGCGGCAAGGAGGAGCCCGTCCCCGACGCCGCCCGCAGCTGTGAGTTCACCGGCGCCGACCTGCTGCAGTACACCTGCGAGCTCCGCTCCGACCTGCGGTTCGCCAACGGCAACCCCCTGACGGCCGAGGCGGTGAAGTTCTCCTTCGACCGCATCCGCCGCATCAAGAGCCCCCAGGGCCCCATGCCGCTGCTGGACACCCTGGGCTCCGTGAAGGCCCGGGACAACACCGTCACCTTCTTCCTGCGGTCGCCCGACGCCACCTTCCCGTTCAAGATCGCGACAGGGGCCGGGTCGATCGTCGACCCCGCCACCTACGAGAAGGACCGGCTGCGCGAGGACGGCGACGCCAACGGCTCCGGCCCGTACCGCATCGACGCCTACTCGGAGGGCCGGGAGGCCCGGCTGGTGCCCAACACCGGCTACCGGGGCGCCCTCGGAAGCCTCGGCAACCGCGTCACCATCCGCTACTACGACAGCCCCGGCGAACTCGAGAAGGCCTGGCAGAAGCGGGAGATCGACGTCGCCGCGCGCGGACTGCCGCCGGAGGCCCTGACCTCCGTCGTCGAAGCCGGCACACGCAACGTCAACGTGGAGGAGAACACCGCGTACGCCACCCGTTCGCTGGTGTTCAACCTCCGCCGGAACGCCCCGCTGAGCGAGCCGGCCGTACGGCAGGCCGTCGCCGCCGTCATCGACCGGCAGGCCCTGGCACGGGACGTCCACGACCGCACCGTCACACCGCTGTACTCACTCATCCCGACCGGCGTCAACGGCCACACCACCTCGTTCTTCGAGAACGACCCCAGGCCCGACCCGGACCGGGCGCGCCAGCTGCTGGAGGATGCGGGCATCGAGACCCCGGTGCGGTTCCGCATCGCCTACTCCCAGGGCTCCGCCACGGACGCCGAGGCCGAACTCCTCCGCGACCAGCTGGAGGAGACCGGGCTCTTCGAGGTCGAGGTCACCCGGCACGCGTGGGCACAGTTCCAGAAGGGGTTCGCCGAGGGCAAGTACGACGCCTACTGCATCGGCTGGGTCGCCGACTTCCCCGACCCGGAAACCTTCGTCACCCCGGTCGTCGGCTCCGGCTCCGCCTTCCACAACCAGTACCGCGACAGCCGCGTCGACCGGCTCATCCGCGCCACCCAGCGCACCACCGACCGCCGCGAGGCCGCCCGCGACTTCGCGGCGATCCAGGAGATCGTCGCCGAGGACGTGCCGCTGATCCCGCTCTGGGAGCGCAAGGACTTCGTGCTCAGCACGGACGGCGTCGCCGGCTACCAGTACCTGTCGGACGGCAGCGGGGCCTGGCGGCTCTGGGAGCTGAGCAGGATCTGACCGGCGCTCCGGGACCCGCCCCGGCACGCCGACGGGCCCGGTCCGTACGTCTCGCACGTACGGACCGGGCCCGGTCGGTTTCACCCGGGGCCGCCCGGAAGCGGGCGGCCGGCCGGCTCAGAAGCGGCGCGTGATCAGCGCCCGCTTGACCTCCTGGATGGCCTTGGTGATCTCGATGCCGCGCGGGCAGGCCTCGGTGCAGTTGAAGGTGGTGCGGCAGCGCCAGACGCCCTCCTTGGAGTTGAGGATCTCCAGCCGCTGCTCACCGCCCTCGTCGCGCGAGTCGAAGATGAAGCGGTGCGCGCCCACGATCGCCTGCGGGCCGAAGTACTGCCCGTCGTTCCAGAACACCGGGCAGGACGACGTGCACGCGGCGCACAGGATGCACTTGGTGGTGTCGTCGAACCGCTCGCGGTCCTCGGCGCTCTGCAGCCGCTCGCGCGTCGGCTCGTTCCCCTTGGTGACGAGGAACGGCATGATGTCCCGGTACGCCTGGAAGAACGGCTCCATGTCGACCACGAGGTCCTTCAGGACCGCCAGGCCCTTGATGGGCTCGACCGTGATCGGCTTCTCCGGGTTCATGTCCTTGATCAGCGTCTTGCACGCCAGCCGGTTGCGGCCGTTGATGCGCATCGCGTCCGAGCCGCAGATGCCGTGCGCGCAGGAGCGCCGGAAGGTCAGCGTCCCGTCGAGCTCCCACTTGATCTTGTGGAGGGCGTCGAGCACCCGCTCCTTCGGGTCGATCTCGAACCGGAAGTCCTCCCAGCTCGCGTCGGCCGACACCTCCGGGTTGAACCGGCGGATCCGGAAGGTGACCGTGATCAGGTCCGCGGCCGTGGCGGAAGCCGGCGCGTCTTGGGGCTCGTGCTTGTCGAGCGTTGCGGTGCTCATCAGTACTTACGCTCCATCGGCTGGTAGCGGGTCGTCACGACCGGCTTGTAGTCGAGCCGGATCGACTCGGTGCCGTCCTCGCCCACCTCGCGGTACGCCATGGTGTGCCGCATGAAGTTGACGTCGTCGCGGTTGGGGAAGTCCTCGCGGTAGTGACCGCCGCGGGACTCCTTGCGGGCCAGCGCGGACACGGCCGTCACCTCGGCCAGATCGAGCAGGTTGCCCAGCTCCAGGGCCTCCAGCAGATCGGTGTTGAACCGCTTGCCCTTGTCCTGCACGGACACGTTGAGGTAGCGCTCGCGCAGCGCGCCGATCTCCTCGACCGCCGTCTTCAGCGTCTGCTCGGTGCGGAACACCATGACGTTGGTGTCCATGGTCTCCTGCAGCGCCTTGCGGATCTCGGTGACCCGCTCGGTGCCGGTGGCGCTCCGCATCCGCTCCACCTGGCCCACGACCTGCGCGGCCGGGTCCTCCGGCAGCTCGACGTAGTCGTGCTCCGCGGCGTACTCGGCGGCGGCGATGCCGGCCCGGCGCCCGAAGACGTTGATGTCGAGCAGCGAGTTGGTGCCCAGCCGGTTGGCGCCGTGCACGGAGACGCAGGCGACCTCGCCGGCCGCGTACAGGCCCGGCACGACGGTGGTGTTGTCCGCCAGCACCTCGCCCTGGACGTTGGTCGGGATGCCGCCCATCGCGTAGTGCGCGGTCGGCTGGATCGGGATCGGGTCCGTGTAGGGCTCGATGCCGAGGTACGTCCGCGCGAACTCGGTGATGTCGGGCAGCTTGGCGTCCAGCTGCTCCGGCGGCAGGTGCGTCAGGTCCAGGTAGACGTGGTCGCCCTCGGGGCCGCAGCCGCGTCCCTCGCGGATCTCGGTGTAGATCGAGCGGGAGACGACGTCGCGCGAGGCGAGGTCCTTCATGACGGGCGCGTACTTCTCCATGAAGCGCTCGCCGTCCTTGTTGCGGAGGATGCCGCCCTCGCCGCGCGCGCCCTCGGTGAGCAGGATGCCCATCCGCCAGATGCCCGTCGGGTGGAACTGGAAGAACTCCATGTCCTCCAGCGGCAGACCGCGGCGGAACGCGGCGGCCTGGCCGTCACCGGTCAGGGTGTGGGCGTTGGAGGTCACCTTGAAGAACTTGCCGGTGCCGCCGGAGGCGAAGATCACGGCCTTCGCCCGGAAGACGTGGATCTCGCCGGTGGCCAGCTCGTACGCGACGACGCCCGCGGTGCGCTTGACCCCGTCCGTCTCGTTGAGGAGGAGGTCCAGGACGTAGAACTCGTTGTAGAACTCCACGCCCTCCTTGACGCAGTTCTGGTACAGCGTCTGGAGGATCATGTGGCCGGTGCGGTCCGCGGCGTAGCAGGAGCGGCGGACCGGCGCCTCGCCGTGGTTGCGGCTGTGGCCGCCGAAGCGGCGCTGGTCGATGGTGCCGCCCGGCGTGCGGTTGAACGGCAGGCCCATCTTCTCCAGGTCGAGGACCGCGTCGATGGCCTCCTTCGCCAGGATCTCGGCGGCGTCCTGGTCGACCAGGTAGTCACCGCCCTTGATCGTGTCGAAGGTGTGCCACTCCCAGTTGTCCTCCTCGACGTTCGCGAGGGCGGCGGCCATGCCGCCCTGGGCGGCGCCGGTGTGGGAGCGCGTCGGGTACAGCTTCGTCAGCACCGCGGTCCGGCTGCGCTTGGTCGACTCGATGGCCGCGCGCATGCCCGCGCCACCGGCGCCGACGATGACGGTGTCGTACTTGTGGATCTTCATGGTCTCGTCAGCCCCGGCTCTAGCGGATGTTCGGGTCGAAGGTGAAGATCACCAGCGTGCCCAGCAGAACGGTGAACACCGTGGCGGTCCACAGCAGCATCTTCAGCCAGAAGCGCGTGGTGTCCCGCTCGGCGTAGTCGTTGATGATCGTCCGCAGGCCGTTGGCGCCGTGCAGCATGGCGAGCCACAGCATGGTCAGATCCCAGATCTGCCAGAACGGCGAAGCCCAGCGGCCGGCGACGAAGGCGAAGTTGATCTTCTGCACGCCGCCGTCCAGCACGAGCTGGAGAACGAGGTGGCCGATGACGAGGACGACCAGCACGATGCCGGACAGCCGCATGAACAGCCAGCCGTGCATCTCGAAGTTGGTCCGGGACGCCCGCGGGGTCTTCTGGGTGCGGGCCCGCGGCGGCTCGATGACCGGAGCCGGGTTCTCGGGGCTGTAGCCGGCACTGCTGCCGGTCAGTTCGACGGACGAGCTCTCAGTGGTTGCCATGGTGCTCAGCTCCCGAAGACTTCGCTCGCGGCGTGGCCGAGGACGGGGTACAGGGCCCCGGCCATCAGCACGATCCAGATGGCCATGACCGTCCAGAGCATGTGCCTCTGGTACTTGGTGCCCTTGGACCAGAAGTCCACCGCCACGACCCGCAGGCCGTTCAGCGCGTGGAAGAGGATGGCGGCGACGAGGCCGTACTCCATCAGGGCGACGAGGGGAGTCTTGTAGGTCGCGACCACGTCGTCGTACGCCTCGGGGGAGACGCGGACGAGGGACGTGTCGAGCACATGGACGAACAGGAAGAAGAAGATGAGGACACCGGTGACTCGATGAGCCACCCAGCTCCACATGCCTTCCCGGCCGCGGTAAAGCGTTCCAGCCGGCACGGACTTACCCTCCGGAAGCGGGACTGGGGCCTGCCGGCTCGGATGTCGGTATGGCCCGGCCGGGTACGGTCCACCGGCCCCGGCCATCGTAGCCACGCCGGACCTGATCACTCCCACGGGGGGCCTCAGGTGTGATCAAACAGGCACGTACGGGCTACCGGGAGCCCGAAGGGCGGCCGGAAACCCGGGGCGAGCCGTTCAGGCCATGAGCCGGGCGAGCCTGCCGCGGCTCAGCCGGCGCAGCTCCTCCGCCACCACGGCCCGCTCCTTCTCCGGCTCGTGGCCGAGCCGGGTGCGGAGGCCGGCCAGCACATGGTCCAGCGACTCCGCCGGGTCCACGCCGTCCAGGCAGATCACGAAGGCGTGGCCGAAGCGGCTCTCGTACGCGGCGTGGGCGGCGCGCAGCGCGGTGTGCGCCGCCAGGACGCCCGGCCGCCGGGGCGGGACGGCGTCCGGCTGCCCGCTCCCGCGGCAGGAGTCCCGCGGGCCCGCCAGGGCGGGCTGCCGCTCCTCGCCCGAGCGGGCGCGCGGCAGCGGGAGCCCCGGCAGCGGGAGCCCCGGCAGCCCGGGCGCGGACTCCCGGGCCAGAGCCTCGGCGAGATCGGCCGGGGAGAGGTCGTAGCTCGCCTCGTCGGCGGCCGCCAGCAGCGCGGCGACATCCGGGTACGGCCGGTGGCCGGCGAGGCTGCGGGCCCAGCGGCGGCTGCCGCAGCAGGCGAGCAGCGCGTGTTCCGCGGTGTCGGGTGGCTGGGCGTTGAAGTGGTCGAGGCCGAAGACGGTGGACTCCTCTGGGAGCCCCCTGGCAGGGCCGGGGGAGGTGAGGTGCGAGAGATGACGCGGTGCGCGCACCCGCGCGGTGAGCCCGGGCGGCGCGATGGGGCGAGAGAGCAACCGTAGCGGGCGGTGATGGCCGCCATGCCACAGATGCGCGAATTTCACCCACCGGGGGAGGGTTTTGACGTGGCGTTGATGCCGGCTCCGCGCGGCCGGTCCCACCGGCCGCGGCCACCCGGTCCGACCTGCGCTTTCTCCGGGCCGGCCGGTCGGCCCGGCGGAGGAGGCGCCCGCCCGGTCCGGGCCGCCCGCGCGTGTGAGGGACGGGAAAGCCCGTGCGGGGCCTTACCTTCGCGGGTGAACGAGGAGGTTTTCCCTTGCCCATGCTCTCCGCGCCGAAGGCGGCCCGGCGGCCGCTCCCCGCGCCGGGAATCCGCCGGCGGCCGCCCGCCTGGACCGCCGTGACGGTCGCGGCGGTCCTGCTGGCCGGATGTTCGGACGGACCGGCCGACGGAACCGGTACCGACGAGAGGTCACCGGCGGCCACCGCCACCCGCTCCTATCCACCGTCGTCCCCGCCCGTGACCATCCCCGCCGTACGGAAGTTCGAGAGCGGCCGGGGGCCCGGCTGGCGGCCCGGCTCCGGCAGCCGCGTCGTCGCCGACCCGGACGGTCCGCTGGCCGACGAGGCCCGGACGGTCGCCGCGGAGCTGGACCTGCCCCGCCACGACGGCCCGGCCCGGCGCGGCGACCTCGAACTGGCCATCGACCGGGAGCAGAAAGGCGGCGCCGAGGCGTACCGGCTCACCACCCGCGACGGCCGCGTCCGGATCACCGGCTCCACCGACGCGGGCGTCTTCTACGGCACCCGCACCGTGCTGCAGGTCCTGCGCACCGAGGGCACCGTCCCCGAGGGCACCGTCGACGACCGCCCCGACCGCGCCCAGCGCGGACTGATGCTCGACATCGCGCGCAAGCACTTCACCCCGGAGTGGATCGAGGCCCGCATCCGGGAGATCGCCGACCTCAAGTTCAACCAGCTCGGTCTGCACTTCTCCGACGACCAGGGCTTCCGCATCGAGAGCGACTCGCACCCCGAGATCGTCTCCGAGCAGCACCTCACCAAGAAGCAGCTGCGGCGGATCCTCGACCTCGCGGAGCGGCTGCACGTCACCGTCATCCCCGAGATCGACTCGCCCGGCCACCTCGGCGCCGTCCTCCGCGCGCATCCGGACCTGCAACTGCGCAACGCGCAGGGCGTACCGGTCCGGGGCGCCATCGACATCACCAAGCCGCGGTCGGCCGAGCTCGTCGACGACCTGCTGCGCGAGTACTCCGGAGTCTTCCCCGGCCGGTACTTCCACCTCGGCGCCGACGAGTACCGCGCGCTGATGGCCGAGAACCCCGAGGCCGCCTACCCGGGCCTCGCCGCGCAGGCCCGCCGCGACTACGGCTCGGCCGGGCGCGTCCAGGACCTGGCGACGGCCTGGCTCAACGACCGCGCCGAGACGGTGCGGAAGGAGGGCAAGCGGCCCAAGGCGTGGAACGACGGCTTCTTCAGCGGCGGATCCGTACGGCCCGACGAGGACATCGAGGTCGAGTACTGGACCGGCAAGGAGATCGGCGCCCGGCCGCCGGCGGAGTACCTCCGCGAGGGCCGCAAGCTGGTCAACCTCAACGACGAGTATCTGTACTACGTGCTCGGAGAGCCCAACCAGTTCACCTATCCCACCGGTGAGCGGATCTACAAGAGCTGGACCCCCGCCGTGCTGCGCGGCACCGAGCCGGTGCCGGCCGCGCTGTCCGGCCCGGACCGGGTGCTCGGCGGCCGGCTCGCCGTCTGGTGCGATCTGGCCGGCGCCCAGACGGAGGCCCAGGTGGCCACCGGGATCCGGATGCCGCTGCGGGCGGTCGCGCAGAAGCTGTGGGACCCGCGGAAGCCGTCCGCGAGCTGGACGGAGTTCCGGAAGCTCGCCGACCGGCTGGAGGCGGAGCGGGAGGAGAGGCCGGGCGGCTGACCGGGCCGGTCGGACGGACCGGGCGGCGGACGGGCTCGGGGCAGGTTGGGCCGAGGCGGGCGCGGCCCGGGCGGCTGACAGGGCCCGGGGTGCGGGCCGGACCGAACTGAGGTGGGTGCGGGCCGGGTGCCTGCCGGGGCGGGTTGTCCGGGCCGGGGCCTCAGGGCTGCCGGGGGCGCCTGACCGTCCTGTCCGGCGTGCCGGGCCCGGTGCCGCCGGTGCCGGTGGCCTTCGCCGACTTGGCGGCCTTCGCGGCGCGCTTGGTCTCCTGTTTGACGGCCCGGACCTCGGCCAGTGACCCGGGCCCGGTGACGTCCGCGGCCGACCGGCGGGCGCCCTCCTCGCCGTACGGGCCCGCCGCCTCCCGCCACCCCTCCGGCCGCACCCCGTACCGCTTGCCGAGCAGCGCGACGAAGATCTGGGACTTCTGCCTGCCGTACCCGGGCAGTTCCTCCAGCCGCCGGAGCAGCTCGGCCCCGCTCCCGGCGTCGCGCCACACCGCCGCCGCGTCCCCGTCGTAGTGCTCGACCAGATGGCGGCACAGCTCCTGCACGCGCTTGGCCATCGAACCGGGGTAGCGGTGCACCGCCGGCTTCTCCGAGAGCAGCGCCGCGAAGGACTCCGGGTCACGGGCGGCGATCTCGCGCGCGTCCAGGTCGTCGCCCCCCATGCGCCGCGCGATCGTGTACGGGCCGGTGAACGCCCACTCCATCGGGACCTGCTGGTCGAGCAGCGTGCCGACCAGCACGGCCAGCGGGCTGCGGGCGAGCAGGGCGTCGGCCTCCGGCTGCTGGGCGATGCGCAGGGTGATGTCGTCCATCCGGTCATCGTCCGGCCGCGGGCCGCCGGCCGCCCGCCGACACGCCCGCCCGGCGGCCCGAGCGGCACGGGGCCGGCGGCCGTCCGGGCTCCCCGGGCACGGCGGAGTGGGAACGCCGGTCCGCCCCCTCCCCTGTGAGGGGCGGACCGGCGTGCGCGGTACCGGAGGGTGAGCCCCGGTTCCGCAAACCGTCACGGCGTCCGCACGCCCGCCGGGCGGAATCCGCCCGGCGGCCCGGCGTTCCGGCCGCCCGGTGGCCGCGGCCGGCGCCGCCGCGGGTGGCGCCGTGCGGCACCACACCCGAATCACCGGCGCCGTCCTACCCGTTCAGCGCTGCGTGTCCGCGGAACGTCACAGCGTCCGCGCCCGGGGGCCGGTGTGACGTTTGCCACTCGGCTTGCGCTGGTGCCGGTGGACGGGCCGCCACGGAGGGAGATCACGATGGGTTTCTGGGGTTACTTAGTCGTCGGCAGGAGTGACCGCGAACTGGCGGAGTGCTCCACACTCGCGCCCGGCCGGGAACGGCTGGAACTGGCCGAGACCTTCGCCGACGGCTGGCAGTTGTGGCAGCACCCGAGCGAGCCGGGGCTGGGCGACCTCGACGACGTGGCCGGCGCCCTGGCGAGGGAGACCGGCGCCCCGACCCTGCTGGCGTACGTCATGGACGGCGACTGCGCCGTTCTGGAGGGCGCCGGCCCGGTCCGCGGCTCCTGGACGGCCTGCCTGGGACGGACCGCGCTGGCCCGGCATGTCGGCGAGAACGAGATCGTGCTGGACGACGTCTTCCCCTCCCCGGCGGGCGCCGCCGCCCATGCCGCGGGGTGGGCCGCGGCGGCCGGGCGTACGGTGGACTCCCGGCGCCTGGCCGATGTCCTGAGCGCGGAACCGGACCCGGATGTCGAGAAGCTCTTCCACGAAGTCCTGGAAAAGCTCGGCATCGAGGCCGCCGGGGCGTGAGGATGTCACCTCCGGGTGAATCAGCAGTCCGGCCCGCGTGACAAGAGGGCGGGCCAGTGCCCGGATGCGTGACAGCGGCGGACGAAGAGGACAGCGTGGGCAAGCGTGGGGAGCGCCGACGTACGCAGCAGGGTGACGACGGAGGGCTCGGGGAAGCCGTCGAACGCGCCCAGAACGGCGATGAGGAGGCATTCACCCTGCTCTACCGGCTGGTTCAGCCGAGGCTGCTCGGCTACGTACGGGGCCTGGTCGGCGACGACGCCGAGGACGTGACCGCCGAGGCGTGGCTGGAGATCGCCCGGGACCTCGGCCGCTTCCGCGGCAACGGCGACGGTTTCCGCGGCTGGACGGCGACCATCGCCCGGCACCGCGCCCTGGACCATCTGCGCCGGCAGCGCAGCCGTCCGCGCACCGCCCTGCTGGAGCAGGACGTGCTGGAGCTGCCGGGCCGTCAGGACACCGAACGGGAGGCACTGGAGACCCTGTCGACCGAGGAGGCCCTGGCGATGGTCGCCGAACTGCCGCGGGACCAGGCCGAGGCGGTGCTGCTCCGGGTGGTCGTCGGCCTCGACGGCCCGGCGACCGCCCGTGTGCTGGGCAAACGCAGTGGCGCGGTCCGCACCGCCTCGTACCGGGGGCTCAAGAGGCTGGCAGGGCAACTCGCGGACCGGGCGCCGGCGGGGGGCCGGTCCGTGACGACTCCCGCCTCCCGGACGCTTGGGGAAGTGGAATGAGCGGGCACCGAGACCCCGACGGGAGCGGCGTGAACCGGAAGAAGGCGGAGCGTTTGCTGAACCGTGAGCCCTCGGGTGTCGCGGGAGGCGCCGCCGGCTCCGAGCTCGACCGGCTGCTGGCGGCGGCGGCCCGTCCGATCGCGGGTGATCCGGAACGCGCCCGGATCCACGAGGAGGCCGCCCTGGCGGCCTTCCGTGCCGCCCGTGTCCCGGGGGCGGCCGCTACGGAGCCGCGCCCGCAGGACGACTGGCGGCCGGGGCGGCAGCGCGGACTGGCCGGCCTGTGGGCGCGGCACCGCCGGGCGAAGGCGGTGGCCGGCGGCGTCGTGGCCGGGCTCATGCTCGGCGGCGTGGCGGTGGCCGCCGGCACCGGAGTCCTCCCGGTGCCGTTCGTCTCCGGGGACGAGCCCGACGGCTCCCGCCCCGGAGGGGACGGCACGGAGAGCCCGGGGCAGCCGGGACCGGGCGGGCCGGACGGCTCCCACCCCGACGGCCGGGACCGCCGCGACGACGGCGCCGCGGAGAAGGACGCGAAGGCCCTGCGGAAGCTGTGCCGGACGTACGGCAAGGCGAACGGCGGCGGCAGCGGCAAGGGCACCGGTGAACAGCTGAGCCCGGAGGCCCGGGAACGGCTCGCCGCGGCGGCGGGTGGCGAGAACCGGGTGGGCGACTACTGCGACTGGCTCACCGGCCCCGGTGCAACCGGCGGTGCGGAGGACGGGCCGGCCGGTGACAGCGCCGGGAACGGCAACGCGAACAGCGGTGGCAACAACGCCAACAGCGGCGGCACCGGCAACGCCAACAGCGGTGGCAACAACGCGAACAGCGGGGGGAACAACGCGAACAGCGGTGGCAACGATGCCAACAGCGGCGGCACGGGCAATGCCAACAGCGGCGGCGGCGAGAACGCGGGAAGCAACGCCAACAGCGGCGGCAACGCCAACGACACCACGAGCGGCACCTCCCGCGGCAACGCGGCCGGTGGTTCCAACGGCAACGCGAACGGCGGCGGGAACGGCAACGGGAACGGAAACGGCGGCGGCAATGCCAACGGCGGCGGCAACGCGAACGGAGGCGCGAACGCGAACGGGGGCGGCAACGCGAACGGAGGCGCGAACGCGCGCGAGCGTGGCCATGCCGGTGGCGCCCAGGAAGCCGACGGCGACGCGGACCTCCTCCGGGCCGGCAACGCGGACAGGTCCGGTACCGCCGCCGAAGCCCGCGAGAGAAGGGCCGGCCGGCGGACGGGCCCTCCCCGCCGCCGGGACCGGGGCGGCCCGGGAGAGCCCGGGGACGGCGGCGCACCCGCACGCGGTGGCGGTGATGCGTGAGCGGCAGGCCCCCGGCCACCACCCGTCGCGGGACGGGGCGCGGCAGGGACCGCGGCACCCCGGAAAAGAGGACGACCGGGGTCGCCACCCCCCACAGGAGAGACCCCGGCCGTCGTTCTGGAGGACCCGTCGGGGTCCGTACTCCCTTCAGCGCCGGACGAGCGATTTGTGTCACAGTGCCGTCCGGCCCGGCCCGCCCGGCCCCACCGCCGGGCCGGCCGCCCGCGGCCCGTGGCGCGATCCCGTCCATGGAACCCGGCCGTGGACTGGAACGCGCAACTACCCGTAGCGTTCATGGGAGTGGCACTCGCCGGGGCACTTCCGCGACATGACCTGCGGCCCGGCAGGGCCGTACCGCCACCGGAACGTCCGGCGGGTTCACGGAGCCGTATCTCCGGGGCCTGATGTCGGAAGTCCGGAAATAGTCAGGCAGGATGAAAGCGTGCTGGGGGACGACGCGGAGCTGACCGCCGCAGTGCACGCGGCACAGGACGGAAGCGAGACCGCCTTCCGTGCTGTCTACCGCGCCGTGCACCCGCGGTTGCTGGGCTATGTCCGGACACTGGTCGGCGAGCCCGACTCGGAGGACGTGACATCCGAGGCCTGGCTGCAGATAGCGCGTGACCTGGGCCGGTTCAGCGGCGACGCGGACCGCTTCCGGGGCTGGGCCGCGCGCATCGCGCGCAACCGGGCGCTCGACCACATCCGGATGCGCGGCCGGCGCCCCGCCGTCAGCGGCGACGAGACCGAACTGGCGGACCGCGCGGCCGACGCCGACACCGCCTCCGAGGCCCTGGAAGCCCTCGGCACCGGCCGCACGCTCCGGCTCATCGCCCAGCTCCCGCAGGACCAGGCCGAGGCCGTGGTGCTGCGGGTCGTCGTGGGGCTGGACGCGAAGAGCGCGGCCCATGTGCTGGGCAAGCGCGCCGGCGCGGTGCGCACGGCCGCCCACCGGGGCCTGCGGCGGCTCGCCGAACTCCTCGACGAGACGGCGGCCGCCGACGGCCTCCCTGCCGTCGGCGAGCGCACCGCACGCCAGGGCGGACTGGACGGCGTGCCTCCGCAGCGCGGCCCGAGGAGTGATACGGCGGCGGCCGGTGTGACGGAAACGTATGTGCGGACGCAGAAGGACATGTGATGGCCGACGACCGCTACAGCTGGCTCGACGAGGACGCCGCGGAGCGGTTGCTGCGCGGCGAGCCCCTCGACGTGCCGGGCGCCGGGGCCGCTGACGGCCCGGCGCGGGAGCGGGCCCGAAGACTCTCGGCCGCCCTCCAGTGCGTGGCGGACCCGGCCCGGCTGCCGGCCGGCACGGACGAGGAGGGCGCTTTCCTCTCGGAGGCCGTCGTCCTGGCCGCCTTCCGCGAAACGGCCCCCGGCGCGCACGCGCACGGCGCGGGACCCGGACCCCGGGGCCGCTTCCTGTTCCGTCTGCCCCGCACCACCGCCGGAGGGGGCCGCCGGACCTCCCTGGGGCGGCCGCTGCGCGCGGGCATCGCCGCGGCGCTCGCGGGCTGCGCCCTGGGAGGGGTCGCGGTCGCCGCCGGCACGGGGGTGCTCCCGACACCGTTCAACCACTCCGTCGAGCCGGGGCCGACCGGCAGCGCTCCCGGCACCGGCAGCGACCCCTCCACCCCCGGACACGGCGCGGGCGGTACGGACGGCGAGTCGCCCGGCGACGGCCACGAACCCAACGAGCACGGCGAGAAGAGCCCCGGCACCGGAGGCCACGGCGGCACGAAGGGCCTGGGCGGCGAACAGGACCGGCCCGCCGACGGCGAGGGCGGCACGCTGGACGGCATACCCGGCCACCCCGGCTTCGGCGACGAGAGGACCCGCGGGGCCGCGATCGTGCTCTGCCGGAAGTACACGGCGGACACACTCGACGGGAAGACCCGCGAACGGCTCGAAGCCGCCGCGGGCGGACCCGCGGCGGCGGGCGACTACTGCGCGCGGCTGCTGAACACCACGGACGACAACGATGCCGAGGGCTCCCGCGGAGGCTCCGGCTCGGACCCGCGCTCCGGCAAGGGGACGGATCCCGGGGGCTCGGGCGCGGTGCCGGGCTCCGGCTCCCAGGCCGACCCGTACACCGGTGCCGGCCCCGCCACCGGAAATCCGCCGGCCCCCGGCAGCGGCCACGACGGCGGAGACAGGGCCGGCGACCGCGGGGACACCACGGACCGGCCCCGGACCCTGCGCGACAGGTCCCGCGCCGGCCGCGATGACCATCCGGCCCGCGATGACCGTCCGGCCCGCGATGACCGTCCGGCCCGCGATGACCGCAGCCGTGACGACCGCAGCCGTGGGGGCCACCGGGACAGCCGGGCGAGCGGTCAGGGGAACAAGCAGACGAGCGGCCCGGTCGCCGGTACGGCGAGCAGCCAGTCGAACGGGCAGGGCAAAACGCGGGGAATCGCGCCGCCGGCCGGCCAGGAGAGCAACCAGGGGAACAGCCGTGCCAACAGCCGCTCTGCGAACGGCGGCTCTGCAAACGGCCGTTCCTCGAACGGGCCGGTGACGGAACGGGACGACGCCCCGGCCGGCTCCCGGGCTTCGTCCCCGACGACCTCTCCCGCCGAGCCGTCGGACCCTTCACCGTCCGGCACGCCGCACGGAGCCCCCACGGCAGCGGCTACCCCCGACGCCGGTTAGAGACCGGACGCGGATCCCCACCGGCGGCCCCCGCCCCCTGTCCCCGGAGGCCGCCGCCCCGCGGCCTCCGGTGCTCCGTCACCGTTACCTTCACCTTCACCCCGGCTCCCGCCGGTCACCCCTGCGCCGGGCGTGCGGGGCGACCGACTGCGCCGCGGCGGATACGGGAGCCGGGGCGACGACCGTCGGGACCGGGCTGTCCGGCAGCCCGCGGAGAAGAGAGGGGCCCGCGGAGCCCGGGAAGAAGAGGCGAAAAGAAAGAGAAGAAGAGAGGGCGCGGGCAGGGCCGGGGGAACGTGCCCCGCCCGCGCCATGCACGGAGCCTCAGGTACGGGGGGAACCCGGGCTCACGTGCCGCCGATGACCAGTCGGCTCACTTCTAACTGCGCCCCCCGCTCGAAAAACGTCACACCTGCCGCCGAAAAGATGTGCCCATCCCGCTGGGTCCACGGGTCGCGGCCCGGCAACCCGGCCCGGAGCAGTGCGAACGCACCGGCTCGAACGGATACGAAGGCGCGCCGGGCCACCCCGGGACGGCGGGCCGGCGAGGCGGGCGAGCGAGGGCCCCGTGGCCGCCGTCGGCCCGGCCTTGTCCACCCGTCCCGGCCTTGTCCACCCGTCCCGGCCCTGTCCACCCGTCCCGTCCGCTCCGCCCGGGCCCTCCGCTCCGCCTGCGTCGCCGCACGGATGAGCCCATGCTGGTCTCTGTGAGCAACGTCCCAGCGTGCGGGCCTCCACGGCACGTGCGCCGCGCCGCTACAGTCCGTGGCGGACCCAACCGACTACCGGTGAGTACCGGGCGGCGGCACCCCACCCGCTCTACAGGAGGCAAGGCGAACATGGCGCGCGAGTCCGGCAAGAAGCGAATGACCGAGTCCGGGCTGCCCATCGAGCCGGTCTACGGGCCGGACTCGCTCAAGGACTGGGACGCGGACGAGAGGCTCGGCGAGCCCGGCTCGTACCCCTTCACCCGCGGTGTCTACCCCACGATGTACACCGGGCGCCCCTGGACGATGCGCCAGTACGCGGGCTTCGGCACCGCCGTCGAGTCCAACGCCCGTTACAAGCAGCTGATCGCCAACGGCACCATGGGCCTGTCGGTCGCCTTCGACCTGCCGACCCAGATGGGTCACGACAGCGACGCCCCCATCGCGAGCGGTGAGGTCGGCAAGGTCGGTGTCGCCATCGACTCGATCGAGGACATGCGGATCCTGTTCGGCGGCATCCCGCTGGACAAGGTGTCCACGTCGATGACGATCAACGCCCCCGGCGCGCTGCTGCTCCTGCTCTACCAGCTCGTCGGCGAGGAGCAGGGCGTCCCGGCGGACAAGCTCACGGGCACCATCCAGAACGACGTGCTCAAGGAGTACATCGCCCGCGGCACGTACATCTTCCCGCCCAAGCCCTCCCTGCGGCTGATCGCGGACATCTTCAAGTACTGCAAGGCCGAGATCCCGAAGTGGAACACCATCTCGATCTCCGGCTACCACATGGCCGAGGCCGGGGCCTCGCCCGCGCAGGAGATCGCGTTCACCCTGGCCGACGGCATCGAGTACGTCCGCACGGCCGTGGCGGCCGGCATGGACGTGGACGACTTCGCGCCCCGGCTGTCGTTCTTCTTCGTCGCCCGGACGACCATCCTGGAGGAGGTCGCCAAGTTCCGCGCCGCGCGCCGGATCTGGGCGCGGGTGATGAAGGAGGAGTTCGGCGCCAAGAACCCCAAGTCGCTGATGCTGCGCTTCCACACCCAGACCGCCGGGGTGCAGCTCACCGCGCAGCAGCCCGAGGTGAACCTGGTCCGCGTCGCCGTGCAGGGCCTGGGCGCCGTGCTCGGCGGCACCCAGTCGCTGCACACCAACTCCTTCGACGAGGCCATCGCCCTGCCGACCGACAAGTCGGCGCGGCTGGCGCTCCGCACCCAGCAGGTCCTGGCCTACGAGACGGATGTGACGTACACCGTCGACCCGTTCGCCGGCAGCTACGTGGTGGAGTCGATGACCGACGAGGTCGAGGCCGCGGCCCTGGAGCTGATGCGGAAGGTCGAGGACATGGGCGGCGCGGTCAACGCCATCGAGCGCGGCTTCCAGAAGAGCGAGATCGAGCGCAGCGCGTACCGCATCGCGCAGGAGACGGACAGCGGCGAACGGGTCGTCGTCGGCGTCAACCGCTTCCAGCTCGACGAGGAGGAGCCGTACGAGCCGCTCCGTGTGGACCCGGCCATCGAGGCGCAGCAGGCCGAGCGGCTCGCCAAGCTGCGGGCGGAGCGCGACCAGGACGCGGTGGACGCGGCGCTGGCCGAGATGCGGGCCGCGGCCGAGGGCACGGACAACGTCCTCTACCCGATGAAGAAGGCGCTGGCGGCGAAGGCCACGGTCGGCGAGGTCTGCAACACGCTGCGGGAGGTCTGGGGGGCGTACGTCCCCACGGACGCGTTCTGATCCCGCTGCGACTCGACACAGCACAGGCCAGCACAGGCCAGCACAGGCCAGCACAGCCCAGCCCAGCACGACACGACGCGGCCGGGGCCGTCCCGCCGGGCGAGGGGGACGGCCCCGGCCGAGCCGTGTTCCGGTCGTGTCGTGTCGGGCCGGGGCATGTCCCCGTTGCGTCACGGCCCGGCTCCGGGCCGGGGCCCGGGCGTTCGGCGGGCCGCCCCGCGATGGCGTCCGGTCCCCGGGACCCGCCTGACACACAACCGTCTTTGTGTGCGAAACTCCGCCCATGCTGGGAGTCACCGATCTTCCGACCTATCTGGTCGGACTTGCGCTGATCATCCTGCTGCCGGGGCCCAACAGCCTGTACGTGCTGTCGGTCGCCGCACGCCGCGGGGTGCGGCGCGGCTATGCGGCGGCGGGCGGGGTCTTCTGCGGGGACGCGGTGCTCATGCTGCTGTCCGCCGCCGGTGTCGCCTCGCTGCTCCAGGCCAACGCCCTGCTCTACAGCATCGTGAAGTACGCGGGCGCCGGCTATCTGACGTGGCTGGCGGTCGGCATGCTGCGCGCCGCCGCCGGGATGTGGCGGAAGCGGCAGGGACGGGACGGGACGGGGACGCCCCGGGGAGCCCGGCGGCCGTGGCGACCGGCACCGCGACCGGCACCGCGACCGGCGCTGCCGGTATCGCCACCGCAGGCACCGGCACCAGCACGGATGACGGCACCGCGACCGGCACCGCCGCCCCGGCCGAGCGGCCCTTCCGCCGGGCGCTGGTGATCAGTCTCCTCAACCCGAAGGCGATCCTGTTCTTCGTCTCCTTCTTCGTGCAGTTCGTGGACCCGGGCTATGCCCATCCCGCGCTGTCGTTCCTGCTGCTCGGCACCTTCTGCACCCTCTTCAGCTTCCTGTACCTCACCACCCTGATCCTGGGCGGCAGCCGGATCGCCGAACGGTTCCGCAGCCGCAGCCGGCTCTCCGCCGGTGTCACCTCGGCCGCCGGCGCGCTCTTCCTGGGCTTCGCGGTGAAGCTGTCCCTCAGCAGCGCCGCGGGCTGAAGCGGCCCCGGGTTCGGGCTCGGGGCCGGGATCGGACTCGGGCGGCGCGAACTACGGCGCCAGCACATCCAGTTCGGCCATGGCACCGACCGTGATCTCCCGGGTCAGCCGCTCCGCGCGTTCCTCGTCCCGGGCCCGTACCGCCTCCGCGACCTGGACGTGCAGGGTGACGGCGGCCGGGTCGGGGTCGCTGAACATCACCCGGTGCTGTGTGCGGCCGGTCAGCACCTCGGCCACGACGTCGCCCAGCTTGGCGAACATCTCATTGCCCGAGGCCCGCAGCACGACGCGGTGGAATGCCACGTCGTGCACCAGATAGGACTCCAGCTGCCCGCCGCGCGAGGTCGCCACCATGCCCAGCGCGTGCCCGGTGAGCTCCGCGCACTGCTCGGCCGTCGCCAGCCGGGCGGCCAGTCCGGCCGCGACGGGTTCGACCGCCGAGCGCAGCACGGTCAGCGAACGGAGCTGCCGCGGCCGGTCGGTGCCTGCCAGCCGCCAGCGGATCACCTGGGGATCGAAGACGTTCCACTCCTCCGTGGGCCGCACGGTGACCCCCACCCGGCGCCGGGACTCCACCAGCCGCATCGACTCCAGGACGCGTACCGCCTCCCGGACGACGGTCCGCGAGACGTCGAAGCGCTGTTCGAGCTCGTCCGTGCGCAGCACCGTTCCCGGCGGGTACTCACCCGACGCGATCGCGGGGCCGAGCGTCGCCAGCAGCTTCGCGTGCAGTCCCCGCTCCTGGCCGCTGGTCATGCGTCTGCGTCTCCCCGTGTCCGGATCACTCCACCGAGTGGAAGCAAGCCTACGGCTCGGCGGCGCTCCCAAGTTAAGTATGTCTTTTAGATGACGAACTCTTGAATACGTCATACATATGGGCTTGAGTGTGCTGCGGCGCCGGACGACGGAAGCGGTCCGCGGATCCCTCCCCGGCACCGGACCGCGGCTGCCCGGCAGTACTGCGGCACCGTGTCGCCGGGCAGGGATGGCGGACAGGCGCGATCCGGTGGCGGCTGACGGCTGACGGCTGACGGCCGACGGCTGACGACCGACGGCGTCGGCCGCAGGGCCGGGACGGCCGGCGAGACGGCCGATACCGGTGTCCGACTCGACCGTCACGACCGTCACGACCGCCACCGACCGCCACCGACCGCCACCGACCGCCACCGATCAACCGGCAGAGACAGCGAGGTAGTGATGCCCACCCCCCACGTCGTGGTCGTCATGGGTGTGTCCGGCACGGGCAAGACGACCGTCGGCCGGCTCCTGGCGGACGAGCTCGGCGTCCCGTACGCCGAGGCGGACGACTTCCACCCCCCGGCCAACATCGAGAAGATGAGCGTCGGCATCCCGCTCGACGACCGGGACCGCGAACCCTGGCTCGACGCCATCGGTGCCTGGGCGCACGGCCGTACCGGCAAGGGCGGGGTCGTCAGCTGCTCCGCCCTCAAACGGGCCTACCGCGACCGGCTGCGCGCCGCCGCGCCCGGACTCTTCTTCCTCCATCTCGCGGGCGACCGCGACCTGATCGCGCAGCGGCTCGAACAGCGCCGGGGCCACTTCATGCCCGGGGCCCTGCTGGACTCCCAGTTCGCCGCGCTCGAACCGCTGCGGGAGGACGAGCAGGGCGTCACGGTGTCCGTCACCGCGGAGCCGGAGGAGATCACCGCCCGCGCGGCCGCGTCCCTCCGCGCCCTGCCCGCACCACCCGTTCCCCCCACCCTCCCCACGGAGACACCGGAGAATCCAATGGAGCGTTCTCATGGAAGCGATTGACCCGGCCTACGGCACGGCCACCCTGCTGCTCATAGCGGCGGGAGCCGTCGCCCTGCTGCTGTTCCTGATCATGAAGGTGAAGCTGCACGCCTTCGTGGCGCTCGTCCTGGTGAGCGTTCTGACGGCCCTGGTCGTCGGTTTCCCGCTCACGGGCATCCCCGCCGCCATGATGTTCGGCTTCTCCAGCACGCTGGGTTCGGTGGCCCTGCTCGTCGCCTTCGGCGTGATGCTGGGACGGCTGATGGAGGTCACCGGCGGAGCACAGGTGCTCGCCGACACCCTGATCGGCCGGTTCGGGGAGAAACGGGCCCCACTCGCCCTCGGCGTCGCCGCCCTGCTGTTCGGGTTCCCGATCTTCTTCGACGCCGGTCTGGTCGTCTTCCTGCCGATCATCCTCACCGTGGCCCGGCGCTTCGGCGGCTCCCTGCTGCTGTACGCGCTCCCCGCCGCGGGCGCCTTCGCGGCCATGCACGCGATCGTCCCGCCGCACCCGGGCCCCGTCGCCGCGGCCGAGGCGCTCGGCGGCAGCGTCGGCGTCATCCTGCTCGTCGGCATCCCGGTCGCCGTGGCGTCCTGGTACGTCGGTGTCCTGCTGGTCTCCCGCTATCTCGGGGCGCGCATCGACGTCTCCGTGCCCGTCGCGCTGTTCGGTGAGGTCAACGACGGGCGCGGGCAGGGAGCGCGCGACGGCGAGGAGGAGACCGGAGACGGCGCCGGCTCCGGTGCGGCGGCGCGGATGGACCGGAAGCCGCCGTCCTTCCGCACCGTCCTGCTGCTCCTGCTGGTGCCGCTCGTCCTGATCTCCTTCGACACCGTCCTCGACACCCTCACCGTCACCGGAGTTCTGGAGGAGGGCGAGAGCTGGGCCGCGTTCCTCAGCCTCCTCGGGCACACCCCGGTGGCCCTGCTGATCACCGTGCTCGTCGCGATCGCCGTCCTCGGCCGGCCCCGGGCCCGGATGACCGAGGTCACCAAGATCCTCGACGACGCCCTGGGGCCGATCTGCTCCATCATCCTGATCACCGGCGCCGGCGGCATGTTCGGCGGCGTCCTGCGGCTCAGCGGCATCGGTGACGCGCTGAGCGGCTCCCTCGCCGATCTCGGTATCTCGCTGATCGTCCAGGCGTTCGTCATAGCCACCCTGCTGCGAGTGGCGCAGGGTTCGGCGACGGTCGCCCTGACCACCACCGCCGGTCTCATCGCCGGCGCGGTCGCCGAAGCCGGTCTCGGGGACTTCCGGACCGCGCTCATAGTGATCGCCATCGCGGCGGGCGCGACGGTGCTGTCGCATGTGAACGACTCCGGCTTCTGGCTGGTCAGCCGCTTCTTCGGGATGGACGAGAAGACGACGCTGAAGACCTGGACGGTGATGGAGACCACGCTCGGCCTGTCGGCCTTCGTGATCGCGCTGGGTTTCTGGATGGTCGTCTGACGGGAGGTTCTGTCAGCCCGGTCAGCCCGGGCAGTCCGGTCAGCCCGGGCAGTCCGGTCAGCCCGGCCAGCCCGGTGAGTCCTGTCAGTCCGGTTGGACCCGGCAGACCTGTCAGTCCGGCCGGGCCAGTGAGCCCGGTGGCCCCGCCGGTCCCGGTGAGCCGGTGGCTCGGCGGGGCCGGCGGGCTGCGGCGCCCGGCCGAGCCCCGGGCCCTGCCTCCGGGCCGGCCCGGCCCTCCCGTAATGCCTTCGACGGGCCCTTGTGCGTCCGGCAGGATTCCGTCATGGAAACGCGCGACTCGCACTACTGGCCGCTCTACGGACTGCGCATCACCACCCCGCGCCTGGAACTGCGCGTCCCGGACATCGCGTTGCTGGACGCGCTGGCCGCCGTAGCGGCGGACGGGGTGCACGACCCGGCGGAGATGCCGTTCTCCTTCCCGTGGACGGACGGAACCCCCGAGGAGCGCGGCCGCTCCACCTTCCAGCACGTGCTGCGCACCGTGGCGGAGTGGAGCCCCGACAAGTGGACGCTGAGTCTCGCGGTGCTCCGCGACGGCCGAGTCGTCGGCCGGCAGGACATGGTGACCAGCGACTTCGCCGTGACGCGCGAGGGCGAGACCGGCTCCTGGCTCGGCATGGCGCACCAGGGCAAGGGCATCGGCACCGAGATGCGTGCCGCTGTGCTGCACCTGGCTTTCGAGGGGCTGGGTGCCCGCGCCATGACCACGGCAGCCATGACGGACAACCCGCGGTCGATCGCCGTGTCCCGGAAATGCGGCTACCGCCCGGACGGCGAGACGGTGCTGGCGGTACGGGGGGAGGCCCGGACCCTGTGCCGGATGCGTCTGGACCGTGCCGGCTGGGAGGCCCACCGCACCGTTCCGGTGGAGATCCACGGCCTGGAACCGTGCCGTGAACTCCTCGGCCTGCCCCGGGAGTCCGTACCTTTCACCGGGACGGGATGAGGGGCCGCGGCCCCTGCCGCCGAAGCGGTCGTGAAGGCCGGGGACCGCGCCGGCCCCGTAGCGCTTCCTCCCCGGCGCGGCTCCTGCGGGCCCGCGACCTTCGACCGACATCTCCCTTGAGAAGCTGGCCACTCGGGTGGCCCGGGAGGAGACACCGGGAGGAGAGCGGGAGGAGACCGGGACGAGAGCGGTCGCGCCACCGAACAGGTGACCGGGGCACCCGAGGGGGCGGCACGCGACGCGCGGCGCCGTGGTGAGCCAAGGGGGCGCGCGGAAGGCCGAGAGCGGAGCCGGGCCGGTGTCAGGGCAGGGTCAGGACACGGGGGCCGTCCTCCGTGATCGCGACGGTGTGCTCGACATGGGCCGCCCGGCTGCCGTCCGTGGTGGACAGCGTCCAGCCGTCCGGTTCGGTCCGGTAGTCGTCGCCCCCGCCCGCCATGAACATCGGCTCCAGGGCCAGCACCAGGCCGTGGCGCAGCGGGAAACCCCGTCCGGGACGACCGCGGTTGGGGACGTGCGGGTCCTCGTGCATGCGCCGGCCGATGCCGTGCCCGCCGAAGTCCCGGGGCATACCGCAGCGGGCCGCCAGCGCGACGGACTGGATGGCGTGGGAGATGTCACCGATCCGCCGGCCGGTTACCGCCGCGGCGATCCCCGCGGCGAGCGCTTTCTCGGTGGCCCCGATCAGCTCCAGATCGGCCGGCCGGGGCGTGCCGACGGTGAAGCTGATGGCGGCATCCCCCGTCCAGCCGTCCAGCTCCGCCCCGCAGTCGATACTCACCAGATCGCCGTCCCGGAGCCTGTCATCGGTGGGGATTCCGTGGACGACGGCCTCGTTGACGGAGGTGCAGATCACCGCCGGAAACGGGGTGGGCGCGAAGGACGGCCGATAGCCGAGGAAGGGAGAGCGCGCCCCGGCTTCGGACAGCACGGCGCGGGCCGCCTCGTCGAGTTCGCGCAGTGACACCCCCACGCCCGCCGCGTCCCGGGCGGCGGCGAGCGCGTGGGCCACGACGCGCCCGGCTTCCCGCATCGCTTCCAGCGCCGTATCGGTCTTGATCTCCACCATGTCCTGGGACACTCCGTCTCCATGCCGTCGGCGCCGGTCGTACGGCCGAGCGCACCCGTAGCGGTGGGCACGGCGCGGCATGGCACGACGCGGCGCCGTCGTCCAATTCTTATACCGGTATTAGTATCACGGCATGGTGAGAACTCCTCTGAGTCCGTGGGAATGGCAGCGCGGTGAACGGTTCGGTGCGTTGCTGCGCCTGGCCCGTGGCGACCGCAGCATGGTGGAGGTCGCCGCGGCGGCCGGGGTCTCGGCGGAGACGCTGCGGAAGATCGAGACCGGCCGGGCCCCGACACCGGCCTTCTTCACGGTGGCGGCACTGGCCGGAGTGCTGGGGCTGTCCCTTGACGAGTTGGCCGCGTCCTGCGCGGAGGACGCGGGCAGTGAGCAGGAACGAGCGTTGTCCGCATGAGGCGGCAGGGTGAGGGTGAGGGTGGGGATGAGGGAGCTGGCGAGGGTATGGATCAGGGAGTAGGCGAGGGCGTGGATCAGGAAGTGGGCGAGAGGGCGGGCGAGGGTGTGGTCGTCTACTGGCGGCCGGGCTGCCCGTTCTGCATGAAGCTGCGCCTGCGCCTGCGCTTCGCGCGGCTCCGGTATACCGAAGTGAACATCTGGCGGGACGAGGAAGCCGCGGCCTTCGTCCGCTCGGTGGCGAACGGGAACGAAACCGTGCCAACGGTGACCGTGGCAGGCCATCCACTGATCAACCCGTCGAAGCGGCAGTTGATGCAGGCCGTCGAGACGCACGCCCCGCACTTGCTGACGTAGGCGGGCCCCGGGCCGGCGGGCTCGCGGCTGACGCGCCGCCGGTGCGAGGTGGGTGCGAGGTGGGTGTGCGGTCGGCGCGAGGTTGGTCCAAGTGCGGTCCGAGTTCGGTGTGCGGTTGGCGCACGGCCGGTCGGTGGATCGGTGGATCGGTGGACCGGTGGATCCGTGGCAGGGTCCGTCGGTGCGAGACACGGGCCGGGAACGGCCGGCCTTCGGTGCGGTGGGGGCGCGGCGGGTCGGGTCGGCGGGGTGGTGTGCGGGGTGCTGGGTCGGCGGGTCGACGAGTGGCGGCTGCTGCCGAGGCGTGAGTTGCGGCCCGGTGGGGGGTTGGGGTTACGGCGCCGGGTGGGCGGCGCGGTGGTGGTGGCGGGTGCGTCGCGGGCCGACGGATGTCGTTGTGGTGGGGGTTACGGCATCCGTGTCGGGGGTGGCCCCGTGGTCGGTCGTCTATCCGGTGCCGTGCGCGCCCGGGGTCGTCTTGAAAAGCATGGCGTGGCTGGTGCCGGTGGGTGGTTGCGGGGGCACACGCGCGCCTGGGCTTCTCGGCTTCCCGTTCGTCGTGGCGGGCTGTCGGTGGTGGCGGTCGCGGGTGGGTGGCGGTGTGGCTGCTGCGGGCGGTGTCGGCTGCCGCTGGGGTCGGGCTGGCGAGGTTCTTCCGGGGGCGGTCCGGCGGTGAGGTCCGGTTGTGGGTGGGGCGTCAGCGATGACCTGGGTGGGGCATCGGGGATGACCTGGGTGGGGCGTCGGCGGTGACGTGGTGCCCGGTCGGGGGTCGCGGAAGCCGGGAGCGGGCGCGGTGGGGGTGTCGGGCTGCTCCGCCGTCGTGGCGAGCTGGGTCGCAGGGCCGTGGTGGTGGGTGGCGTTGCTGGTGTTCGGTGTGGGCCATGGGTGGAGTTCCCGGGTCCGCTTTCGCTCACTCGTTCGGGTGGTTCCGTGTCCTGGACCTGGATTCATCACCGTCCGTGACGGAAAATAGGGGGTAGGAACTCGCTGCGTGAGGGCGGGAGTTCACGCGGGTGATTCGGACGGGGGGAATGTCATGCAGGCCACGCTGCTCGACCACGACGACACGGCCACGACCGGGGACACCACCGGCCCGCGGGGAGAGCCGGTGACGGCGGATGAGTGGGCCGCGCATCTGGCGTCGGCTGTGCCGGGTCCGCAGACGGCGGCGATGCTCGGCCTGTTGGAGCGCGGTCAGCTTTCCACGACTGGGCGGATCGATGCTTTGAAGGCCTGGGAGCGGCACACCTCCTGGATTCAGGCGCAGCAGGTGGGTCTGCTGGCGGATATCGAGGCGGATGCTCTGGATGCGAGGCCGGATGGGATGGGCTGGGCGGACTATGACTGGGACTTCGCCTGTGAGGATGTTGCCTGTGCGTTGAAGCTATCGGGGAACACGGCCGCGGAGCGTCTGGCGGTCGCCACCGCCCTGGAGGGCCGTTTCCCCACCACCGTCGGCCTGTTGGAGCGCGGGGAGATCTGTTATCTGCAGGCGAAGGCGGTGACGGAGGTCACCGGCACCCTCGACCCGGAGGCCGCCGGCGGGTGGAGGCATGGTGCTGCCCAAGATGCCGGGCCAGTCGTCGGCCAGACTCGGCGGGCGTTGAACCGGGCGGTGCTGCAGGCGGATCCGCTGGGGGCGGAGGTGCGGCATCGCCGGCGGCGGGAGGACCGCACGATCTGGCACCGCGCGACCGAGGACGGTATGGCCACCTGGACCGCGTTCCTCCCCACCCCGCAAGCCGCGCAGTTGGATGCTGCCGTCGATGCGCACGCCGCCACGTTCGGCGATGACGGGCGCACGCTGAACCAGAAGCGGGTGGACGCTCTGTATGACCTGGTCGTCAACCGCCCCGCCGGAGAGGCAACTGCGGGTGGCCGGTCGGCGGCGGTGGTGCAGGTGACGGTGTCCCTCGACACGTTGATCGGGGCGGATGAGGAGCCCGGACAGCTCAAGGGCTACGGGCCGATCAGTGCTGGGCAGGTGCGGGAGGTGGCTTTCGCTCCGGGCACGATCTGGCGGCGTCTGATCACCCACCCGAAGACCGGGCTGCTGGTCAAGACCGATCCGACCACCTACAAGCCCACCGCCGAGACCCAACGCCACGTCACCGCCCGCGACATGACCTGTACCTTCCCCTCCTGCCAGATGCCCGCCCACCGCTGCGACCTGGACCACATCCAGCCCTTCAACCACGAGAACCCGCAAGCGGGTGGGGCGACGGAGCCGGACAATCTGATGCCGCTGTGCCGACGCCACCACCTGCTGAAACACCGCACCGCATGGCAGGTGCAGCGCAACCCCGACACCGGCGAAGTCACCTGGACCGCACCGACGGGCCACACCTACACCAACCCACCCCAGCCCCTCGCCCACATCACGTAGCCGCCGCCCCTCGGGAGCCACCGGCGCCAGCCCCTTCGCCACCACGCGGAGGGGCCCACACCCCTGCCCGAAACCAGAACCTGACGCCCACCCTGCGCGGCCACCGGGCGGGCAACACCTGGCAGGGGGCACGGCCCTCGGCGTCGACGCGTACCGGCGACGGCAGGCACCTCGGCCTCCACGGGCACGAGCCGTCCACAGCCCCCACCGACCAGCAACCAGCAACCGGCGAGAGGCTAGAGGTGACGGGCAAGAGGTAACCGTCAAGAGGAGAGAAACGAGCCCGTCGCGCCGCTACCCGCCACGACCGTCACCACCGACAGCCCGCCACGACGAACGGGAAGTCGAGAAGCCCAGGCGCGCGTGTGCTTCCGCGCACCCCCACCGGCACCAGCCACGCCATGCTTTTCAAACACGACCCCGGGCGCGCACAGCACCGGATAGACGACCGACCACGGGGCCGCCCCCAGCACGGATGCCGTAACCCCCACCCAAACGACACCCGTCGGCCCGCGACGCACCAGCCACCACCAACGCGCCGCCCACCCGGCGCCGTAACCCCAACCACCCACCGGGCCGGACAGCCCGCGACGCATCCGAGGCACCGCACCGTCCCCTTCCGGCGCCGCCGTACCCTCCCCTTCCGAAGCCACCGAACCGTCCCCGTCCGGCGCCCCGACCGAGACCGGTCTCCGGATCGTTGGCCGGATCGGTCCCTGTGAGGGATGGCCTTGCCGGGCGCAGTCTCCGTGACCTTGCCTCCAGCCCGTGACCGGTACCCGACGGGACCCTGCCCGTCCGTCCCTGCCCGTCCGTCCCTGCCCGTCCCGGCTCGCGTCTCCCGTCGCCGCCCCTGGCCTGTGGCCTCCTGCCGCTGTACCGGTGCACCTATCGTTGGCGCGTGTCCGCCAGCATCCGCCGCATCCACGGCGTCAACGGCCGTTCCACCCAGCGGTGCAGCAGCCACGCCAGCATCAGCATCCCGGTGAGCGTTCCGGCGAACGTCACGGCTGATGGCACTCCCCACGTCCGGTGCAGCAGTTGGACCGTGACCCAGCCCAGGTGTTCGTGCACCAGATAGAACGGATAGGTCAGCGCGCCCGCGACGGTGAGCCATCTCCAGTTCGCCCAGCGGAGGTGTCCCAGCGCGACGAGGCCGACCGCCACGAAGCCGGCCGTGACGATCAGAATGATGACCAGCGACGACCGGTACGAGAAGGCCGGCACGTCCGCGGGGTGCCAGAGGTTGTCCACGGCGTACTTCTGGCCGATCAGCCAGCTGATGCCCACGACACCCCAGGCGACCGCGTCGCGCCGGTCCCGGTACAGCAGGAACAGCCCGATGCCGCCGATGAAGAAGGCGGAGTGCTCCGGCATCAGGACGACGGCCGGCAGTGGTTCCCCACTCGCTTCGGCCATCGCCGCCGCCAGCGTCCAGGCGGCGCAGAACACCAGGACGCGCCCTCTCGTCGCGCCGGGCACCACCACGAACAGCGCGAAGAGGACGTAGAACCGCAGTTCCACCCAGAGCGTCCAGTCCACGCCCAGGACCCGTTCGGCACCCACCGGCTCCTGCAGCATCGTCATGTTGACCAGTGCGTCGCTGGGCGAGACGGCGTCGTACGCCACCCACGGCAGCGCGAAGACCAGGGTGACGAGCACGACCGCCACCCAGTAGGCCGGGTAGAGCCGGGCGACGCGGGAGGCGAAGAAGGAGCGCAGCGGCCGCCCCCAGCCGCTCATGCAGATCACGAAGCCGCTGATGACGAAGAAGATCTGCACGCCCAGACTGCCGTACGCGAAGCCCTGTGAGGCGGTGGGGAATTGGTCGGCGGGTGAGGTGCCCCAGGCCCGGCCGATGTCGCCGTCCCGTCCGCCGTAGTGGTAGCAGGCGACCATCAGGGCGGCGACGAGCCGCAGTCCGTCCAGGGCGCGCAGCCGGGGCTGCGGCCGTCCGCGTGCGCCGGCCCCGCCGCTCTCCGGCCCCGCGCCGGGCAGCGCGGCCGCACGGGAGGAGGCGTCCGACGTGCCCGGCCCGGCCGGCGTGCTCGGGGCGTCGGACCTCACGTCGGACTCGCCCGGCGCATTCGGCACCGCCGCCGCGGATGATGCCCCGGTCAGCGGCGGCGCCGTCCGCACGGTGTCGCTGCCGGCGCCCGTCATGGGAACCCCGTCACCGGGTTCCGCCTCGCTTGCGGGCGATCCGGCGCTGCACCGTGCGCGCCCGCCGGACGGCCCGCCGGACCGCCGGGTTGCGCGGCAGGAAGGCGAGCTGGGACGGGACCGCGCCGGGCAGTCCGAGCGAGGTCAGGCGGCGGCGCTTGAAGTAACGCCAGGTGTAACCGTCCAGGTGGTCGCGGAGATAGCGTTCCGCCGCCGGCCTCAGCCCGGGATGGAGCTGTGCCTGCATGGCGTAGCCGACGGCCGTGACCAGATCGGTCAGTTGTTCGCCCGAGCGCAGCAGCGCGGGCGTGGTGGCACCGCGGAGTACGGCGCTGTCGGCGTCCAGGTCGGGCAGAAGGGCGTCGACGATGGTGACGGGCACCCGGTTGCTGTTCTGGTACGGGCTGAGCCGCTCCAGCAGAAGTTCCGTCCCCGTACGGGCGACCGGCAGCCGGTAGAAGGCGGCGGCCGTCAGCAGCGCGGTGGAGAAGCAGCCGACGACGAGCGCGGGCCGCATGCGCTCGTAGAGCACCTCGGCGAGCACCGGGGTGTCCAGGACGGTGAGTTCGAGACCGAGTTCACCGGCTTCCTTCTCCAGCATCCGCGACCAGCGTGCGGGCGCGGTGGGGTGCGGTTTGAAGACGACGTGGTGGTGGCCGAGCGCGGCGACCCCGCGCAGCATCCGCACATGGAGCCGTTCCTCCTCCTCGGCGGTGAGGATGCCGAGCGCGGAGAGGTACTGCCCCAGCAGCAGGGCCGGCGCGTCGGCCGCCCCGGCCCTCCCGCCGGAAGCGGTACCGGAGGAGGCCGCACCGGTGGAGGCGCGGGAGGCGCTTACGCCCAGCACGTCGTCGTCCACGGCGGCGGTCACCTCGGCGAGTACGGAGGTGAAGGCAGCGGTGGGGATGATCCGCTGTTCGACGCCGAACTCGGTGAGCAGCAGCGGTCGCAGGCCCGGCACCAGGTCCAGGTGGAGCAGCCGGCGGATACGGGCGCCGACGAGCGCGTCGATCTTGTTGCGGGTGGGCCCGTAGCTCATCAGCCCGTCGGCGTACACGTCGACGGCGGCGTCCGGGAACAGTTGTGCCAGCGCCAGCGCCGGGTTCACCTGGATCGACTCGACCACGACCTCCACGTCGTCGTCGCCCAGCTCCCACAGCAGCCGCAACTGCCGCTCCCACAGCGGTACGTCGTCGGGGCGCGGGGCCCAGCCACTGGGGTGGTAGGGGCTGATGGTGTCGTTCCAGGACAGCACCCGGTCGAAGCGGGACCGCAGGGGGCGGAAGCCGGGCATGGTGTCGAGCGGGGGCGCGGTCTCCGGTGTGGCGGCGTTGTTGCTGACGAGCAGCAGCCGGCGGCCGCTCGGCCGGAAGCAGCCGGCGTCGAGCGCGGCGGCGAGGGTCGCGGCGCCGTAGAGGGTGGAGGCGACGAAGATCTGTGTGCGGCCGCGGCCGGCTCCCGGTCCGGCTTCCCGGCCGGGACCGGCGTCGGCGCCACCCGGGGTCTTGACGCGGTCGGTATCGCGGTCGGTGTCGCGCTCGGTGCCGCGGTCGGCGGGGCCGGGCATCAGGCCGCCACCTCCGGGCCGGAGAGGGCGGCCCGCCGGCGCAGCCGCCGGAGCCGCGAGCCGCGCCGCAGGTCCATCGAGTCGAGGGCGTCCTTGAGGACGTCCTGCGGCATGCGCCGCAGGGCTGCGGCGCTCATCGAGCGCAACTTACGTGCCACGGCCGGTTCAAACCTCTCCATGTTGCCGAGATGGTGGGCGATGATCGCGCAGTACGTCCGTACCGCCTTGGGGAGCAGCCGGTCCGCGTCCGGGTCCCGTGAGGTCTCCTCGATGACCTGGTCCAGCGCACGGATGAAGTCGAGCTGCCGTACGTCCCCGATCTGGGTCAGGGACGAGGCGACGCCGCGCCGGTAGAAGACGCCGTGCAGGCCGACGACCGCGAAGGACTCCGCCTCCCGGTGCAGCCGCCAGATCCACGGCCGGTCCTCGGCGGTGCGCAGACCGTCCAGGAAGCGCAGTACGCCGTTGTCCGCGAGCCGCCGGTGGTAGATGCCCGCCCATGCGTAGGCGTAGTCCACGGAGGTGGAGCGCTCCGGGGGCAGGATGGCGTCGCGCGGGTTCATGACGACCTGGCGCGGACCGTGCGGCACCCGGCGGAGCGAGCGGCTCCGGCCGGTGTTCTCCACGTGGTCGGTGCGGACGAAGTCGCAGCCGAGGTCCTCGATGGCGGCGACGAGTTCACCGTAGTGGTCGGGGGCGAGCCAGTCGTCGCCGTCGAGAAAGGTCAGGTACTCGCCGCGGGCCGCGTCGATGCCGGTGTTGCGTGCGGTCGCGAGCCCGCTGTTCTTCTCGTGCCGGAGCACCACGGCGCCCGGGAGTTCACGCTCGGCGCGGGCCAGGATTTCCGGTGTTCCATCCGTCGAGCAGTCGTCGACGAGGATGAATTCGAAATCCTGCCGTGCGTTGGCGTGCAGACTTCTGAGCGCGTCGGGTGCGAACGCCTGGACGTTGTAAAAGGGCACGATGACGGAGAGCTTGACCACTCGGGCGACGTTAGGCGGAGGCCGGTCATTCGTCTTGTCCAGGGGTGGGAATTCTGGTGAACGAAGCATGGCGGAACGGTTAACTCGACTTATGCGCAGGCCGATTCGCCTTCCGGCGACTTCTTGTTAACCCTTTGTTGAGATGGCGTTGGGCCGGGAAACGAAAAGGCTTCCTAGCGTTTTCGATGTGCCAGCCAGTACCAGTCATCGTCCGCGGGTCGCCGTACTCGCCGATTCCGATACGCGATGGAAATGGGGCGCGCTCACCGCGCACCGCATCGCGCCGGAACACCGGCTCGACGGTTTTCTCCTGCGCGGACGAGCCACGCCGACCGCCCGTCAGCTCGACGAGGTGGGAGTCCGCGCGGACTCTCTCCGCGAGGTGACCACCGCCGGGTTCCTCCGCGCGGTCACCCGCGAGCCGTACGACGTGGTCGTCCTGGCGTGCGTCGGCGGCGCCGTCCAGGCGATGCTGCACGGTCTGGCCCGCGCCACGGCCGGCGGTGCGGCGGACGGTGGCGGGACGGACGGTGGCGGGACGGCCGGCGGTGCGGCGGACGGCGGCGCCATGGGGGAGCCGCCCCGCAGGCGCCCCGTCGTGGTCACCGGCTATGTGGGTGTCGTCTACGAGAAGCTGGCCGACGGTCTGCTGCTGCGGCACGGCGCCGATGTGGTCCTCGCCAACTCCCGGCACGACGCGGAACGTTTCCGCGCCGTCTACGCCGGTGTGCGCGCCGGTACGCGGAGCGTCGTCGAGGCGGCCCTGCCGTTCCTCGGCGGCGAGCCCTACCGGGAGCCGGCCGCGGGGGAGCGCCCCCACACCGTGTGCTTCGCCGTCCAGCCCTCCGTACCGGACAACCGCGCGGGCCGCGACTACCTGCTGCGCCGGGCCGCCGGGCACGCGCGGCTGCACCCGGACCGCGAGGTGCTGATCAAGCTGCGCAGCAAGCCCGGCGAGCACACCACGCACATCGAGGAACTGCCGTACCAGAAGCTGGTGGCCAGGCTGCCGGGCGGCCTGCCCGCCAACTGCCGCCTGGTCTACGGGCACATGGGCGAGGTGCTGGACCGCACGGACCTGCTGGTCACGGTCAGCTCCACCGCCGCCCTGGAGTCCCTGCACCGGGGGATCCCGACGGCCGTCCTCACCGATCTCGGCATCCGCGAGGCGCTCGGCAACCACCACTTCCTGGGCTCCGGCTGCCTGGCCTCCTGGGACGAACTCGACGCCGGGCACCGGCCGGAGCCGGACCGCTCCTGGCTCGCGCGGCAGGGGGTGGCCGCCGACGGCCACTACGAACACGCCTTCGACGCCGCCCGCGAGCGGATCGCCGAGCTGCTGGCCGGGCCCGCCCTGCCGCCCATCGCGCCGTACTACACCACCTTCACCGCACCCGGATACCTGCCCGGCATCCTCGCGCGCTACGGCCTGGACGTCCGCGGCGAGCCGACCGGCGCCGGCGCCGGCGAGGACACGGCCGCCCGCGGGGTCCGGCACGTCGTCCGGGGTGCCGTGCGGGACGCGGCGCGCGGCGCCTACCGCCACGGAGTGCAGCGCGTGGCCCCCGTCATCCGACGGCTGGGGGAGCTGTGAGCGGCCGCCGGGACGCGGCCGCCGGCCCGGCCCCGTCCGCGCCGTCCGAACCCGCACCCCCACCCGTATCCGCTCCCGGGGAACGGCGGCAGCCGTCGCACCGGAGCGGGCAGACCGGGGCCCCAGGGCCCTCCGAAGGAGCCACCATGCCGCAGGCCGGAACAGAGGCCGCAGAGGCCGCGGGCCGGCCCGCGAGCCGCCCCGGGAACGACCGGCGGTCCGTACTGGCCGTCATCCCCGCGCGGGGCGGGTCGAAGGGCGTGCCAGCCAAGAACCTCGCACCGGTCGGGGGCGTGCCGCTGGTCGTGCGCGCCGTCCGGGAGTGCCTGGCGAGCCGGCTCGTCACGGACGTCGTCGTCTCCACCGACGACGACGCCATCGCCGCGGCGGCGCTCGGCGCCGGGGCCGAAGTGGTGCGCCGACCGGCCGGCATCGCGGGAGACACCGCCACCAGCGAGGCCGCCGTGCTGCATGCCATGGACGCCCACGAGGCCCGGCACGGCGGCAGCACGGACGTCGTCCTGCTCGTGCAGTGCACCAGCCCGTTCCTGCTCCGCTCGGACATCGACGGGGTGGCCGCGGCGGTGGCCGAGGACGGCGCCGACAGCGCGCTGACCGTCGCGCCGTTCCACGGCTTCGTCTGGCGCGAGACCTCCGGTGGCGCGGACGGCGTCGACGGGCTGGGCGTCAACCACGACAAGGCGTACCGCCCGCGCCGCCAGGACCGCCCCCAGGACTTCCTGGAGACCGGTGCCGCGTACGCCATGGACGCCGCGGGCTTCCGCGAGGCGGGCCACCGCTTCTTCGGCCGCACCGTGCCCGTGCACACCGACCCGGCCCGGGTCCTGGAGATCGACGACCCGCACGACCTGGCCCGCGCCCGCGCTCTCGCGCCGCTGCTGGACGCCCCCTCGGGCTCCGGCGGGGACGCGGCGACCCGGCCCCGGGCGCTCCCCACCCGCGACGACGTCGACGCGGTGGTACTCGACTTCGACGGCACCCAGACCGACGACAGGGTGTACGTCGACTCCGACGGACGGGAGATGGTCGCCGTGCACCGCGGCGACGGCCTCGGCATCGCGGCGCTCCGCCGCTCCGGCGGGCTGAAGCTGCTGATCCTGTCCACGGAGCAGAACCCGGTCGTCGCCGCCCGGGCCCGCAAGCTGCGGGTCCCCGTGCTCCACGGCATCGACCGGAAGGACCTCGCGCTCAAGCAGTGGTGCGAGGAGGAGGGCATCTCGCCCGAACGCGTGCTCTACGTCGGCAACGACGTGAACGACCTGCCCTGCTTCGGCCTCGTCGGCTGGCCCGTGGCCGTCGCCGACGCCCACGACATCGTGCGCGGCGCCGCCCGCGCGGTGACGACCACCCGCGGCGGCGACGGCGCGATCCGCGAGATCGCCGGGTGGGTCCTCGGCCCCTCGCTCTGACCGCACACGAAACCGGCTGCCGACACCGGTCCCGACGCCCGCCCCGACCACCGACCGCACCGACCGCACCGACCGCCGGGGCCCCGCACCGGCCACCCGCTCCACCCGGATCCACCCGGATCCACCGCCCCACCCGCACAGCCCCACCACCCGGACCGACCCGACAGCACGTCCCCGCAGACCCGACCCGATCCGACCCGGTCCGACCGGCCCGGACCGGTCGCCCGCCCGGGGCCCGCACCCCGGAACTCCCAACGTTCCGGAGCACCCCGGAACACCGCGAACCCCGCGAACCCCGAAAAAGAGGATCTTCCTGATGAGCACCACGTCCCGTCTTCGCACCCTCGGTGACCGTCTCGCCGGACCGGGCCAGCCCGTGTACATCACCGGCGAGATCGGCATCAACCACAACGGTGACCTGGACAACGCCTTCGCGCTGATCGACGCCGCCGCCGACGCCGGCTGCGACGCCGTCAAGTTCCAGAAGCGGACCCCCGAGGTCTGCACCCCGCGCGACCAGTGGGAGATCGAGCGCGACACCCCCTGGGGCCGCATGACGTACATCGACTACCGGCACCGCGTCGAGTTCGACGAGGACGGCTACCGGCAGATCGACGAGCACTGCAAGAAGCGCGGCATCGCCTGGTTCGCCTCCCCGTGGGACGAGGAGTCCGTCGCCTTCCTGGAGAAGTTCGACGTCCCCTGCTACAAGGTGGCCTCCGCCTCGCTGACCGACGACGGCCTGCTGCGCGCCATGCGCGCCACCGGCCGCACCGTCATCCTCTCGACGGGCATGTCCACCCCGAAGCAGATCCGGCACGCGGTGGAGGTGCTCGGCAGCGACAACATCCTGCTCTGCCACGCCACCAGCACCTACCCGGCGAAGGCCGAGGAGCTCAACCTGCGCGTGATCAACACGCTGCAGGCCGAGTACCCGAACGTGCCGATCGGCTACTCCGGCCACGAGACCGGTCTGCAGACCACCCTCGCCGCCGTCGCCCTCGGCGCCGCCTTCGTCGAGCGCCACATCACCCTCGACCGCGCCATGTGGGGCTCCGACCAGGCCGCCTCCGTCGAGCCGCAGGGCCTGCAGCGCCTGGTCCGCGACATCCGCGTCGTGGAGGAGGCGCTCGGTGACGGCGTCAAGAAGGTCTACGAGAGCGAGCTCGGCCCCATGAAGAAGCTGCGCCGGGTCGCCGGGGTCGTCGCCGAGGGCGCCGACCGCGAACCCGCGACGGTCTGAGACCGGGAGGTCGGCCGCGGTGAGCAGATCCCGTACGGACGGGGGGACGGACGGGGCGGCGGACGGCGTGACGGGCGGCGGCAGCGGCGCCCGTGACGGCCGGCCGGCCCCGGCGGCGGAGCGCCCCCGCGCGCTCCGCCGCCGGGCCGCCCGGCGCGCCGCCACGGAGCCGGACGGGCCCGGCAGCGGGGAGACGCTCGCCTTCGTCGAAAGCCCCGTCCAGCTCCTGAACGTCCTGGAGTGGCTGCACGCGCACCTCGGCCGGGGCGCCGGGGGGCCGGCCGGGGTCACCGTCGTGGTGCTGTCCAACAACGACCCCATGACCCGCGGCCAGCTGCGGCGGATGGCCGAACTCGCCCGCGAGGAAGGGGTGGGCGTGCGCTGGGAGGACGCGCGCGGCGGCGCGTCGGCCCCCCTGCGCACCGTGGGGTCGCTCTCCGGCGCTCTCCGGCGCGCACGCCGGGTCGTCATCGGCGATCCGTTCTCGCGCTATGTGCAACTGCTGCTGACGCTCACCGGCGCGCCGGAGATCGTCGTCGTGGACGACGGCACGGCCACCATGGAGTTCGTCGCCCAATTGGCCCGCGGGGAACGCCTGGTGCGCTGGCACCGCAGTGGCAGGGGCGGCATCGGGGGGTTGCGCGACGCCGTGTACGCGCCCGTCTCGGCCGCCGCCCGCCGTCGGCTCACCCCGCGCGGCGGGCGGTCCGTCGAGGTGTTCAGCTCGATGCCCGTCGAGGTGCCGGACGGCATCACCCTCGGCACCAACGACTTCGCCTGGACGCGCCACCGCTTCGGGCCGCCCGCGCTCACCCGGGGCGCCGACCTGGTCGGCACCAACCTGGCCGAGACCGGTGTGGTCGACACGGAGCACTACATCCGCGCCGTCACCGCCCTGGCCCGCGAGCACGGTGCCACCCGGTACTTCGCCCACCGCAGGGAGAGCACGGAGAAACTCCACCGGCTGGCGGACGAGGCGGGGCTGGAGATCGTCCGGCCCGAGCTGCCGCTGGAGCTGATCGCGCGCCGGGGCCCCATCGGGCGCAGCGTCGTCAGCTTTCCCTCCACGGTGCTGCACACGCTGCCGCTCGCGCTCGCGGGCACGGGAGTGCGGGTGTCGGCCTGTGACATCGACCCCGGGTGGCTGACGGAGAGCGCCTCGCCCCGGGCGGAGGGGTTTCTCGCGGTGGTCACGGGGACGGCCCGCGATGTGCACCGGCTGCGCTCGGCCCCGTCGGCCGGGCAGTGACTGTCAGCCGGGCGGTGAGCCGGGGCGATGGGAACGGGAACGGTGCCCGGTCACCCGGCCGGTTCCCCCTCCGGCCGCCCGCTCACCCGTGCGGTCTCACATGCCGGGCAGCGGCCGCAGATGGGTATCAAAGCTGGCTACCCCCCAGATGCTGCGGTTATGCGGCGCGGACCCGTTTTTTCTTCCCCTGACGGGTTGAACTTTTACTGATCGACAGGCGACGGCAGGTCCAACGGCCGTACCCTGCACAGGGTGAACCATGTGATGTCCCCCGAGCCCGACGCCGAGCTGTCCGCGGACGACGCCGCGGAACCCCACGCTCCGGGATCCGGAACGGCACCCACCGCGGCGGCCGTGTCCGCCCGGATCGCCGCCGCCGGCCCCCGGATGCCCGGCACGCTGCCCGACGCCCTCTTCGCCGAGCTCGTCGCGTTCCGCCGGGATCTCCACATGCACCCGGAGCTGGGCAACCAGGAGTTCCGCACCACGGCCGCGGTCAAGGCGCGGCTGGAGCACGCGGGTCTCGCCCCGAGAGTGCTCCCGGCCGGCACCGGGCTCGTCTGCGACGTCGGCTCCGCACCGGCCCAGGACGGAGACGCCGCAGCCGCAGCCGCAGCCACGGTGGCCCCGGGCACGGACCCCGCCCCGGGCACGGACCGTCCCGTCCTGGCGCTGCGCGCGGACCTCGACGCGCTGCCGATCCCGGATACCAAGACGGTCTCGTACCGTTCGACGATCCCGCACCGGGCCCACGCCTGCGGTCACGACGTGCACACCACGGTCGTCCTCGGCGCCGGGCTGGTCCTCGCCGCGCTGGCCCGCGAGGGCCGGCTGCCGCACCCGGTGCGGCTGATCTTCCAGCCCGCCGAGGAGGTGCTGCCCGGCGGCGCGCCCGACGCCATCGAGGCGGGTGTGCTGGACGGGGTCGGCCGCATCCTGGCCCTGCACTGCGACCCCCGGGTGGACGCGGGCCGGATCGGCCTGCGCACCGGTCCGATCACCTCGGCCTGCGACCGGCTGGAGGTCTCCCTCGACGGCCCGGGCGGGCACACCGCCCGTCCGCATCTCACCACCGATCTGGTGACGGCCGCCGCGAAGGTGGCCACCGAGGTGCCCGCTCTCCTCGCCCGCCGGGTCGACACCCGCTCCGGGCTCGTCGTGACCTGGGGCCGGCTGGAGACGGGGCACGCCTGCAACGTCATCCCGCAGCACGCCGAGCTGTCCGGCACGGTCCGCTGCCTGGACCTGCCGGCCTGGCGGGCGGCGCCCGACCTGGTGCACGCCGCGATCGACGAGATCGCCACCCTCGGCGGGGCCAAGTCGGAGATCAACTACGTCCGCGGGGTGCCGCCGGTGGTCAACGAGTACGGCGCCACCGAACTGCTGGCCGACGCGATGACCGCGCGCCGCGGGGCGGACGCCGTCGAGGACACCGAGCAGAGCCTGGGCGGCGAGGACTTCTCCTGGTACCTGGAGCGGGTCCCGGGCGCCATGGCCCGGCTGGGCGTGCGGCGGCCCGGGGACACCTCGCGCCGCGATCTGCACTGCGGCGACTTCGACGTCGACGAGAACGCGATCCGGGTCGGCGTCGAGCTGTTCACCGCCGCTGCGCTGCTGGACGGACACCGTCCGTAAGCACGCAACACGCCGTCCACATACTGGTCGACACCACTTCGCGTCGATCCGATAACGGCTGCGGAAGAGGCGATTTCCCGGCATCTACGCGCGTTACGATGCGAAAAAGCCAGCGCCGTTGCCAGGCGCTCGTCCTACACAGCGCCGCCCCACGGCAGCGCTCGTCCTAAGGGGAAGTCCTCGTGCGCCGGGTAACCAAGATCGCTGCCGCGGGTATGGCCTCCGCGGCTCTCATGCTCACCACCGCCGCCTGCGGTGAGTCCTCGACGGAGTCGGGCGGCAAGGAGAAGGGCGTCGGCCTCGCCTTCGACGTGGGCGGCCGTGACGACCACTCGTTCAACGAGTCGGCGGCCCGCGGTGTCGACAAGGCCAAGGACGAGCTGGGCGTCGACGCCAAGCTGATGACGGCCAAGAACAACGAGACCGAGGCCGACCGCGAGCAGCGGCTGTCCTCCCTCGCGGAGGCCGGCTACAACCCGGTCATAGGTGTCGGCTTCAACTACGGCAAGTCGATCGAGAAGGTCGCCAAGCAGTTCCCGGACACCACCTTCGGCGTCGTCGACTCCGTGTCCGAGGGCAAGAACGTCGACAGCATGGTCTTCTCCGAGCACGAGGGCTCCTACCTCGCCGGAGTGGCGGCCGCGCTCAAGTCCAAGACCGGCAAGGTCGGCTTCATCGGCGGCGTGAACAACGCGCTCATCCAGAAGTTCGAGGCCGGCTTCGTCCAGGGCGCGCAGGACACCAAGAAGGACATCGAGGTCTTCCCGGAGTACCTCTACCCGAACAACGACAAGGGCTTCAACGACCCGGCCGCCGCCAAGGCGAAGGCCAAGGGCATGCTCGACCGCGGCATCGACGTCATCTACACCGCGGCCGGCCAGTCCGGCGCGGGCTCGATCGAGGCCATCGCGGGCAAGAAGGACACCTGGGCGATCGGCGTCGACTCCGACCAGTACCAGCAGCCGGGTCTGGCGAAGTACAAGGACTCGATCCTGACCTCCGTGGTCAAGAACGTCGACGTGGCGGTCTTCGACCTCATCAAGAGCGTCGAGGACGGCAAGCCGCTGACCGGCGTCAACGCCTACACCCTGAAGGAGGACGGCGTCAGCCTCGCCACCTCCGGCGGCTTCATCGACGACATCCAGCCGAAGATCGACGCCGCCAAGGAGAAGATCGTCGGCGGCGAGGTCAAGGTCGACGAGCAGCCGAAGCGCTGACACCGGCTTCCGTCGCGGGATCCCCGGGCCCGGGGAAGGTCCGACCTTCTCCGGGCCCGTGTACGGACGGGATGCTACGCGCGTAGCATGGTGGGGCGGGGTAGCTTCGCTACTGTCCCCCCGAACGCTTGTGTCCCTCCCACCTCGCCCGGCCGGTCCCGGCCGGCGCCCCCGTCCCGCTCCCTTCTCCGAGGAGAGTGCGCCATCAAAGCGTCCAGCAGCAGTTCACGGGCGGACAGCGCCCCCGCGGTCGAACTGCACGGCATCACCAAGCGATTCCCCGGCGTCGTCGCCAACCACGACGTCGACATCACCGTCCGCCGCGGCACCGTCCACGCGCTCGTCGGTGAGAACGGCGCCGGCAAGTCCACCCTGATGAAGATCCTCTACGGCATGCAGAAGCCGGACGAGGGGACCATCTCCGTCGACGGCGAGCAGGTGTCCTTCCACAGCCCGGGCGACGCCATCGCCCGCGGCATCGGCATGGTGCACCAGCACTTCATGCTGGCCGACAACCTCACCGTCCTCGAGAACGTCGTCCTCGGCGCCGAGAAGCTGCACGGCATCGCCGGCCGGGCCCGCGCCCGGATCATGGAGATCTCGGACGCGTACGGCCTGGGCGCCCGCCCGGACGTCCTCGTCGAGGACCTGGGGGTCGCCGACCGCCAGCGCGTGGAGATCCTCAAGGTCCTCTACCGCGGCGCCCGCACGCTCATCCTCGACGAGCCGACGGCCGTTCTCGTGCCGCAGGAGGTCGACGCGCTGTTCGACAACCTCCGCGAGCTCAAGGCCGAGGGCCTGACCGTCATCTTCATCTCCCACAAGCTGGGCGAGGTGCTGTCCGTCGCCGACGACATCACCGTCATCCGGCGCGGCACCACCGTCGCCTCGGTCAAGCCGGCCGACGTGACGCGGAAGCAGCTCGCCGAACTGATGGTCGGCAGTGAACTCCCCTCGCCGGAGACGCGCGAGTCCACGGTCACCGACGTGCCGATGCTGACGGTCGACTCCCTCAGCCTGTCGGCCACCGACCCCGACGGCGTGGTGCGGGCCGTGCTCGACGACGTCTCCTTCGCCATCCACCGGGGCGAGGTCCTGGGCATCGCCGGAGTGGAGGGCAACGGCCAGGCCGAACTGGTCCAGGCGATCATGGGCATGCGGATACCCGACGGCGGCAGCGTCGTGCTGGACGGTGCGGACGTCACCCACGCCCCCACCCGCAAGCGCCGCGAGGGCGGCATCGGCTACATCCCCGAGGACCGCCAGCGGCACGGCCTGCTGCTGGAGGCCCCGCTCTGGGAGAACCGCATCCTCGGACACGTGACCGAACGCCCCAACAGCAAGGGCGGCCTGCTCGACATCAAGGCCGCCCGTGCCGACACCCAGCGGATCGTCCGGGAGTACGACGTCCGCACCCCCGGCATCGACGTCACCGCGGCCAGCCTCTCCGGTGGCAACCAGCAGAAGCTGATCGTCGGCCGCGAGATGAGCCACGACCCCAAGCTGCTGATCGCCGCGCACCCCACCCGGGGCGTGGACGTCGGCGCCCAGGCGCAGATCTGGGACGCGATCCGGGCCGCGCGCCGCGAGGGCCTGGCCGTGCTGCTGGTCTCGGCCGACCTCGACGAGCTGATCGGCCTCTCCGACACCCTGCGGGTGATGTTCCGCGGCCGCCTGGTCGCCGACGCCGACCCCGCGACCATCACCCCCGAGGAGTTGGGCTCGGCCATGACCGGCGCCGCCAGCGGCACCCTGCAGCCGTCCGCCGACCGCGACGGCGAACCGCACGAGTCCCGTGGGGAGGACGAGGCATGAGCACCACCACCCCCGCCCCGCAGGGGACCGGAGGGGCCGGGGCCCCGGCGGTCCGGTCCCGGGCCGCCGTCGACTGGCACCGGGTGGGCCTCGGCGTCGCCGCCCCGCTGCTGGCCATCGTCGCGGCCCTGGCCATCACCTCGTTGATCTTCCTGACGACCGGTGACAACCCGTTCCGAGCCTTCTCGATCATGGTCGAGTACGGCTCCAAGAGCGACAGCCAGATCGTCATCGTCAACAAGGCGATCCCGTACTTCCTGTCCGCGCTGGCCGTCGCCATCGGCTTCCGGATGAACCTCTTCAACATCGGTGTGGACGGCCAGTACCGCATCGCCGCCTTCTTCGCCGCCGTCGTCGGCGGGGCGCTGGCGCTGCCGGGCATCGTCCAGATCCCGGTGATCATGATCGTCGCGATGATGGTCGGCGCCCTCTGGTCCGGCATCGCCGGCCTGCTGAAGACCACCCGCGGCGTCAGCGAGGTCATCAGCACCATCATGCTGAACGCCATCGCCGGCGCGATCATCGGCTACTTCCTCCAGGACGGCCGGCTCGCGGTCCGCGACGGCAACATCATCCACACCGAGCCGATCCCCGAATCCGCGCACTTCTTCGAGATCCCGACCGGGCAGGCCCCGGTCAACGGCTTCATCGTCGTCGCGGTGATCGTCGGCGTCCTGTACTGGTTCCTGCTGAACCGCACCCGGTTCGGCTTCGACCTGCGCACCGTGGGACGCTCCGAATCGGCCGCGCAGGCCGGCGGCGTCAGCGTCGGCCGCATGGTCGTCACCAGCATGCTCCTCTCCGGCCTCGTGGCCGGCCTGGTCGGCATGCCGACGCTGCTGGGCGAGTCGTACAACTTCGGCACCGACTTCCCCAACGGCATCGGCTTCACCGGCATCGCCATTGCCCTGCTCGGCCGGAACCACCCGGTGGGCATCGCGCTCGGCGCGCTGCTCTGGGGCTTCCTGGAGCGCACCGGCGGCCGGCTCGAATTCGAGGGCTACGCCCAGGAGATCGTCGGCGTGATGCAGGGCGTGATCGTCCTCTGCGTCGTCATCGCCTATGAAGTCGTCCGCCGCTACGGCCTGCGGACCCAGCAGCGCAAGGTCGGCGAACGCCTCGCCGCCGAGGCCCGGGACAACGGGAAGACCGAGAAGGCGGAGGTGTCCGCGTGAGCACGAACCTCACAGCCGCGGTCGCTAAGGGACTGAGCGGCAGGAACGGCAAGCAGGACGGCAAGCGGGAGCGCCGCAGGCTGTCGTACCCGGTGGTCCTGCTGATCATCGCCGGTGTGCTGCTGCTCCTCTCCGTCCTGCGCGCCTGGACCGGCGCGGGCGACCTCACCTCCTCCGGCCAGTACGGGGGCGCGCTGATCGCCGCCGTGCCGATCGGCCTCGCCGGGCTCGGCGGCCTCTGGGCCGAGCGCGCGGGCGTCATCAACATCGGCCTCGAGGGCATGATGATGCTCGGCACCTTCTGCGCCGGCTGGGCCGGTTACCAGTACGGGCCGTGGGCCGCCGCGCTGGCGGGTGTCATCGGCGGTCTCCTCGGCGGACTGATCCACGCCATCGCCACCGTCTCCTTCGGCGTGGACCACATCATCTCCGGTGTGGCGATCAACATCCTGGCGCTGGGCGTCACCCAGTACCTCGCCAAGCTGCTGTTCGGCGCCGAGGGCTCCGAGGCGGCCGCCGCGGGCGGCAACGACAAGCAGTCGCCGCCGATGGACGACATGTCGACGTTCTCCGTCCCGCTGCTCTCCGACGGGCTGGGCACGCTGGAGAAGAAGGACTGGTTCCTGCTCTCCGACGCCGCGGGCATCCTCCGCGGCCTGACCACCAACGTCTCCTGGCTGACCCTGGTCGCCGCGGGTCTCTTCGTCGGCACCTTCTTCGTCCTGTGGCGCTCCTCCTTCGGACTGCGGCTGCGCTCCTGCGGTGAGAACCCGACCGCCGCCGAGTCGCTCGGCGTCAACGTCTACACGTACAAATACGCGGCGCTGCTGGTCTCCGGCGGGCTCGCGGGCCTGGGCGGGGCGTTCATGGCCATCGGCGTGCACTTCTACTCCGACGGCCAGACCGGCGGGCGCGGCTACATCGGCCTCGCCACGATGATCTTCGGCAACTGGCGGCCGGGCGGCGTCGCGATGGGCGCGGGCCTCTTCGGCTTCATGGACAGCCTCCAGCTGCGCGGCGGCGGCGACACCGTCCACGCGCTGCTGCTGCTGGCCGTGGTGCTGCTGGTCGCCGTCACCCTGTGGAAGCTGCGGGCCACCAGCCGCCGCACCGCCGCGATCAGCGCGGTCTTCGCGGTGCTGCTCGTGCTCTGGTACGCCTTCACCGAGACGGTGCCGCGCGAGTTCGTCGAGGCCACCCCGTACGTCGCCACGCTGCTGGTGCTCGCACTGGCGGCCCAGCGGCTGCGGCCCCCCAAGGCCATCGGCCGTACCTACCAGAAGGGCCAGGGCAAGTAAGTGACCGCTGTCCCCGTCCGGGAAACCGACTGGGAAGCCCTGCGGGGCGCGGCCCGGGACGTCATGTCCCGGGCCTACGCCCCCTACTCCGGCTTCCCCGTGGGTGCCGCCGCCCTCGCGGCCGACGGCCGCACCGTGACCGGCTGCAATGTGGAGAACGCCGCCTACGGGGTCGCGCTCTGCGCCGAGTGCGGCCTGATCTCGGACCTCGTCGCGGGCGGCGGCGGCCGGCTCACCGCCTTCACCTGCTGCGGCCGGGACGGCGAACGGCTGATGCCCTGCGGCCGCTGCCGCCAGCTGCTGTGGGAGCACGGCGGCCCGGACCTGCTCGTGGACACCCCGTCCGGCATCCGCCCGATGAGCGAGGTGCTGCCGGACGCCTTCGGCGCGGAGGACCTGGCGCGCCTCGGCCGCCCGTCGGGCGGCGATCACCAGGAAGAAGAAGCGAACTGATGGAACCCATGGACGCCGTCTCCGTCATCCGGACCAAGCGCGACAAGGGCCGGCTGACCGACGCCCAGATCGACTGGGTCATCGACGCCTACACCCGCGGGGAGGTCGCGGACGAGCAGATGTCCGCGCTCGCCATGGCGATCCTGCTCAACGGCATGGACCGCGCGGAGACCGCCCGCTGGACCGCCGCCATGATCGCCTCCGGTGAGCGGATGGACTTCTCCGCGCTGTCCAGCCCCACCGCGGACAAGCACTCCACCGGCGGCGTGGGCGACAAGATCACCCTGCCGCTGGCGCCGCTGGTCGCCGCCTGCGGCGCCGCCGTGCCGCAGCTCTCCGGCCGCGGCCTCGGCCACACCGGCGGCACCCTCGACAAGCTGGAGTCGGTCCCCGGCTGGCGGGCGTCGCTGTCCAACGCCGAGATGATGGCCGTGCTGCGGGAAGCCGGCGCCGTCATCTGCGCGGCGGGCGACGGACTCGCCCCGGCCGACAAGAAGCTGTACGCCCTGCGCGACGTCACCGGCACCGTCGAGGCGATACCGCTGATCGCCGCCTCGATCATGTCCAAGAAGATCGCCGAGGGCACGGGCTCCCTGGTGCTGGACGTGAAGGTGGGCTCCGGCGCCTTCATGAAGAACCTCGCCGACGCCCGCGAACTGGCCGCCACCATGGTCGGCCTCGGCACCGACCACGGGGTGCGGACCACCGCCCTGCTCACCGGCATGGCCACCCCGCTCGGCCGCACCGCGGGCAACGCCCTCGAAGTCCGGGAATCCGTGGAGGTGCTGGCGGGCGGCGGCCCGGCGGACGTGGTCGAGCTGACCCTGGCGCTGGCCCGCGAGATGCTCGACGCGGCCGGTCTGCCGGACGCCGACCCGGCGAAGGCGCTGGCCGACGGCTCCGCCATGGACCACTGGCGCCGCATGATCACCGCCCAGGGCGGCGACCCGGACGCGCCGCTCCCGGTCTCCCGCGAGCAGCACGTCGTGACCGCCTCCGCCTCGGGCGTGCTCACGGTCCTCGACGCCCACGCGGTCGGCGTGGCCGCCTGGCGCCTCGGCGCGGGCCGGGCCCGCAAGGAGGACCCGGTGCAGGCCGCCGCGGGCATCGAGATGCACGCCAAGCCGGGCGCGGAGGTCACCGCGGGGCAGCCGCTGCTGACCCTGCACACCGACACCCCGGAGCGCTTCGGCTACGCCCTGGAGGCCCTCGGCGGCGCCGCGGAGATCGCGCCCCCGGGCACGGCGTACGAGCCGTCCCCGATCGTGCTGGAGCGCATCGCCCCGGACGCCTGAGACGGCCCGAAGACCGCCCGTACAGGGGCTGGGCCCCACCCCGCCCCGTACGGGTGAAAGGGACCGGTGGACCCGCACCGGTCCCTTTCGGCATGCTGGGATCGGTGACGCACCGAATGAGGAGACCGCCGTGAGCGCACTCACCGTCGACCACCAGTCCGGCAACGGCTACGAGTGGGACGACCTCGTCCGCTTCTGGAAGGAGACGGACGCCCCCGAGGGCTGCAGGGTGGAGATCATCGAGGGGATCATCACCGTGTCACCGCCGCCGGGCAACCTGCACAACACCACCGCTGCCAAGCTGCAGCGCATGCTCTACCAGGTGCTCCCGGAGAACTGGGAGATCTTCCAGACCCAGGGGCTGTCCGTGCCCGAGCGGTCGGGACTGTACATTCCCGATCTGGCCGTGATCCCCCTGGAGTCGATGAAGCGCCCCGGCCACGCCGTACCGGCCGACGAGGCGGAGCTGGTCGTGGAGATCACCTCCAGCGGCAACGCCAACCACGACAGAGTCAGCAAAGTGCACGGCTACGCGCGGGCGGGAGTCCCGCTGTACCTGCTGCTGGACCCGTGGCACTCCGGGGAACCGACGGCGACGCTGTACGGGCGGCCCGAGAGCGGAACGTACCGCCTTCTGGCGACAGTCGTGTACGGCGAGGAGATCGAACTGCCGGAGCCGTTCGGTCTCACCATCGACACGGGTGTCTTCCCGGTGGACTGATGGTGGATTGACTCCCGTCTCCGCTCCGCGGCACACGCGGGGCCCTTCCTCGCCGCCGGCCGGGAAGGGCCCCGCGCCGGCCGGCGTCAGGACCGCGCGTACACCGCCGGGTGCGCCGCCCGGCAGCGGCGCTCCGCCAGGGCCCTGCGGGTGGCGTACACCGTGATGCCCGCCGCCGCGACCACCGCCGCCAGCCCGAGAGCCACCGTGCCCGGCCAGCCCGCCGCGTGGTACGCCAGGGCGCCCACCGCGCCGCCCGCGCTGGAGCCCACGTAGTACGCGGCCTGGTACAGCGCCGACGCCTGCGCCCGGCCCGTGCGTGCCGACCGGCTGACGGAGGACGAGGCCACCGCGTGGCCCGCGAAGAAGCCCGCCGTGACGAGCACCAGCCCGGCGAGGACCGCCGCGATCGCGTCGGCCAGGCTGACCAGGAGCCCCGCCGCCGTCGTCACCACCGCCGCGTAGAGCGCGCCGCGCCGCCCCAGCCGGGCGACGAGCCGGCCCGCGGTGGCGGACGCCGCCGTCCCCACCAGGTAGATGAGGAAGACCGAACCGGCGATGCCCTGGGGCAGTCCGAACGGCTCGTCGGCCAGCCGGTAGCCGATCACCGTGTAGACCGCGCCGAAGACGGTCATGAAGAGCGCGCCGATCGCGTACAGCCGGCGCAGCAGCGGATCCGAGAGGTGCCCGCCGACGGTCCGCAGCAGGGCCCGCGGGCCGGCCTCGGCCGGGGTGAAGTGCGCGGCCCGGGGCACCAGCAGCCGGAAGACGGCCGTGCAGACCACCGCGAGCAGGGCGATCGCGCCCAGGGCCGCCCGCCAGCCCCACAGCTGGGCGACCCAGCCGGTCACGATCCGGCCGGACATGCCGCCGATGCTGTTGCCCGCCACGAACAGCCCGACCGCCCCGACCAGCGCCTTCGCCCACACCTCCTCGGCCAGGAAGGCCATCGCGGAGGCGGGCACCCCGGCGAGCGCCACACCCTGGACCGTGCGCAGCGCCACGAGCGTGCCGAGGTCCGGGGCGAAGGGGACCGCCAGCGCAATGAGCGCGGCGGCCGTCAGCGAGCCGGTCATCAGCGCCCGCCGCCCGAAGCGCTCGGAGAGCGCGCTCAGCGGCAGCACCGCCAGCGCCAGCCCGAGGGTGGCGCCGGAGACGGTCCAGCTCGCCGCGTCGGGTGTGACCCGCAGATCGGCCGAGATGGCGGGGAGCAGCGCCTGGGTGGAGTAGAGCAGGGCGAAGGTCGCGACACCGGCGGCGAAGAGGGCGAGGCTGAGGCGCCGGTAACCGGGGCCGCCGGGGTGGAGCCCGGTGGCACCGGCACCGGAGTCGGCACCGGCACCGGCGGTGGCGCGGGGCGTGGAAGGGCCGGGAGCGGAGGGGGACGTCGGGTCGGCGGCGCCCGCGCGGATCACGGCGGACGCCCCGGTATCGGCGGGAGACATACCGGAACCGTAGGCACCCGCGGTTTAATGCGTCCAATGCACGGATTCCGGGAAAACGATGCACTGCTGCATGAGGAGAGCTGAGAGGCGCGCGTGTCACCGAACAGGAACGAAAAAGACATGCCGGTGACCACCGGAGGCATCCCCGCGCCGGACACCGCTGCCGCCGGGCTGGAGGCCGGGTCCTGGCCGGCGCTGCTCGCGCCGCGCCTGGCGCAGTTCGCGGGCGTCGCCCGGTACGAGCACGTCACGCGGGCGGCGGAGGAGCTGGCCGTACCGCAGTCCACCCTGAGCCGGGCCATGGTCCGGCTGGAACAGGACCTCGGGGTCGCGCTCTTCGCCCGGCACGGCCGGACGGTGTCGCTGACCCCCGCGGGCCGGACCTTCCTCCGTTCCGTGGAACGGGCCCTCGCCGAGGTCGAGCGCGCCGCGGAGTCCGTGCGGGCCGACGCCGATCCGGCCGCGGGCAAGGTCGCCTTCGGCTTCCTCCACACGCTCGGCCCGGAGACCGTGCCCGGCCTGATCCGGGCCTTCCGCGCCGACCACCCCCGGGTCCGCTTCCAGCTCGTCCAGAACTACGGGGAGGCGATGCTCGAACGGCTCCGCACGGGCGAACTCGACCTGTGCCTCACCGCACCGGTCCCGGACGCGCCGGACCTGGTGGCCCGGCGGCTGGACGAGCAGCGGCTGCGGCTGGTCGTCCCGGACCACCACCGGCTGGCCGGGCGCAAGCGCGTGCGGCTCGCGGAGGCGGCCGAGGAGGTCTTCGTCACGCTCGAACCCGGGTACGGGCTGCGCCTCATCACCGACGCGCTGTGCGCGGAGGCGGGCTTCAAGCCGCGGGTGGCGTTCGAGGGGGAGGAGGCCGAGACGTTGCGGGGGCTGGTGGCCGCCGGCCTGGGTGTCGCGCTGCTGCCGCCGCCGGCGGTACCGCGACCGGGGGTGGCCGAGCTGACGGTCACGGCGCCGCGCGCGGTACGCGAGATCGGCGTGGCCTGGCTGGACGGCCATCCGGACACACCCCCGGTGGCCGCCTTCAAGCGCTTCCTCCTCTCCCGCCGCGGCCGTCTGCTGCCCCGCTGAGCCGGGGGTGGGGGGTGCGGGGACGGCTCGCGGAGGACAGCCCCGCGCGGAGGGCCCCACCCGGCCGGAGGGTCTCACCCCCGCCGGAGGCGCCCCGCCCGGGCCCCGGGCACGGCGGCCCTGAATCCCACCGCGAGCGGCATCCGCAGCCCCAGCGGCGGCGGGGCCGCCAGCGCGTCCTCCAGCGGGCGGGAGAACCCGCGCTCGAAGAGCGACCCCAGCACGAAGTCCGCGGCCAGCGCCCGGACTTCGGCGCGGTGCTGCTGGAGCCGGTGCCCGTCCGAGTGGACCTCGAAGCGGCAGACGTCGCGGTTGGCCTTCTTCACACGCTGCGCGTAGCGGTAGGACTGCTCGGGGTCGGACCGCTCGTCGTTCGTGCCGTGCACCAGCAGCACCCGGCGCCCCGCCAGTTGCTTCACGGGGTCGGGGCCGGGTGCGTCCCTGCCTTCGGCCGGGAGCCACGGGGCCAGCGCCAGGACGCAGCCGACCCCCGGCCGGCCGGCGGCGAGCAGCGCGGCCCGGGCGCCCATGCCCGTCCCGGCCAGGCAGACGGGTATGTCGCCGTAGCGCCGCACGACCTCGTCGACGGCCCACGCGGCGTCCTCCGCCGGATGGGCCGCGGAACCGTTCCAGCCCCGGCAGCGGTAGCGGACGCCGTGGACGACGAGCCCTTCGTCGTGCCCCGCGCGGGCGAGGTGGCGGGCGAGCGGCAGCACGGCCGCCGCCGTCAGCGGGGACTGCCGTTCGGTGCCCGCGGGCGGGCCGTCCGCCAGCAGTACGACGGCTCCGCTCACCGCCGTTCTCCGCCCGGTCGTCCCCACCGCCCGTCCCAACCGGGCACCCCGCGCCGGCACTGCTTGCTGAGCCATGACAGAACCTTGGCAGAAGACGGGGTGTACTCCACCGCACGGAGAGGTCACCGTTCTGCATCCATCACCGCGCCCACCGGCCGCTTCCCGGCCGGCCGCGGCGGGACGGCAGCGGATCTACGCGCGTAGGAGTTAGAGTACGGAGATGACGGAGACGACGAACCAGACCCGAGGCAGGACCCCCGGCGCGGACCAGATCCGCCGCGCCCCGAAGGTGCTGCTCCACGACCACCTCGACGGAGGCCTCCGCCCCGCCACCGTCGTCGAACTCGCCCGCGAACAGGGGTACGAGGGCCTGCCGGAGACCGAGCCCGCCGCGCTCGGCCGCTGGTTCCGCGAGGCCGCGGACTCCGGCTCGCTGGAGCGCTACCTGGAGACCTTCGCCCACACCTGTGCCGTCATGCAGACCCGGGAGGCGCTGTTCCGGGTGGCCGCGGAGTGCGCCGAGGACCTCGCCGCCGACGGCGTCGTCTACGCCGAGGTCCGGTACGCGCCCGAGCAGCACCTGACCGGCGGGCTCGGCCTGGAGGAGGTTGTCGAGGCCGTCAACGAGGGCTTCCGGGAGGGGGAACGCCGGGCCCGGGAGAACGGGCACCGCATCCGCGTCGGCGCCCTGCTGACCGCGATGCGGCACGCCGCCCGCTCCCTGGAGATCGCCGAACTCGCCAACCGCTACCGCGACCTGGGCGTCGTCGGCTTCGACATCGCGGGCGCCGAGGCCGGCTTCCCGCCCACCCGCCACCTCGACGCCTTCGAGTACCTCAAGCGGGAGAACAACCACTTCACCATCCACGCGGGCGAGGCGTTCGGCCTGCCGTCCATCTGGCAGGCGCTCCAGTGGTGCGGCGCCGACCGGCTCGGCCACGGTGTCCGCATCATCGACGACATCCAGGTCGCCGGGGACGGCACGGCGAAGCTCGGGCGGCTCGCGGCCTACGTCCGTGACAAGCGCGTCCCGCTGGAGCTGTGCCCGACCTCCAACCTCCAGACGGGCGCCGCGGAGTCGTACCGCGAGCACCCCATCGGCGTCCTGCGGGAGCTGGGTTTCCGCGCCACGGTCAACACCGACAACCGGCTCATGAGCGGGACGAGCATGAGCACCGAGTTCGAGCGGCTGGTGGAGGCGTTCGGCTACACCCTCGACGACATGCAGTGGTTCACGGTGAACGCCATGAAGTCCGCCTTCATCCCGTTCGACGAACGGCTCGCCATGATCAATGACGTGATCAAGCCCGGCTATGCCGAGCTGAAGTCCGAATGGCTCTTCCGCGAGACGGGCGGCGGCGCCGCGCAGGGCTGAGGGGGCGTGCGGGCCGCACGGCCGGGGCGGGACGGCTCGGCGGCGGCCCGCCCCGCCGGGCGGAGGACATGCGGGGGCCGCGGGGGCGACGCGCCCGGCCGTTGATTGCGGTCATCCCTGCGGGTGGCTACCTTGCGCATGCATTCGGTAGCGGAGCGTACGTACAGGCTTCTGTGTGTCCGCCGATTCGCTCCACCTCCCCCCAGCAGAGGATGTATGTCGATGAAGCAGGTAACCTCCCGGATCTTCCGGGCCGCCGTGCTCGGTGTCGGCTTCGCCGTCGCCGGTGCCGGCGCCGCCGTGGCCACGCCGGTCGACTCCATGGCGCCCACCACCCGCCAGGCCCCGCAGCAGAGCACCGGCCTGATGGCGGACGAGACCACCGGAGCCGAGCGCACCGCGAGCGACCGCGACCAGAGCCGGACCGGCAGCGGCCAGGAGTGCGGCGGATGCCACCACGACAAGGGCAAGCACCACAAGGGCAAGCACCACAAGGGGCACGACAAGGGGAAGCACCACAAGGGGCACAAGGGTCACCACAAGGGGAAGCACCACCACGGCCACAAGGGTGAGCACCACCAGGGCAAGCACCACCACGGCCACAAGGGCGAGCACCACAACGCCCGTCACCACGACCACCACCAGGGTGGCCACCACGGATCCCCCTACGCGGACCAGGGCCGTGACCAGCGGGCCGCCGAGAGCCGTGACACCGCGCACCGCGCCGGTCACAGCGACTCCGGTTCGGCTCCCCGGATGAACGCGCCCATGAGCCCCGCTCAGGGCCAGGCCGCGCCCATGAGCCCGGCCCAGGGCCAGGCCGCGCCCATGAGCCCCGCTCAGGGTCAGGCCGCGCCCATGAGCCCGGCCCAGGGTCAGGCCGCGCCGGCCCGTTCCGCGCAGGGCCAGGCCGGCTCGCCCCGCACCCTGCCCGCGCAGGACAGCCGGGCCCAGGGCATGAACGGCATGCTGGGCCGGCTGCTCGGAGGCCTGTCGCTCTGACCCCGCCGGGCCGCCCGCCCGGAACCGGGCGGCCCGCGGGGCAGCAGGGCGGCGGAACGACCGCAGAACGGCGAGGAGGGGGCGCGCACCCGGTTCACGGGTACGCGCCCCCTCCTCTCATGTGTGTCGCCGGGTCGATTCCGGTGCCGGTGCCGTGCCGGACGGGCCGGAACCGGCCCGCCGGGCGGGTCACCAGGTCTGCTGCGCGTGGCTCTTCTCGGACGGCAGAAGTGCCCACAGCGCCACGTAGAGCAGGAACTGCGGGCCCGGCAGCAGGCAGGAGGCCAGGAAGATCACCCGCATCGTGGTCGGGGTGGTGCCGAAGCGCCGTGCCAGCGCTGCACACACCCCACCGATCATGCGGTTGTCGCGAGGGCGGACCAGGGCGCTCATGGGGACTCCTTCGTGAGCCGTCGAGTGTGTCGTGCGATATCTCGACCGTATGCCCACGAAGGGGATGAAACATCCGTCCAGGGGACCGCACCGACCCGGGGAATCCTCAGGGCCGGACCCTGAGACGGCTCCTCCGCGGGGAGACCGCCGGGGCGTCCCGGGGAGGCGGGTCCGGCCGGCGACACCCGGCCGGCCCGCTCGCACAGCCGCCGCAGCCACCCCCGGAGCGTCGGTACCAGGGCCAGATGGGCCAGGGCGATGCCGAGCGTGTGCAGGACCAGCGAGTCCACGTCCAGCGTGCGGCCCGAGAGATTGGTCTGGAGCAGCGCCAGACCGAGCGACACCATGACGCCGGTGAAGACCGTGCGGGTGAGCGAGGACAGCAGCGGCACCTCCAGCCGTCCGGCGGCCCAGGGCAGCAGGACGCCCAGCGGTGCCAGCAGCAGCAGGGCGCCGCCGAGGTGCTGGACGGCGGGCCAGAACCCGAGCGCCAGTTCGGCGCGGACCGTGGCCAGCGGCTGCAGATGGGCGGCGGTCACCCAGGGCAGCGCCGGCGGGCGCAGCGCGGTCCATGCCACGTACAGCAGGTGGGCGAACAGGAGGACGAGTCCCGTCGCGCGGAAGCGGAAGGCGGCACGGGCGCCGCAGCCATGGCGCTGCACGCCGGGGAGGACGCGGCGCCGGGTCCGCGCGGTTCCGGCGGCCGGACGAGGCCGTTCTGTTGCCCCGGTCACACCGGGTCATGCCGCCCGCCGCGGAGGGCCCGGCCCCGCGCCGGCCCCCGGTCAGTCCAGCGGTACGCCCGTCGTCTGCGCGGCCTCCGGCCGGGCGCGCAGCTCCTCCGTGCACGGGTAGCGCTTCAGCGGGTCGCCGTCCGGTCCGCCGAGGACGACGGAGTCGTCGCCCGCGACGGCCGCCGAGCCCGCGAAGGTGCAGACGAGCTGGGCGAGCGCGTACGCCGGGAGCTCGTCCGGGATGCGGCTCAGCCGGAGCGCGTTGCCGGGGTCTCCCTCGCGGGGTGCCGCGACCTCCAGCCCGTCGGGCACCTCGCTGGAGAACCCGCCCTCGTCCTCGGCCCGGGAGGGCGGGGTCTGGAGCTCCGCGAGCAGGTCCCGCGCCCTGCGCAGCCGGTCCTCCTCCGCCCGGCCGTCCGTGTACCGCACGGCGCGCTGCACCCGCATGATCTGGGCGCTGCACACCAGATAGACGTCGGCCGGGGCCTCCTTGCCGGAGTCCGGTACGGGCGTGGGGTCGCCGGAGACCTGACAGGACACCCGGGACGGGGCGGGGCCCGCGTCCACCGGCACGGAGGTGCCGCGGATGCCGCAGCCCGCGCCGCCCGCGAGGACGAGGGCGGCCAGGGCGGCGGTCAGCGGGCCGCGACGCGGGCGGCGGGGAGCGGTGGCCGGCGGGGGTGCCGGTGTCGGGGTGGCGGCGGGTATCACGCGGTGTCCTGTCCCTGCTCGTCCGTTCCGGGGCCGGCGGCGTCGGCGTCCATCGGCAGGCGCAGCCGGAACACGGCCCCGCCGTCGGGGTGGTTGGCGACGGCGATGTCGCCGCCGTGGATGTGCGCGTTCTCCAGGGCGATGGACAGGCCCAGTCCGCTGCCCTCGCTGCGCGGCCGGGACGCGCTCGCCTTGTAGAAGCGGTCGAAGACGTGCGGCAGGACGTCCTCGGGGATGCCCGGCCCGTGGTCCCGCACCTCCACGGTCAGCCAGGAGTCCTCGGGCCGGACGGTGACCCGTACCGGCGACCCGCCGTGCTTGAGCGCGTTGCCGATGAGGTTGGCCAGGATGACGTCGAGCCGGCGCGGGTCGAGGCGGGCCACGATGCCGCGTTCGGCGTCGAGTTCGACCGCGTCGAGCCAGGCGCGGGCGTCGATGCAGGCGGTGACCATGTCGGCCACGTCCACGTCGTCGAGCACCAGCCGGGCCGTGCCCGCGTCGAAGCGGGTGACCTCCATCAGGTTCTCCACGAGGTCGCCGAGGCGCCGGGTCTCGTCCACCACCAGCCGCACCGCGGGGGCGATCATCGGGTCGAGGTTGTCGGTCTCGTCCTCCAGCACCTCCGTGACGGCGGTGATGGCGGTCAGCGGGGTGCGCAGCTCGTGCGACATGTCGGCGACGAAGCGGCGGCTGGCGGCCTCCCGCGCGCTCAGCTCCTCGACCCGTTGCTCCAGGGAGGCGGCGGCCCCGTTGAACGTCCGGGAGAGATCGGCCAGTTCGTCCGTGCCGGAGACCTGCAGCCGGGTGTCGAGCTTGCCCTCGCCGAGCTGCCGCGCCGCGTCCCCCAGCCGCTGCACGGGCCGCAGCACGGTGCTGGCCGCGGCCTGGGCGAGCAGCGCCGAGCCGATCAGCGCCAGCGCCGTGGCGATGCCCAGCGACCAGGCCAGCGAGTTGAGGTCGTCCCGCTCGGTGGTGAGCGACTTCAGCATGTAGCCGGTGGGCCCGCCGCCGATCACCTTCGCCCCGCCGACCAGATACGGGTCGCCGTCGAGGGTGATCCGCTGCCAGTACAGGTGGTAGGGCAGCCCGTCGCCCACATCGGCCGGGCGCTCCTCGTTGACCGCCGTCCGCAGCGGCTCCGGCACCGCCTTCAGGGTGAAACCGCCCGCCCGGGAGACCGCGGCACAGGGCTTGTCGTCCCGGTCCCGGTCGACGAGGACGACCTCGTACCGCTGGGTGCTGTCGGCCATGCGCTCGGCGGCGTCCCGCAGCTGGTCGCACTGCGGGCGCATGGGCAGTGAGCCGGTGTTGTCGGCGAGCGACTGGCGGAAGTCGTTGAGGGCGGCGTTCTGGGTGCGGGTGAGCACGGCGTCCCGGTTGAGCCAGTACGCGATGCCGGAGGCGGACACGGCGGCGGTGAGCGCCACCAGGGCGAAGACGAACACGAGACGCAGCCGCAGGCTCGTCAGCCGGAACAGGCCGGAAGCCCAGCCGCGCACCCGCCCGGAGGGCTCGGTCACTGCGGACTGTCCAGCCGGTAGCCCACGCCCCGCACGGTACGGATCAGGGTCGGCGAGGACGGCACGTCCTCCACCTTGGCGCGCAGCCGCTGCACACAGGCGTCCACCAGGCGTGAGTCGCCCAGGTAGTCGTGCTCCCACACCAGCCGCAGCAGCTGCTGCCGGGAGAGCGCCTGGCCGGGCCGGCGGCTCAGTTCCAGCAGCAGTCTCAGCTCGGTCGGGGTGAGCTGCAGATCCTCGCCGTTCTTGGTGACCGTCATCGCCGAGCGGTCGATGACCAGGCTGCCGAAGGTCGCCGCGTCGTTGTTCTCCCGCTCCCCGCGCCGCAGCACGGCACGGATCCGGGCGTCGAGGACGCGCGGCTGGATGGGCTTGACGACGTAGTCGTCCGCCCCGGACTCCAGCCCCACCACCACGTCGATGTCATCACTGCGCGCGGTCAGCAGGATGATCGGGAGCTGGTCGGTGCGGCGGATGCGGCGGCAGACCTCGAAGCCGTCGATCCCCGGCAGCATCACGTCCAGCACAATCAGATCCGGCCGCTGCTCGCGCAGCAGTTTCAGGCCGTCCTCGCCCGTCGCCGCGGCCACCACACGGTGACCCTGGCGCGACAGGGAGAGTTCGAGGGCCGTACGGATGGCGTCATCGTCCTCGATCAGCAACAGGTATGGCACGTTGGTCATTCTGTCCCACGGAGGGCCGATAGTTCGAGGGGCGAAGGATCCGGGCTTTGGTTACTGCCCCGGGAGCCCCTGTGACACGGCTGTGACAGGCGACGGACAGGGCGATGAAACTGGGCCTGCAATCTGGTGTGCACCGGGCGGGGGAGAACGGCCCGGACAGCCAACGGACGTCAGCAGGCTCCACCGACGGGGGGCGCGGGATGAACACACTGCACACCGGATCCACCAGCGCAGTTGTCACGCGCCTGCACGCCGCCGGCCGGGCCTTCGGACGCGACCGGGCGGAGTCCGGGGCGGAGAAGTCCGGTGCCGTGAGCGGGCGGGGGTGCGCTCGCGGCGCCGGGCGTCAGAGCCGGCAGCGCACGTATCTGCCGGTGGTCGACGCGGTGACGGCCGGCAAGGGGGGCGGCTCCTCCCGCGGGAGCGCCGCGTACGGGGAGGCGAGGGGGGAACGCAGCACCCTGCCGGAGGCGGAGTTCACCGCCTACGTCCGGGAGCGCCGCGCCTCCCTGTACGCGACGGCCTACCACCTGACCGGTGACCGGTACGAGGCGGAGGACCTGCTGCAGAGCGCGCTGTTCTCCACCTACCGCGCCTGGGAGCGGATCAGCGACAAGGCCGCCGTCGGCGGGTATCTGCGGCGCACCATGACCAATCTGCACATCAGCGCCTGGCGCCGGCGCAAGCTCAACGAGTACCCGACCGAGGAGCTGCCGGAGACGGCGGGCGACCACGACGCGATGCGCGGCACCGAACTGCGCGCCGTGCTGTGGCAGGCGCTGGCCCGGCTGCCCGAACTCCAGCGCACCATGCTCGTGCTGCGCTACTACGAGGGCCGCACCGACCCGGAGATCGCGGACATCCTCGGCATCAGCGTCGGCACGGTCAAGAGCAGCATCTGGCGCTCGCTGCGCCGGCTGCGCGACGACGAGGCGCTCAGCTTCGGCCGGGACCGGGAGGAGTCCTTCGGCGAACTGGTCGCCTGAGACCCGGGGCGGCGGGGAGCCGCCCGGGGGCACGGGGGAGCGGGGATACGGGGGAACAACGGGGGCCTGCCCCTCGGGGGACGGGCAGGGCAACGGGGGCCACCGCTCGGGGGAGTGGTGGAAGAGGCGGGACCGAGCGGCCGGGGGGTCTGTTCGGTCCCGCTTCGTCATGCCCGGGGGAGGACCGGGCCGTTCCCGGTCCTGCCCTCACCCCGCCCTCATCTCCCGGGGCTCGCCGGGCTCGCGGAACGGGCCGGGGCCGGGCGCGGGGCGGGAACGGACGCGGCCCCGGTAGCGGTAGCGGCGGCGGAGGTCCGCCCGGCCGCCGGGCGGTGGCGCGCCGCGGCCGCCCCGATCCGGGCGAGCGCCTCGTCCCGGCCGCAGGGGTGGGCGCCGAGCGCCGACTGGCGGGCCACGATGCCGCGTTCGGACCGCATCAGCCGCCAGCCGCGCCGCAGCAGGACGGTGACGGACTTGCGGCCCTCCCGCAGATCGCGCAGCAGCCGCCGCCGGAAGGTGGTGGACGGCCGGCCGCGCAGGCACAGGGCGTCCGCCAGCAGCCCTTCCGCGCGGCAGCGTTCGATGATGTCGGCGGCGAAGATGCCCTCCGCCACGAACAGGGGCGCGTCACCGAGGCCGAGCGTGACCTCGCCGGTCCGCGAGCTCGTCGCGATGTCGTACACCGGGACGGCCGCCCGGCCGGTCCGGCACAGCGCCCCCACCGCGGCGACCGCCGCGTCCGCGTCCCAGGAGAGCGGGGAGTCCCAGTCCGTGCCGCTGCCGTCCGGGAGCCCGGGCAGGGCGGGGTCACCGGTCTCGCGGTAGAAGTCGTCGAGATTCAACACGGGCAGGCCGGTGCGGGCGGCGAGGGAGGACTTGCCGGAACCGGAGGGGCCCGTCAGGAGGACGACATGGGCGCGGGGGTGCGGTTGGCGGTTCACGGAACGCCATTCTCGCGCATGGCACGGCGTGCGCGGCAGGGGGACGGGACCGCGGACTTTCCGTCGCCCGGGGGTCACTTGGCGTGTCCGGTGGGAGCCGGAAAGCGGAACGGCGGCGGGGCGTGCCCGTTCGGTACGGCGGCCGGCTCGGGGCGGACGCCCGCGTGGTACGGCGGCCCTCGCGCGGCGGGCCCCGGCGGAACCGGGACAGCGGTTCGGCCGGGGCCCGCCGGAAGGCGCGGGGCACGCGGGTGCCGGGGCGCGGGTCCCGGACCGTCCCGGGTCAGACGCCCATCGGGTGCCAGACCGTCTTCGTCTCCAGGAAGGCCAGCAGCCGCTCCGTGCCCGGGTCGGCGGCCCAGTCCGTCCCGGCCTGCGGGCGGAGCACCCGCTTGAGGTTGTCGGCCGCGGCTGTCTCCAGCTCCTTCGCCAGGGCGGCGTCCGCCCCGGCCAGGTCGATCGCGTTGACGTCCTGGTGGGCGGCGAGCGGCGCGGCGATCTCCGCGGTGCGGCCGGAGAGGATGTTGACGACCCCGCCCGGCAGATCGGAGGTGGCCAGCACCTCGCCCAGGGAGAGCGCCGGGAGCGGGGCCCGCTCGGACGCCACGACCACGGCCGTGTTGCCGGTGACGATCACCGGGGCGATCACCGACACCAGCCCGAGGAAGGACGAGGTGTCCGGTGCGAGGACCGCCACGACACCGGTCGGCCCCGGCGTGGAGAGGTTGAAGTACGGGCCGGCGACCGGGTTGGCCGCGCCGGCGATCTGGGCGACCTTGTCGGACCAGCCCGCGTACCAGACCCAGCGGTCGACCGCCGCGTCCACCCGCGCCGCCGCCTTCGCCTTCGACAGGCCCTCCGCGGCGGCCACTTCGGCGGTGAACTGCTCGCGCCGGCCCTCCAGCATCTCGGCGACGCGGTAGAGGATCTGGCCCCGGTTGTAGGCCGTGGCGCCGGACCAGCCGGGGAACGCCTTGCGGGCGGCGACGACCGCGTCCCGCGCGTCCTTGCGGGAGGAAAGCGGCGCGTTCGCCAGCCAGTTGCCCTTGCTGTCGGCCACCTCGTACACCCGTCCGCTCTCGGAGCGGGGGAACTTCCCCCCGACGAACAGCTTGTAGGTCTTGAGGACGCTCAGCCGCGCGGCGGCGCCCCTGCCGGTGTTCCCGGCCGCACCGGTCGCACCGTTCGCAGTCGCATCAGACATCGAGGTATGCCTCCAGGCCGTGACGTCCGCCCTCCCGGCCGTAGCCGGACTCCTTGTAGCCGCCGAACGGCGAGGCGGGGTCGAACTTGTTGAACGTGTTGGCCCAGACGACGCCCGCGCGGAGCTTCTCGGCCGTCCACAGGATGCGCGAGCCCTTCTCCGTCCAGATGCCGGCGGAGAGCCCGTACGGCGTGTTGTTGGCCTTCTCCACGGCCTCCGCGGGGGTGCGGAAGGTCAGCACCGACAGCACCGGGCCGAAGATCTCCTCGCGGGCGATGCGGTGCGCCTGGGTGACGCCGGTGAAGAGGGTCGGCGCGAACCAGTAGCCGGAGGCGGGCAGTTCGCAGGACGGGGACCAGCGTTCGGCGCCCTCCCGCTCGCCCGCGTCGGCCAGCTCCCGGATGCGGGCCAGCTGCTCGGGGGAGTTGATGGCACCGACGTCGGTGTTCTTGTCCAGCGGGTCGCCGACCCGCAGGGTGGCCATCCGCCGCTTGAGGGCGTCCAGCACCTCCTCCGCCACCGACTCCTGCACCAGCAGCCGGGAGCCCGCGCAGCAGACATGGCCCTGGTTGAAGAAGATCCCGTTGACGATGCCCTCGACGGCCTGGTCGACGGGCGCGTCGTCGTAGACGATGTTGGCGGCCTTGCCGCCCAGCTCCAGGGTGAGCTTCTTGTCCGTCCCGGCGACCGTGCGGGCGATGGCCTTGCCGACCCCGGTGGAGCCGGTGAAGGCCACCTTGCGGACGTCCGGGTGCGCCACCAGCGCTGCACCGGCCGCGCCGTCGCCCGTGACGATGTTGACGACGCCCCGCGGCAGTCCGGCCTGCCGGCAGATGTCCGCGAAGAACAGCGCGGACAGCGGGGTGGTCTCGGCGGGCTTGAGGACGACCGTGTTGCCGGTGGCCAGCGCCGGGGCGATCTTCCACGCCAGCATCAGCAGCGGGAAGTTCCACGGGATGACCTGCCCGGCCACGCCCAGCGGCTTCGGGTCGGCGCCGTAGCCGGCGTACGCCAGCTTGTCGGCCCAGCCCGCGTAGTAGAAGAAGTGCGCGGCGGCCAGCGGCAGGTCGGTGTCGCGCGACTCGCGGATCGGCTTGCCGTTGTCGAGGGACTCCAGCACGGCCAGTTCGCGCGAGCGCTCCTGGATGATCCGGGCGATCCGGAACAGGTACTTGGCCCGCTCCGCGCCGGGCAGCGCCGACCAGGGCCCGAAGGCCCGGCGGGCGGCGGCCACCGCCGCGTCCACGTCCTCCGGGCCGCCCAGGGCGACCTCGGAGAGCACCTCCTCGGTGGAGGGCGAGACGGTCGTGAAGACCTTGCCGCCGGCCGCCTCGCGGAACTCGCCGTCGATGAAGTGGCCGTACGACGGCGCGATGGCGACGACCGAGCGCGACTCGGGCGCCGGCGCGTACGCGAACGCGCCCCGGGGCGCCTGCTGCGCCGGCTGCTTGTCCACGGGCTGGGTGTCCTCGGGGTGCTGGGGGGTGTCCTGGGAGGTGTCCAGGGTCTGGGGATCCGTCATGGGGCTCAGTCCACCGTCACGTAGTCGGGACCGGAGTAGCGCCCGGTGCTCAGCTTCTGGCGCTGCATCAGCAGGTCGTTGAGGAGACTGGAGGCGCCGAAGCGGAACCAGTCCGCGGTCAGCCACTCCTCGCCGAGCGTCTCGTTGACCATCACCAGGTACTTGACGGCGTCCTTGGTGGTCCGGATGCCGCCCGCGGGCTTCACCCCGACCTGCACCCCGACGGCCGCGCGGAAGTCGCGCACGGCCTCCAGCATGAGCAGGGTGACGGGCGGGGTGGCGTTGACGGCGACCTTGCCGGTGGACGTCTTGATGAAGTCGGCGCCCGCGAGCATCGCGAGCCAGGAGGCCCGGCGCACGTTGTCGTAGGTCTGCAGCTCGCCCGTCTCGAAGATCACCTTGAGGTGGGCGGCGGTGCCGTCGTCACGCCGGCAGACCTCCTTGACCCGCCGGATCTCCTCGAACACCTGGAGGTAGCGGCCGGAGAGGAAGGCGCCGCGGTCGATCACCATGTCGATCTCGTCCGCGCCGGCCGCCACCGCGTCCCGGGTGTCGGCCAGCTTGACGGGCAGCGCGGCCCGGCCGGCCGGGAAGGCGGTGGCGACGGAGGCCACGTTGATCTCCGGGGCCCCGGCCTCGCGCAGCGCCGCCTTGGCGGTGGCCGCCATGTCCGGGTAGACGCAGATCGCCGCGACCCTCGGGACGGTGCGGTCCAGCGGGTCGGGACGCGCCCCCTTGGCGCACAGCGCCCGGACCTTGCCCGGGGTGTCCGCGCCCTCCAGGGTCGTCAGGTCAATCATGGAGATGGCCAGGTCGATGGCGTACGCCTTGGCCGTGGTCTTGATCGAGCGGGTGCCGAGGGCCGCCGCGCGGGCCTGCAGGCCGACGGCGTCGACACCCGGCAGGCCGTGCAGGAAACGGCGCAGCGCGGCGTCGGAGGCGGTGACGTCCGCCATCGACGCCAGACGCTCCGGGGCCTCGCTGCCGTACGCGGGTACTACGGGCTTGGGAAGCATGGTCACCAGGTGAGCATATCTACGCGCGTAGCAGCCTGTCACCCCCGGGGAGGGTGGTTCCCGCCACGGGCCGCCGGGGCGGGACGGGGCGTGGCGGTGCCGGACCGGGACGTGTGTCCCGCCCGGCCCGTCGGGCACAATCGCCCCCATGACGAGCCCGGACACCCCCTCCTCCCCGCAGCCCGAGACCGGCCCGGGGTACGCCGACCGCGTCTACCGCTCCGGCTCCGCACTGGCCGGCGGCGTGCTGCTGCTCGGACTCGCCGGCTGGCTCGGCATCGACGCGATGATCCGCGGCGAGGGACGCACCCCCTGGTTCGCGCTGGCCGGGCTGCTGCTCGCGGTGCCGCTCGTCGTCGCCTTCACCTTCCGGCCCGCCGTGTTCGCCGGTGAGGACCGGATGCGGGTGCGCAACCCGTTCCGCACCATCACGCTGCCCTGGGGCGCGGTCGAGGGTGTGCGCGCGGGCTACTCCAGCGAAGTCTTCGCGGAGGGACGGACGTTCCAGCTGTGGGCGATCCCGGTGTCGCTGCGGGCGCGGAAGAAGACCGCCCGGCGCAGCGCCCGGAGCGCCGCCGCCGACGACGTCCGCGGAGCCTCGCCCGCCGGGGCGGGGCCGGACCGGGCCCCCGCCGACGAGGCCGTGGCCGAACTCGCGGAACTGGCCGAGCGGTACGCGCGCCGGGAGACGGCGCAGGGGACGGCCGAGGTGCGCTGGGCCTACGAGGTGCTGGCCCCGGCGGCGGCGGGGGCCGTGCTGCTGGCGGTCGTCGCGCTGCTGGGCTGAGGCTCCGCGCCGCGGGCCGCCGCCGGGAGCCCGCGGTGCACCGGCGTCCGGCGGCGGGGCCGGGGCCGGCCCCGCCGGAGGAGTCACAGCCCGGCGGCCGCGGAGAGGTCCACCTTGAGCGCGGCCAGGACCGCCCCGGCGGTGATCCGGGCGTCGGCCAGCGCGTCCGGCGCGTCCACCGGCACGACGGCTTCCAGGTAGCACTTGAGCTTGGGCTCCGTGCCGCTCGGCCGGACCACCACCCGCGCCGCCTCGACCCGGCAGCGTCCGGCTGAGGTGGCGCCGCCGGCGAGCGTGTAGCGCAGCCCGTCCGTGGGCGGCAGTTTCCCGCTGCCCCCGGTCAGGTCCTCGGTCCGGGTGACGGGGAGCCCGGCGAGCGTGGCGGGCGGCTGCCGCCGCAGCCGTCCCATGGCGTCGGAGATCAGCGACAGGTCGGTGACGCGGACCGACAACTGGTCGGTGGCGTGCAGGCCGTACTCCAGGGCGATGTCGTCCAGGAGTTCGGTGAGGTCGCGGCCGGTCGCCTTCAGCTCGGCGGCCAGTTCGGCGATGAGCAGGGCGGCGGTGATGCCGTCCTTGTCGCGGACGCCCTCCGGGTCGACGCAGTAGCCGAGCGCCTCCTCGTAGGCGTAGCGCAGCCCGTCGACGCGGGCGAGCCACTTGAAGCCGGTCAGCGTCTCCTCGTACGGCAGTTCGGCCGCCGCGGCGATCCGGGAGAGCAGGGAGGAGGAGACGATCGTGGTGGCGAAGGAGCCGGACGCGCGCTTGTGCACCAGGTGCTCGGCCAGCAGCGCGCCGACCTCGTCACCGCGCAGCATCCGCCAGCCGGTCGCGGTGCCGGGCGCGGGGACGGCCACGGCGCAGCGGTCCGCGTCCGGGTCGTTGGCGATGATCAGGTCCGGTGACGCGGCGCGGGCGGTGGCGAAGGCCAGGTCCATGGCCCCCGGCTCCTCCGGGTTGGGGAAGGCCACGGTCGGGAACGCCGGGTCGGGATCGCCCTGTTCGGCCACGACGACGGGGGCGGGGAAACCGGCCCGTTCGAAGGCGGCGAGCAGGGTGTCGCGGCCGACGCCGTGCAGGGGCGTGTAGACGGTGCGGACGTCCCGCGGGGAGCCGCCGGTGAGCACCGCGTCCGTACGGGCCAGATAGGCGTCGACGATCTCGTCGCCGAGCGTCTCCCAGCCGGTCTCCGCCCGGGTCACGTCCGCCAGGCTCCGCACCGCCGCGATCTCGGCCGCGATTTCCGCGTCCGCCGGGGGCACGATCTGCGCACCGCCGCCGGTCCCGCCGAGATACACCTTGTAGCCGTTGTCGCGCGGCGGGTTGTGGCTCGCCGTGACGGTGACGCCGGCGACGGCCCCCAGGTGCCGTACGGCGAAGGCCAGGACGGGGGTGGGCAGCGGACGGGGCAGCAGCGCGGCGCGCAGCCCGGCGCCGGTCATGACGGCGGCGGTGTCACGGGCGAAGTCCGCGCTCTTGTAGCGGGCGTCGTAGCCGATGACGACGAGGCCCGGCCCGCCGTCCGAGGACGCGGCCTGCTTGCGGAGGTACGCGGCGAGACCGGCGGCGGCCCGGATCACCACCGCGCGGTTCATCCGCAGCGGGCCCGGGCCGAGCTCGCCGCGGAGACCGGCGGTGCCGAACTGCAGCATGCCGCCGAAACGGTCGGCGAGGGCCGCGGTGTCCTCCGCCTCGATGAGCGCGCTCAGCTCCTCGCGGGTCTCGGGGTCGGGATCCTCGGCCAGCCAGGCGCGGGCCTGCCGGATCAGCTCCGCTGTGTCGCTTGCCACTGCCACGTGACGCTCCTGCTGTGTCGTGGGCGGCCGGCCCGCCGGGACGCGGGCCGCTCGCCCGGGGCTGCGGCCGCCGCCCCGCGCCCGTTCGGCGCGGCGGGGGCCGGTGTACGGATCTGCGGTGTACGGGTCTGGGTCTGCGGTGTACGGGTCTGGTCGGTGCGGGCACGGGGCCCGGGGGACCGGCGCCGGCGGGCCCGCGCACGGGCACCGCGATCCCGTGGACCCCGGGGACCGGCACGGCGTCCCCGGGGAACCGCACCCGCCGGAACCAGTACCCGGCTTGATCGTCCTCTACCGGCCCTCGGGGCAGTGGGAGTACCCGGCGCGGGAGCCGGCCGGTCCCGGCCCCGTTGGCCGGGCGGCCGTGCCCCCCGGTTGCGGCCCGTCCGCTCCGCCGCCCGCCCGTGCGCCGGACCGCTCAGAGGCGGCCGAGGACCTGGGCGAGCAGGCTGCCCATGCGGGTGGCCGAATCGCGGCCGGCCTGGAGCACTTCCTCGTGGTTGAGCGGCTCGCCGGTCATGCCCGCGGCCAGGTTCGTCACCAGGGAGATGCCCAGCACCTCGGCGCCCGCCTCGCGGGCCGCTATGGCCTCCAGGGCGGTCGACATGCCCACGAGGTCGGCGCCCAGGGTGCGGATCATGTTGATCTCGGCCGGGGTCTCGTAGTGCGGGCCGGGGAACTGCGCGTACACGCCCTCTTCGAGGGTGCTGTCGATCTCCCGGCACAGGGTGCGGAGACGGGCCGAGTACAGATCGGTGAGGTCGACGAAGTTGGCGCCCACGATCGGCGACACCGCGGTGAGGTTGATGTGATCGCTGATGAGGACCGGCTGGCCCGGGCGCATGCCGGAGCGGAGGCCGCCGCAGCCGTTGGTCAGGACGACGGTCTTGCAGCCGGCCGCCACGGCGGTGCGGACCCCGTGCGTGACGGCGGCGACGCCGTGGCCCTCGTAGTAGTGGGTGCGGCCGAGGAAGACCAGCGCGCGCTTCTCCCCGATCCGGTACGAGCGGATCCTGCCCGCGTGGCCCTCGACGGCGGGCGGCGCGAAGCCGGGCAGCTCGGTGACCGGCAGATCGCTCTCCGGCGTGCCCAGCGCATCCGCGGCGGGGACCCAGCCGGATCCCATCACGAGGGCCACGTCATGGCTCTCGGCACCGGTGAGCTCGCGCAGGCGGGCGGCGGCGGCGGTGGCGTCGGGTGCGCCGGGGACGTGCGGGGAAGTCTCAGAAGCGTTCACGCGGAGAGGGTAACCCGGTTTGGCCTACGCGCGTAGACGTAAGAGCGCGACCCGATGGAACTCGGCCACCCGGCAGGGCGCCGGCAAGGGCCCGGAGGGGGCCCGGAGAGGCCGTCGGACGGCCGTTTTCCGCGGGTTCGAAGGCGTTCGTCCGCCGGGTGATCCGGCCTGCGCGGCCGGTGCCGGACGCAGTCAGCAGGGCCGCTTCCGCAGCTCCATCACATAGTCGTGCGGTGCCCCCGCCGACTCCGCCGCGTCCGCGATCTCCCCGAGGTAGCGCGCGGAGGGCAGCCCGCCCTCGTAGCCGTTGAGGACGTACAGCCAGGCCGCGTCCTCGCCGTCGAGGGTGTGCACCCGCACCCGCATCCGGCGGTATATGTCGAGACCGACGCCCTCCCAGCGGTCCATGGAGTCCTCGTCCATCGGCGCGATGTCGTAGAGCGCGACGAAGGTCTGCGCGCGCGGCGCCTCGACGATCGTGGCCAGGGCGCCTTCCCAGCCCATCTGCTCCCCGCCGAACGTCAGCCGCCAGCCCGAGAGCCAGCCCGTACCGCGCAGCGGTGAGTGCGGGGCGCGGCGGGACATCAGCCGCGCGTCGAGGTTGCCGGCGTACGCGGCGTAGAGCGACATGAGCACGAGGGTACGGGAGGCCGGGCGCGGGTTCGCGGCTTCACCCCCTCTCCGCGGCCCGCCCCGGTGCCCCGCCCCCGGACCCCCGCCGGGAGGTCCGGGGCCGCGTGGGTGACAATGGGGTACGTGACTCGGATCGTGATCATTGGTGGCGGACCAGGCGGCTACGAGGCGGCCCTGGTGGCCGCGCAACTGGGCGCGGAAGTGACCGTCGTCGACTCCGACGGTCTCGGCGGTGCGTCGGTGCTGACCGACTGCGTGCCGTCGAAGACGCTGATCGCGACCGCCGAGGTGATGACGACCTTCGACTCCTCCTACGAGGAGCTGGGCATCATCGTCGCCGACGACACCCCGCACGTGGAGCAGTCCGCCCGCGTCGTGGGGGTGGACCTCGGCAAGGTCAACCGCCGGGTGAAGCGCCTCGCGCTCGCCCAGTCGCACGACATCACCGCGTCCGTCACCCGCGCCGGCGGCCGGGTGCTGCGCGGCCGGGGCCGGCTGGAGGCGACGCGGGCCGCGGACGGCTCCCGCCAGGTGACCGTGCGGTTCGCCGACGGCAGCGAGGAGACCCTGGTCGCGGACGCCGTTCTGGTGGCCACCGGCGCGCACCCGCGCGAGATCCCCGACGCCCTGCCCGACGGCGAGCGCATCCTCAACTGGACCCAGGTGTACGACCTGGAGGAGCTGCCCGAAGAGCTGATCGTCGTCGGCTCCGGCGTGACCGGCGCCGAGTTCGCCGGCGCGTACCAGGCGCTGGGCTCGCGGGTCACCCTGGTCTCCAGCCGGGACCGGGTGCTGCCGGGCGAGGACCCGGACGCGGCGGCGGTCCTGGAGGACGTCTTCCGGCGGCGCGGCATGAACGTCCTGAGCCGCTCCCGCGCGGCCGCCGTGAAGCGCACGGACGACGGGGTCGAGGTGCGGCTGTCCGACGGCCGGACCATCACCGGCTCGCACTGCCTGATGGCGGTCGGCGCGGTCCCCAACACCAGCGGCATCGGCCTGGAGGAGGCCGGGGTCGGGCTCAAGGACTCCGGGCACATCCGCACCGACCGGGTGTCCCGCACCAGCGCCCCGGGCGTGTACGCCGCCGGCGACTGCACGGGCGTCTTCGCGCTGGCGTCGGTGGCCGCGATGCAGGGCCGGATCGCGATGTACCACATCCTCGGTGACGCGGTCGCGCCGCTGGACCTCAAGACCGTCTCGGCGAACATCTTCACCGACCCCGAGATCGCCACGGTCGGGTACTCACAGGCCGACATCGACAGCGGCCGCATCGAGGCCCGCTCCGTCAAACTGCCGCTGCTGCGCAACCCGCGGGCCAAGATGCAGGGCATCCGGGACGGCTTCGTGAAGCTGTTCTGCCGCCCGGGCACGGGGATCGTCGTGGGGGGCGTGGTGGTCGCCCCGCGCGCCAGCGAGCTGATCCACCCGATAGCGCTCGCGGTCGACAACAACCTCACCGTGGAGCAGGTCGCCAACACCTTCACCGTCTACCCGTCGCTGTCGGGCTCGATCGCCGAGGTGGCCCGGCAGCTGTACACCCGGAAGAGCGTGGGCGAGGCCTAGCCGGACGGGCGCACGGCCGGACGGACGGACGGGCGGACGGGACGGGACGGGAGCCGGGCTCGGTGCGGGCAGGCGGGCAGGTGTCCGACGGCCCGGCCGCGATCGCGTATAGCAGGTGCGGGACCCGCCTGCGGGCAACTTCTGCTATTCGGTGAAAACTGCTGAAAGCAGTCGGTCGATGGCGTTACTGTCAGTTTCGTGTTCGCTGCAGAACGTCGCCAATTGATCCTAGAAATGGTGCGTGCGAACGGAGCGGTGTCGCTCCGGGAGCTCGCCCGCGTCGTCCAGACCTCCGAAGTGACCGTACGGCGGGATGTGCGGGCACTGGAGGCAGAAGGACTGCTCGACCGCCGCCATGGTGGTGCGGTCCTGCCCGGGGGCTTCAGCCGGGAGTCCGGCTTCCCGCAGAAGTCCCATCTCGCCAGCGCCGAGAAGACCGCCATCGCCGATCTGGCGGCGAGCCTCGTCACCGAGGGCGAGGCGATCGTCGTCGGCGCGGGCACCACCACCCAGGAGCTGGCCCGCCGGCTCGCCCGCGTCCCCGGTCTGACCGTCGTCACCAACTCCCTGCTCGTCGCCCAGGCCCTCGCCCACGCCAACCGGGTCGAGGTCGTCATGACGGGCGGCACCCTGCGCGGCTCCAACTACGCCCTGGTCGGCAGCGGTGCCGAGCTGTCCCTGCAGGGGCTGCGCGTCTCCCGCGCCTTCCTGTCCGGCAGCGGGCTGACCGCCGAGCGCGGGCTCTCGACCTCCAACATGCTCTCGGCGAGCGTGGACCGGGCGCTGGTCCAGGCCGCCGGCGAGGTCGTGGTCCTCGCCGACCACACCAAGCTGGGCACCGACACCATGTTCCAGACGGTGCCCACCGAGCTGATCACCCGGCTGGTCACGGACGAACCGCCCGCCCCCGACGACCGGGCCGCCACCGAACTCCAGGCCCTGGCCGACCAGGGCGTGCAGATCGCGGTGGCCGGACCGGGAGGCGGCGGTACCGACAGCGGCGGCCCGGCCGGCCGAAGACCGCGCCGGATGGCCCCGCCGCCCGTCGCCGCCAAGACGGACGACCTGCCGCTCCCCGGGCAGCGCCGGGCCCATCCGGGGGGCGGGCCCCCGCCTCCCCTGCGCAGCGCCGCCTCGCTGGCCGAGCAGCCTCCGGGCAACGGCCGGGTGGCGGACCTGCGCCGCCGCTGAGCTGCGGGCACCGACGCCGTACGGTGCCCGCCGCCCGGCGGCCGGTTTTCCCCTCCGGTGCGGTCGTGCTTCTCCGGCGCGGGCCATGCCTCTTCGGCGCGGGCCATGCTGCTCAGGCGGCCGGCCGGAGGCCGTGGAGGGTGAGGGTGAGGAGCCGGTCCGCCAGCCCGGTGTCGCCGGGGGTCTCCTCGGCGGCGATCGCGATGGCGTTGGTCAGCTGCAGCAGGTCACCGATCCCCACCTCGGGCCGCACGCTCCCGGACCGCTGCGCCCGGGCCAGCAGGGCGCCGCCCGCGGTCCGTACCGGCACGCTGCAGGAGGAGAGTTCGCAACTGCCGTCCGGGGAGGCGGTCATCAGGGTGCGGGAGAGGCCGCGGTAGGTGACGGCGTGGCCGATGAGGGCCCGCAGCCAGGCCAGGAGCGCGGCGCACGGCTCCGCCGCGTCCAGCAGTTCCCGCCCGCGGGCCACCAGGGCGTCGGCCTCGCTCTGGAAGACGGCGCTGATGAGTGCGCGGCGGCTGGGAAAGTGCCGGTAGAGGGTGCCGACGCCGACGCCCGCGCGGCGCGCCACGTCCTCCAGCGAGGTGTCGGTGCCGTGCTCGGTGAAGGCGGACCGGGCCACGGCCAGCAGCCGCTCGTGGTTCCGCCGCGCGTCCGCGCGCATCGGACGCGCCGCCGTCCGCTCCGTCTCCGTCGCCATCGCCGCCGGTCCTCCCCTCACTCTGCCGACCGACCGTGTGCGTCCCAGGATGCCACCGCCGGACGGGTGGGTGACCGCCGAATGCCCGGGCCGGTGGTCATGGCCGTGCTTGCCGGTCCGGGATTGCGGGCCATGGTTCCCGGGCCGTGACTCGGGCCGTGGTGACGGCTCCCCCGGCGGCGGCCCGGGACATGCCGCAGCCCCGGCCGTCGGGCCGGGGCTGCCGCGTGGTGGGTCCGCCGCGCGGGCGGGGTCAGTCCTTGATCTCGCAGATGACGGCGCCGGAGGAGAGCGCCGCGCCGACCTCGGCGGCGAGGCCCTTGACGGTGCCGGAGCGGTGCGCGTTGAGCGGCTGCTCCATCTTCATGGCTTCCAGGACGACGACCAGGTCGCCCTCGTTGACCTGCTGGCCCTCTTCCACGGCCACCTTGACGACGGTGCCCTGCATGGGCGAGGCGAGGGTGTCGCCCGAGGCGGCCGCGCCGGCCTTCTTCGCGGTCTTCCGCTTGGGCTTCTTCTGCCCGGCGGCCGGGGCGGACGCCACACCCAGCGAGGCCGGGAGGGAGACCTCCAGCCGCTTGCCGCCGACCTCGACCACGACCGTCTCGCGGGTCTCGGCCTCGGCGTCCTCGGAGCCGGGGGCCGCGAACGGCGGGATCTCGTTGGCGAACTCGGTCTCGATCCACCGGGTGTGGACGGTGAACGGCTCGCCGGACCCGTCCAGTTCGGGGGCGAAGGCCCGGTCCTCGACCACCGCGCGGTGGAAGGGGATCGCGGTGGCCATGCCCTCGACCCTGAACTCGGCCAGCGCGCGGGCGGCCCGCTGCAGGGCCTGCTGCCGGGTGGCGCCGCTGACGATCAGCTTGGCGAGCAGGGAGTCCCACGCCGGGCCGATGACCGAGCCGGACTCGACACCGGCGTCCAGCCGCACGCCCGGGCCGGATGGCGGGGCGAAGACGGTGACGGTGCCGGGCGCCGGGAGGAAGTTGCGCCCCGGGTCCTCGCCGTTGATGCGGAACTCGAAGGAGTGGCCGCGCACGGCCGGGTCCCCGTAGCCGAGTTCCTCGCCGTCGGCGATGCGGAACATCTCGCGGACCAGGTCGATGCCGGTGACCTCCTCGGTGACCGGGTGCTCCACCTGGAGACGGGTGTTGACCTCCAGGAAGGAGATCGTGCCGTCGACGCCGACGAGGAACTCGACGGTGCCGGCGCCGACGTAGCCGGCCTCCTTGAGGATCGCCTTGGAGGCGCGGTACAGCTCGGCGTTCTGCTCCTCGGAGAGGAAGGGCGCGGGAGCCTCCTCGACGAGCTTCTGGTGGCGGCGCTGGAGCGAGCAGTCGCGCGTGGAGACGACCACCACGTTGCCGTGGGTGTCGGCGAGGCACTGGGTCTCGACGTGCCGCGGCTTGTCCAGGTAGCGCTCGACGAAGCACTCGCCGCGGCCGAAGGCGGCGACCGCCTCGCGCACCGCGGAGTCGTACAGCTCGGGCACCTCTTCGAGGGTGCGGGCGACCTTCAGGCCGCGGCCGCCGCCGCCGAAGGCGGCCTTGATGGCGATCGGCAGGCCGTGCTGCTCGGCGAAGGCCACGACCTCGTCCGCGCCGGAGACCGGGTCGGGGGTGCCGGCGACCAGGGGCGCGCCGGCCCGCTGGGCGATGTGGCGGGCCGCGACCTTGTCGCCGAGGTCGCGGATGGCCTGCGGCGGCGGGCCGATCCAGATCAGGCCCGCGTCGATGACCGCCTGGGCGAACTCGGCGTTCTCCGAGAGGAAGCCGTACCCGGGGTGGATGGCATCCGCGCCGGACTCGGCGGCGGCCCTGAGGACTTTGGACATGTCCAGATAGCTGGCTGCCGGGGTGTCACCACCCAGCGCGTAGGCCTCGTCGGCCGCGCGGACGTGCAGAGCGTCCCGGTCCGGATCGGCGTAGACGGCTACGCTCGCGATCCCGGCGTCCCGGCAGGCGCGGGCAACGCGGACAGCGATTTCGCCACGGTTGGCGATGAGCACCTTGCGCACGATGGCTCCCTCCTTGAAACAAGGCGAGTTTAGGGACTGCCGACACGCCATGCCGAGGCGCCTCAGGGGGTGACCTTCCCCACACGCACGGTCAGGCCACCGGTGCCCAACGGCCGAAAGTCCTTGTCGTGCAAGGATAAGCGCGCCTCACCGAAGCCGTGGTCGAGCGCCGGTGTGGGCAAGGTCTCTGTCGGGGCCCCAGGTGGGCGGGTGGATTTTTTTGTGGGGTCCCTACGAAGCGGGGCCGGAAACTTTGCCGGGTGGTCGCTTCCTCGCCGCGGCCTTCGCAGACCCCTTGTCCTACGGCATTACCCGTTAGTAGCGTGCCGCACGTCGTCTGATACTCGTGGTAACAGGCCGAGCGGTGGGAAGAGGGGTGGGTCCGGTGGCTCGCAGACCGGTGGCGCTCGTGGCGGCGGTGGTGCTGATGACCGAGGCGCTGGGCATCGTCTGGCTGCACTGGTTCCTGGGGAAGGTCGTGGACGGCCAGCGCATGTCGCTCGCCGGTCTGGACCCGGACCACATGTCGGCCGGAACCCTGGCGCTGGGCATCGGCTTCGGGCTCTACCTGTTCGCCTGCGGCGCGGTGCTGCTGTACGGCGGACTGCGCGACCGGGCGCCGAACCGCTTCTTCCGCGTCCTGCTGATCGCCTGCGCGGTGGTGCACGCGCTGCTGGGCGCCCTGACGGTCGGTCTGGTGGGCTGGGGCGCGTTCGCGTTCATGATGCTGGTGTTCGGCCTCGTCGTGCTCTCGCTGATCGCGTACGGGGAGCCGGGCCGCGGCCGGGCCGCCAAGGGCGGTGCCGCGGGCCGCGGCGGAGCCGGCGGAACGGGACCCGGCGGGACGGTCCCCGGGCCCCAGCCGCCGGTCGTGCCGGGCACCCCCGGAGCGGTCTGAGCGGGCCCGCCGCGCGGCGGGTGCCCCGGCGCCCGTCCGGTGCCCGGGACGGGCGTCCGGGCCCGCGCGGGCCCCTGCTGCGGCCCGCCCCCGTGAGCCGGCCTCAGACCGCCGGTCGGACGTCCTCGCGCACCCACAGGTCGGTGATCCGCAGGTCCAGATCGGCGAGGAGCGCACGCAGGGTCGGCAGGGACAGCCCGATGACGTTGCCCGGGTCGCCGTCGATCCCGTCGATGAACGGCGCCGACCGCCCGTCGAGCGTGAACGCGCCCGCCACATGGAGGGGTTCACCGCTGGCGACGTAGGCGGCGATCTCTTCGTCCGACGGCTCGCCGAACCGTACGGTCGTGGACGCCGTCGCCGAGACCTGCCGTCCGCTCACCGTGTCGATGACGCAGTGCCCGGTGCGCAGCACGCCCGAGCGGCCCCGCATGGACTTCCAGCGGGCCGTGGCGTCCTCCGCGCCGTCCGGCTTGCCGAGCGCCCGCCCGTCCAGGTCCAGCACCGAGTCGCAGCCCACGACCAGCGCGCCCGCGGCCTCCGCCCGGCCGGCCACCGCGGCGGCCTTGGCCTCCGCCAGCAGCCGCGCGAGCTCGCCCGGGGTCTCCGCGGTCAGCGCGTCCTCGTCCACCCCGCTGACGATGACCTCGGGCGCGAGCCCGGCCTGCCGGAGCAGGGCGAGACGGGCCGGGGAGCGGGAGGCGAGAACGAGCGTGCGGGGTACGGCGGATGCGTTGTTCGGCATGCGGGCCAGCGTATAGAAGCGGCCGCGGGGGCGGCGGGGGGCTCCGGGCGGCGGCGGAAGGCGCCCGGGGGCGCGCGGGCCGCCGGGGAGGGCGTCAGCCCTGGAAGCCCACGAGGAGCAGCAGGACCACGATCACCGCGACCGCGAGCACCCCTCCGGCACGCCGCAGCATCTCCTCGGTGTCGCGGAGGTCCCGGGGCGGTTCGTCGGAGGGGTCGGACCACAGCATGCGTCCGATGATCCGCCGGAAATGGCGGTGCCGCCTGAGTACGGATACTCAGGCGGCACCGTTCCGTTCGCGGGGCCGGCGCGGGCCGGCGCGGGCCGGCGCGGGCCGGACGCGCCTCAGCGCGGCCAGTACGAGCTGCGCCAGGCCGTGGGGCCGGGGTGCGGCAGCCCGCGGCCCGGCACGTTCCGCGCCGGGTCGGCCCATTCGTCCAGCCGCTCGGGCGCCGCGGCGGCGGACGAGGCCGCCGAGGCGCGTGCCTGGACCACCGCCAGTGCGGCGGCCAGCTCCTCCGGGGTCGGATTGCCCCGTACCACCTTGAACATCGCCGGCCTTCCTTCCCTCGGCTTCCGCCGTGTCTGATTCCCGCCGTTTCACCCCGTACGTCCCCGCCGTACCGCTGCTCCTCACCGCCCGCCGGGCGGGCGGCCCGCACCCCCTACAGCGGGATGTTGCCGTGCTTCTTCGGCGGCAGGGACTCGCGCTTGGAGCGCAGGGTGCGCAGGCCCCGGGTGATGTGACGGCGGGTCTCGGACGGCATGACCACCGCGTCCACGTAGCCCCGCTCGGCCGCGACGTACGGGTTGAGCAGCGTGTCCTCGTACTCGGCGATGAGCCGCTGCCGCAGCTCCTCCTGCGCCTCGGGCGTCTCGGCGGCGGCGAGCGTCCTGCGGTGCAGGATGTTCACCGCTCCCTGCGCGCCCATCACCGCGACCTGGGCGGTGGGCCAGGCGAGGTTGAGGTCGGCGCCGAGGTGCTTGGAGCCCATCACGTCGTACGCGCCGCCGAACGCCTTGCGGGTGATGACCGTGATCAGCGGGACGGTCGCCTCCGCGTAGGCGTAGATCAGCTTGGCGCCGCGCCGGATGATGCCGCCGTACTCCTGCTCGACACCGGGGAGGAAGCCGGGGACGTCGACGAAGGTGATCACCGGCACGTTGAAGGCGTCGCAGGTGCGCACGAACCGCGCGGCCTTCTCGGAGGCGTCGATGTCGAGGCAGCCGGCGAACTGCATCGGCTGGTTGCCGACGATGCCGACGGGGTGGCCCTCGACCCGGCCGAAGCCGGTGATGATGTTCGGCGCGAAGAGCGCCTGGGTCTCCAGGAACTCGCCGTCGTCCAGGACGTGTTCGACGATGGAACGCATGTCGTACGGCTGGTTGGCCGAGTCCGGGATGATCGCGTCCAGCTCGCGGTCCTCGTCGGAGGTCTCCAGGTCGGCCTCCTCGGGGAAGGCCGGGGGCTCGCTGAGGTTGTTCGACGGGAGGTAGGAGAGGAGCGCCTTGACGTACTCGATGGCGTCCTTCTCGTCGCCCGCCATGTGGTGCGCGACCCCGGAGGTGGCGTTGTGGGTGCGGGCGCCGCCCAGTTCGTCGAAGCCGACGTCCTCGCCGGTGACGGTCTTGATGACGTCCGGGCCGGTGATGAACATGTGCGAGGTCTGGTCGACCATCACCGTGAAGTCGGTGATGGCGGGCGAGTACACCGCGCCGCCCGCGCAGGGGCCGACGACCAGGGAGATCTGCGGGATCACCCCGGAGGCGTGGGTGTTGCGGCGGAAGATCTCGCCGTAGAGGCCGAGGGCGCTGACGCCCTCCTGGATGCGGGCGCCGCCGGAGTCGTTGATGCCGATGACCGGGCAGCCGTTCTTCAGTGCGAAGTCCATCACCTTGACGATCTTCTGGCCGAAGACCTCGCCCAGGGCGCCGCCGAAGACCGTGAAGTCCTGGGAGAAGACGGCGACGGGGCGGCCGTCGACGGTGCCGTAGCCGGTCACCACGCCGTCACCGTACGGGCGGTTCTTCTCCAGGCCGAAGTTGGTGGAGCGGTGCCGGGCGAACTCGTCCAGCTCCACGAAGGAACCCTCGTCGAGCAGCAGGTCGATCCGCTCCCGAGCCGTCAGCTTGCCCTTCGCGTGCTGTTTCTCGACGGCGCGCTGCGAGCCGGCGTGCGTGGCCTCGCCGATGCGCCGCTGCAGGTCCGCGATCTTTCCCGCGGTGGTGTGAAGGTCGATTTCCGGCTCGGACATCGGGATGCGGCTCCTGCTCGTCCTGGTGGGGGCTACCTGGTTACCGCCTCGTAGCGTATCGGCGGCACTGTGTCCTGCGAGTGCGGCGTTGGCCACATCTCCGCAGGCCGGGTACCGCGCGCGGAGGGGCGCGTGCGGTGAGCGCACGCTCCTTGTGCGCGGGGGACGCGGCGGGGCGGCGGGATGTGGGCGATCGCACAGGGGCGCGCCGGAGCGGGCGGGGGGGCGGGCTCCCGGCACGCCGGCCGGCTGTTCCCTGCCTACGCTGGCCCCATGACTGCCACACCGTCCGGCGGATCCGCGCCGGAACCGCCCGGCCGCTGGTCCGATCTGGAGCGGCCGCCGCTGAACGCCACCGGGCTGCGCCGCGCCCTCGTCCGCCCCGGCGGGCTGTGGACCTCGCTGGACGTCGTCGAGGTCACCGGCTCCACCAACACCGATCTGGCGGAACGGGCGGCGGCCGGAACCGTCCCCGAGGGAGCGGTGCTCGTCTCCGAGGAGCAGTCGGCGGGCCGGGGCCGGCTCGACCGCCACTGGGTGGCGCCGGCCCGCTCCGGGATCTTCGTCTCCGTCCTGCTGCGGCCGGGACCCGCCGTCCCCGTCACCCGCTGGGGCTGGCTGCCGCTGCTCGCCGGGGTGGCCACCGCGACCGCCGTGTCCCGCACCGCGGGCACGGACACCGCGCTGAAGTGGCCCAACGACCTGCTGGTGACGGTGGAGGGGGAGGAGCGCAAGGCGGGGGGCGTCCTCTCGGAGCGCGTCGGCGACGGGGACGTCGTCCTCGGTATCGGCCTCAACGTGTCGCTGGGCGCGGACGAGCTCCCCGTGCCCGGCGCGGGCTCGCTGGCCCTGGCCGGAGCGGTTTCCACGGACCGCGACCCGATCCTGCGGGCCGTCCTCCGCTCGCTCGAACAGTGGTACGGCGACTGGCGCGCGGCCGAGGGCGACCCGGCGCGCAGCGGAGTCCTGGAGGCGTACGCCGCCGGCTGCGCCACCCTCGGCCGGACGGTCCGGGCCGTGCTGCCGGGCGACCGGGAGATCAGCGGCGAGGCGGTCGCCCTGGACGGGGACGGGCGGCTGGTGCTGCGGACCGAGGGGGGCGGCCGGGAGGCCGTCGGCGCGGGCGACATCGTCCACCTGCGGCCCCGCGGGTGAGAGAGCGGCCGGAGAGAGTGAGCCAGCACACACCTGACGTATCGTTGAGGCGGCCGGGGACAGCGTCCCGGGCCCGTCCGGGTGGCGGACCCGGGCGGCACGGCGAGATGTGATCGGAAGGGCTGTGCGCACGGATCGGACAGGGGGCGGGCAGTGATCGTCGACGACGCGGGCGCCGGCGAGGGCTCGGAAGGACCGGATGCCGGCGGGGCCCCCGGCGGCGGCGCGGGCACGGCCGGCGGCGAGCGGGCCGGGGAGGGCGCCGAGGGCCCCGAGGGCTCGGACGAGGGCTCGGACGAGGGCCCGTCTCCCGGCGCGGAGCGGCCGGACACGGGCGGCCCGCCCCCCGGCACCGGAGCCCCGTACACGGCGAACGCCTTCGCGGGCTCGCACGACTCCGACGAGGTGGAGGAGACCGAGGACAACCCCCTCGCGATCCGCCTGGAGCAGCTGATCCTGGGCGCCGAACGCCAGTACACCCCCTTCCAGGCGGCCCGCAGCGCCGGGGTGTCGATGGAGCTGGCCTCCCGCTTCTGGCGCGCCATGGGCTTCGCCGACATCGGCCAGGCCCGGGCGCTGACGGAGGCCGACGTGCTGGCGCTGCGGCGGCTGGCGGGCCTCGTGGAGGCGGGGCTGCTGAGCGAGCCGATGGCCGTCCAGGTCGCCCGCTCCACCGGCCAGACCACGGCCCGGCTCGCGGACTGGCAGATCGAGGGCTTCCTGGAGGGCCTCACCGAGCCCCCCGAGGAGGGGATGACCCGCACCGAGGTCGCGTATCCGCTGGTCCAGCTGCTGCTGCCGGAGCTCCAGGAGTTCCTGGTCTACGTGTGGCGGCGGCAGCTCGCGGCGGCCGCCGGGCGTGTCATCCAGACCCAGGACGACGAGGAGATGGTCGACCGGCGGCTGGCCGTCGGCTTCGCGGACCTCGTCGGCTTCACCCGGCTCACCCGGCGGCTGGAGGAGGAGGAACTCGGCGAGCTCGTCGAGGCGTTCGAGACGACCGCGGCTGATCTGGTCGCGGCCCGCGGCGGCCGGCTCATCAAGACCCTCGGTGACGAGGTGCTGTACGCGGCGGACGACGCGGGCACGGCCGCCGAGATCGGCCTGCGGATGATCGAGACGCTGGCCAACGACGAGACCATGCCGGAGCTGCGGGTCGGCATCGCCTTCGGCACCGTCACCACGCGCATGGGCGACGTCTTCGGCACGACGGTGAACCTCGCGAGCCGCCTCACCTCGATAGCGCCGAAGGACTCGGTCCTGGTGGACGAGGCGTTCGCGGCGGAGCTGATGCGGTCCGGGGACGCGCCGGAGTCGGAGGCCGAGGCGGCCGCGGCGGAGAAGGAGGGCGCGGAGCCCCCGCACCCGTACCGCTTCGCGCTCCAGCCGATGTGGCAGCGCCCGGTCCGCGGTCTGGGCGTCGTCGAGCCCTGGCTCCTCACCCGCCGCCCGGAGCGACGGCCGGCGCCCCCGCCGGCACGGCGGTAACGGGGCCGGGCCGCGCGGTGTGACGGCCCGCGGCCGCGGCGGGAGTGTCCGGCGGGAAGCTCCGGCGGGACCCGAGCCGGAGACTCAGCGGCCGCGGAAGCGCCGCCGCTCCGGTCCGGGGGCGGGAGCCGTCGGTGAGGCGTCGGCCATCCGCACGACCGGATCGTCGGGCCCCTCGTCCCCCGCCACGACCGGCCCGTCGGCACGGGCCGCCTTCGCCCGGTACTGCGCCGCGTCCGCCAGCCGGAACAGCCGCCGCGCGGACGGCACGGGCCCGATCGGCTGCCCCGTCGAGGCCACTCCGCAGGCGACGCCCTCGCCGAGGTCCAGTTTGGCCGCGCGGTGGCACAGCTCGGTCGCCGCCCGCACCACCTCCTCGGAGGGCGGTCCGACGGCGACGAGACAGAACTCGTCACCGCCCAGGCGCGCCGCCAGCGCCCCGGGGAGCATGGCCCCGCAGACCGACAGCACGGAGCCGAAACGCTCCAGCAGCCGGTCGCCGACCGCGTGCCCCAGGGTGTCGTTGACCTGCTTGAGCCCGTTGATGTCGCAGACCACGAGGCTCACCACGGTCCCGTCCGCCCGGTGCCGCTCCAGCGCCTCCTCCAGCCGGACGTCCACGGCCCGGCGGTTGGCCAGGCCGGTCAGCGGGTCGGTGAAGGCGAGCCGGCGGGCCTCCGCGAGCCGCTCGGTCTGGGCGATCCCGGAGGCGGCCACCGCGGCGAGGACCGTGGCGAACCGGGCGTCCTCCCGGTCGAAGACGGGGGCGCCGGCGGGCCGCGCCACGTACAGCTCACCCCAGGCGCGGCCGTGGAGCACGATCGGCGCGACCACACAGCAGCCCCGTCCGCGCCGCCGGAGGGTGGCGACGCGCTGGTGGCAGTACGAGCCGGGGCCGCGGTCGCAGGGCGGGCCGTCGGCGGTCTCCACCCAGGCGTCGGGCTCGCCGCCGCCCGCCCACCGCTCGTGCAGGAATTCGGCGATCTCGGGGAAGTCACGGACGGGATAGGACTCGTTCTCCGGGAACTCCTCCTCGTCCGGCGCGAGTTCGCCGACGTTGACCAGGACCCGGAGCCGCCCGAGGTCCCGTTCCCAGGCGGAGATCGCGGCGAAGCAGCCGCCGAGGGCGCTCCGGGCGCCGAGCGCGGCGGCGCGTGCCGTCTCGCGGGGGGTCTGGGCGGCGGCCATCGCCTGGGCCAGCGCCACCACGGCGGCCAGCCGCGCATCGCCCCCGCCGTCACCAGCCACCCGGCACCTCGTGTTCCGTCACTGTGGGCACATCCTTCACCCCAGACTAGGAACATTTCCCGGTGAGCGCCCTCCTGGGGAGGGCTTCTTCTCCGGTCCGAGACCCGGCCGACGCCGCTCCGCCGCCGACGGCCCCGCGGCCGGTGCCCGTGCCCTTCCGGCCGTCCCGGTTCACTCCCCGGGCCAGTCCGGCGCCCGCTTCTCGTTGAAGGCCGCGACGCCCTCCGCGCGGTCCCCGGAGAAGGCGACCGCCCGCCAGGCGCCGTCCTCCACCTCCAGCCCGGCGCGCAGGTCCAGCCCGTGTCCCAGCCGGAGGGCGCGCTTGGCCGCGCGCAGGCCGACCGGGGAGTTGGCGGCGATGCGGGTGGCGAGGGCGAGGGCCTCCTCGCGGTCCCGGCCCGCGTCCGCGAGCTGGTCGACCAGGCCGAGGGAGAGCGCCTCGGCGGCGGCCACCCGGCGCCCGGTGAAGATCAGCTCGGCGGCTCGCGCGGCACCGACCCGGCGGGGCAGCAGCTGGGTGCCGCCGCCGCCCGGGATCACGCCGACGGACACCTCGGGGAGCCCGACCACGGCCGTGGGGTCGGCGACGATCAGATCGCAGGAAAGGGCGATCTCGAAGCCGCCGCCGAGCGCGAACCCGTGCACGGCGGCGATCGTCGGCATCGGCAGTTCCAGGACACCGGTGTAGGCGGCCCGGTTGACCGGTCTCTGGCGCAGCAGTTCGGCGTCCGTGAAGGAGTTGCGCTCCTTGAGGTCGGCGCCGACGCAGAAGGCCCGTTCGTGGCTGGAGGTCAGCACCACGACCCGCGCCGAGGGGTCGCCGGTGAGGGCGTCGCAGGCCTGGGTGAGGCGGCGGGCCAGCTCGGTGGAGACGGCGTTCATGGCCCGGGGGCGGTCCAGGACGAGCTCCGCCACATGGGTGCCGTGCCGCCGGACGGCGATCCACTCGCCGTACCGCACCTCGTCCGCCGCGCCGCCCATCGCCGCCTCCTGTCCTCGGTCGTGCATCGTGAGTCGTGCACCGTGTTAACGATCGTTCATCCGATCATGTCAGGCGCGGGGCGGCCGGGCCAGGGGCAGTTCCCGACGGCGGTGCCCGACGGCAGTGCCGACGGCCGCACGGCCCGCGTCGTGACAGAACATGATTCAGAACTTAGGGTGCCTGAATATGAATATGCACACCGTGGTGCTGGGAACGTCCGGCGTGAGCGCGGACGACGTGATCGCCGTGGCCCGCGGCGGGGCCCGGGTCGAGCTGTCCGCCGGAGCCCTCGACGCGCTCGCCGCCTCCCGGCGGGTCGTCGACGCCCTCGCCGCCCGCCCGGAGCCCGTCTACGGCGTCTCCACCGGCTTCGGCGCCCTCGCCGTCCGCCACATCGGCCCCGAGCTGCGCGGCCGCCTCCAGCGGAACATCGTCCGCTCGCACGCCGCGGGCATGGGCCCCCGCGTGGAGCGCGAGGTCGTCCGCGCCCTGATGTTCCTCCGGCTCAAGACCCTCGCCTCGGGGCACACGGGGGTGCGGCCGCTCGTCGCCGAGACGATGGCCGCCCTGCTCAACGCCGGCATCACCCCGGTCGTCCACGAGTACGGATCCCTCGGCTGTTCCGGCGACCTGGCACCGCTCTCCCACTGCGCCCTGACCCTCCTGGGCGAAGGCGAGGCGGAGGGGCCCGACGGCACCGTGCGCCCGGCCGCCGACCTGCTCGCCGAGCACGGCATCACCCCGCTCGACCTGCGCGAGAAGGAGGGCCTGGCCCTCCTCAACGGCACCGACGGGATGCTCGGCATGCTCGTCATGGCCAACGCCGACCTCGCCCGCCTCCTCACCTCCGCCGACATCACCGCCGCCCTCTCCCTGGAGGCGCTGCTCGGCACCGACCGGGTCCTCGCCCCCGAACTGCACGCCGTCCGGCCGCACCCGGGCCAGGCCGCCAGCGCGGACAACATGCTGCGGATGCTCGCCGGCTCCGGGCTCACCGGCCACCACCAGACCGGCTACGACGGCCTTCAGGCCGCCCCTCGCGTCCAGGACGCCTACTCGGTGCGCTGCGCGCCGCAGGTGGCCGGCGCGGGCCGTGACACCCTCGCGCACGCCCGCCTCGTCGCCGGCCGGGAACTCGCCGCCGCCGTGGACAACCCCGTCGTGCTGCCCGACGGACGGGTCGAGTCCAACGGCAACTTCCACGGCGCGCCCGTCGCGTACGTCCTGGACTTCCTGGCCGTGGCCGCCGCCGACCTGGCGTCCATCGCCGAGCGCCGCACGGACCGGCTGCTCGACAAGAACCGCTCCTACGGGCTGCCGGCCTTCCTCGCAGGGGACCCGGGAGTCGATTCCGGGCTGATGATCGCCCAGTACACGCAGGCGGCGCTGGTCGGTGAGCTGAAGCGGCTGGCGGTCCCGGCCTCGGCCGACTCGATCCCCTCCTCCGCGATGCAGGAGGACCATGTCTCGATGGGCTGGTCCGCGGCGCGCAAACTGCGCACGGCGCTCGGCAACGTGAACCGGGTCATCGCCGTGGAACTGGTGGCCGCCACCCGCGCCCTCGAACTGCGCGAAGGGCTCGCCCCGGCCCCCGCCACCCGCGCCGTCCTGGAGGCGGTGCGCGCGGCCGGCGTCGCGGGCCCGGGCGGCGACCGCTTCCTCGCCCCCGACCTGGCCGCGGCGGACGCCTTCGTGGCCTCCGGGGCTCTGGTCGCGGCGGCGGAGACGGTCACCGGACCGCTGGCCTGACAGCCCGGTCGCATCCGGACGCGGAGACGGCGAGACGCGAAGAGCCCGCCCGGGGAGCCCTCGGTCCCGGGCGGGCGGAGCGTGCGGTCAGCGGGAAATGCGGTCGTCCGGGCGTCCGTTCGGCGCGGAACGCGGCGGGGACGTCCGGCCGGCCGGGGCCGGTGCCCGTGCCCGGACGACTTCAGAAGAGGGTGCGCGAGCGGCGTCCGGCGGAGGAGACCAGCGCGGCGCCGAGGCCCAGGAACAGGGTGCCGCCCAGCAGGTACGGGGTGGTGTCGACGCTGCCGGTGTCGGCCAGCGCGAGTTCCTCGGCGTCCGTGACCGTCTCTCCCGCGGAGGGGCCGGAGTCCGCGGCGGGATCCGCCTCCTCGGCCGGCGACTGGCCCTGCGTGCGGTCCCCGGCCTGTTCCGCGGCCGGAGCTCTGCCCTCTTCGACGGTCGCGTTCGCGGACGGCACGAACCACAGGGCGAGCAGCATGGCCCCCGCGGCGGAGGCGGTCAGCAGTGGTCGGCGTGCGGACACGTCATGGACCCCTTGCGGTGCAGGTTGGTTGAACGGCCGGGTCCGATAGTAGTGAAGGTCACGGGTCATGGGAAAGTCCGGAGGGCGAGCGGTACCCTCGCCAGTGTCCCGCCTGCCGCGGATCGTCCGGTCCTGGTGTATTTCGCGGCAGTTGGGGATGTCCGGCCGCCGCGGGGGCCGGGGACCTGGGCCGGGAACCGCGGAAGCAAGCCGTCCCGGGCAGGGATCGAACCCGCGGATGCGGGCAGGCGCCCCACACGGCAGGCGCCTGAAGACACGAAGGGGTGAGGAACGGCGCGGGACAACCGGTCACTCTTCGGAGGGCCGTGTCCGGATCGGGTACGCACGTGGCGTGCGCCACACTTCCGAGACCCGTGGAACGGGTCGACGGGTCCGGGTGTTCTTACTGAGCACTGGCCGGAAGACTCGCTTGCGGCTTCCGGCCCGCGACCCGGGGACAGTAGCAATGGAGAAGCGTGTGATGACGACAGGTAAGCGGCGGAAAGCGGTCGTCGCCGCCGCCGCGCTGCTCAGCGGCGTGCTGACGCTCACCGCCTGCGGAGGTGGCGGCGGTGCTGACTCCGACGGCAAGGGCGGGGACAGCGGTGACAGCGGAAAGCAGTCGCAGGTCGACCGGGCGGCTGCCAAGGACGCCTCGGACGCACGAATAAAGATCAGCCCCAAGGACGGCACCGACAACGCGGGCATCAACAACGACGTCCGGGTCACCGTCACCAAGGGCAAGCTCTCCGCGGTGTCGATGACGGCTGTCGCCTCCGGCGCGGAGATCCCCGGAACCCTGGCCGGCGACGGCAAGAGCTGGAAGCCGGACGGCTCGCTGGAGCGTTCGACCAAGTACAAGATCACCGCCACCGCCGAGGACTCGGAGGGCCGCAAGGCCACCGAGCACTCCACCTTCACCACCGTCTCGCCGGACAACAGCTTCCTGGGCTACTACACCCCCGAGGCCGACTCCACCGTGGGCGTCGGGATGCCCGTGTCGATCAACTTCGACAAGAGCATCCAGAACAAGAAGGCCGTGCAGTCGGCGATCGAGGTCAACACCACCAGCGGCCAGGAGGTCGTCGGACACTGGTTCGGCACCCAGCGGCTCGACTTCCGGCCCAAGGAGTACTGGAAAGCCGGCTCCACGGTGACCGTCAAGCTCGGCCTCGACGGTGTCGAGGGATCGCCGGGAGTGAAGGGCGTCCAGGACAAGTCGTTCAGCTTCAAGATCGGCCGCAGCCAGGTCTCCACCGTCGACGTCAAGAGCAAGACCATGTCGGTGGTGCGGGACGGCAAGGAGATCAAGAACTTCAAGATCTCCGCGGGCAGCTCCGAGAACCCGACCTACAACGGTCAGATGGTGATCTCCGAGAAGTTCAAGGAGACCCGGATGAACGGTGCCACCGTCGGGTTCACGGACGACGACGGCAAGGGTGAGTACGACATCAAGGACGTGCCGCACGCCATGCGGCTCTCCACCTCCGGCACCTTCATCCACGGCAACTACTGGGGCGCCGACTCCATCTTCGGCCAGGCCAACACCAGCCACGGCTGCGTCGGTCTGAACGACGTCAAGGGCGCGGACGACCCCGGCCAGGACGGCGCCTGGTTCTACAACCAGTCGCTCATCGGCGATGTCGTGACCGTGAAGAACTCCCCCGACAAGGAGATCGCCCCGGACAACGGCCTCAACGGCTGGAACATGGACTGGAACGAGTGGGTCGCCGGTAGCGCGATCTGACCCGCACCGAGCGAGTCCGCACCGGAGCGATCCGGACCCGCACACCCCGCGCGCGGAGCGCGACGCACCACCGCCGGGCGGTGGCCGACAGGACCGTCGGCCACCGCCCGGCGCCCGTCCGCCACCCTCCACCGCGTCGCCGGCCGGTGCCGTTTCTCACCCCGCTCTCATCGGGGGCTCAGCCGTCCCTCACCGCGGCTGCCTACCGTCGCCCGCATGTTCCTCACCTACCTCCGGCGCGAACTGCGCCGCCGCAGAAAAGCGGCGCTCGTCGTCGCCTCCGGCCTCGCCCTGGGCATCGCCCTCGTCATCGTCGTCACCTCCGTCTCCGCGGGGATGAAACAGGCCCAGGGCCAGGTCCTGGAGTCCCTGTACGGACTCGGCACCGACATGACCGTCACCAAGGCGCAGGAGCAGCCCGAGGAGGGCGAGACCCCGCAGCGCCCCCGCTTCCGCTTCGACGCCGGCGAGGAGGGGGAGGAGCAGAGCGACGACCGGCTGATGGTGCAGGGCTTCGAGACGCTCGACGCGAGCACCGTGGGGAAGGTGGCCGGGCAGCAGGGCGTCGCCGACGCCGTCGGCGGTCTCAGCCTGGTGAACCTGAAGATCAGCGGCAGCTTCGAGCGCGGCGAGATCGGCGCGGCGCCGGGCCCGGGCGCCGGAGACGGCGGCGACGGCGGCCGGGGCGGCGGCGAGATCCGCGGCGGGGGCGCCGACTTCGGTATCGAGTCCTTCACCGTCTACGGCACGGACGTCACCGAGCCCGCCCTCGGACCGCTGACCTCCTCCGCCCTCACCGAGGGCCGCACCTTCGAGAGCGATGAGACCGACGCCGGGGTCGCCGTCGTCGACAACGCCTACGCCCAGCGGGAGGACCTGGCGGTCGGCGACGAGATCTCCGTCAAGGGCACGGAGTTCGAGATCGTCGGCATCGCGACCGCCGACAGCGGCTCGGCCGCCGCCGATGTCTACATCCCGCTCGAGCGGGCCCAGACCCTGTCCGACTCCGAGGACGAGATCACCACGGTCTATGTGCGGGCCGAGGACTCGCAGGCCATCGGCGCGGTCAAGGCCGCCATCCAGAAGAACGTGACCGGGACGACCGTCACCACCTCCGAGGACCTGGCCGCCACCGTCTCCGGCTCCCTCAGCACCGCCGCCGACCTCGCTTCGAGCGTCGGGAAGTGGCTGTCCGTCGTCGTCCTGGCCGCCGCCTTCCTGGTGGCCGGGCTGCTGACCTCCTCGGCCGTCAGCCGCCGGGTACGGGAGTTCGGCACCCTCAAGGCGCTGGGCTGGAAGAGCGGACGGGTGACCCGGCAGGTCGTCGGCGAGGCCGTCGTCAACGGACTGCTCGGCGGGGCCCTCGGCATCGCCCTCGGCCTCGGTGGCGCCTACCTCATCACCGCGCTCAGCCCCGGCCTCACCGCCGAACTCGCGCGCGGGGCCGGGCTGTCCGGCGGTGGCCGGATGGGCGCGGGGCCCGGCGGCGGACCGGGCGGCGGGGGCGGCGCGGCCGCGTCGCAGAGCATCGACATCGCGCTGACCGCACCCGTCGCCCTCGGCACCATCGGCCTCGCGGTCGGCCTCGCGGTCGCCGGCGGACTCGTCGCCGGAGCCTTCGGCGGCTGGCGCGCCGCCCGGCTGCGCCCGGCCGACGCGCTCAGCCGCGTCGCCTGACCGGCGGCCCCCGGCCTTCCCGGCCCTCCGCGCGCGGCCCCGGTTCCGTCCCCGACGGGCCGCTCGTACAGCCGTACGAGGAGGCCACGCCTCCCCCCGGCCCGCGCGGCACCGCGCGGTCCCCGCCATCCACCCAGGAGCGACATGTACCAGCTGACAGGCGTCACCAAGCGCTACACCCGGGGCAAGGAGACCATCGACGCCCTCGCCGGTGTCGATCTCACCATCGACGACGGCGACCGGCTCGTCATCCAGGGCCCCACCGGCGGCGGCAAGTCCACCCTGCTCCAGATGCTCGGCGGCCTCGACCGCCCGACCACGGGCAGCGTCGAACTCGACGGCGTGGACCTCGCCCGGCTGAGCGAGGCCCGGCTCACCGCCGTGCGGGCCGAGAAGATCGGCTTCGTCTTCCAGAGCTTCAATCTGATCCCCACGCTCACCGCGCAGGAGAACGTCGAGACCGCCCTCGTCCCGCTGCGGGTCAAAGCGGCGGAGCGGCGCGAGCGGGCGGCCGAGGCCCTCGGCTCCGTGGGGCTGGGGGAGCGGCTCGGCCATCTGCCGGGAGAACTGTCGGGCGGCCAGCAGCAGCGGGTGGCGATCGCGCGTGCGCTGGTGAAGCGGCCCAGGGTGCTGCTCGCCGACGAGCCGACCGGCAACCTCGACGAGGGGACCCGGGACGACATCGTCGACCTGCTGGAGGGGCTCTGGAAGGAGCACGCCCTGACCTTCGTGATGGTCACCCACGACAGCGCCGTCGCCCGGCGTGCTCCCCGTCTCGCCACCATCGAGGCGGGGAGGCTGACGGTCGCGGAACAGGCGGTCCCGGCTTCCTGAGCCTGCCGGGCCTTCCGGGAGCTCCCCGGGCTTCCCGCGCGGCGAGGGCGGAGGAGGAGGGGCGGAGAGGGGCAGGTCTCAGCGGACCCTGCCGTAGAGCCGGTAGTTCACCGCGATCATCATCCCGAGGCCGACGAAGAACCCGATGGCCGAGGCCTTCAGCACGGCGGCCCCGCTCAGCCCGACCAGGAAGCCGATGGCGCTCCCCGCCAGAGCCCCGTAGGCCGCTGACCGCACCTCGCGGATCATCTTCGTGCGCACGCTGTGGACGGCCAGCCACAGCGCCAGCAGCGCGACGCCCGCCAGGATGCCGAGCAGCCAGGCCCTCCCGAGGGAGGCACCGCCCTCCTGGTCGAGGAAGCCGGCGTAGAAGCCGAAGACGACGCTGGTCACGACGGGTGTCCGCCAGATGTTCCGCCCGCGGGGCCGGGCGTGTGCCGCTGTGCCGCGGCGCTCCGCCTGGGTCTGCATGGCGCGGCTCCTCTCTCCCGCTGCCCCCGCTCTTCCAGGGCACACCCGGCCGGCCGGTACGTCAATTCGATCAGCCCCCGCCGGGCACCCGGGCGGGGGCTGATCGCGGGCGGTGGGGACCCGCCGCCCGCCGTACCGCACCGTGCCGCTACGGCACGGTGGTGCTGTACGTGTACTGCGGCAGACCGCTCTGCCGGCCCACCCCGGCGAGCATGTCGTCGGGCACGGTGGACGGGACCTCCCAGCCACCCGGGTAGACGGGGTGGCCGTAGGAGTCGTAGAAGTCGTAGGCGTCGTCGATGTCCGTGCTGCTGCGGCGGTGCCGTCCGGACCGGGCCTCCCCGCCCGGGCCGCTGCCCGCCCAGGGCGGTGAGAGCCGTCCCTCGGCCGACAACTGCTGCGCCCGGGAGATCAGCCGGGCCAGATCGAGGCCGAACTCGGCCGCCAGGACCTGGAGATCGACCCCGGTCTGCCAGCTGCCGACGAGCAGCGCGTCCATGGCGCCGGACCAGCGCGGTTCGCGGAGCTGCTGCTGGGACTGTGCCTGCGCCTGCGGCTGGGGTTGCTGCGGGACAGGCGGCGGCTGGTGCTGGGTCTGCTGCGGGACCGGCGTCTGGTGTGGCTGGTAGTGCTGGTAGTAGGTGTACTGCTGCTGGTGCTGGGTCTGCTGGTACTGCGTGGGGGGTTGGGCGGGGGCGTAGTACTGGTACGCCATCGGGTCCGCGTACGCATCGTGCGCCGTCCCGCCCGCCTCGTGCGCCGCCCCCGGTACCCCGGCCGCCCCGGCGGCTCCCGGCATTCCGGCCGTTCCCATGGGTTGTGCGGTGACGGCCTCCGGTGCCGTCACCGCCTCCGCCTGTCCGTCCTCCGGCGCCACCGCCGCGGCGGCCAGCAGCTGGTCCGCCACCCCGCGGGCGTCCTCCTTGCCCACCGTCCGCCGCGCGACGCGCACTTCGCGTTCGTTCAGCCCCAGCACGCCGGCCACCGCGCCGTCGCTGCCGACCGTGACCGCGAACGCCGCCAGCAGGCGCGACCTGTGCACCTGGGCCTCGTCCAGAGTCGCCTGCGCCGAGCGCACCTGTTCATCACTCCGACAGAACGCTTCTGCCAACACCGTGTTCCGTTCCCACCACTGCCGCGGCTCCATGACGCGACAACGCCCCTACGGATGATCGGGTAACCCTCCGGACGTCCCTCGTTGAGCCAAGTGGGTGGTATGTCGCATGGACGTTTCTTCTTTCCGCTCCTGCGTTCGCTTCTCCGCCGGCGTCCGCGCATGACCCGGGAGGTAATCGACCCCGCCGGGGCCCGGCGCCAGGATCGTGCACGGGAGGACGGAATCCCGCACGCCCAGTGAAAGGCCCGCCATGACCGGCATGTTGAACCCCTCCGGCGCGTCCGGGGGCAGGAAGGTGTCCGGAGGCTCCGGCCCCGTCGGCCGCTCCGGGGAGGGGATCGGGAAGGAGACCGGGGAGGCGGTCACCCGGCAGACCGTGCGGGAGTTCCTGCGGCGCGTGACGGAGCGCGATCCGGACCGTATCGCGGACCTCTACGCCGAGGAGGTCGACTGGATGGTCGCCGGGAACCCGGTGGTCCCGTGGATCAAGCCGCGCCCGACCCGTGCCGGTGTCGCCGGGCACTGGGCCGATCTGGCCGCGCACACCGTGAGCGGGGACGGGTGGGCGACGGTCGGCGCGATCGTCGTCGACGGCGCCGAGGCCGTGGTCACGGGGGAACTCGGCGGGACGGTCGCCGCCACCGGCAAGACCTTCAGGAGCCGCTTCGCCCTCCGTCTGACCGTCGAGGACGGTCTGATCACCCGGCATCACGTCTACGAGGACAGCCTGGCCGTGGCGGCCGCCTGCACCCCGGACGCCGCGGCCTGAGTTCCCGTCACCACCGGTGCGGCTCGGTCCCCCGCCCGCCCTGCCGCCCCATGCCGGTCCGTGCCGGCGATCCGCGACAGCCGTTTCGAGGAGAGACCATGCCCGCCTACGCCATCGGCCACTTCACCAGCGTCCGTCCGCACCCCGACGTCATCGACTACGTGGAGCGGATCCAGGCCACACTCGATCCGTACTCCGGCCGGTTCCTCGTCCACGGAGGGCCGGTCGAGGCACTGGAGGGCGAGTGCGGGACGGAGCTGGTCGTCATCGAGTTCCCGGGGAAGGACGAAGCCCGGGCCTGGTACAACTCGCCCGCCTACCAGGAGATCCTGCCGCTGCGCACCCGGCACGTCGACGGCGACGCCTTCCTGATCGAGGGGGTCGGGCCGGACTACGACCCGGCCCGGAAGGGCGAGGTGCTGCGCCGTTCGCTCTGAGCGGGTCCGGCCGGGCGGGCTCCTCCGCCCGCGCCGGAGTCGACGGGGGCCCCGTCGGCTCCTGGACGCCCGGGAGATCAGGGGCCGTTGAGCCGGTGTTGCCGGGTGTTGCCGGGTGTCGCCGGCGGATGTTCCCGCCGGGCCGTGCCGTGGGGGACCGCGGGCGCCCGGCGGCGCCCACCACGGGCCCCGCGACGCGCGGATGCCTCCCGTGTAACAACTGGCCGAGGAGTCTGGCGTTCCGGGGTGGCCGCCCCTACGGTGGGAGCGCTCCCACGCTTTCGCCTCCACAGAGTTCGATGCGAGCCCTTTGCGCCGGCCCCGGCCGCGCGGACCCACGGCCGGACGGATGGCCGGCCGGAACTCCGCGGCCCGGGAACGGAGTTCCGGCCCGGCCGGTGAGAAGACGCGGAGGCGCCACGGTCCCCCACAGGCCGTGGCGCCTCCGTCCCTTTCCGGGCGGCGGCCGGCCGCGGCGCCGCTCCGTACGCCGGTCACCGCACGGCGACTGGCGCGGAGCCGGGGCATGAGGAGAGCGGCCCACCCGGGGGCGGCCGCGGGGGCTCTGCGGAGGACGGGCCGGGCGGACCGGCCGAGGCGCCGGAACGGCCGCCTCCGGGGAGAAGCCCGAGGGCGTAGCCGCCGGCCGCCCCCGGGTGTCCGTACCGCGTCTGCCCCATACTCGTACGGAGTGATCAGCGCGGCGGGGTTCCGCCCTTCCGTCCGTCCGCCGGTATCGCGCCGGCGGGCAGCGGGTGGCCGTCACGCAGCGCGGTGAAGACCTCGTCCGTGAGGGCGTCCGGTCCGTGCTCGGCGAGGATCGCCTGCGCGCGGCCGAGGGGAGAGTCCGCCGGGGCGGGCTCCTCGGAAAGCTCCACGCCGAGGATCATCGCGCCGAAGAGGGCTCCGATGTGCTGCGGGTCCTGTGAGTCCATGCCCGGAGCGTAGATCCGGGCACTGACACCGACGCCGACACCGTTGCCCGGGGTCCGGTGGCCGCGCGGTGGCGTACGGAGGCCGGGGCCGGGTGCGTGCGCGGCGCCGCCCCGGGCCCGTGGCGGGCTCTCTCAGGAGTCCCGCCTTCCGTCGCGCTTCGGGGCCGCGAACAGGAGGAAAAGGGCAATACAGAAGCCGATCCCCAGGACGACCATCGACGTACCGCTCACGCTGCACCGCTTCCTTCGGCCGGATCTCGTGGACAAGGGCTAACACAGTCACGGGCTCCGGCTCCACTTTCTTCGCTTTCCGTATACCCGCTGTTCGCGGCCGTCCACGGTGCGCGACACCTTGCGGGGCTGCGGGCGCGGCGGCGCGGCGGTGCGGTGGCGTGACGGGCCGGGGCGCGGAGGGCCCCGCACAGCGCCTCGGGACAGGACGGTTCGGCCGTCCGCCATCCGCCGGACTCCTCCGCCGGGCCGGCCGACGCCCGTCCGGCCTGGGGGGATGCCGCGGCGGCAGGCGCCGCCCGCGCGCATCGCGAACGGACACGCAGCGAGGGCGCCGTCACCCTATGCGACCGCCCGGATATGCCGCAGGAGAATGCCCGAATTCCCGTGCGAGTGGGGCACGTTGCGTAACCTCCTGGTCACTGGAGCGGGGTGACGCCCGCCTCAGCACGCTTGGGATGGGGAGGACACCGGCGTGTCCGGAATCGATGAGTGCCTGATGGAAGCCATGGTGCTGCCCGGCGCGCGGGGTGCCGCCGTGATCGAGTGGACGAGCGGGCTCGCCCTGGGCACGGCGGGAGACGCCCCCAACGGCGACCACGAGGTCACCGCGGCCGAGCTGGCCGAGATCGCCCGGCTGGCCGCCGAGCACACCGCGTTCGGCTCGGCCGAGGAGAACGGGGCCGGCAGCGCACGGGAGGGGGCCGCCCCGGAGCACAGGGGCGGCGGAGAACAGCCGGTCCTCGCGGAGCCCTCGGCCCGGGTGCCCGGCGGAAGGGACGCGGATGTCCCCGTGGAGGACGTTCTGCTCACCACCCGCACCGGCTACCACCTGCTGCGCTTCGTCGAGAACACCCTGGACAGCAGCGTCTTCGTCTACCTGTGGCTCGGCCGGGACGACGGAAACCTGGCCCTGGCCCGGCTGCGGCTGCGCGATCTGGTCGAACGGCTGGCGCTGATATGAGGACGGGAACGGCGGTACGGCCGGCGCTCTCGCCGCTCCTGGTCCGCATGGCCGCACGGCGGGCAACCGGGGCGCTGTTCGGGGAGTCCGGCACGCTCTACCTGGTCGACGGGCGGATCGTGCACGCGGAGAGCCCGGCGGCCCCCGGCCTGGACATCCTGCTGGCCGCCGGCGGGAGTCTGCCCGCCGAGGGCTGGCGGGAGGCGATCGCGCAGGCCGGTGCCCGCCGGGAGGTCGGCCGCTTCCTGGTGGAGAGCGGGCGGCTGGCCGGCGGCGAACTGGAGATCTGCCATCTCGGCGCGCTGTTCGACGCGGCCTACTTCGCGCTGGCCCCGGGCCGCGGCCCGGTCCGCTTCCGCCACGGCGCCGCGCACTGGCTCGGCCCCGTACGGCCGGTGCGCGTCGAGGCCGTCGAACGGGAGACCCGGCGGCGCAGGGCGCTGCTGGAGGCGGTGTGGCCGCATCCGCAGGTCGACACCGCCCCCGTGGTGCGGCGCGCCCCGATCCGGGCGCCGGCGGTCACCCGCAGGCAGCGGGCCGTACTGGACCTCGCGGACGGGGTGCGCACCGCCGCGGAGATCGCCCGGCTGCTGGGACGCCCGGCCTTCCACGCCCTGCTGGACATACGGAGGCTCGCGGCGGCGGGGCACATCGAGACGCCCCGCCCGGGGGAAGCGCCGCCCCCGCCCGCCCTGCCCGCTTGGGTCGCGGACATCTCCGACGACCCGGACGTCGAACTGCTGCGCCGGCTCCGTGCCGCACTGGAGGCCATGTGAATTCCCCGTCCGCCCATGAGGCCCCCTCAGCGGTGTCATGAGGCGAGCACTCCGACAGCGCGCCGAGAGGAGGCAGCTGATGAAAGCGGAACCCGAAATCCTGGAGGAACTGGGCCGGTTGCGAGCCCGCGTGCCCGGGGTGACCGGGGCCCTGGCGGCCAGCGCCGACGGACTCGTCCTGGCCCAGGACGGCGCGGGGGAGGGCGCCGAGGGAGTCGCCGCACTGACCGCGGCCGCCCTCGGGGTCGCCCTGCGGCTGACGGACGCCACCGGCCGCGGGAGCTTCCGCGAACTGCTGGCCCGGGGCGACCGGGGCTATGTCGCGACCTACGCGGCCGGAACGGCGACCGTCGTCACCGTCCTGGCCGGGCCGCGCACCAACGTGGGCCGGCTCCATCTGGAGGCGCGGCGGTCCGGGGCGCGCATCGGGCAGATGGTCGACGGCGCACTCGAACGGCCGGAGCAGGGCGGCTGAACAGCGGGCCCGGGCGGGCTGCCCGGCTCTGCCAGCCCGGTCACGGGTGCCGGAGTACGGGTGGCCGGAGTACGGGCCCGCGGGGTGCGCGTACGGGCGCCGTCCCGGTACGGAGTGTGCCTCGTCCGGCGGCGTGCGGGTGCACGGAGGCGGGGGCGTACGGACGCGAGGGCGTGCGGTTCCGCCCGTCCACCCGGTCCGTCCGCCCCGGCGGAAAGACCCCCACAGAACAGAACCCAACAGGGAAAGGAAGAAGGAACGGATATGAGCAACACGGAAACCGCCCTCAAGGAGACGATGACGTCGATCGAGGGCGCCGTCGGCGTCGCGCTCGTCGACTTCAACAGCGGCATGGCGCTCGGAACCCTCGGCGGCGGCAAGGACCTCGATCTGGGCGTCGCAGCGGCGGGCAACACCGACGTGGTGCGGGCCAAGGTGCGCACCATGGAGCACCTGGGGCTGAAGGACGAGATCGAGGACATCCTCATCACGCTGGGCAGCCAGTACCACCTGATCCGGCTGATGAAGGGCCGCGGCAAGAGCGGTCTCTTCCTCTACCTGGCCCTGGACCGCGGCCGCGCCAACCTGGCGATGGCCCGCCACCAGCTCAAGCAGATCGAGGCGGGCCTGGAGGTCTGACCCGCTGTCGGGTGGGCCGGACCCGGCCGGGGTGCGGACGCACCGCCGGACGATCCGCACACCCGTTCCCGTGGGGAACCGGAAGGACGGCCTGCCTTCCGGCTCCCCGCGGCGGGACGGGAGCTCCGCGCGCCCTTTCCGCCGCGGGTCTCCCGCGGGGGTGGGCGGGCGGCGGGTCAGCGGCCCGAGGGCCGGACGAGGAGCTCGTCCGCCATGGCGGACCCCACGCGGTACGCGTTCTCGACCGCGATGCCCTGCCAGGGCGCCGTCAGCAGTTCACGGATGGTCTGGCCCGGGTACGGCTGGTCGAAGTTGCTGGCCGTGCGGAGGCTGAGGTAGCGGTCGAGGTGGCCGTACACGGCGAGGGGTTCCGCCACGGCCGTGTCGGTGCTCTGGGTGGTGCAGTACTCGCCGCGTCCGTGCGTCCAGATGTCGGTGATGTACTGGGCCGTCTCGGACAGTCTCCGCCCCGCCCAGTAGTCGTCGCCCGCGATGGTGTCGCAGATGTCGACGTACGGCCGCCGGCCGGCCTGGCCGGGGTACCGGCGGCGCAGCTCAGCGGCCTCCCGGCTGTCGGCCAGTTCGACGTTCTTTGTCAGTTCGTAGGCCTGGTGGACCAGTTCGTCGTTGAGCCGGAACGCGTTGGTGCCGGTGTCGACGGGGAGGTAGCCGTGGGGGATGTCCGGCGCGCTCTTCGGGAGGACGTGATGCCCGAGGTCCCAGTCGACGACCCAGCGGGCCCAGGCGGCGAACCCGAGGGTTCCGCCGTCCGGCGGTGTCCCGGCAATCCCGGCACTCAGGAAGTAGGTGTCGCGGAAGTCGAGACGGGGGCTGCTCAGGATGGCCGTCATGCTGGTGGCGACACGCGTCTTCCCCTGGCCCGTCTCGACGACACACAGCCCCCGCCGGTCGCAGTGGAGGGGGCGGTGCGCCCCCGGCACGTCGATCCGGAGCGGCAGGTGCTCGCGCTCCAGCCAGGGGCGGGTCTCGACATCGAAGGCGGTGATCACCAGCACACCGACATCGAATCTCTTCGGGCCCGTACTCTCCTCGGCCCGGGCGGTGCCGAAGGAGGACGGAACGACCGCGGCCGCGAGGGCGACCGCCAGCGTGATGGCGAAGCTGGACATTCGACGGGACAGGAACGCTGCGCATCGCTGCATGGATTTTCCCATTGCCGAGACTTTGAGACGGCCGGCTCGTGCGCCGGCCGGTGGCGAAAGCGGTCCGGACGCGCTGGGGCGCGATGCCGGAATCGCTATGGCTGAGAATCTAGGAAGACGTTTCGGCCTTCGCACCGCGGACCGCGGCAGACGGAGTACGGGCGTCCGCCCCGCGACGGCGGAGCGGACGGTACGGGGCGGGCTCCGCGGCCCCGCGGGACGGGCGCCGGGGCGGCCGGCGGCGCGGTGCGGCGGCCCCGGCGGACGGGAGCGCCGGGGCGGAGCCGGCGGTGTGTGTCATCGCCAGCCGGTGTCGGGGCCGGGGCGGACGGGCGCGATACGGAAAGGCCCCGCCGCGCCGGCCGCGTAGAAGACCGTGGTGCCGTCCGTACAGGTCACCCAGACCGGCCGCTGCCATTGCAGGCATTTCTCCAGCCGGGGCCGGAGAACGAGATCGACCATGGTCTCGTCGGCCGAAACGGGTTCGAGAACGGTGGGCTCGTGTTCCAGGTGGGGAGCGGAGTGGATGGAATACACCGGAAGCCACGTGCCATTCACCAGAATCTCGGCGCGCACCTGAGTCATCACACCAGCATGGCCCACCCGCCGTTCTGACGCCCCCCAGCGGTGCGACTCTGTGACGGATGGGGAGTGCGGGGTTCCCGGCGCCGGCTGGTGCCTCGCAGTTCCCGGGTGAAGTGTTTCGGGGTTCATACAGAGGGGTAGTTGTGGGAGCGCTCCCATTTCCGAAGCCCACAGCCGGAAGGCGGAGATCTCCCATGCATTGGCATCAACGCGGCGGGCCGTCCTCGTGGCCGCTCCGCGTCCTCACCCTGCTGTCCGCGGCACTGCTCTGCCTGATCCCCTGGTCGGGCACCGCCGTCGCCCACGGCTCGGTCACCGACCCGGCGTCCCGCAACTACGGCTGCTGGGAACGCTGGGGCAGCGACTTCCAGAACCCGGCCATGGCCCAGCAGGACCCCATGTGCTGGCAGGCGTGGCAGGACGACACCAACGCGATGTGGAACTGGAACGGGCTGTACCGGGAGAACGTGGGCGGCAACCACCGGGCGGCCATCCCGGACGGGCAGCTGTGCAGCGCCGGCCTGACCGGGGACGGCCGCTACGCCTCGATGGACACACCCGGGCCGTGGAAAACCACGGACGTCGGCGCCGCCTTCACGGTGACGCTCACGGACCAGGCCCACCACGGCGCGGACTACATCCGGGTCTACGTCACCAAGCAGGGCTTCGACCCGGCCACGCAGCGGCTGGGCTGGGGCGATCTCGAACTGGTGGCGGAAACCGGCAGGATCGCGCCCAGCGGGACCATGCCGGTCGACATCCGCACCTCGGGCCGCAGCGGCCACCACGTCGTCTACACGATCTGGCAGGCCTCGCACGCCGACCAGTCGTACTACATCTGCAGTGACGTGAACTTCCGCTGACACCGGTCCGCCGAACCAGGGGCCCCGCCGGACGCAGCACCGTCCGGCGGGGCCCCGCCGGTTCCCGCCGGTTCCCGCCGGTTCTTGTCGGCCTCTGGCAGGCGGGGACAGTCGCGTGTCGGGAGGATGTCGAATGTGCCGCTTCCCGATCGACGCATGGGTGAAGGCATGACGTTCCACGACTTCAGGAGCCCCCATCGTGACCGTAACCGCGGATCTGGCCGTCTCCCTGGACGGCTTCATGGCCGGCACCGACGTCACCCTCGACAACCCGGGCGGCGACGGCGGCGAGCCACTGTTCGAGTGGATCCACAACCTGGCGAGCTGGCGGGAGCGCCAGGGCATGACCGGCGGGGAGGAGAACCGCGACTCCGAGCTGATGCGCGAGTGGTTCGAGGCCACCGGGGCCGTGGTCATGGGCCGGATGATGTACGACACGGGCGAGGAGTTCTGGGGCGACAACCCGCCGTTCCGCGCCCCGGTCTTCGTGCTCACCCACCGCCCCCGCCCGGCCCTGGTCAAGGAGGGCGGCACCACCTTCACCTTCGTCACGGACGGCATTCACAGCGCCCTCGACCGGGCGAGGGCCGCCGCCGGGGACAGGAACGTCGACATCGCGGGCGGCGCGAGCACGGTACGGCAGTACCTCCGGGAGGGGCTCATCGACGAACTGCACCTGCATGTGGTGCCCGTGCTCCTCGGGGACGGCCTGCGGCTCTTCGAAGGACTGGGCAGCGGGCGGCGGGACCTGGAGCCCCTCGGGGTGGTCCACACGCCCCTCGCCACCCACCTGAAGTACCGCTTCGTGCGGTGATCCCGCGCGGGTGACCGGACCGGTGGACGAGGACGGCTCGTGAGGCGGGCGGGCAGGCGGACGAACGGCCGACTCCGGCTACGGGCAGAGGCAGAGGCCCACCTGCTTCCCGGCGTCCTGTGGTGTGACACGCCCCAGCCCCGGCGGTCGGATCTGCGGTGCGCCGGGTGATTACGAGGCCGGGCTTCCCGGGCGGCGCCGTGTTGTCAGCGGTCCCGCATACGGTGCGTGGTACCGGCCGGACGGAGATCGTGAGGGACTGGCGGCCATGGGGGGTGGGTGTGGAAGGTCCCCGGCAGCCGGCCCGGGACTGGAACGGGACCCGTGACCCCACCCCCCACCTCCGTCGTGACGCGATCGCCGCTGGCCACGGCTGACCATCCACCGGCTGATCACCCGTCGGCCGGCGCCACCCCGATCGGGCAGGACACTCCGGTGTTGGCGAGCCTGCGCTGCCGTGTGACCCGTGGCGTCCCTGGAGCGTTGGGGACCTCAGCGGTGCCCCTTCGGCGGGGTTGCCTTCCACGCTCGGTCGAGTGAGTCGTCCCAGGTGCCGTCCCGATCAAAGCTCGCTGCCCGACAGCCCCCGCGACATGGGCGGAGCTGCATCGTGGCGCCAGGCAGAATCGCCCACTCGCGTGATCGAGTGTCCACAGGGACGGCACACGACCTCCTCCACGAGTTCGTTTGGACGAGCTGGTGGTTGAAGCCTCGGCGGAAGCCGACGCATCGCACCGGGCAACGGCTTGAGTGTTCGTCGAGAGACCACTTCAATGGCGCCGTGACCATGGCACCGATGGACGGCTCCGAGACCATTGCCGGACAGACCTCAATCCGTGAGGTCATTGCGCAGATGTGCCGGCACAGGCCGGTCTTCCATTCCGAAGCCGACCTTCAGCACAGTTTTGCTCGGGTGCTCTGGGAGCTGGCGCCGGAGATGCACTCCAGACTCGAGGTGCCGCAGCGACTGTCCGACAGAACCGAGTACCTTGATCTGCTGTGCATCGGGCCCGAGGCGCGTACCGTGATCGAGTTCAAGTACTTCACCCGAGGTTGGACAGGAACGGCTGGTACTCCAGCCGAGGGGTACGCCTTGAAGGCGCATGCCGCCACCGACCTTGCTCGCCTGCACTTCGTCCGAGACATAGCCAGGCTGGAGCGCTTCTGCCGCCGATCCGATCAAAACGGTCTCGCCTTCATGCTGACCAACGAGGCGTCTCTGTGGAATCCGCCCAACCCCGACCGCCGACGTACTCGGGATCACGCCTTCAGGATCCACCAGGGACGTGAGCTCGCAGGGACGCTGTTGTGGGCTGATGGCTCTCACGAGTCGAACACGTGCACGCTGCGGGGCACATACACCCTCGCATGGGAGCCGTACTCCGTTCTGGACGGGCTTGGGGGTGAGTTTCGCTACCTTGCCGTGTTCGTCAGTCCGGCGCCGATCGGGGAATGACAACGGGGCCCAGTACGCACAGCGGCGTTGGCCGCAACCGCATGATTGCAGCGTGTGACGCCGATCCCGTACCCGGCAAGATTATCGAGGTACTGCTGACGTTCAACCGCACTTCAGGGACAGGCTTCTATGCCTCGGCTGATGCGGCCGATCTGGCGGCCTGCTCGATCTTCGCGCAGTAGGCGGTGCGGGCGTCCTCATTGATCTGCATCTCGTGTTCGGGGCGCATCCCGGTTCGGCCGTCCACGCCTTCGCGCAGGATGTCGGCGTGCCCGGCATGCCGGTTGGTCTCGCCGAGGACGTGGACCAGGATGGCGAACAGGTTCGTGTTGGCATAGGGCTCCGGCCACCACGGCACGTGGCCCGGGGCATCGAGGGCAAGCTCGTCGATCGTCGCGTCCGAGTGTTCCCATGTGCGCCGGTAGGACTCGATGATCTGATCGCGCGCCTCGTCCTCAGCCGCCCACAGATCGCTGCCGTCGTGGTCCTGCCACCGGGGCAGCGGTTCTGGTGACGGCCGGTCGAAGACCTCGCCGAAGTACCTGGCCTCGACGCCGGCCACGTGTTTGACCAGGCCGAGGAGGTTGGTCCCGGTCACTGTCAAAGGTCGGCGGGCGTCGTACTCGGACAGGCCGTCGAGCTTCCAGAGCAGCGCCTTGCGGTCCCGCCGCAGTCGCCCGTGCAGGCTGTTCTTCGCGAATTCATCGATCATGCGGCATGAGCCTGCCACGGGCTACTCGTGGCCTCAAGATCCCGGACGCGGACCGCAACGACCGGCAGTGCAGAAGCCCGGCCATGGCCACACCCCCGAGCCACTGAGAAGCTTGCGGAACTTGCCACGTGAGACAGCCTCTTACGGCTGTGCGCGGAGTGGAGGGGATGTGCAATTCCCTGCATCCCCTCCACCGGCGAGTATTCCGTCTTGCTTTGAGGAGGTGGTCAAGAATTCTGTGAAGATATAGCGGAGTTGCGGAAGATGTGGGGTGGCTTGACGTTGAGATGGACCCTCAGTGCTTGCAAGCAAGAGTTCCGAGGGAAAGGAGGAGGGGTTGATTGTTTGCGGATGGAGCAAGAAGCGGCCCGTGAATCGATGAGGGCTACTCAGTTGCACCGTATTGAATAAATTTCGCCGTGGATAACTCATGCAGAAGCATTGGAGACAATCCGCATACTGGGGGTGTTGAGACGACGCAACGTTCGTGAAGCCCATGCGAGGCGGTCAGCCCTCTGCCGGGGCTACCCCGATCGGGCAGGACACACCCGTGCCGCCGATGCCGCAGTACCCGTTCGGGTTTTTGTCGAGGTACTGCTGGTGGTATGGCTCCGCCGGGTAGAAGGGGCGGGTGTCGGCCGGGAGGATCTCCGTGGTGATCGTGCCGTAGCCGCGGGCGGTCAGGACGGCCTGGTACGCGTCGCGCGAGGACTCCGCGGCCGCCTGCTGGGCGGGGGAGTGGGTGTAGATCGCCGAGCGGTACTGGGTCCCGACGTCATTGCCCTGGCGGAAGCCCTGGGTGGGGTCGTGCGACTCCCAGAAGAGCTTGAGCAGGGCCTCGAAGGAGACGGCCTCCGGGTCGTGGACGACGCGGACCGCCTCGGTGTGGCCGGTCAGGCCGCTGCACACCTCTTCGTACGCGGGGTTGCGCGTGTGGCCGCCCTGGTAGCCGGCGAGGGTCGTCCAGACGCCGGGGGTCTGCCAGAACTTGCGTTCGGCGCCCCAGAAGCAGCCGAGGCCGAAGTCCGCGATCTCCAGGCCCTCCGGGTACGGGCCCAGCAGGGGATTGCCGAGCACCGTGTGGCGGTCGGGGACCGTGTACCCCGGCTCCGGGCGGCCTTCGAGGGCCTGCTCGGGGGTGGGCAGTTGCGGTGTGCGGTTCCAGAACATGGGCGGGCGCTCCTCGGCTGTGGTGTCCGCTTTGGTGAACGTACGGGACGGGCCGGGGATTCCGCATCCGGAGGAACTCCGGGACCTCCCGCCGCAGGTGCCCGTGCGGAGAGCGCGCGGCGGATCCCGCTTCTTCGCGGCCTCCCGGCCGGGCTGCGGCGCGGCTCGGGCAGGGCAGGGCGGGTCGCCCCTGCGCGTCAGCTCTGGGGACGGCGCACCTTGAGGGTCTCCTTGCGGGTCCTGCGTACCGCGATCTCCCGGGCCGCGCAGTGGACCGCCTGCGGATGGGTGTGGTAACGCCAGGGCAGGGCGTCCACGTAGCCGTCCACCAGGAGGAACTGTTCCAGGGCGGCGGTGTGGCGCTTCTGCTTCACCAGGAACCAGGCCAGCAGGTGCCGGGCCTCCGGGAGACGGGGGTGGTCCGCCGGTGCTGCCGCGACATCCTCCAGCGCGGCGTCCACCTGTGCGATCAGCGCGGCGGTCCGGTAGTCCCCGCTGCGTGCGTCGTCGTCCTTGTGCTCGTACCACCAGATCAGCGGCAGCAGCGTCAGCAGGGCGCCCCTGGGTGCCGAGGCGGCGGCGCGGGCCGCGAACTCGCGCGCCAGGTCCTCGGATCCACGCCATTTCGCGCACCAGTACTGCAGGGCGGCGTAGTGGGCGGCGTAGTGGTGGGGGGCGCGCTCGGTGATCAGGGACCACAGGGAGCGCAGCTGGTCGTGCGAGTAGCCGAGGCCCAGAGCCGTCCAGAGTTCCACTACGTGCGGGGCCGAGTCCTCGGGGGCGAGTGCGGCCGCGCGCGCGATCTGCTCGCGGGACCGCATCAGCAGGTCGTGGAACCCCTCGAACTGCTGGGCGGTCGTGTGCTGTGCCACATGGGCCCCGCGGACCTCCCAGGCCAGTTTCGTGGTGGTGTCCGCCTGGACGAGGGCGGCTCGGTATCCGTGGGCGTGTTCCCCCCGGTGTCACCCGGGGCGAACGGATTTTCGCCTTCCGGCAGGCAGCATCATAGGGTGCGCCGATCCTCGCCTTTCCGGGGTGCCGCCCCGACCGGGACGCCGTGGGCCCGGCCCCGCTCAGTGCGGCATCGTCGCCGGGGTGCCGCCCGAGGACTCCCAGCCCGCGACGGCCATGGCGCGGTGGGCCGCGTACTCCGCCGCCGGGTTCGCGCCGTACGACCACGGGACCGCGCCCACGTGGCCGTCCACCTGCGCCAGCTGTTCGATCGCGTCCGCCCAGCGCTCCGCGCGGACCAGGAACCACACCAGCAGATGCCGGACGTGCGGCATCACCGGGTGGTCGGCGGGCGCGCCGCGGACGGCGTAGAGGGCGCCCTCGACCGCCTTGGTGACGACATCGCTTTGGTAGAGGCTTCTGACGGTGTTGACTTCGGGCAGATGTTCGAAGACCGCGAACAGCGGCAGCGCGGGCAGCAGGCTCCGCTCGGGGGCCGCGGCCGCCGCGCGGTGGGCGAAGGCGTCCGCGAGTTCCTTCGAGCCGTGCCACTTCTCGCACCAGTAGTGCAGCGCGGCCAGATGTGCGCCCATGTGGTGCGGGGCACGCGCGGTGACGGTGCTCCACAGCTCCTCGAAGTCGGCCTGCCGGTAGCCGAGACCGCGGGCGACCGCCAGTTCGACGATGTACGGGGTGGGGTCGCCGGGCGCCAGCAGCGCGGCGTCCGCGCACACGGAGCGCGCCTCCTCCAGGATGATCCGGTGCTCGTCCGAGCCGGCACCGGAGACGGCCGCCGTCTGCCGGGCCTGGTGCACCAGGAACTCGGCGTGCACCACGGCTGCCCCGGCGTCCTTCGGGGCCTCGACCCGCCAGGTCCGCAGCCAGCGGCCGCCCTCTCCGGGCCGTTCCGCCAGTTCGTGTGAGGCCGCGCCGGCCAGGCTCTGCACGCGCTGCCAGCGCAGCTCGTGGTCGGCGGTGGCGGCGAGCAGCCGCTGGGCGGGGCGCCAGTCCTGGGTGCGCGCCAGTTCGTCCAGCGCCCCGGTCAGTTCCTCGTCGGGGCCCGGCAGCCGTACGTCGAGCTGGTCCACCGGGGCGAAGCCGTAGCGCTGCGGGTCGGTGGCGGCGCTGAAGCCCCCCGCGGCCTGCGCACCGGCGCGCATGCGCCGCAGGAAGACGACCAGGACGGCGCCGATCATGGTCAGGGCGAGAAGCAGGAAGAGCATGTCCATGGAGGTCCTGTCGGTGTCCTGTGCGGTCACGGTGGCGGGTCGGGCGCGGCCCGCGCGGGTCCGGGCGGCGTGGCACGCTCCCAGTGTCGCGCCCCCACTCTCTCTACTCGCGGGCGGTGCGCTCAAGTTCCGGGCGCGGCCTTCCCGGGTACTACTCTCGGGCCCATGAGCGACCAGCACCAGCAGCACGGAGCCACGAGCTTCGAGACCCTTGCCATTCACGCGGGACAGGAGGCCGACGCGGCCACCGGTGCCGTGGTACCGCCGATCTACCAGGTCTCCACGTACAAGCAGGACGGCGTGGGCGGGCTGCGCGGCGGCTACGAGTACAGCCGTTCGGCCAACCCGACGCGCACCGCGCTGGAGGAGAACCTCGCGGCGCTGGAGGGGGGCCGCCGGGGGCTGGCCTTCGCGTCCGGCCTGGCCGCCGAGGACTGCCTGCTCCGTACGCTGCTCGGGCCCGGGGACCACGTGGTCATCCCGAACGACGCCTACGGCGGCACCTTCCGGCTGTTCGCCAAGGTGGTCGAGCGCTGGGGCGTCGAATGGTCCGTCGCCGACTCGTCCGACCCGGCGGCCGTGCGGGCGGCGCTCACTCCCCGGACCAAGGTGGTCTGGGTGGAGACCCCGTCGAACCCGCTGCTGGGCATCACGGACATCGCCGCCGTCGCCGAGGTCGCGCGCGGCGCCGGCGCCCGGCTGGTTGTCGACAACACGTTCGCCAGCCCGTATCTGCAGCAGCCGCTGGCCCTGGGCGCGGATGTCGTCGTCCACTCGACGACCAAGTACATGGGCGGGCACTCGGACGTCGTCGGCGGCGCCCTGGTGGTGAACGACGACGCGCTGGGCGAGGAACTGGCGTTCCACCAGAACGCGATGGGGGCCATCGCCGGGCCGTTCGACGCCTGGCTGGTGCTGCGCGGGATCAAGACCCTCGCCGTCCGTATGGACCGGCACACCGCCAACGCCGAGCGCGTCGCCGAGATGCTGACCGCACACCCCAGGGTGACGCGGGTGCTCTACCCGGGCCTGCCGGACCACCCCGGCCACGAGACCGCCGCCAAGCAGATGCGGGGCTTCGGCGGCATGGTGTCGTTCCGGGTGGCGGGCGGCGAGCAGGCGGCCGTGGACGTCTGCGACCGGGCGCGGCTCTTCACCCTCGGCGAGTCGCTGGGCGGAGTCGAATCGCTGATCGAGCACCCGGGCCGGATGACGCATGCCTCGGCGGCGGGCTCCGCGCTGGAGGTGCCGTCCGATCTCGTACGGCTGTCCGTCGGTATCGAGGCGGCGGACGACCTGCTGGCAGACCTGGCGCAAGCCCTGGGCTGAGCCCTGCGACGCCCGCGGCGCGCCGGTTCATGCGCCGGGCGTGCGCCTCGGCGCACGCGCCGGGGCGTCCGCCGGGTCAGAGGCCCCCGACCGGCGGCGTGGTGCTCTCGGGCGGTGACCAGGGCTGGGTGGCGACCGCCCAGAGCAGGAGGGCGCCGACCGCCGCGCCCGCGAGAACGAGCAGCAGCACGCGCAGCGTCCGGCGGCGGGCCACCGCGCGTTTCCCGCGGGCCGCGGCCCGCGCGGCCAGATCCGGGGGGACCGGCGGATGCGGGCGGTCGAGCATCCGCCGGACCATCTCCTCCTTGTGGTCCGGTATGCCGGAGAGGTCGGGGAGCTCGACGTGGCTCATGGCCGGCTCCCCCCGCTCTCCCGGCCATCTCCGGACGCGGACGGGCGCGGGCGCGCGGCGCGTCCGCCCGGGCCGCCGGTCCGGCGCCGCGCGCCCGCGTCACCGCCCGCGTCACCGCCCGCGTCACCGCCCGCGTCACCGCCCGCGTCACCGCCCGCGTCACCGCTCCCGGTGCGGGGAGCCGCCCGGCCCGGCGCGCCGCCGTCCACGGGTTCGTCCGCGGCCCGTTCCGTCCTCTCCGGCCCGCCTCTCCGGGCCGTGCGTGACGACGAGCGCAGCAGGGAGACCGAGCGCAGGCAGATCGCGCGCACCCGGTCGGCGGGCAGGCCCAGTTGCGCCGCGGTCTGCTCCTCGGGCACCCCCTCGTGCAGACGCAGGACGACGATCAGCCGCTCCTGCGCGGTCAGTCCGTCGAGGACCCCGCCGTGCGGGCGGCGCCGGCGCCAGGCGGTGTTCGCGTAGCGGGCGGCGAGCTCCTGGCGGGCGAGGTCGTACGGGTCGTCGCCGCGCAGCCGGTCCCACCCGGCGTAGGTGCGGGCCAGGGCGGCGGTCAGCAGCCGCTCGGCGGCGGCCCGGTCGCCGGTGAGGAGCGTCGCGGTGTGCAGCAGCCGGCCGGCCGCGCCCGCGACGAACGCGTCGAACTCCCGGGCCCGGCGGCGGTCCTGCTCCAGCCACCGCTCTCGCACAGCGCCTCCCGCCCTCCATGGGACGGCAGCCGGGGTGGCCGGTCAAGAGGCCGGCGGGAGGGTGCCCCGGCGGCGGGGGCCCTGGGGCCCGGACGCGGCGCCCGCCCGGGGCGGGGCAGGCCGCGGCGAGGGTGCCGCGTGGGTCAGGAGGACGGAACCTCGGGCACATCCTGCGGGGACGCGGGCGCGACCGTGTGGTGGCGGGCGGACAGCGCGGTGTTGAAGCGGGTGAGCAGCCCGCAGAAGAGCGTGCGCTCCTCCTCCGTCCAGTCCTCGGTGAGCAGCGCCATCAGCTGCCGGCGGGAGGAGCGCACCTCGTCGAGCCGGGCCTGGCCGCGCGGGGAGAGTTCGAGGACGACGGCACGGCCGTCCTCGGGGTGCGAGGCCCGTTTGACCAGGCCGGTGTCCACGAGCGGCGCGACCTGCCGGGTGACGGTCGAGGAGTCGATGCCCATGCCGGCGGCGAGGGCCTTGACCCCCATGGGGCCCTCCCGGTCGAGGCGGTTGAGCAGGAGGTAGGCGGCGCGGTCCATCGAGTTCCGCACCTGTCCGACGCCGCCGAGCCGGGTCTGCTCCGCGCGCCGGGCGAAGACCGCGACCTGGTGCTGGAGGTCGTCGAGAAGGCCGCGGTCGAGGGGAGTCGTCACATCCGGAGTGGGGGGCATGGCCTGGGCTCACTTCGTGAAGGGGCGATGGGATGGCCACAGGTTACGCGGCCGGGCCGGATGCCGTACGGGCGCCGGGCGAACCGGCGGTACGGGGCCCGCCGGGCGATCCGTGGGACGCGGGGGACCCGGGGGCCCTGCGAGACTGGCGGCATGGCTGCAACCAATGGCTGCGAAGCGGACCACAAGTCCGCCGTCCCGTCCGTGCTCACCGTGGAGGATGTGCGCGCCGCGCACAAGATGCTGTCCGGGGTCGCCCGGGTGACGGCGATGGAGGGCAGCCGGCATCTGTCCCGGCTGGTGGGCGCGCCCGTCCATCTGAAGTGCGAGAACCTCCAGCGCACCGGTTCCTTCAAGCTGCGCGGCGCCTATGTGCGGATCGCGGGGCTGACGGCGGAGGAGCGCGCGGCCGGCGTCGTCGCGGCGAGCGCGGGGAACCACGCCCAGGGCGTCGCGCTGGCGGCCTCCCTGCTGGGCGTGCGGTCGACCGTCTTCATGCCCGTCGGCGCCCCGCTGCCGAAGGTGGCGGCGACCCGCGAGTACGGGGCGGAGGTGCGGACGCACGGGCAGGTCGTCGACGAGACGCTGCGGGCCGCCCAGGAGTACGCGCGGGAGACGGGCGCGGTGTTCATCCACCCCTTCGACCACCGGGACATCGTCGCCGGGCAGGGCACGGTGGGGCTGGAGATCCTGGAGCAGTGCCCCGAGGTCGGCACCATCGTGGTGGGGATGGGCGGCGGCGGGCTGGCGGCGGGGATCGCGCTGGCGGTCAAGGCGCTGCGGCCGCGGGTGAAGGTGGTCGGGGTCCAGGCGGCCGGCGCGGCGGCCTATCCGCCCTCGCTGGCCGCGGGGCACCCGGTGGCGCTGGGGGCGCTGTCGACGATGGCGGACGGCATCAAGGTGGGGCGGCCGGGCGACGTGCCGTTCAAAATCGTTGGCGAACTGGTGGACGAAGTCCGTACCGTCACCGAGGACGCGCTCTCCCGGGCGCTGCTGCTGTGCCTGGAACGGGCGAAGCTCGTGGTGGAACCGGCCGGCGCGAGCCCGGTGGCGGCGCTGCTGTCGGAGCCGGAGTCCTTCGAGGGCCCGGTCGTGGCGGTGCTCTCCGGGGGGAACGTGGATCCGCTGCTGCTGCAGCACGTCCTGCGGCACGGCATGGCGGCGGCGGGCCGGTATCTCTCGCTGCGACTGCGGCTCACGGACCGTCCGGGTTCGCTCGCGACGCTTCTCGGGGTGTTGTCAGAGGCGGACGCTAACGTCCTGGACGTGAGCCATGCCCGGACCGATCCGCGGCTCGGGCTCGCGGAGGCGGAGGTGGAGCTGCGGCTGGAGACCCAGGGGCCGGAGCACTGCGCCGAGGTGCGGGAGGCGATCCGGGAGGCCGGTTACACGGTCCTGCCGTGAGGGGGCGGGCGGTGCGCCGCCCGTGACGCGGCCAGGGAGGCGGCCGGGAGAAGAACGGGAGACGCGTGAGGGGGACGGGGGAGACGAGAAGAACGGCAAGACGGCCGTGATCCGGCCGGGGGCCGGACCGCGGGACCTACGTGACCGGCTGACGCGATATATCGTGAGTACGCTAGGGTGGCGTCCCCGCGCCGCCCTGCTCGCCCTCCCCCGGCGCCGGGCCGCGGAGGCTGTCCGCCGCCCGGCGGAGTCGGGCAGAGCGCACAATTCATCTTAAAAAGTCAATAACACCAGGAGACTTTCCATGCCAGGCGCCATTTACGCCGAGGGTCTGGTGAAGACCTTCGGCGCTGTGCGGGCACTGGACGGCGTTGACCTCGACGTCCCCGAAGGCACGGTGCTCGGGCTGCTCGGCCCGAACGGTGCCGGGAAGACCACCGCGGTACGGGTCCTCACGACCCTGCTGCGGCCCGACAGCGGTTCCGCGGTCGTGGCGGGCATCGACGTGCTGAAGCACCCCAACGAAGTCCGCCGCTCCATCGGCCTGTCCGGCCAGTTCGCCGCCGTCGACGAATACCTCACCGGCCGCGAGAACCTCCAGATGGTCGGGCAGCTCTATCAGATGAGCGCGCGCGACGCGAAGACTCGCGCCGTCGAGCTGCTCGAACGCTTCAACCTCAGCGACGCGGCCGACCGGCCCGCCAAGACCTACTCCGGCGGTATGCGGCGCCGTCTCGACCTCGCCGCCGCCCTCGTCGTCAGCCCGCCCGTGATGTTCATGGACGAGCCGACCACCGGACTCGACCCCCGCAACCGGCAGCAGCTCTGGTCGATCATCCAGGAGCTCGTCGCCGGCGGCACCACCCTGCTGCTCACCACGCAGTATCTGGAGGAGGCCGACCAGCTCGCCCACGACATCTGCGTGATCGACCACGGCAAGGTCATCGCCCGCGGCACCTCCGACCAGCTCAAGGCCCGCACGGGCGGCGAGCGCGTCGAGGTCGTCGTGCACGAGCGGGATCAGGTGGCCACGGCCACCGAGGTGCTGGACGGCTTCGGCAAGGGCGAGCTCAGCGTCGACGACCACACCCGCAGGATCACCGTCCCGGTCACCGGCGGCGCCAAGCTCCTGGCCGAGGTCATCCGTGAACTCGACGGCCGCGGCGTCGAGATCGACGACATCGGTCTGCGCCGCCCCACCCTCGACGACGTCTTCATCTCCCTCACCGGCCATGCGGCCGAGAGCCGCGCCGAGGAGAACGCCCAGCCCGAGGAGGCCGCCACATGAGCGCCGTGACCAAGACGGCGGCCGCCACGGCCGCCCCGCGCCCGCGCGGCGGGGTCGTCCAGTCCGCGAAGGACTCCCTGGTCGTCGCCAAGCGCAATCTCATCCGCATGATGCGGATCCCGGAGATGGTCATCTTCGGGCTGATCCAGCCCATCATGTTCGTGGTGCTGTTCAGCTATGTGTTCGGCGGCTCCATCAGTGTGGGCGGCAGCCTCAGCCCCGAGCTGTACCGGGAATTCCTCATGGCGGGCATCTTCGCCCAGACGGTGACCTTCGCCACCGCGGGCGCCGGCGCCGGTATCGCCGACGACATGCACAAGGGCCTCATCGACCGCTTCCGGTCGCTGCCCATGGCGCGCGGCGCGGTGCTCACCGGCCGCACCCTGGCTGACCTGGTCCAGACGACCCTGACCGTCATAGTGCTGGCGGTCGTCGCCCTCCTCGTCGGCTGGCGGATCCACGAGGGCGTGCTCAAGATGCTGGCGGGCTTCGCCCTGCTGCTGTTGCTGGGCTACGCCTTCTCCTGGATCGGCGCGCTGATCGGGCTCTCCGTCCGGACCCCGGAGGCGGCCACCTCGGGCGGCCTGATCTGGCTCTTCCCGCTGACGTTCATCTCGAACGCCTTCGTGCCCTCCGACAACATGCCGACCTTCCTCCGGCACATCGCCGAGTGGAACCCGTTCAGCGCGACGGTGCAGGCGTGCCGGGAACTGTTCGGCAACCTCCCGGCCGGTTATCCGGTGGCGGATGCCTGGCCCATGCAGAACCCGGTGCTGGCGTCCGTCGTCTGGTCGGTGCTGATCATCGCGGTCTTCCGCACGCTCGCCGTGCGGAAGTACCGCTCCGCGGCCGCCTGAACGGTCCCGCCGCCCGGCTCCGGCCGGGCGGCGGTCGCCACAGGGCCACGCATGGCGGAACCCCCGGTGGAAACGGCCGGGGGTTCCGCCGTGCGTGGGGCCGGCCGCGGTGGCCGGGGCGGGCTCAGCCCTTGTAGGGCTTGGCCTCCAGGATCTTCACCGAGGCCATCTTGCCGTTGGGCAGCTCGTACTGCGCCTCGTCGCCGACGCGCTTGCCGTTCACTCCCTGGCCCAGCGGGGACTGCGGGGAGAACGTCTCCACACTCGACGCGCTGGCGTACTCGCGGGAGGCGAGCAGGAAGGTGGTCGTGTCGTCCGGGTCGCCGTCGAAGGCGATCGTGACCACCATGCCCGGCTCCACCACGCCGTCGTCCGGCGGCGTCTCACCGACCTTGGCGTGCTGCAGCAGCTGGGTGAGCTGGCGGATGCGAAGCTCCTGCTTTCCCTGCTCCTCCTTGGCCGCGTGGTAACCGCCGTTCTCCCGCAGGTCACCCTCTTCCCGAGCCGCCTCGATCTTCTTGGCGATCTCGGTGCGTGCGGGACCCGACAGGTACTCCAGCTCGGCCTTGAGCTGGTTGTACGCCTCCTGGGTGAGCCAGGTGACGTTGTCGCTGGTCTGGGTCACAGGTGCTCCTCGTCCGTGCTGGGAATACAAAGCAACGCCCTACCCGTAGGGTTTGCGCCGTCACGGGTGGGCGAAACCACGAGCCTAACAATTCCGGCGGAAAAGGGAAGGGAGAAAAACCGGTACGTCCGGGTGTGCGCAGCTCAGGCGCCGGGCGCGGGCCGGCATCCGAGGAGTTCCACGGCCGTGGCGCGCTCCGTGGTGCGGAGGGTCACGACCTTGTCGATCCGGTCCTCGCGCTCGTCGAAGCGGACGTCCTTCCAGCCCACCTCGGCACCCGACTCGGAGAGCGAGCGGAGGGTGCACAGGCCGGGCGTGGCGGCGTCCTTGCGGACCTCGAGATGGGCCTGCACGGAATCGTCCGAGACCACCTGGAACTTGATCAGCTCGCCGGTCACGTCCTGGCCGGACACGTAGGAGTAGCCGAACCAGCCCAGAAGCGCCAGCATCCCGGCGCCCAGCACCGCTCCGGTGACCTTGAGCACCCGGTCGGTGCGCTCGTCGGCCGAGCGGCCGTACCGGCCCTCGGGGAGGGGGGTGCGCGTGGCGGTCATCGTGGTTCCTCCGGGGCCCGGGAACGGTGGAATGAATAGGCTCCCGCTTCGGTCACTATAGAAGGCGCCGTCTCCGAGCGGCGGAGGGGGCCGAGACCACTGACCGAGGATGAGTCTTGACCGAGCAACTGCGTTTGATGGCGGTGCACGCCCACCCCGACGACGAGTCGAGCAAGGGCGCGGCGACCATGGCGAAGTACGTAGCTGAGGGGGTGGACGTGCTGGTCGCGACCTGCACGGGCGGGGAGCGGGGCTCCATCCTCAACCCCAAGCTGCAGGGCGATCCCTATATCGAGGAGCACATCCACGAGGTCCGGGCCAAGGAGATGGACGAGGCCCGCCAGATCCTCGGCGTGAAACAGGCCTGGCTGGGCTACGTGGACTCGGGGCTGCCGGAGGGCGACCCGCTGCCGCCGCTGCCCGAGGGCTGCTTCGCGCTGCAGGACGTGGACCAGGCGGCGGGGACGCTGGTGAAGCTCATCCGCGAGTTCCGCCCGCACGTGATCACCACGTACGACGAGAACGGCGGCTATCCGCACCCCGACCACATCATGACCCACAAGATCTCGATGGTGGCCTTCGACGCCGCGGGGGACGCCGAGCGCTACCCGGAGGCCGGGGAGCCCTGGAAGCCGCTGAAGCTCTACTACAACCAGGGCTTCAACAAGCCCCGCACCCTCGCGCTGCACGAGGCGCTGCTGGACCGCGGCATGGAGTCCCCCTACGGCGAGTGGCTCAAGCGCTGGGAGGAGTTCGCCCGCAAGGAGCGGACGCTGACCACCTATGTGCCGTGCGGCGAGTTCTTCCCGGTCCGGGACAAGGCGCTGATCGCGCACGCCACCCAGATCGATCCGGACGGCGGGTGGTTCCGGGTGCCGATGGAGATCCAGCAGGAGGTCTGGCCGACCGAGGAGTACGAGCTCGTGAAGTCGCACGTGGAGACTTCCCTCCCCGAGGACGACCTCTTCGCGGGCATCCGGGAGAATTGACCCCATGACGATCGACAGCACCCTCCCCCTGGCCTCCGCCTGGGGCAACCAGGCCATGACCCAGCTCGTCCCGCTCGCGAAGGAGCTGGACGAGAACAAGGTGACGCCCGGTGTCCTCGGCTTCATCGTCTTCGCTCTTCTCGGCGGGGCCGTCTGGCTGCTGATGAAGAACATGAGCAAGCAGTTCACCAAGATCGACTTTCCGGAGCGGGACGCCGCCGGCGAGCGGGAGACCGTCCCGGCCGCCCGGAAGGCGGCCGGCTCCGGCGAGGCTTCCAGCACGGCTTCCGGGGCGGGCGGGACCACCGGCACCGGCGGCGCCGACCGCCCCGCCTCCGGTACCGGGGACTGACACCGGGCCCGGCGCGGTCCGCGCCGGGGCCGCCGCTCCCTTCCGCGTAGACGGCGGAGGGGACGGAGACTCGGGGCGGACCGCGCGCTGAACCGCGCCCTGGACCGGCATCAACGACGTCGAGATGGCCGTCGCCGAGTACATCGACTGGTTCAGCCGGCGACGCCTCCACGCCAGGGCCGCTTTGGTGGTACGCCGTGGCCGTCGGCTGGTCGTTCGGCTGGGGTGTGGTCGGATGCTCGGGCTGGCAGATGCGGCTCAGGTGGCCGTCCGGGTGATCCTTGTTCGGCTGATCCCGGGCGGTCTGGCGGGGGTACCGTCGGAGTGTTGCCGCAGAACGGAGTTCGCCGTGTCGCAGAGCACTGAGGAGCACGCTGGTACTCGGATCGCCCGTATCCGGAAGCAGCGCGGTCTGACGCAGCAGGGGCTGGCGATGCGGGCACATGTGTCGAAGTCGCTGGTGTCGAAGGTGGAATGCGGGCAGAAACCCTCCTCCCCGGCTCTTGTCGCTGCCTGTGCCCGCGCGCTGGGTGTTTCCCCGTCCGAGTTGCTGGGGCAGCCGTACGCCGAGGAACTGCGCCGGGACCGGATGGACGCGCTGATCCAGCCGATCCGTGAAGGTCTGGAGAACTGGGACATCGCGCTGGACTGGGAGACAGCTCCGCGTCCGGCTGCCTTGATCTGGGCGGATGTCCAGCGTTCTCTGGAGCAGCGCCGCCAGGCGCAGTACACGGACATGGTGCGCGATCTGCCCGTTCTCATCGATGAGTCGGTGCATGCCGTGCACACCAGTACGGGGGAAGAGCAGCGGCTGGCCTACGAGTTCTGGCGGAGACGTTCCGCTGTGTGTTCCCGTGGCATGGAAGCTCGGCTTCCTCGATCTCGCGACCGTCGCGCTGGACCGGCTGGCGTGGACCGCGCCGCGCGCCGACGAGCCGGGACTGGTCGCGATGCATGCCGTCCTGCGTGCGCAGACCACGATGTCGTCCGGGCGGTACGACGTGGGTCTGCGGGTGGTCGACCGGGCCCTACGGGACCTCGATGGCCAGGAGTCACGCCGACCGGCAGGTATTGAGGCCATGCGGGGCATGCTGCACCTGCGCGCCGCGACGATCGCGGGTCGTATGAAGGACCGGAACCACGCCGACGCCCGCCTCACCGAAGCCCGTGCCCTCGCCCTGGCCACAGGGGAGTTGCCCGACTTCGGCGTCAGCTGGGGACCGGTGAACGTCGGCGTTCATGCCGTGGCCATCGCCTCGGAGGCCGACGACTTCGGACGTGCGATCGAACTCGCCGAGGATGTCCGCATTCCGCGCGGCTGGACCCGTTCCCGGGCAGGGCACCACTGGATGGACCTCGGCCGTGCCCATGCCTGGTCAGGTCACCCGGAGCGGGCGCTGGACTGCCTGCACCAGGCCCGGCGTATCGCCCCGCAGCAGACCCGCTACCACCCGACCGCTCGAGAGACGGTACTCGCCCTGAGGCGGCAGGAACGGACGCGGAGCAATTCGCTGGCGCAGTACGCGGAGTGGGTCGGGATATAGCAGATCCCGGGCAAGGGCGATTGCACTTCTTGGTGCAACCGCCGTGCACCGCCGGTCGGCAGGCTGACGTCTCGTCAGGACCCCCGCGACCATTGGGGTCTCCCCTGCTCGAACGAAGTTGAGAGCTTGGGGAAAGAACGGTCCGGGGGCATGGTCAACGCTGACAAGGAGCGTCGACGTGCCGCACTGTATCGCCCGTATCTTCGAGCCGCTGCTGCGGCTGCTGTTGCCCGCGCCGGGCCGCCATCGGAGCCCCGATCAACCATCTACCGGCCTCTCTGTGGAGGCGCCGATCGCGCGTCCGTCCCGCGCATCGACTTCCCCGGTACTGCCGGGTGAGGAAATCGGGCTGGTTCGCCCGTACCTGGTCGCGCACGAGCGCCGGGAGCAACAGCACCGACGGGCACGGCGACGTGTCGTGCGGCTGGCCGTACACGGCATCGACATCGAGGCCGGGCTGGTCGGCGGAGTTGGGGTACGGACATGGTGAGCCCGGCGGGTCAGCTGCGTCTGCTGCCCTGGACCGGATCGGACGGCAAGCCGTGCTATCTCGCGGGTGAGGGAACCGGGTACCTGTCCCGGCTCGCGGACCATGTGGAGTCGGCCCAGCTCGGTCTGGCCCGTGAACTCATCCAGGAAGCACAACGTGTTCTGGATGGTCGGCAGTGGACGCAAGGTGAACTGCACCTGTTGTCGGTTCAGTTGACCGAGGCACTGGCCAATGTGCACCGGATCGCGGTGAGCCGGGGCGAGCGCCTGCCCTCGCCGGCTTACCAAGACCTCGACGCCATCGTCGACGAGAACGACGAGCTGAACGCCTCGCAACCGACCCAGCGCGCCTGACCTGGCCGCCGCCATACGCGTTCCGTCCCGGCCGCGCAGCTGTTCGCGCCCTGGCCGGAGCGGATCGCACCCTATGAGTCCTCGGAGGCTATGGCCACTCCGGAGATTGCCCTGCCTCGGGGGGCGTACCTCAGCTTGACGTTTAACCTCGCTGCTGTTCGTGTTCCTTGATCGTTTCGGCGCGTTCAGGTCTTGCCGAGGTCCTGGACGTGGGCCTTGTGCTGGTTGCGGCTGCCGGGCGGACGTCCAGGGCCGGGCCTGCCCGGTCTCGGTGCAGCGGTGGGGCGGGCCGTCTTCCGGCGGAGGTTGCGAAACCCTCGCCGGACGCGGGCCGGGGAGCGCTGTTCGGTCTTCACGGGGCGTTCCCAGTGGCGGCGTAGGTCTTCGGCGAGGAGCACGCCGTGCCCGAGGAGGAGATCACGCGCAACGTCGCGCGAAACGTCCGTACCGGCACCCCACGGCCCCGGCGCTTCGAACCCCTCACCGCCGACGAAGCCCGCAAGTTCCTCGAGGCCACGCGCCGACACCGGTTGCACGCTCTGTTCGAACTCGCTCTCCACGCCGGACTCCGCAAGGGCGAACTCCCCGGCCTGCGCTGGGAAGATCTCGGCCTCAACGCGGGCACCGCCGCAATCCGCCGCACATTTCAGCGCACCAGCACCGGCGGGCTCACCACGGTGCCCACCAAGCCCCGGGCCTCCGAGCGCCGCATCGCCCTCCCCAACCGCTGCGTCCAGTCCCTGAAGCTCCATCAGGAGCAGCAGCACGAGCAGGAAACCGCAGGCTCCTCTTGGCTGCACGACGGGCACGTGTTCACCACCGCGCAAGGCCGACCGATCGACCCGACCAACATCACACGCACCTTCATCACGCTCCTCCGCAAGGCCGGCCTCCGCCGCATCCGCTTCCACGACCTCAGACATTCGACCGCCACCCGGCTCCTGGAACAGGGAGTCGAACTCGTCGTGATCAAGGAACTCCTCGGCCACGCCCACATCGGCGTCACCGCCACTGTCTACGCCCACGTAAGGCTCTGCCTCCAGCGCGACGCCATCGACACCCTCAGCACCGTTTTCGGCACCCCGGAGATCGCCAAGACGGTCAACAGCAACGACGACGAACCGCCGCCCTGCCCCGCTCTCGTGCGCTGACGTTGCCGTCAACTACTGCTGTCACCCAACGCAGGAGCCGCGCCGGACCAAGGTCGGCGGGGTTCCTCATTTACTGAAGTGAACGTGTCATTCGTTACTCGTGAGAGCTTCAGAAGCCACATTAAGAGCCTCCCTCAAAGAATCTACGACCGTCGGGTCGAGCAATCGAGGATTCTCCACACGGTAGGAACCTCCAGAAAGTGGAGTAATGCTTACTTCCTGGGCCTCTCGCTGTCGGCGCATCGATCTAAGCCGTAGCGTTCCATGACTGAGAGTTGGGAAGAAATAGCCGAACCGACCATCTGCGTAGGCCGCTTCCACTAGCGGGCGCTCCTCGGAGAATTCCTCAGCAGTCCGCAACCATTTCCACTGAGCGGATACCGAGTCTCCCGACTCGTGGGTTCTCGCCAGCCGCCCCGGCATCATGAATGGGAACCTTCCAGCGAAGTCATCCACCGAAATACCATCCCGCCAGGCAGCCAATGCCTCAATCAGATCGTCTAGATCATCAGTGGCGCCCTCAGCCCATGTGAACCCCTGCCCCTGGATTGCCACGTAGAAGGTCCTGCTTTGGCTGCCGAGCTGAACAGAGGCCCTTCCGCGACTCGAATCCAGCTCAGCCGTGGTTAGCAGGCCAGGTCCCGATGCGTAGTGACTGTAGAGCTGCCCTAGGTCGAGATTCTTCTCCTCCGACACTAGCTCCATCGTCGAGATGAGGCCGCCCGCAGCGAAGAGGTCTGGGTAGAGACCAGAGTCAAGCGCGTCCATGCTCGTGAGCCCCTCTTCGGTTCGTTTTACTAGCAGCCACGGAACTTCCCTGCATCCGATATGAAGGGCCGGAGCCTACCGAAATTAGCCCAATCTGGTTCCGCGACATCGACTCTTTCAAGGGCCCCCTTCGCGTTCGATCGGTAGAAGTTGACGGAGGGCCATGACCGTTCGCCATTAGCGACAGCTCTGGCGATCCAGCCCATCTCCATATCAGTGGCGTACGCTCCTGGCTGGAGCCCGGCTTTCGCCGATTCAGTGAAGTTGCCCAAGCCGCGGAGATTTACGTGAAGCGTCACCGACGAGTCCCGGATCGCGTTCTCCACTGGGCCCTGCCATGCGTCAGGGGCATAGCCACCAAAGTGCTTGAACCCATTGCTGTCCGCCCACGAATAGGTGCCTTCCGCCTTCTGCCCCAGCGCCACGTTGCAGTTGTGAGCGAGTACCGGCGTAGCCCCCGCCAGCACATAGTACGTGTGGGTGTTGGTGACGGTGAGGTTGTGGACGGTGGCGGAGGTGGTGGTCCGGCGTTTGACTGCGGTGATTTGGACGTGGGTGCCGGCGCTGGTGCGGAGCCATTGGCTCGGTGTGAGGTCGGTGGCGTCGATCCAGTCGTGGAGTTCGGGGACCCAGAAGGGGTGGCCGTCGGTGGCTGTGACGGTTGCCGTTCCGGTGCCCTTCTCGCCGTCGGTGTCGATGGTGATGCTGACGAGGTGTTTGAGGCCTTCGCCCTTGATCTCGGCGGTGACGGTCTGGGTGGTGGTGTCGCCGGTTTCGGGGTCGGTGGCCTGGACGGTGTCGCCGTTGTCGACGTCCTCGATGGGTTTGGCGGTGCCGTCGGCCATGAGGACCTTGGTGCCGGGGACGAAGCTGTTGACCGTGCAGGCGGCGGGTTCGCCCCGGTCGGTTTCCTTGCTGCTGGTGCCGTTCCCTCCGCCTTTGGACTGTTTGCTGGCGGTGGTGCTCTTCTTGCCGGCGGCGGTTTTCTGGACGTTGGAACGGGCGGTTTTCTGGACTGCGTTGCCCGTGTTCTTCTGCTGGCGTTTCGCGGCTCTTGTCGCTGCGGCCTTCGCAGCGGCAGCTCTCTTCTTGGCGGCTTGTGCTGCTCGTTTCGCGGCGGCCTTGGCTGCGGCCGCGGCCTTCTCGGCGGCCGCCCAGGCGGCCTTGGCCGCTGCGATGATCTTGCGGGCGCGTTCCTGGGCTTTCTGCCAGGCGCTGATGGCCGAGGAGATCGCGGAGATGGCCCGCAGGATCTTCTTGCCCTTGGAGATGACGGAGGTCCAGGGGATGGCGTCCAAGATCAGGCTGCCGCAGGCCCACAGGTCACCGCGGGAGAAGCAGCCGACCATGTCGTTCCAGCCGATGAACTCCTTCAGGACCGCCCAGCCCACCGAGCGGATCACGTCGGTGAGCGTGCGGTTCATGGTCGCGTTCGCACCGGCGACCGCGCTGTCGGAAGGGCCGTCGTAGAAGTCGTCGGCGGAGATCCCGGAGGACAGCCCGGAGGGGTCTGCGTAAGTGACGGGGTTGTTCTCGCTGTAGGTGTAGCCGTTGAGCTGGACGGGGTCGCCCAGGTCGACGAGGGGATCGGCTGACAGGAACCGCCCGGTGGCCGGGTCGTACTCGCGGGCCCCAGGTGAACGAGGCCGGTGGCCGCATCGTCGGTGCCACCCACATAGTCACGGTGAGAGCGCCAGCCGGCATGCTCGGTACGAGAAGTGCCGTAGGGAGTGGTACGGGAGAACTTCACCCGGTTGCCCTGGGCGAGGTCGATATCGGCGTAGGCGGTGCCGTTCTGATCGGCAACCTGGACCGACAGCACGTCAGTGGTGTTGTTGGCGTCGTAGCGCATCACCGTGGACGCGCCGGGCTGGGAGTAGTACCGCTCGGTGTAGGCCGGGCCGCCGGACGCGGTGGTGGCCACGGTGGTGTCGCCCAGGTGGAGCACACGCTCACCACCCGAGACCGACAGCAGGCGCTCGCCGGTGGGGCCGTAGATGTAGCGGGTCTCGTCGGCCGGTTCCCACACCTGCCCGTTCGTGCCGTCGCACGCGGCCAGCTCCATGTCGGTCCCGTAGGCGGTGCTGCCGCCGGGCAGGGCCGCGCACAGGCCGGAGGCGACGTGCTTGAGTGTGCCGGCGGAGGTGGCGGTCCACTTCTGGTCCGCGGCCCCGGTGCAGTCCTCGGCCACTACGGCCGTGCCGGCGGCGCTCGCTCCGTCCAGCGGCATGATGCAGCGGCCCAGCACCTTCAGCGCCCCGGTGGCCGGGGTGCTCTCGGAAGCGGGATCGATCCTCAGCTTCTGGGCCTTGGTGCCGTTGCACGCCCACACCTGCAGCGGTGTGCCGTCGGTCAGTGAGGAGGACTGCAGGTCCGCGCACCGCCCCGAGGGAGTGTTGACGAATGCACCGGAACCCGAGGCGGCCTGGCACGCCAGTGCGGCTCGGCCGAAGCGGAACAGAGCCGCACGGGACTCGCCGGCAGGGTTGAGCATCTTGAGAGGCTGGATCGCATGAACAGGCTGGCTGGCGCGACCTCGCCTTATTTGCTGCAGCATGCCGAGAATCCGGTCGACTGGTGGCCCTGGGAACCGGAGGCCTTCGAGGAAGCGCGGCGGCGCGATGTACACGCTCTGCTGTCGATCGGCTACTCGGCGTGCCGTTGGTGCCAGTGTATGTGAACCACCAGGTAGTTCTGACCTGGGACGTTTCCAAGAAGTGGCCAGTATGGACACGTTCGGTAAGCGGCTAGATGGAGACGTAGGCGCTGGGTCGAAGATCAGTTAGCGGCCTTTCCCAAGTGGACGCCCGAGCAGTACGTCAGCATCCGCCAGCACCTGGAGGGAGGCACTCTCGCTGCCGGCGAGTAGAGATGGCTTGAGTCCGGAAACGCCTCGCACGTTTGACGTGGGTGCTGGCCGCAGAGCATGTGCCGCACGCGCCAGCGAAGCGATACAAGGAGTCGGGTCTGCGTAAGGTGCCCCGTTTCCCACACACGTCCTATTGGTCGATCCGAGGCAGCCTCGGCATCCCCCGGGAACGCTTCATTTCCTATCCCGACGCTGTTGTCGCTTGCCAGGACCTACTGCTCGGCTGGTCCGCGAGCCCGACGCCTGCTGACTCTACGGCGGAGTTCGACTCGCGCCCCGCGGCCGGGGGTGCCGTACGCGTTCCTGTCGAGGCCTGTGGTGCTACCGCTCCGTACGGCGCAGGAACTGTAAGCCCAGTACGGCCAGGGCGAGCGTCTGTCCGAGAGACGCGAGCAGGAGCAGGGGCTGAACGACGGGAGAGCACCAGAACGCGGTCGTGCAGACCATGGGCAGGACCAGGTACGTGAACAGGTCCACTGCGCTCTGAAGCCGCTTGCGCACGGTGTGGCCCGCGACGTCGCGGTGGTAGACCTCCCAGCCGAACACCGCGCCGTCGGCGGAAGTGAGCTCCCCCAGGCGGGGTCCCAGCCGGTCGCGGACATAGTCGCCGATCGCCGAGATCTTCTCGTCGTTGGCCAGGTAGGTCCAGCCCAGGATCAGACAGATCGCCGGAACGAAGAGCAGCAGCCGGGACTGTCCGCTCTGGGCGGTGATCGCCACGACCGCGGTGGCTGCGGCGAGCGTGAAGTAGAGCAGGTTGTCGCGAAACCCTATGCGGGTCTTCTGTTCCTCCTTGAGACGGTCGTACTCGGCAAGCAGGACCTGGCTCTCGGTGACGTCGTCCGTGCAGGTCACAGGTGCTCCTCGGCTCGAGTTCAGGATCAGCCAGCGATCTGGAAGGGCGCCAGGCTGTCGGGGCCGTGCCGTTCGATCCAGCTCTTCCCGTCCGCCGCTATCCCCTCCAGGAGGCGGAAGGTGTGGGTGGAGCCGGCCGCGCTGAGGCTGATCTCGGAGATTTCCTGGGGATCCTCGGTCGGCGCCAGCTGACGGGCTTCGGCGTCCTTGACGCGGATCTTCCTGGCTGGTCCGTTGGCGAGGAGAAGCTCCAGGTCGTAGCCCACGTCGGCGTTCTCCGTCACCTGCACGGAGGTCAGGGCGTCGAACCGGTAGTTGTTCCGCTGCTCGTTCCTGCGCGTCGCGTCGGAGAAGTCGAACTCGGAGCTGATCTCGCGGATGCCGTCCTGGGTGAACAGGAACAGTCGGAAGACGTAGTGCGAGTACCGCCATGGGCCGCCGCGGACCCGACCCCGTTTGTAGGAGGGAGCCGGGGCCACCAGGATGGTGTGAGTGATCAGGTCGCGCCAGGTGAGCCGGTGGTGTTGGAGCGCCTCGTCGACGAACGACGTCTTGTCGCAGGCGAGCCAAGTCTCCATCTCCTGTTCGCTGGGCCGCTTGTCGTCCAGGAAGGACTGCCAGCGCTGGTAGGCGCTCTGCCGTGCGGCCAGTTGTTCCAGGTACTCCCGATTCTCCCGGTCCAGTCGGTGCTCCTCACGCCGGACCTCCAGCCAACGGGAAGCGGCTGCATGCCCGGACCAGGCCGCACCGAGCACGGCCAGGAACGCCCACAGAACCTGCTGCTGGGCGGCATTGGTGACCGCCGTGGCGAACGCGGCCAGAGCCGCCGTGCCGAGAACGGCGAGGGCTGCCACGGTCAGGGCCTTCGTCCTGCCCGGAGTCCGGTCCTGGTGGTGCTGATCGAACAGGGTGCCGCTGTTGTAGCGATTCCGGGCATCCTCGGCGAGGTACCGGATCAGCCATTCGACCCGCTCCACACCGATCCGGCTCTCCCGGTAGAGATCCGCGATCTCGGCGGCGAGGCCGCTGCGGATCTGATCCGTGTGGGCGAGCCAGGTGTCCGAGGTGAACCCGTGGGGCCTGCGCCTGCTGAAGTAGTGATCGAACGAATGGCGGACGCGCTTGGTGAACCTACCCTTGGCGGAGTCCGGGCCGGAGTCGGGTCCGGAGTCCGGGCCGGGTGCGGAGTCGGAGGCAGGATCGCGTGGGTGGGGGACGCGCGCCCCGGCCGCGAGGCCCGGCCCGGGCCACCGACCCCACCACCGGACGCCGAAGCGGGCCGCGGTCAGGCCCGCGCCGAGTGCCACCGGTAACTCGACGATCGCCTGGGCCGGATCCGTGATCAGTGCCAGGGCCCAGAGGAGCGCACTGCTGACGACGAACAGGATTGCGCGGAGGGGGAGGGCCGCCTTGGCGGCGGCAGCGGTGCTCGGGCGGGGCGGAACGGCCCGTGCCCCGATGGGGGTGGGTGCGAAGTAGGTCCAGACCCGCTGGCCCCGGTCGTTGGCGAAGCGTTCTGCCTTGGCCCGTTCAAGGGTTTCCGCCCACAGGTAGTCCTTCAGGCCTCCGGTGAGCATGAGGTCGAGGTGGCGGAGGATCGCGTCGTGCTGGCGGTGCGGCAGGTCCTGCAACTGCTTCAGCACGGGTCCGGTCTCGCTGCCGGCCGTGCTGAGCGCCGCCAACAGGTCGAAGGTGACGCGTAGGGCTTCCGTCCACTCGTCCTCGGCGTAGTCCCGCACGCGCCCGGCGGTGTAGCGCAGCCGCTGAACCTCTTCGTCGCTCAGGTCGTGGTGGGTACGTGCGCTGAGCATGGCCAGCACCCAATGGAAGCGCACCTCCGTGCCGTCGTGGCCGTGGGCGATCGCATCAGTGATCATTTCCCGGGCGCGACTGGGGACGCCGTCCTCCAGGAGTCGCACGCCGACCCGGTACTTCTCCTGCGGCGAGGCGTCCGGGTGGACGATGTAGACGTGGGAGTCGTGGACGGTCTCGGCCTGAATCCCGACGGTGGAGTATGCGGCCGAGTTGTACGAATCCGAGCTGTACGCGGCACTGTCGTCGCGGCTCATGCCAGGCCACCGGCCGCAGCGACCAGGGGTGCCAACGCGGCTACCAGCGCGGGGCATTCCGCGACCAGTCCACGCAGCCTCTTGAGCGCAAGGACGGTCTGCTTCGACGACCCAGGGACACGCTCTCCGGCCGACCGGAGGGAGGATTCCAGATCAGTCAGGGCCGCCTGGTAACTGTCCTCGTCGAGCACGCCCTCGGCGCGGTGCCACCTCAGCTGGTCGCGGAACCCGTTCAGCTCCGTGACCAGGTCCGTCGGACCGGATGCCTTCGGGGCCGTGCCCATGTGGACACTGCTGCCCGTGACCGAGCTGGCCATGATGCCGACGGTGCTGTTGTGAGCGGTGTTGATGACCCCCCGGTCTAATCGCTCGACCGAACGGTCCCTATCGTCCTGGGCCATTGCGGACTGCATGGCGGACTCCCCCTGCTCGTTCACCAGTTCCACTGCCAGGCGGACGGCGAAAGCCGCCGCGTTCGCCGCGGCCCGAGGCTGCCAGTTGCGGTCGTCCGAACTGTTCTTCGTGCCGTCCGCCCGGTCGCTTATTCCCCGGACGATCGCCACGGGAGCTCCGCTGAGATGGCCGGCCTGGGCCACACCGGCGGCCTCCATCTCGATGGCGAGCGCATCGTTGTAGTGCTGCCGGATCCACTTCGCCTCGGCCGAGATCCTCGAGTTCTGGACGATCTCGCCGGCGGCGACAGCCCCGAAACGCACCTGCGGTCGGTCCTCGTGACCAGGCGGGGGATCCGCCCACTCGTCCAGACGGGCCAGGTGCGAGGCGAGCTGGCTGATGCCGTGCGGCGCTTCCCACACCCGAGGGCGGGCTTTGAGCCCATCGTCCTCGCTGGTGCCGCCGTGGTAGGCGTACACATGCGACGCCACCACCACATCACCCAGCCTCGTGGCATCCCACAGGGCGCCGGCGACCCCGACGAACAGCACGGCCACGGGCGAGAACTCCTGGATCGCGCGTTCCGCGATCACCGCGGAGGACTGGTTTCCCTTGCTCGTCAGCCCGAGCGCGACACGGCACGACGTGCCCTTCACGACGCCCACTTCGAACCGGGTACCACTCTTGTGGAGATGTAATCGAAGATCCACCAGCCTCTCGCGCACGGACTGATACTCAAGATTGAGGGCGGTGAGAATCACCACCAGGTCTTTCGACATCTACTCCTCTTCCCCTGTCGTGTGGGGTCGGATCAGCGGTGGGAACAGCACGGTGTTCGGCCCGGCCCGGTACAGCCGCGCGGGCCGCCCCCCTGTGGCCTTGCGGTCCGCGCCGGTGGGAACGATGAATCCCTTCGCGGCCTGGACCTTCCGGTAGAAGTTGCGGGTGTCGAGCGGAGTGCCCCAGACGGCCTCGTACACCTGCTGGAGCTCCGCGATGGTGAAGCTCTCCCCGCAGAAAGCGGTGGCCAGCGCCGAAAACTCGATCTTGGCGCGCGCGCGTTCGATCCCGTCTTCGGCGATGCGACGGTGGTCGAACGCGAGAGCGGTCTCGCCGGACAGGACGGCGTCCGCGGGAATCCACGCGGCCTCGGTGGCATCCGTCCCCGCGACGGGATCGGGCAGCCCCGGTGCGATCGCCAGGTGAGCTACGGAGACGACTCGTCCCCGCGGGTCGCGGCCCGGACTTCCGTACACGGCCAGTTGCTCAAGGTGCACCCAGCCGGAGTTCAGTGCCGTTTCCTCGCTCAGCTCGCGGTGGGCGGCGTCGAGGATCTCCTCGTCATCGTGGTTCAGAAATCCTCCCGGCAGCGCGAGGGCGCCCTGGAAGGGTTCTTCGCCCCGTTCCACCAAGAGCACGTGCAGACGACTCTCCCGCATCGTCAGAATCACGAGATCGACTGTCAGCAGGACAGAGGGTGGTGACCATGCGTCAGGTGGCATGGTTTGCAAGGTACTTCAGATACTGTCACTTGCACAAGAAGTCGGGCGGCGCGATCGACGCACCACTCGTCCCCAAGGGCCCTGGCGTGGCTGAATGGCCGACGGTCCAGCCAGCAGTTCCGGGGCAGTGGGACCCCAGACCCGGCCGAGCGTGGCGGGCTCGGGCGGGTTTCGGTGCTCGCGTCAGACCCTGTGGGAGGCTGACCCGCATGAACCGGTTGGCTAGTGCGACCTCGCCATATCGGCTTCAGCACGCTGACAACCCGGTCGCCTGGTGGCCGTGGGGACCCGAGGCATTCGAGGAAGCGAAACGGCACGATGTTCCCGTTCTGCTGCCAGTTGGATACTTCTGCTTGTCACTAGCGGCAGGGCATGTGAGTGGCCAGGCAGTCAGGACTACAGGGCGGGTGCGCCGAGGGTGATCAGCTACGGCGCGGCCGGGGTAGACCCAGGCGCCGGGGCGGCCGACCGTATCTGGGTGCACTGCGGCTTCATCGGCACTGGCATGTGCATCCCGCCCAAACTCGGGACCTGGGCCCTCTTGCTGACCAACAAGCTCTACTGCACCCGCGACTACGAGTCGCTGACCAGCATCCGCAACGGCTTCTGCGCACTCGTCTTCAACTGGCCACGCACGCAGAGGGAATGGGTGCGGACTTGGGGAGCCACGCGTGTTGATCTGCGGAAGCCGCAGCTGGCCGTAGAGGCCGTCCCGACCGCCTGGTGGCCACCGGTGGCGTCTCGGCGGTCTCATCCGGCTGGCCCGCTACTGGTCCGGTCCACAACGTAGCCCCGACCCCAGCAGCACGAGGCGGGCGTGCCTGGAGTTGCGGCATGCGAGGTCGCGCGAAGTGTCAGACCAGGGGCGTACCGTTCTCTCACGGCGCAGGAGTCCCTGCCCTGCAAGCGCCTTGGCGTCCTGCGAGGTTCAGTTGGCGACGAAGAAGAGCGGCTATAAGCGGAAGTCCCTGCCCCAGCCGGTCAGGTTCGAGGTCTGGGTCCGCAGCGGGGGCCGATGCGCGATCTGCAACCGCTACCTTCTGGATGGGGCTCTGGCCAACAAGACCATCCGCCTCGGCGAGCTCGCCCACATTGTCGGCCAGCAGAACACAGCGGGCTCTCCCCGGGGGCAAAACGATCTCGTCGAGCGCGACACCGCGGACAACGTGATGCTGGTCTGCGCCGACGAGCACGACGAGATCGACGCGCCGGAGAACCTCGACGTCTTCACCGTCGAGAAGCTGCTCGCGCTCAAGCACGCCCACGAAGACCGGATCAAGCACGTCACCGGCATCGCACCAGACCGTACGACCACTGTGCTGCGGATGATCGGTCAGGTCCGGGGGCAGCAAGTCGAACTGACCCGACAGACAGCCTCGTCCACCGTCCTCATCTCGGGCGACCGCGTCCCTCTCTTCCTGGAGTCCTACTCCCGCCATGGAATTGAGATCGAGCTCCGCCATGTACTGGGCGAAGCCACGATCGACCTCCGCGACGTTCCCGGGGAGGACGGGACCAACGGCGAGTACTACAGCCAGGCGAAGGCCGTGATCGACAACGTGGTCGACAACAAGCTCAACGAGGGCATCTCCCGCGACCAGGTGGCCCATCTCAGCGTCTTCGGATTCGCCCGCATCCCGCTCCTCGTCTACCTGGGATCGCGTCTGGATGACACGGTGCCCACCGATATCTACCAGCGCCACCGCCACGATGAGACCTGGACATGGAGCGAGGACGGACCGGCCGTCGCCTTCGCGACCCACCTCGACTTGGACGTGCCGCCCGCTGACGAAGCCGTCCTGGTGCTCAACATCTCCGGCACCATCCAGCCCGGGGAACTGCCCCCTCAGCTGGCCGGGCTGCGGCGCTACCGGATCAGTCCGGCGGACGCGGCGGCTGCCCCGGACATCATGCGCCACCACGACAGCCTCGCCCGCTTTCAAGAGAACCTTTGTGCCCTGTTCGCCGACATCGAGGCGAACGCGAAGGCCATCCGCCGCCTGCACATCCTGCCCGCTGTACCGCTGTCCGCCGCAGTGAGTCTGGGCCGTGTCCACGACCGCCAGGTCCACCCCAGTCTGACGATCTACGACCGCACCGACGGCGGCTACCGCCCTGCGCTGGAGATCAAGTGAAACTGAACGGGCACTTCGACACCCTGCTCAAGGGGACGGTCAACCTCAACCAGACCAGGCTGGATCAGCTGGACACCCGGGTGACGGCCATCTTGAACTTCCTGGCCAGCGACTCGGTTATCGGCCCACTGATCCTCGGTACCACCAGACAAGGCTCCTGGGCCCATCGCACCATCATCAAGCCAGTGGCCGGCAAGAACGACGAGTTCGACGCCGACTTCCTGCTCAACCTGACCGTCGTTGAGGCATGGGAAACGACGCCGTCGGAGTACCTGAACACCCTGTTCGCCGCGCTCAAACGCAGCAACACTTACAAGTCGATGGTAGTGAAGAAAAACCGCTGCGTGCGGATCAACTATGCGGGCGACTGCCACGTCGACATCGTCCCCCACCTCATCCTGCCCGACGGTCGGCAGGTGATCGTCAACTCGGAGGTAGAGGAGTTCGAGGAGACCAACCCCGAGGGCTACACCGCGTGGATGAAGGAGAAGGACTCGCTGACCGGCGGCAACCTGCGCAAGGTGATTCGCCTGGTGAAGTACCTGCGGGACTCCAAGGACACCTTCCGCATCCCCTCGGTGATCCTGACAGCCTTGCTCGGCGAACGGGTCCAGGTCTACGACACGGGCAACCGCTACAGCGGGGTGCCCACCACTCTGGTCGACCTCATCGAGGACCTCGCCGCGTGGCTGGCCCTCAACCCACTAATGCCCGTGATCGTCGACCCGAGTTGCCCGCAGACCAGCTTCAACCACCGCTGGGACCAGGACCGGTACGCCAACTTCGCCAAGCACATTCAGTCGTATGCGACCCGGATGCGTAGGGCCCTGGACGAGCAGGACAAGGACAAGAGCGTCAAGCTCTGGCAGCAACTCTTCGGTGACGGGTTCAGGTCACCCGCCACGACGGCAGCGGCCTCCCTCGCCAAGGCCGGGCAGCCGACCTCGGCGGAAGGGGTCACCCGGGCGCCGTCGGAGAGGTTCATCGAGGAGATGGGTGTGCAGTGGGCGGGTGGACGCTGGGCCCGGATCGAAGCCCGTGTCGCGAACCCCATCGGCACCGGATCCGCGGACCTGCGCCGTACCGGCTTCGCCCCCGTCGGCCGGGACATGTACTTCACGGTGAGCACCGACGCCCCGCAGCCATACGACATCTGGTGGAAGGTCCGCAACTACGGACCGGACGCCGAGAATGCCCACGGCTTACGTGGTCAGATCACGCCAGGGCGCGGACCACGGATCCATGAGCGCACCAGGTATCGGGGTCGGCATTACGTGGAGGTATGGATCGTCAAGGACGGCAAGGTCGTCGCCAGTGATCATCACGACGTAGTGATCCGCTGACGACGCCACGCCATCAGGGTGACGGGCATGAAGCGGGGGTGGCTCCCCACGCGGCTCGTCCCCGGCGAGAACGCACAGGTCGGCACCTGGTTGAAGCTGTCCAGCTTCCCTCCGGACCGCCGACGACGGGTCCGGGCCGAGCTGGGGGCCGATGCCCAGAGGTCCCCGGTTGCGGACATGTCTCAGCCCACAGGGCGTCGGAGGCGCCGAGGGCGCGGGCGAATCCTCGTTGCTCACAGGGCCCCGAGGTCGACCGTGACAGGGAATGGCGCGGTGGCCTTCACGGTGCCGGTGAACACCTCGCCGTCCCGGTAGGCCCTGGTGGCTGGGTCGAGGACGTAGGTGTAGACGATCGGAACGCCGGTGGCGGACTGCTCGATGCGCCAGTAGAAGGGGATGCCGGCTTTGGCGTACTGGTCCACCTTCACGATCCGGTCGGTGGTCTCCGAACCGGGCGACACGACTTCGACGACCAGGAGTACGTGCTCGGGGCGGGTGGGCGTGAGGTCGATGGTCTCCGCCCGGTAGACGGTGACGTCCGGTCGGCGGTTGGTGAGTGGAACGTCCTGCAGGCGGACGTCGAAGTCCGTGTCGGCGTTCCAGTCCGGGCCCGCGGCGGCGTCCAGGGCATTGGCCAAGAGCCGAGCCAGCCGGTTGTGCCGCTTGGAGGCGCTCGGGCTCACGACGACCATCCCGTCCACGATCTCGATGCCGGCGCACTGCTCCTCGGACCAGGAGTCGTACTGTTCCGCGCTGATCTGCGTGTGCATCCACGCGGGCGCCACCATCTCGGCGGTCATGAAGTACCTCCTTCGAGGACGCGGTGCTGCTCGACTCAGCGTACTGCCCACTTCCAGTCGGGCACCGGCTTTGGGCCGGGGCAGAACCTTCAGCGTCCGCAGGGCGACCTGGGCGCAAAAGGGGCGATCCGCATTCACCACGTGATGGCGCATGAGTGCAAATCGGCCAAGTAGTGCGGGGGCTTGCGGGCCGAACCGGCAGGGCCGCGTCGGCGTGAGAGGCTGGGTCGTATGAACCGGTTGGCTGGCGTGACCTCGCCTTATCTGCTGCAGCATGCCGAGAATCCGGTCGACTGGTGGCCCTGGGAGCAGGAGGCTTTCGAGGAAGCGCGGCGGCGCGATGTACCCGTTCTGCTGTCGGTCGGCTACTCGGCGTGCCACTGGTGCCATGTGATGGCCCGCGAGTCCTTCGAGGACCCGGAGGCCGCCGCCTATCTCAACGCCCACTTCGTGTCCGTCAAGGTGGACCGCGAGGAGCGGCCGGACGTGGACGCGGTCTACATGGAGGCCGTCCAGGCGGCGACGGGCCAGGGCGGCTGGCCGATGACCGTCTTCCTCACGCCGGACGCCGAGCCGTTCTACTTCGGCACCTACTTCCCGCCCGAGGCCCGCTACGGCATCCCCTCCTTCCGCCAGGTGCTGGAAGGGGTGCACGCTGCCTGGAGCGACCGCCGCGAGGAGGTCGGCGAGGTGGCCGGGCGGATCGTCGGTGAACTCTCCTCGCGCTCGCTCGCGCTCGGCGGCGGGAAGGACGCCCGCCCGCCCGGCGAGGAGGAGCTGCACGCCGCGCTGCTGGCCCTGACCCGCGACTACGACGCGGCCCGCGGCGGGTTCGGCGGCGCCCCCAAGTTCCCGCCGTCGATGGTGCTGGAGTTCCTGCTGCGGCACCACGCCCGCACCGGCTCCGAGGGCGCCCTGCAGATGGCCTCCGACACCTGCGAGGCCATGGCGCGCGGCGGGCTGTACGACCAGCTCGGCGGGGGCTTCGCCCGCTACTCCGTCGACCGGCGCTGGGTGGTGCCCCACTTCGAGAAGATGCTGTACGACAACGCGCTGCTGCTCCGCGTCTACGCGCATCTGTGGCGGGCCACCGGCTCCGGCCTGGCCCGGCGGGTGGCGCTGGAGACCGCCGACTTCCTGCTGCGTGAACTGCGCACACCCGAGGGCGGGTTCGCCTCCGCGCTGGACGCCGACAGCGAGGTACCGGACGGCCGGGGCGGCCCGGCCGGCGCGGAGGGCGTGGGTGCCGGGGGAGGCGCCGGCGGCCACGCCCGGCACGCCGAGGGCGCCTACTACGTCTGGACGCCCGCCGAGCTCCGGGAGGTCCTCGGCGAGGAGGACGCACGGCTGGCGGCCGGATACTTCGGGGTCACCGAGGAGGGCACCTTCGAGGAGGGCGCCTCCGTGCTCCAGCTCCCCGGGGAGGGGCTCACCGATGCAGACCGCATCGCCTCCATCCGCGAGCGCCTGGCCGAGGCGCGCGCCAGGAGGCCCCGGCCGGGGCGGGACGACAAGGTGGTCGCCGCCTGGAACGGGCTCGCCATCGCGGCTCTCGCCGAGACCGGCGCCTACTTCGACCGCCCCGACCTCGTCGAGGCGGCGACCGCCGCGGCCGATCTGCTGGTACGGGTCCACATGGACGGCACCGGCCGGCTCGCCCGGACCTCCCGCGACGGCACCGCCGGGGCCAACGCGGGAGTCCTGGAGGACTACGCGGATGTCGCCGAAGGCTTCCTCGCCCTTTCGGCCGTCACCGGTGACGGCGTCTGGGTGACGTTCGCCGGGCTGCTCCTGGACACCGTGCTGCGGCACTTCCGGGGCGAGGACGGCGCGCTCTACGACACCGCCGACGACGGCGAGCGGCTGATCCGCCGCCCGCAGGACCCGACCGACGAGGCCACCCCCTCCGGCTGGTCCGCCGCGGCCGGCGCGCTCCTGTCGTACGCCGCGTACACCGGCAGCGCCGAGCACCGCAGCGCGGCGGAGGGGGCGCTCGGTGTGGTGCGGGCGCTGGCACCCCGCGTTCCCCGGCACACCGGCTGGGGGCTGGCCGTCGCGGAGGCGGCGCTGGACGGACCGCGCGAGGTGGCCGTCATCGGCCCGCGGGACGATCCGGCGACGGCCGCTCTGCACCGTACGGCGCTGCTGGGCACCGCGCCCGGCGCGGTCGTGGCGCTCGGGGAGCCCGGCGCGGAGCATCCGCCGCTGCTGCGGGACCGCCCGTTGCGGGACGGCCGGCCGGCGGCGTATGTCTGCCGCCACTTCACCTGCGACGCGCCGGTGACGGAGCCGGAGGCCCTCGCCGGCCGGCTCGGCGGGTCCCACGACGCCGGGGAGTGACCCGGCGGGGGAACGGGACGGGTGGTGCGGGCCCAGCCCGGGGCCACCCCGGGCCTGCGGCTGCCCGGGGGCTCCGGGTGGCCGGGGAACGCCGACGCCCCGGCCGCGTGACAGGGCCGGGGCGGCGGGACCGGCTCGGGGCCGACGGTGACGTCCGCTACGGCCCGGCGGCGAGGTCCGCTACGGGGCCGCGGCGCGGCCGGCGGACGGTCGGCAGCCGGGCGCGGAGGACCCGGGGCCATCGGCGTGCCGTCGCCCCCCGCTTCCGCACCGCGACCCGCGGTGGCCCTGCGGGGCGTCCGCCGTCGTCAGATCGCCACCAGCGAGATGCCGATGTAGTGCGCGACGAAGGCCGCCAGGGTGAGCGAGTGGAACACCTCGTGGAAGCCGAAGAACCGCGGTGACGGATTGGGGCGCTGGAGCGCGTAGATGACACCGCCGGCGCTGTAGAGCAGCCCGCCGGCGATCACGAGCAGCAGCACCGCGATCCCGCCCTCGCGCAGGAAGTCGGGCAGGAAGAAGACGGCCGCCCACCCCATCGCGATGTAGCAGGGGGTGTAGAGCCACCGCGGGGCCCCCACCCAGAAGACGCGGAAGGCGATGCCGATCAGCGCGGCGGCCCAGATCGCCCACAGCAGCGTCTCCCGGGTGCCGTCGGGGAGCAGCAGGATCGTGAGCGGGGTGTAGGTGCCCGCGATGATCAGGAAGATGTTCGCGTGGTCGAGTCTGCGCAGGACGGCGTTGGCGCGCGGTCCCCAGTTGCCGCGGTGGTAGAGCGCGCTCACCCCGAAGAGCAGGCAGGCGGTGAGGGTGAAGACGGCGCAGGCGATCCGGCCGGGGTCGGTGTCGGCCAGCGCGGTCAGGAAGACGCCGGAGATCAGGACCGCCGGGAACATGCCCGCGTGGAGCCAGCCCCGCAGCCGCGGCTTGACGGGTTTGGAAAGGTCCTGCGGGAGCACACCGGAGGTCTCGGAGGGCGCGTTGTCGTCGTGGTGCACGGCCTCGCGTGAGGCGCCGGATGTGGCAGTCATGGGTCAATGCTAGCTACGGGACCGTAACTTGCGGGGGCCCGAGTGGCCCGAATGCGACGGGTGCGAGTGGCGATGCTCACGTGGGCTGCCCTCTGGACAGATGAGCCGCACAGGCGGATGATCAAATGAGTGCGGTCGGCACCGGATGAGCGCACAGGACGCATCCGGGTCGCAGCCCCCACGGGGCAACTAATGACATATGCGGGTATCAGGGACAGTGATGCCCGTATGACCCTCGCTATCTGACGCCGGAGCGGCGCGGTTCCGGCGGAACGGAGTGATCGTGGCGCTCAGCGCTGTGTCTCCCGGGGGCGACCCCCAGACCCCCGTGGCCACCAACCCACCCACCAACCACCAGGAACTGGTCTCCTGGGTCGGCGAGATCGCCGCCATCACCCAGCCGGACCGGATCGTGTGGTGTGACGGCTCCGAGGCCGAGTACGAACGCCTCTGCGAAGAGCTGGTCGCCAAGGGGACCTTCACCAAGCTCGACCCGATCAAGCGGCCGAACTCGTACCACGCCGCCTCCGACCCGAGCGATGTGGCGCGCGTCGAGGACCGCACCTTCATCTGCTCCGAGAAGGAGGAGGACGCCGGCCCGACGAACCACTGGAAGGACCCCGCCGAGATGCGGGAGATCTTCACCGGTGAGGACGGGGTCTTCCGCGGCTCCATGCGCGGCCGGACGATGTACGTGGTGCCGTTCTGCATGGGCCCGCTCGGCTCGCCGCTGTCCGCGATCGGCGTCGAGATCACCGACTCCGCGTATGTCGCGGTCTCCATGCGGACCATGACCCGGATGGGGCAGCCCGTCCTCGACGAGCTCGGCTCCGACGGCTTCTTCGTCAAGGCCGTGCACAGCCTGGGCGCCCCGCTGGCCGAGGGCGAGGCCGACGTGCCGTGGCCCTGCAACACGACCAAGTACATCTCGCACTTCCCGGAGTCCCGCGAGATCTGGTCCTACGGCTCCGGCTACGGCGGCAACGCCCTGCTCGGCAAGAAGTGCTACGCCCTGCGCATCGCCTCCGTCATGGCGCGCGACGAGGGCTGGCTCGCCGAGCACATGCTGATCCTCAAACTCACCCCGCCGCGCGGTGAGTCCAAGTACGTCGCCGCCGCCTTCCCCTCGGCCTGCGGAAAGACCAACCTCGCGATGCTGGAGCCCACGATCCCCGGCTGGACCGTGGAGACCATCGGCGACGACATCGCCTGGATGCGCTTCGGCGAGGACGGCCGGCTCTACGCGATCAACCCGGAGGCGGGCTTCTTCGGTGTCGCACCCGGCACCGGCGAGCACACCAACGCCAACGCCATGAAGACCCTCTGGGGCAACGCCGTCTTCACCAACGTGGCGCTCACCGACGACGGTGACGTCTGGTGGGAGGGCATGACCGAGGAGCCCCCGGCGCACCTGACGGACTGGAAGGGCAACGACTGGACCCCGGAGTCGGGGACCCCGGCGGCGCACCCCAACGCCCGCTTCACCGTCCCGGCCGGCCAGTGCCCGATCATCGCGCCCGAGTGGGAGGACCCGAAGGGCGTGCCGATCTCGGCCATCCTCTTCGGTGGCCGCCGTGCCTCGGCCGTGCCGCTGGTGACGGAGTCCTTCGACTGGCAGCACGGCGTCTTCCTCGGTGCGAACGTCGCCTCCGAGAAGACCGCCGCCGCCGAGGGCAAGGTCGGCGAGCTGCGCCGCGACCCGTTCGCCATGCTGCCGTTCTGCGGCTACAACATGGGCGACTACATGGCCCACTGGGTGAAGGTCGGACAGCGGGCGGACGCGGAGAAGCTGCCGAAGATCTACTACGTCAACTGGTTCCGCAAGGACGCCGACGGCCGCTTCGTGTGGCCCGGCTTCGGCGAGAACAGCCGCGTGCTCAAGTGGATCGTCGAGCGCCTGGAGGGCGGGGCCGAGGGCGTCGAGACGCCGATCGGCGTCCTGCCGGCCAAGGGTTCCCTCGACACCGAGGGGCTCGACCTGGCCGAGGAGGACCTCGACTTCCTGCTCAGCGTGGACCTCGACACCTGGCGGGACGAGGCCTCCCTGGTCCCGGAGCACCTGAGCACCTTCGGTGACCACACGCCCAAGGAGATGTGGGACGAGTACCGCGCGCTCGTCCGCCGTCTGGGCTGACGGCACCGGTTTCCGTACGGCGCGGGCCGGACGACCGCGGGTCTGATGACCGCGGGCCCGCGGGGTACGGGGGACGGTCCCGACCGGACGCACCGATGGCCGGGTGCGGCTTCGTGCCGCACCCGGCCATCGGGTTCTCGGTGGTTGCGCCGGGGCCGCGGGCGCTGATGCGGGGCGCGGCCCCGGCGCGTCAGTGGGCCGCCCCCGAGAGGGCGGAACCGGCGCCGTCCAGGGCGGCGGCGTGCGCGTCCATGCGCTCGGCGGAGAGGATCGCGGCACCGGTGTCCGCGCGCGACGCGGCCACGACCAGGGCGCGCCCGGCGAGCGTGTGCGCGCGGCGGTGCAGCGACGCGACCCGGTCGGCGTCCGGCCGCTCCTGTGCGGGAGCGGTGGCGGAGCGGGCCGGCCGGGAACCGTCGCGGAGCCGGGTGACGCGCTCGGTGAGCCGCTGCGCGGCCCGGTCCAGGGACGGATCCGGGGCGAGGGCCCGCAGCTCATCGGTCACGGTCAGCAGCGCGGCCAGATGCCCGGCGAGCTGGATGTCCAGCTCCTCCTGGCGCGGCCGGCGGGGCAGCGGCGTCGGCTCTCCCATGGCGTGGACCGACTTGGAGCGGATCGGTTCGTACATGGATGGCCTCCTCATGTGAGAGGACCATCCTAGCTTGGATTATGTCTAAAGTTGACTCTGTTCGCATCCGGAATCCCGGCGGACCCGGTTCCGCCCCCGTGCCGGCTCCTCCCGGACCCGCGCCGGCCGCCGTACGGGCCCGGTGCCGACGGGCTCAGAACTGGCTGTAGCCGTCCAGGAACTCCCCGATCCGGGTGATGGCGTCCGCCAGATCCTCCTTGTACGGGAGGGTGACCAGCCGGAAGTGGTCCGGCTCGGGCCAGTTGAAGCCCGTACCCTGCACGATCATGATCTTCTCGGCGCGGAGCAGGTCCAGCACCATCTGCCGGTCGTCCTTGATCTTGTAGACCTTGGGGTCCAGCCGCGGGAAGGCGTACAGCGCGCCCTTCGGCTTGACGCAGCTCACGCCCGGAATCCGCGTCAGCGTCTCGTACGCCGTGTCGCGCTGCTCCAGCAGCCGGCCGCCCGGCAGCACCAGCTCGTTGATCGACTGCCGGCCGCCGAGGGCGACGGCCACCGCGTGCTGCGCCGGGACGTTGGCGCACAGCCGCATATTGGCGAGGATCGTCAGTCCCTCCATGTAGCTGGAGGCGTGCTCCTTCGGCCCGCAGACCGCCAGCCAGCCGCTGCGGTAGCCCGCCACCCGGTACGCCTTGGACAGGCCGTTGAAGGTGAGGACGAGCAGGTCCGGGGCGAGAGCGGCGGTGGGGGTGTGGGTGGCGCCGTCGTAGAGGATCTTGTCGTAGATCTCGTCGGAGCAGACGATCAGGTTGTGGCGGCGGGCGATCTCGGCGATCCCGCGCACCAGTTCGTCGTCGTAGACGGCGCCCGTGGGGTTGTTCGGGTTGATGACGACGATCGCCTTGGTGCGGTCGGTCACCTTGCGCTCGATGTCGGCGAGGTCCGGCATCCAGTCCGACTGCTCGTCGCAGCGGTAGTGCACGGCCGTGCCGCCGGAGAGCGAGACGGCGGCCGTCCACAGCGGGTAGTCGGGGGAGGGGACCAGTACCTCGTCGCCGTCGTCGAGCAGCGCCTGCATCGACATCTGGATCAGCTCGGAGGCGCCGTTGCCGAGGTAGATGTCCTCGACGTCCAGCTCGATGCCCTTGGTCTGGTAGTGCTGCATCACCGCGCGCCGGGCCGTGAGGAGGCCCTTCGCGTCGCCGTAGCCGTGCGCGTCGCCCAGCGTCCGGAGCATGTCCTCCAGGATCTCGGGCGGGCACTCGAAGCCGAACGGCGCCGGGTTGCCGGTGTTGAGCTTGAGGATGCGGTGACCCGCCGCCTCCAGCCGCATGGCCTCCTCGAGAACCGGACCCCGGATCTCGTAGCAGACATTGGCGAGCTTCGTTGACTGGATCACCTGCATGTTCGCCACCATACGGCCGCCCGGGTGGGGCCGCTCGGTGTTTTCCGCCACGCGGGGGGCACCCCGCCGGAGGACCCCGTGAGCCGCGCGCCGCCCGGCGGACGCGGACCGGGGGGAGCTGCCGTACGGACCGTTCGGCAGCCGTCTTCGATGCGGAAGCGGCCGCCGTCCGGCACATGCGGAACACCGGCCGGAAGAGTCCGCGCGGCTTCGAAAGTGGAGGCGGAAGCCGGCGGCCGGGCGGGCCGGGGCAGGCGGACGGGAGACGGGGCCGGGCGGCTGCGGAGCGGTGGGGGCGCCTGCGGGGAGGCCGGTGTGAGCTCCGCCACGCCCGGTCGCGCGGGTGTTCGCCCCGAGCCGGGACGGGCGTTCGCACACCCGTCCGTGCCACACCGGGCCCCACGGGGACCGCCGCCGGCCTCCGGCCGCAGCGCGCCGCCGCGGAACCGCGCCGTCAGAAGAAGGTGCGGACGAAGTCCGTGACGGTGCCGTCCGCCGTCACCACCGGGATCAGCTGCCACTTGTCGAAGACCGTGCAGGGGTGCGACAGCCCCAGCCCCACCCAGTCGCCGACCTCCAGGGCCCGGCCCTCCCGCGCGACGTCCAGCCAGGCGTGCTGGTCGGACAGGGCGGTCACCGTGAGGCCGGTGGCGGGCCGCTCCGCCCCGTCCCGCGCGGACCGCACGAGCTGCGGTTCCGGCAGGTGCAGGTCGCAGGGGGCGTCCCGCTTGCCCGCGTTGAGGAACGCCTGGCCCGGTTCGGGGCGGGAGAGGACCTGCGCCCACAGCCGGAAGGCGGGCCGCAGCGCGCCCTCCTCCGGGATCCGGTTGAAGGGGGTGAGGCGCCGGTAGTGACCGTCGTCGTGCGAGACGTACGCGCCGGAGCGCAGCAGCCGGAGCACCGGCCGGGACAGGGCCGGGATCTCGCCGAAGACCTGCGCGACCGCGTCGAACCAGGCGCTGCCGCCCGCGCTGACGACGATCTCCTCGGTGTCCGCGAAGTGGCCGGCCGCGTCGAGCGCGCCGGCGAGGGCGACCAGGCGGCGCAGCCAGGCCGTGACCCGCTCGGGGTCCGCGCCGGGCACCTCGCCCTCGTACCCGGCGACGCCGGTCAGGCGGAGGGTGCGGGCGGCGGTGACGGCCGCGGCGACCGCCGCGCAGTCGTCGTCCGTGCGCGCCCCGGTACGCGCCCCCTGTCCGGCACCCAGTTCGATGACCACCTCGACGGGCCGGGTGGCACCGCAGGCGCTCAGGGCGGCGTCCATCAGTTCGACTCCGCGCACCGAGTCGGCGTACACGACGCAGCGGAACTCCGGGTCGGCGTCGAGCTCCCCGGCGAGCCAGCGGAGGGCGGCCGGGTCGACGAGCTGGTTGGCGAGGAAGATCCGGCGGACGCCGAACGCGCGGTAGACGCGGGCCTGGTGCGGGACGGCGGCGGTGATGCCCCAGGCACCGTGCTCCAGCTGGCGTTCGAAGAGGGCCGGGGCCATGGAGGTCTTGCCGTGCGGGGCGAGGGCCAGCCCGTGCCGGGCGGCGTAGCGGCCCATCAGGGCCAGATTGTGCTCCAGCGCCTCGGCGGAGAGGGCCAGGACCGGCGTGGTGAAGCCGCCGCTGAACAAGGACCGGCGCTGGTCGGCCAGTTCGCGGACGGTCAGGCCGGCGGCGTCCGGCGGCAGTCCCTTGAAACGGTGGTCGACCCGTTCCCCGGCCAGGCGGGCGGCGGCACGGTCGGTGGGGTGCTCGGCGGTCATCGGGCCTCCGCGGGCTGCGGTGCGGGTGGGACTACGGAATCCTCCCGCATCCGCAGGGCGGCGGTGTGTGCGCCGCGGTGACGGATCCCGTGCCGGGCCGTGAGCCGGAAGGCCCCGGCGGGGCGGACGCGCCCCCGGGTCCTACCCCGGGGGCGCGCCGTCGTCACCGGCTCAGCCGGAGGCGCAGTACTGGGCCTCCTTGCCGATGGAGCGGTACATGCAGTCCGCGTTCTCGATCAGCTGGAGCACCGCGTCCCGGTTCCGGCTGGTCTCCCGCTCGATCACCTCGTCGGGCGGGTAGAAGCCGCCGCCGGAGGCCGAGGACGGATACATCTCGTAGGTGTACGAGAAGATCTTCTGGTCGCCCCACATCCAGTCGTTGACGCTGCCGTCGGTGATGTAGAGATCGCTCGACTGCTGCGGGGTGTAGCCGTTGCTCGCGGCCATCTTCCGGCCGATGGCGGCGAAGGCGTCGCGGTCGTCCCGGGTCATGCCGCCCGCGGTGTCGGAGTAGGTGTAGCCGTACGGCCAGAGCACCAGCTCGCTGTAGGTGTGGAAGTCGATGCCGGCCTTGATCTGCTGCTCGCCGCCGACGATCCGGCTCCGGACGAAGTCGGTGACGGTCTTCACCTCGGGGGCGGACTCGGCCGAGGGGCCCCGGTAGGTGTCCGAGGAGGTGCTGCCGGAGGAGCCGCCGCAGCAGCCCCACTGGTAGGGCCAGTTGCGGTTGATGTCGGTGCCGACGGCCGAGGAGCCGGCGTTGGGCTGCCGGTTCTTGCGCCACGAGCGGTAGGAGCCGGTGGCGATGTCGTACTCGCCGCCGTCCGGGTTGAGGTCCGGCAGGATCCAGATCTCGCGGTCGTTCACCGCCTTGGTGATGCGCGCGTCGGTGCCGTAGTCCTCGCCCAGTTCGCGCAGGAGGTAGAGCGCCATCTCGACGGTGAGGTGCTCGCGGGCGTGCTGGTGGTGGGTGAAGAGGACCTCGGGCTCGTCCTCGTCCGTCCTCACGTTGTCGCTGATCTTGACGGCGACGATGTCGCGGCCCTCGTGGGACTTGCCGATCACCCGCTTGCTCATGATGTCCGGGTGGGCGGCGACACGGGAGTTGATCTCCGCCGTGGCTTCGGCGTAGTTGTGGTAGTCCGCGTCGGCGGGCGGGAAGTCCGCCGCGCGCAGGCTCTGTTCGCCCGCCCGCCGGGACGGGGGAGCGGGCAGCGGTTCCAGCGTGTAGCCGAGGGCGCGGAGCTCGCGGGCCTGCCCGGAGTCCGCGGAGACGACGACGGAGTGGTCGCGCACCTCGTCGACGGAGGCGCCGGTGGCGAGCAGGCGGGTGCGCTGGGCCGCGGTGGCGGGGCCCGCGACCTCGTACTGACGGGGGGTCTCTTCGGCGGACGCGACGCTGGTGAGCGCGTCCGCACGGTCGGTGGGGGGAGTCGTGCCGGCCTGGGTCAGGGGAACGGCCAGCGCGAGTGTCAGAAGAGCGGCGAGGGCGGTGACCCGTTGGCCGCGTGATGGCAGTCGCATGCTGCGTCATGCTGGGGCCTTGGCATGGGCGGGTCAATGGTGCCGCGCCGACCGGAAGAGGCCATGCCGGTTCCGGCCGGGCGGTCTCGCACGGACGGCGGACGATCTCGCACGGACGGCCGAGAGACCCGCGGCACCGGGCCGGTGTTCCGAGGCCCTCAGCCCGCGCGCCGGGCGCCCCGCCGCACGCCGTACAGCACCGCGCCCGCCGCCAGCACGGCGGCGCCCGTGACCACCGACGGCAGTGGCAGCGTGACGGCGAGCAGCAGACAGCCCGCCAGCCCGACGACCGGGACGGCGCGCGGCGGCCGTCCCTCCTCCCGGCTCAGCGTCCAGGCGGAGGCGTTGGCGATCGCGTAGTAGACGAGCACCCCGAACGAGGAGAAGCCGATCGCCCCGCGCAGATCCGCCGTCGCCGCCAGCACGGCGACCACCGCGCCGACCGCCAGTTCGGCCCGGTGCGGCACCCGGAACCGCGGGTGGACGGCGGCCAGGACCGACGGCAGATGCCCGTCCCGGGCCATGGCCAGCGTCGTCCGGGAGACACCGAGCACCAGCGCGAGCAGCGAACCCAGCGCCGCGACGGCCGCGCCGGCGCGCACCACCGGCGCCAGCTCCGGCACGCCCGCCGCCCGTACGGCCTCGGCGAGCGGCGCGCCGGCGTCCGCCAGCCCGTCCGGGCCGAGCACCGCGAGCGCCGCGACGGCCACGGCCGCGTACACGGCGAGCGTGATGCCGAGCGCCAGCGGGATCGCACGCGGGATGGTGCGCGCCGGATCGCGCACCTCCTCGCCGAGCGTGGCGATCCGCGCGTATCCGGCGAAGGCGAAGAACAGCAGTCCCGCCGCGCCCAGCACCCCGGCCGGCGAGGCGTCGCCGCCGAGCGCCAGCCGCGCTCCGTCGGCCTCGGGCGAGGTCAGCCCGGCCGTCACCACGGCCGCCAGCACGGCGAGCACCACCGCGACGATCCCCCGGGTCAGCCAGGCCGACTTCTGGACTCCCCGGTAGTTCACGGCCGTCAGCGCCACCACGGCCGCCACCGCCACCTCCCGGTCGTGCCCGGGCCACGCGTACGCCCCCACGGTCAGGGCCATCGCCGCGCAGGACGCCGTCTTGCCCGCCACGAACCCCCAGCCCGCCAGATGGCCCCAGAACGGGCCGAGCCGCTCCCGCCCGTAGACATACGTGCCGCCCGACTCCGGGTAGCGGGCCGCGAGCCGCGCGGAGGACGTGGCGTTGCAGTACGCGACGACCGCCGCGACCGCCAGCGCCGGCAGCAGCCCCGAGCCGGCCGTCGCGGCGGCGGGCGCGAGCGCGGCGAAGATGCCCGCGCCCACCATGGCGCCCAGGCCGATCACGACGGCGTCGAAGAGCCCGAGCCGCCGCCGCAGGGCCGGGACCTCGCCCGGAGAGGTGGTGTTCATGGCCGGGACCCTAGCGGGCGCGGGTTACGGCCCGCCGACGGGCGCGAGGCGCACCGGCGGGGGACCGGGCGCGACCGCGGGAGCGTGCGGGGGCGTGCGGGGTACGGGCGGGGGAGCGGGGCCGGCGCGGGAGTGGAGCGGACGCCCGCGGGGAATGGCACTCCTTGTGCGCCGCCCGCACCCCGGCCGGTCCATCGCGCCGGCCGGCAGCGGCGCACGGCAACGGCAGCGGCGGCAGCAGTGCAGCAGTGACGGCAACGGCGGTGACAGCAACCGCAACGGCAACGGCAGCGGCGGTACGGACGCGGAGGCGGGCCAGTGACACGTACGGACGAGGCGGGGGAGAGCGCCGGGCCCGTCACCGGACGGCCGCGCAGGCCGAGTTGGCGGTACATCGGCCCGGGCATCGTCGTCGCCGCGACGGGCGTCGGCGCCGGTGACCTCGTCGCCACCCTGATCGCGGGCAGCCGGTTCGGCTACACCCTGCTGTGGGCCGCCGTCATCGGATGCGTCGTCAAGATCTCCCTCGCCGAGGCCGCCGGGCGCTGGCATCTGGCCACCGGGCAGACCCTGTTCGAGGGCTGGCGGAGCCTCGGTTCGTGGACCACCGTCTACTTCGCCGGCTACGTCGTCATCTGGGGCTTCGTCTACGGCGCGACCGCCATGTCCTCCAGCGCCCTGCCGCTCGCCGCGCTCTTCCCGGACTTCCTCGGTCTCAAGACCTGGGCGGTGATCACCGGTCTGGTCGGCCTGGTGTTCGTCTGGTTCAACCACTACGCCGTCTTCGAGAAGACCATGACCGTGCTCGTCGGCGTGATGTTCGTGGTGGTCGTGTACGTGGCGCTGCGGGTCGGCCCGGACGTCCCCGCGGCCGTCGCCGGGCTGGTGCCCGTGCTGCCGGACGGCTCACTGCTGTACACCCTCGGCCTGATCGGCGGCGTCGGCGGCACCATCACCATGGCCGCGTACGGGTACTGGGTCAACGCCAAGGGCTGGACCGGCCCCGGCTGGATGAAGGTGATGCGGCTCGACAACCGCGTCGCCTACGTGACGACCGGCGTCTTCGTGATCGCGATGCTGATCACCGGCGCGGAGCTGCTGCACTCCGCCAACATCGCGCTGGCGAGCGGCGACAAGGGCCTGCTCGCCCTGGGCGAGGTGCTGGAGGCGCGCTTCGGCGCCACCACCGCCAAGCTCTTCCTGATCGGTTTCTTCGCCGCCTCCTTCTCCTCGCTCATCGGCGTCTGGCACGGCGTCAGCCTGCTGTTCACCGACTTCGTGGAGCGCATCCGCCGCGACCGCGCTGCCGGCCGGGCGGCCGTCCGCGCAGCGGCGCCCGCGCCCGTCCCCGAGCCCGCCGCGCCGGCGGACGACACGGCCGCCGCGGGCACGACCGCCGGCACGGGCGTCACCGGGAAGCCCGACCCCGCCGTGACCGGGCTCGTCACCGGAGCGGCGGAGAAGTCACTGCCCTTCCGGGCCTATCTGCTCTGGCTGACCTTCCCGCCCATCAGCCTGCTCTTCCTCGACCGGCCGTTCGGGCTGGTCGTCGTCTACGGCGTCCTGGGTGCCTTCTTCATGCCGTTCCTCGCCCTGACGCTGCTGTGGCTGCTCAACTCCGGCCGCACCCCGCGGGAGTGGCGCAACGGCGCGCTCAGCAACGTCATGCTGACCGCCGCGGGGCTGCTCTTCGTCGTGCTCTGCGTCCAGCAGGTCCGGGAACTCCCCTGGTGAGCGGGGGGCGGGGGAGGGGCCCGGCGGTTCGTCCACAGAAGAGGCGGAAGATGCCCCCGTGTCAGTTGAAGATCGAATTCCCCGATACCGGTGAACTGTTCTCCAATGCAGACGACACGGATAAAGTGCTGTGACAGTAGCGAAGCAGTTGCGCTGCGCAGTGTTGGTCCACGGCGTCCGCAGCCCCGGCCGCCGGAGTGAACGGGGAAACCTGACGTGCACACCGCGATAGCAGTCACCGCCCCCGACCTCGTTCTCCCGGCCCTCGACCGGCAGACGCCGCCCGCCACCGTCCTCGCGCCGGAGATGCCGCTGGAGGACGCGCTCGCCCGGACCTACGGGCTGATCGAGAGCCACGGCTATCTGATCGTCCTCTACCCGGCCTCGGTGCCGGATGCCGTCCACCGCCGGCTGCACGGCGTGCGCTCCATCCTGGAGAGCGACCGGATAGCCCTGCTCCGCCTGGAGTTACCCCCGCTGGCCGTGGCCGTCCTCGCCCACCAGCTGCGCCGTCTCTCGCTCTGCGACTTCAGCCCCGGCATCCTCGGCTCGGCCGTGCGGCTGCTCACCCACTACGTCCACGCCGGCGCGCTGCTCTCCTCCGTCTCCCGTCTCGACCATGTGCCCGTGGGCCTCCGGGAGCACGCCAAGTCCTGGGTGCCCGGCAGCCAGTTCGCCGTCCTCGCGAGCCCGGAGCCGCGGCTCACCCGCGTCACCCCGGGCGGCACCGTCCCCGGCGGCCCCCAGTACGGCACCGAACTGGTGGTCGCCCGCGGCCAGTCCCCGTCCGACTGGGTGTTCAGCACCCTCGTCCCCGCCTGGCGCGTGCACAGCGTGCGGGAGGCCACCCTGCCCGCCGACTCCGCTCGCTGGTGGGGCAGCGGCCGGCTCGTCGAGTTCGCCGCCGCCATCCCCGATCTGTCGATCCTCTACCAGCTCGTCGCCTCGGTCCGCACCACCGAGTGCCGCTGGTGCGGTCTCGAACTGATCGGCGACCGCTGCGCGTTCTGCTGCTCCCCGGTGGCCGCCGGGAGCGCGGCCCTCACCTCCGGCGCCGCCACCTAGCCGGCCGCCCCGGAGCCACCCGCCCCGTGCCCGCCCCGCTCCAGTCCCCGTCCGCCCCGGACACGTCCCTGAACGAGGTTCTACGCCGATGAACTCACGTCAGCGCCGCGGAGTGATCCTGCTCCTGCTCTCCGTCCTCTGCGCGGCCGGTGCCTTCGTCGGAGTCCTGATGGTGATCGGCGACGTGCGGTCCAAGGTCGGCCCGGAGACCACGGCCTACGAGGTCAAGTCCGACATACAGCCCTACGAGGAGCTGTCCGCGGCCAAGTTCGACGAGATCACCATGCCGGAGCGCTGGCTTCCGGAGACCGCGGTCACCGATCTCCGCGACCTCACCGGCAAGATCGCGCTCACCCCGCTCCGCAAGGGCTCACTGCTCCAGCGCGACATGATCGTCGAACGCCCGGCGCTGGAGGAGGGCGAACAGGAGATCGCCATCATGATCGACGCGGCCACCGGGGTGGCCGGCAAGATCCGCCCCGGCGCCCGGGTCAACATCTACGCCACCTTCGACGGCCGGGACGGGGACGCCGAGCCGCAGTCCAAGGTGATCGTCGAGGGTGCCGAGGTCATCGACGTCGGCGAACTCACCCCCTTCGACCGCGACGACGACGCCCGGCGGCGCGGGCAGACCACCGAGGCCGTGCCGATCACCTTCGCCCTCGGCACCCTCGACGCCCAGCGGGTCGCCTACGCCGAGTCCTTCGCCTCCCACGTCCGGCTCGCCCTCGTCGCGCCCGGCGGCACCGAGCCCATCCGCCCGCGCGACCGCACGTACACCCTCGACGGGGACAAGTGAGGCACGGATGACCACGAGAATCCTCCCCGCGGCGGGCGACCCCGAGGCCGCCCGCTCCCTCACCACCCTGCTCAGCCAGCTCCCCGACGCCGAACCGGCGCCGCCCGTCCCCGACTCCACCACCCTCCTCGACACCCTCGCGCGGCTCGCGGGGGAGTCGGTCGGGGAGCTCCCCGAGGTCGTCGTCGTCCATGAACGGATCGGGCCGGTGCCCGCGCTCGACCTCATCCGGGAGACGGTGCTCCGCTTCCCGGCGGTCGGCGTGGTGCTCGTCTCGGCCGACGCCGGGCCGCAGCTCTTCCAGGCCGCCATGGACGCGGGCGCCCGGGGACTCGTCGCGCTGCCGCTGAACTACGAGGAACTGTCCGCCCGGGTGCAGGGCGCCGCCCAGTGGGCCGCCGGGGTCCGGCGCCATCTGGGAGCCGGCCCGGAGACGCCCGGCGGGCCCGGCGGCACCGTCGTCAGCGTCACCGGCGCCAAGGGCGGTGTCGGGACGACCGTCACGGCCGTGCAGCTGGCGCTGGCGGCCCGCGCCTCCGGGCGGTCCACCGCGCTGGTCGACATGGACCTCCAGTCCGGCGACATCGCCTCCTACCTCGATGTGCAGTTCCGGCGCTCGGTGGTGGACCTGGCGCAGATCAGCGACATCTCGCCGCGCGTCCTCCAGGACGCGGTCTGCGACCACGCGACCGGTCTGGGGCTGCTGCTCGCCCCGGCGGACGGCGAACGGGGCGAGGAGGTCACCGACCGGGCGGCCCGGCAGATCGTCAGCTCGCTGCGGACCCGCTACGAGGTCGTCGTCATCGACTGCGGCACCCAGATGAACGGGGCCAACGCGGCCGCCGTCGAGATGTCCGACACCGCGCTGATGGTGACCACCCCGGACGTGGTCGCGGTCCGGGCCGCCAAGCGCCTGGTACGGCTCTGGGACCGGCTCCAGATCCGCAAGGCCGAGGAGACCCTGACGCTCGTCAACCGGCATACGCGCGCCACCGAGATCCAGCCGCCGCTGGTCGAACGGATCACCGGCACACGGGTCGCCCGGACCGCTGTCCCGGCCGGCTTCAAGGAACTCCAGCCGGCCGTGGACGCCGGGCGCCTCCAGGACCTCGACCACCGGTCCTCCGTCAAGCAGGCGCTGTGGGCCCTCGCCGCCGAACTCGGCCTGGCGGGCGACCCCGCGGGCGGCGCGGGACGCCCCGGCCGGGGCGCGCGGGGGCGGGCGGTCGAGAAGTACGGCGACCGGGGTGCGCTGAGCCTGTGGCGCCGGCGGGGCGGGCCGAAGGGCGGCCGGGGCGTCCGGGGCGGCGACAGCGGACAGGTCGCGGTGGAGTTCCTCGGCATGGTGCCGCTGCTGGCCGTGGTGCTGATCCTGTGCTGGCAGTGCGCGCTGCTCGGCTACACCTACTCGCTCGCCGGCCACGCGGCCGACCAGGCAGCGCGCACCGCCACCGCCGCCCAGAGCGCGGGGGCGTGCGAGACGGCCGCGGTGGAGGACCTGCCGGGGGCGTGGCGGAGCGGCGCGTCCGTGAGCTGCGTGCGCGCGGGCGGGCTGTGGAAGGCCGATGTCGGGCTGGAGGTGCCGGTGCTCTTCCCGGGCGCGGTGGCCTTCCCGGTCACCGTGAACGGCAGCGCCGGCGCGGCGGAGGAGGGCAGGCCATGAGGACGGCGATGGACGGCGCGGCGGTGACGGACAGCGCGGCGGCGGGCGGCACGGCGGCGGCGGGCGGCACGTCGGCGGCGGACGCGGGCGCGGGGCGGGCCCGGACCGCCCGCGGCGCCGCACGCGAACGCGGCCAGGTGGCCGTGGAGTTCATCGGCTTCGTCCCCATCCTGCTGCTGGTGGCGTTCGCCGCGATCCAGCTCGGCGTGGTCGCCCACACGGTCTCCCAGGCCGGCACGGCCGCCCGGGCCGCCGCCCGCACCGCCTCCTACGAGGAGGCCGACGCCGACCCGGCGGCGGCCGGACGGGCCGCGGTCAGCAGCTGGCTCGCCGACGGCACCAGCATCGGCATCGGCGGCGGCGACGAGGAGGCCATCGCCACCGCCACCGTCACCATCCCCTCGCTCATCCCCGGGGTGGGCGACTTCGGCACCGTCACCAAGAGGGCCACCATGCCCCGCGACTGACCGCCCCGCACGGCGTCCCGGAGCGCCCCAACGGCCGCGGCACGGCACGGACCAGCACGGCACGGACCAGCACGGCACGGACGACGAGGAGCACACCATGAGCCTGAGGGCGCGCGTCACCTCACCCGAGGACAACGGCGGCACCCGCGAGGACGGGCACCTCGTCGCCGTCTACCGCGCCAAGCTGCTGGAGGAGATCGACCTCGCCGAGATGTCCGCGCTGGCCGCCGCCGAGCGCCGGGCCCGCCTCGAACGCGTCCTCGGGCACATCATCAGCCGGGAGGGCCCGGTCCTCTCCACCTCCGAACGGGCCCAGCTCATCCGGCGCGTGGTGGACGAGGCCCTCGGGCTCGGCGTGCTCGAACCGCTGCTCGAAGACCCGTCCGTCACCGAGATCATGGTCAACGGCCCCGACCAGGTCTACGTCGAACGCGCCGGCCGGGTCGAACGGGTGCCCGTGCGCTTCGCCTCGCACGAGCAGCTGATGCAGACCATCGAACGCATCGTCTCCACCGTCAACCGCCGCGTGGACGAGGCCAATCCGATGGTCGACGCCCGCCTCCCCTCCGGCGAGCGCGTCAACGTCATCATCCCGCCGCTCTCCCTCAGCGGCGCCACCCTCACCATCCGCCGCTTCCCGCGCGCCTACCGGCTCCAGGAACTGATCGACCTCGGCACCCTCGACGAGCGGATGGTGATGCTGCTCTCCGGCCTGGTCCGGGCCAAGTTCAACGTGATCGTCTCCGGCGCCACCGGCTCCGGGAAGACCACCCTCCTCAACGCCCTCTCCGGCCTCATCCCGGACGGCGAACGCATCATCACCGTCGAGGACGCGGCCGAACTCCAGCTCCAGCAGTCCCACGTCATCCGGCTGGAGACCCGCCCGCCCAACGTCGAGGGCAAGGGCCGGATCACCATCCGCGACCTGGTGCGCAACTCCCTCCGCATGCGCCCGGACCGCATCATCGTCGGCGAGGTCCGCGGCGGTGAGACCCTCGACATGCTCCAGGCCATGTCCACCGGCCACGACGGCTCCCTGGCCACCGTGCACGCCAACAGCGCCGAGGACGCCCTGATGCGGCTGCAGACCCTGGCCTCCATGTCCGAGGTGAAGATCCCCTACGAGGCGCTGCGGGACCAGATCAACAGCGCGGTCGACTGCATCGTCCAGCTCTCCCGGCACGCCGACGGCAGCCGCAAGGTCGGCGAGATCGCCCTGCTCTCCTCGCACGGCCGGGAGACGTACCGGATCGCCACCGTCGCGCGCTTCGAGCCCCGGCCCGTGGGCGCCGACCGGGTGGTGCGCGGCACCTTCGGCTACTTCCCGCTGCCCCGCCGCGTCGCGGACCGGCTCCATCTGGCGGGCGAGCCGGTGCCGCCCGGCTACGGGATCGCCGCCTCCGAGGACCAGCTCACGATCCGGGAGGCGAGCTGACCGCCATGGACCTGGAGGCCAATCTTCCGCTGCTGACGCTCGGCGCCGCCCTGCTGTGCTGCGTGCTGGGCGTCGCCGGTGTGCACGCCTACGCGGCCGGCCGGGCGCAGCGCCGGGACCTCATCGACCGGCTCACCTCGCCGGGCAAGCCGCCCGCGGGCGGCGGCCGGGAGCGCCGCTTCCGCACCGTCGACCGGAGGCTGCGGCGGACCCGCTTCGGCAAGCGGCTGGAACGGCGGCTGGCGGCCACCGGGCTGGACGTCACCCCGGGTGAGTTCTTCGTCTGCGTGGCCGGGGGGATCGCCGCCCTCTGGCTGATCGCGGCCTCCCTGCTCGCCGCCTTCTTCGGCCCCGTGGCGGGCCTCATCGGCCTCTGGGCCGCCCGCGCCTTCCTCAGCTGGCAGAACGCCCGGCGGAACGAGAAGTTCATCAACCAACTGCCGGAACTCGCCCGGGTCCTGGCCAACGCCACCCAGGCCGGACTGGCCCTCCGCACCGCCCTCGCCATGGCCGCCGAGGAACTGGAGGCACCGGCCGGGGAGGAACTCGCGCGGGTCGCCGACAAGCTGGGCGTCGGACACTCGATCGACGACGCGCTCGGGGAACTCGCCGAACGGCTGCCCTCCCGCGAGCTCTCCGTCCTCGTCACCACCCTGATCCTCTCCAACCGGGCCGGCGGCACCGTCGTCGCCTCGCTGCGCAATCTGACCAAGACCCTGGAGGAACGGAAGGAGACCCGGCGCGAGGTCCGCACCCAGCTCTCCCAGATCACCGTCACCGCCTACGCCGTCCCGGCCTTCGGCCTCGGTGCGCTGCTGCTGCTGGACCGCGTGATGCCGGGGGCGCTGGAACGGATGACCGACTCCTTCTACGGGCAGGCCGCGGTGATCGTCAGCCTGGGCCTGTACGCGCTGGGGTTCGTGCTGATCCGCCGCATGTCCAAGATCGACGTCTGAGGACCGTGACGACCATGACGGAGACCCCGGCCGCGGCCACCGCCCCGGAACCGCGAGAGGAGGACCACCCCCGATGACCGCTCTGCTGCTCGCCTTCGTCGCCGCCCTGAGCGCCTCCGGCATCGGCTACGGCATCGCGCTCTACCGCCGCGAGGCCGAACTGCCCGGCGACCTCAAGGTGGCCCTGGAGGTGGGCGCCACCCGCACCACCGCCGTCGGCTCCGCCGTCGACCGGCTCGGCATGCGCCACGCGCCCCTGGTGCTGCGCATGATGGGGCCCCGGCGCGCCGACGCGGTGCGCCGCCGGATCGACCTGGCGGGCAACCCCGGCGGCCTCACCCTCGACCGCTACGCCGCGCGCCGCGCCGTCTACGGCTTCCTCGGCTTCGCCGGGGCGCTGGCGATGCTGCTGCGCGGCCAGTTCGTCATCGCGGCGCTGCTCGTCCTCTTCGGCCTCTTCTGGGTCGAGGTCGGCATCTGGGCCGCGGTCCAGCAGCGCAAGGCCGACATCGAACGGACGCTCCCCGACTTCCTCGACGTCCTCGCCGTCGTCGTCAGCGCCGGACTCGGCTTCCGGCAGGCGCTCGAACGGGTCTCCGAGAAATACCAGGGCCCCTGGTCGGACGAACTGCGCATCGCTCTGCGCCGGATGGACATGGGCGTCAGCCGGCGCGAGGCGTTCGACGAACTGCGCCGCCGCAACGACAGCGACCAGGTCGCCATGTTCGTCACCGCGCTGCAGCAGGGCGAGGAACTGGGCGCGCCCATCGTCGACACGCTCATCCAGATCGCCGACGACATGCGCCGCACCGACGCCCAGAACGCCCGCCGCCGCGCGGCCCGGGCCGTCCCCAAGGCCACGCTCGCCGTCACCACGTTCATGCTCCCGGGGACGCTCATCCTGCTGGTGGCGGGCTTCGTCTTCGGCTCGGGGGTCGACTTCGGCGCCATCACGGGCTGACCGGCGGGGGAGCGAAGGACGCCGGGAGAAGGACGCGGAGAGAAGGACGGACGGGGGAGGAGGAGGTGAAAGCGATGGGACGGGAACGGACCGCGCCGGGGACCCGCGCGGCGGGACCCCTGCCGGCGGCCGGTACGGCGCCGGCGGAGCCCGGTACGACGGCGGCGCCCCGCACGGCGGGACCGGCCGGTACGGGCGGTGCACCCGGTACGGCGCGGCGTGCGCCGGAGGTCGCGGGGCCGCCGGGCCCGGGTACCGGCACCGGCACGGCCGCCGGGCGGGCCGCGGAGCCCGTGCCGGGGGAGGACGGGCGGGCGACGACGGCCCATGTTCCCGTGGCCGACGACGAACAGGGCCTCCGCCTCCAGCTCAACGCCCTCCAGGCACTGGCCCGTCATGTGTTCGGTTTTCGCCTCGCGATGATCGCTCTCGGCACTCCCTTCGCCCTCCACCGCACCGCACCCGGCCCCGCGACCTGGCTCATCGGCTCGGCGGTCGTGTGCACCTTCATGGGCTCGTACGTTCTCTTCCGCGACTGGGAGCGCTTCGGCCCGCTGCTGCTCCGGCACCCCGCGCTGCTGGGCATCGATCTGCTGTTCGGCGCACTGCTGCTCCTGACCGCGACCCCCGAGTCCACCCTCGGCTACGTCACCGTCTGCACCCCGCTGCTGGCCGGGCTCTGCTACGGCTGGCGCGGCGCCGGTGTCTTCGCCGGACTCCAGATCCTCGTCCTCGCGGCCGCGTACGGCGCCAACCCCGGTCTCGGCGGCGGACTGGCCTCACGCCTGGTCCTCCCCGGTTTCTGCGTCATCGCCGGTGCCGCCGGAGTGGTGCTGCGGAACCTGATGCTCCGATTCGGTGCGGCGGGCCGTGCCCTAGCCGAGACCCGCGCCCGGCTGGCCGCCGCGGAGGCCGTCTGCGGTGAACGGGCCCGCCTGGCACGGGAAATGCACGACTCGGTCGCCAAGACCCTGCACGGCCTGGCCCTGGCGGCGGAGGGCCTGGCCGCCTCGGTGGACCGTACGGACCCGGGGACGGTGCGGGAGCGCGCGGAACTGGTGGCCCACGCCGCCCGGTGCGCTGCCGCCGAGTCCCGCGAACTCCTGTCCGATCTGCGCCGCGCCCCGGACGGCGCGGACCCGGACCGGCGCCCGGGGGAGTCCGGGGACATCCCTCTCGGCCGCGAACTGGCCGCCCGTACGGCCGACTGGTCCCGGAGCACCGGTATCCCGGCCGACGTCCGGGTGGCGGACGGAGGACCGCTGCCCGCCCTGCCGCCCGCCGTGGCCCGGGAGTTGCTGAGGATCACCGCCGAGGCCCTGGAGAACGCGGGGCGCCACGCGCACGCCGAACGGGTCACGGTGGAGGCGCGCGTCACGGAGAGCCCCGCCCCGGAGGACCCGGGGTCCGGCGGCGGACGAACCGTCCGCACCCTCCGCATCGGGGTCCTCGACGACGGCCGGGGCCTGTGCCCCGGTACCGACCTGGAATCCCTCTGCCGCGACGGCCACTTCGGGCTGCTGGGCATGGCCGAGCGGGCGGCCGGCATCGGCGCGCGGCTCCGTATCGGCAGCGGACCCCGGGGGACCGGCACGGAAGTCCGGCTCGAACTCCCGCTGGAAGCGGTGCCGGTACGGCCCCATGGGCCGCCACCGTCCGCCCCCGGCCGCGCCGCCGTTCCCGTTCCCGTTCCCGTTCCCGAGCGTCCCGCCGCCGAGCCGGGCCCGCTGCTGGACGGCGTCCCCGAACAGCCGCCGGGCCGCGGAGGCCCGGTATCCCCGAAAACCGAGAGGAGGCCCGGCCATGCCGGAAGATCACCCGGTCGTGAACTCGCCGGTCCCTGACCGCTCCGCAGCACTGCTGAGGGTTGTCGTCGCCGACGACAACCCGGTGGTACGGGCCGGACTGGCAGCCCTGCTCGACGGCCGGGACGACATCCGGGTCGTCGCCCAGGCGGCGGACGGCGACCAGGCCCTGCGCGCGGCCCGCGAACACCGCCCGGACGTGGTGCTGCTGGACGTCCGGATGCCGGGGGCCGACGGCATCGACGCGCTGCCGCACCTGGTTCCGGTCGCGCCGGTGCTGATGCTCACCTACAGCCGGGAGAGCGAAACCGTCCGCGAGTGCCTGCGGCTGGGCGCGGGCGGCTATCTCGTGCACGGCGAGTTCACCGCCGACGGACTGGTCGCCGCCGTACGGGACATCCGCGCCGGCCACTCCCCGATGACCACGACCGCCGTCAACGCCCTGGTGGCCCATCTGCGCCGGGAACCCGCCCCCGCCCGCCGGGAACCCGCCCCCGCCCCCGGCCCGGCACAGGGCGGCCGGTCCGGGCGGAGCCGGCGCACGGCGGCCGGACGCCTCCGCGCGCAGGGCCGGGCGGCGGCCTCCCGCAACCGCATGGACCCCTCCATCGGCAAACACAAAACCGATGCTTCTGCACACTTGAGTCCGTCCTCATTTCACCCATATCCCCTGCAAGGCCGAAGCGGAGCCTTGACGGAACCGGCAGAACGTCAACAACCCTCTTCGCAAGCGCAACTATTTATGGGACAGTCGTTGGTCGGGCGACCCCAACGGCGGGGACCGCGGGACGAGTTCGGACTGAGCCACCGGGAGGCGGAAGTGATGGACCTGATCGCTTCGGGCCTCAGCAACCGCGATATCGCGGCCACCTGTTTCATCAGCGAGAAGACCGTCAAGAACCACATCAACCGGATCTTCGCGAAACTGTCCTCGACCAGCCGCTCCGAAGCCATACTGACCTGGCTCGGCAGAGGACGACGGGAACGGGGAGCGGCCGGGGGCGGCCATGGCTGAACGGGGGACACGGACGATGCCCATTCCGCACCGGGACCGCCGGCACCCGCGCACGCGGTTCACGCGGTTACGGTCCCTTCCCGTCGCGGGCTCGAACCCCGCGCTCTGGGCCCGCATTTGGGCCCACGGACCCTCGCCCGACCCGGGCGCGGCGCCGTACGGTCCGGCGGAGACCTATGCGTCGGTCGAGGCGCGACCGGCCAGCACGGGAGGACAGTCCCATGTCGAACAAGACCTTGGCGAAGGCCGCGGCCGACACCAGGATCCGCGTGCACGGCTGGCGGAACACCGCGATCGAATCCCTCACCGCCCGAACGGCGAGGACGGGAGGCGCGGACCGGGGGCAGACGGCACTCGAATACCTGGGCATCATCCTGGTGGTCGTACTGATCATCGGAGCAATCGCGGGCTCGGGGATCGGCAGTGCGATTCTCAGCAGAATCATGGAAGCGATTTCCAGCATCAACTCCGGTTGATTCGCAACCGCCTGCGGGGCGATGCAGGGCAGGCCTTCCCCATCTACATCACGGTGGTGGCGGGCCTGCTCTTTCTTGCTTTCGCGTACTTCGCGGTCGGGCAAGCCGCTGCCATACGCAATGGCGCCCAGACGGCAGCGGACGCAGCAGCGCTGGCCGCGGCTCAGGATGTCCGCGATCAGATGTACGACGGCTTCCTGGATGCCGTCGAGGCGGAGGACGCCTGGGAGGACTGGCTCGGTGGCAGCGGCCTCACGGGCGTGGACGAGGGTGCCGCCTGCGCCCAAGCGGCCGACTTCGCGGCCAGGAACAACTCCAGCGCCAACCCGTGTCAGTGCTCCGAGGAAGAGTGCACGGTAGCGGTCCGCACCGACTCCTCCATCGGGAAGACCATCGTGCCCGGTACGGAGAGCACGCGCGGAGAAGCGGATGCGACAGCGGTCGTGGAGCCGCGCTGCCGCATCGAAACCGGCGACACGGACTCCATTGAGTTCTCCTGTGATGGCGAGGACTGGATCATTGATCCGGACGACCTGGATGATCCGGATGTGCTGCCGGAAGCAGCGGACTTGTTCTCGGTCTATCTGTCCGAGTGACCACGGACCACACCAGAAAAGGAACGCACTTCATGAGCATTCGGCACACAGCGAAGGCCCGAAGAGGAGCCGCCGCAGTAGCGTTCGCGGCGGGCTTTGCCCTCGCCGTGGCCGGTTGCGGAGGAGGCGATGAGGGGCAGCCCGAAGGGAATCCTTCCGAGCGATCGGCCTCTGCGGACAAGCCGACGTCCGAGGCGGAAGGAGAAGGGTCCGAGGACTCCAAGACCACCGAGCCCATCGCCGAATTGGGGGGTGAGAACGGGATGCAGTTGTTCATTCACTCCGTGAACCGGGATGCCGGCGGGTTCGTCACGGTGAATGGAGCCGTGAAGAATACGGGCGACAAGGGGTATTTCGACACGCCCGCATGGCGCGGTAACGAGAAGGAACTCGTGTCCAACGGGTACTCACTGGGCGGTGCCGCTCTCGTCGACCAAAAGGGCAAGAAGCGCTACTACGTGCTCCGCGACACCGAAGGGCGCTGCCTCTGCACGACAGGCATCACCAAGGTCGAACCAGGTGAGCAAATCCCCGTCTTCGTGCAGTTCCCCGCCCCGCCCGAAGGCACCACCGAGGTGGAGTTCTCCCTGCCCACGTTCGACTCCGCCACCGTAGAGATCACCGAGTGAGTCCGCCATGACCTCGACTCGTCCTCACCCCAAGCCTCTGCCCCGCACCCTGATGGCCCCCACCGCCGTCGTCATGGCTCTCGCCCTCTCCGCCCTCGGTGTGCACACGGCCGGCGGTGCCCGCGCCGACGAGGGGCCCGGAGCGCCCGGCGGTCCCGGGTCGGCGATCACTCCGTCCCCGCCCGTCGAGATCGACGCCGGCGACCCGGATCTCAAGATGGTGGCCGGGGCCCAGCTCGCCGACGCCAAGGTGCTCGACATCAAGTCCGTGGTGGAAGACCTCGGTGGCGAGGAGCGCCGCGAGGACACCAACGCCGACGTCACCTTCGCCCTGCAGGCCGAGGTGCTCTTCGGCAGGGACAGCGCCAAACTCGACGGCAAGGCGAACGCGCGGATCGCCACCATCGCGGAGGAGATCAAGAAGCAGGACGCCAAGCGGGTCCAGGTCTTCGGCTTCACCGACAACCTCGGCTCCTCGGCCCACGGCGACGTCCTGTCCAAGAAGCGCGCCAACGCCGTCCACAAGCAGCTCGCCAAGGATCTCGACTCCGGCGTCGCCTTCGACATCCGCGGCTACGGCGAGCAGTTCCCGATCGCGGACAACTCGACCGAAGAGGGCCGCAAGAAGAACCGCCGCGTCGAGGTCTCCTTCCCCCGCACCGACGGCAGCGCCAACTGACCTTCTCTCAGCTAATGCCACCGCATCCACGTTGAGCAGGCGGACGCCTCGGCGTCCGGCTTCCTCCGTGACAGGATCCGCGCGGTCCGTTCCTGCGCGACCGACTCGTCCCACTCGTCCCGCACGCCCTCGCGCGCCACGGGCGCCGGCGTGCGCCGCGCGTCGCGGTCTGGGCGCTCCCCGCGCGTGCGGGCATCATGCCGGGGAGGGGGCGGCGCCCCGCCGTCCCGCGGAGGAGGCGCGTGGTGGTGGAGCAATCCGTACTCGTGACCGGTGGCACCGGCACGCTCGGCCGGGCCGTCGTCCAGCGGCTCCTGGACGCCGCGCCCGCCGGCGCGCGGCTCACCGACGGCCGTCCCGCCGTACGCGTACTGAGCAGACGGTCCCGTTCCGCAGCCGACGACCGGCCGTACGACTGGGCCACCGGCGATCTGCGCAGCGGTGAGGGCATCGACGCGGCGGTCACCGGGGCGGACGTCGTCATCCACTGCGCCACGACGCTCGGACGCGGGGACGTCGAGGCCACCCGGCGGCTGACGGACGCGGTGGCCCGGCAGCCGGACGGCAGCCCGCACCTCGTCCACATCTCCATCGTGGGGATCGACCGGATTCCGCTCGGCTACTACCGGGCCAAGCTGGAGGCCGAACGGATCATCGAGTCCTCGCAGGTGCCGTGGACGATCCTGCGCGCCACCCAGTTTCACGACCTGATCGCCCGTATCGCCTCCGCGCAGCGTCGGCTGCCCGCACTGGCGGCCCTCGCCGGAGTGCGTTTCCAGCCCGTCGACGTGACGGAAGTCGCCGCACGCCTCGTCGAACTGGCGGACGGCTTCCCGGCCGGCCGGGTCCCCGACCTGGGCGGGCCGGAGGCACGTGCGCACACGGACCTCACCCGCGCCTGGCTGCGGGCCACCGGCCGGCGGCGGGCCGTGCTGCCACTGCCACTGCCCGGGAGGGCGGGGCGGGAACTGCGCGCGGGAGCCAACCTGGTGGTGGCCGGAGAGGACGGCGGCAACACCCTCGGCCGGATCACCTTCGAGGACTTCCTGGCGGGCCGGAGGCCCACCGGGCGGAACCCGGAGCGGGGGCAGACCGGCGGAGAGTGAACCGGAGAGAGCTGGGCGGGGGCCGAAGCAAGAGAGGGAGAGGGGCAGGCCTCCCGAGCGCGGTCCTCACAGTGCCCGGCCGCCGCACCGGCACCACCGCCCCCGTCCTCGTCAGCCGATGCGAACCCGTCCGCCCCGGACCAGCCCCCACTCCCGCATCGCACCCGCCTCCGCCTCCAGGACATGGCGGGCACGGAAACGGGGCAGGCCCAGCCGCCCCGGGCGCATGGTGCGGACGGCGAGCACCCGGAAGTCCCGGCTCAGATAGGCGACGTCGATCGGGAAGCGCATCCGGAACGTATGCACACTGTTCGCCGGGGTCAGCAGGATCGCCCCGTCGATGCCGTCCCGGCCGAGCAGGCCCCGGGTGCGGGCCCGCAGGGAGGCGGCGACCTCCAGGGGGACGGCCCTGACGGCCGACCGCGGTCCGCTGTCCGTACCGGCACGGCTGCCGACAGCGGTACAGGCGACCGCGGTGCCGTGGCCCGCGGTGCCGGCGTCACCGGAGCCGGTGTCGTCTGCTGCGGTGGCCGGCGGGGTGACGGTCAGGACGGTGGTGCCGTCGTGCAGGTTCTCCATGCCGGTGTCTCCTGGCCGGTCGCCGGTCACTAGTCGCGGGTTGCTGGTCGTACAGAGGTGCGACGACCGGCGGTCCGGCCCGCTCCTCCCTGCCGTCAAGCCCTCGGCGAGCTCTCAACCGCTTTGCGCATCCAGGGCGTTCGGCCCGGCGACGCTCCTTGGGTTCTACCAGACACCAGACACCGGACACCGGACACCGGGTACCGAAGACCCGGGGAGGCCGGTCCCGCCGGTCCGTCCGGTCCCGCCCGTCCGGCCCGGAGCCCGCTCGTCCGCTCCGTGTGGGCCCACGGGCCCATGACCCGCCCCACCGTGGTCCGTACAGTCGGGGCGTGTCGTCCCTGCCGCTGACCGTTCTCGCCGCCCTGTACGGCGCCGCCGCCGGACTGCTGGTCCCCCGTGCGGCCTACCGGCTGGCCGTCGAAGCCGGGGAGCCCTGGCGGGCCGGCTGCCCCGGCGGGCATCCGCTGACCGGTCCGGCACGGGGCTGGGCGGGCCTCGGCCGCTGCACGCTCTGCGCGGCCGGTGACCGGAGCGGTGCGGTGCCGCCCGCCGGGGCGCTGTCGGCGCCCGCGCCCCCGAGCGCTCCCCTCCCCACCGGTGCGCCCCCGGAGCCGGGCCCGGACGGGGCCCCGGCCCGGCCCGGTCCCTGGTTCGGCCCGCGTTCCGCCGGTGCGGTCCTGCTCTCCGCGCTGGCGTGCGGCGGGCTCGCCGCGGCCACCGGGGCGCGGCCCGAACTGGCCGTGTGGCTGCTGCTGGTGCCGTTCGCGCTCGTCCTCGGCTACGTCGACGCGGCCGTGCACCGCTTGCCGGACGTGCTCACCCTGACGCTGCCCGCCGCCACCGCCGCCCTGCTGGGCGGGGCCGCGCCGTTGCCCGGGTCCGGCGGTTCCTGGACCGGTGCGCTGCTGGGCGGTGCGGCGCTCGGCGGCGCCTATCTGGTGCTGTTCCTGATCCACCCGGCCGGCATGGGCTTCGGTGACGTCAAGCTGGCGCTGACCGCGGGGATCGCCCTCGGGTGGTACGGCTGGGGCGTGCTGTTCGCCGGCGCGTTCGCCGGATTCCTGTTCGGGGCGGTCTACGGAGCGGCCCTGGTGGTGCTGCGACGCGCCGGACGCAAGACGGCTCTTCCCTTCGGGCCTTTCATGATGTGCGGCACTTTTCTGGGGCTGCTGCTGGGCGGTCTGGCCCGGTCCTGACCGGCGCGAACGGCCATGACGCGGGGTTCGCGCCGCTTTGCCGGGTATCGATGCTCCCGTCCGCCGATGCGCCGGGCGTCCCTTCGGTGCGCGGATCACCCCGTTCCACGGGCTATGGTGGAAACCCCCCCTCGGGCCGGTCCGTATCCCCCCACGGACCGGCCCGCTTCTCTTGTTCCCGCACGGCGCCCGGCCCCGCTTCGTAGAATTCCCCCGTCGACGACCGTGCGCGGCAGCGCCGTGGACGAGACGGGGGAAGTGTGTCGAACGGGGGATGGGGGCCGCCGCCCGCGCCCGGGCAGGGCAATCCGTACGGACCGCGGCAGGGGCATCCCTGGGGGCCGCCGCCCTCCGGTGCCCCGATGCCGGGCGCGGGCCCGTACGCCCCGCCGCCGGGCCACCCGTACGCCCCGGGCCCGGGGCCCGCCCCCGTCCCCGGTGTGCCCGTGGTGCCGCCTCCGCCGTTACCTCTCCCGCCGCCCCGAGCGCGCTTCCGGCTGTCCCTGGGCGCGCTGCGCACGGGGCGCGCCTGGGCGGACGCGCTGTTCAACCGGCCGGGCCCCGGCCGCGTCGAGGACCCCACCGTGCGCCAGGCCCAGCTGTGGCGCACCGCGGCGGGTGCCGTCTCGACGGTGGCCCTGGTCCACGCCTACGGGACCGACGGCGGCTGGAGCGAGCTCCTCGACGACGGTGTGTTCCGGCTCGTGACGGCGCCCCTGCTGCTCGTCCTGCTCGGGCCGCTGGTGGTCACCCTGTTCATCCGGCAGGCCCCGCCGCGCTACCGGCCGGTGCTGCGCTCACGGCTGTGGCTGCCGGCGAAGACCGTCGGCTGGTTCTTCGGCTCCTACCTGGTCTGCGTCTCCGCCCTCGTCGGGATCTTCTGGGCGACGGAGCAGGTGGCGTCGCCCTGGAACATCCTCGCCGGCCTGGTGGGGCTCGCGGCCCTCGCCTGGATGCTGCCGTTCCTGTTCTTCGCGCTGCTGAACACGGCCCGCTACGCCTTCAACGCCGCGACCGTGCACGCCTATCTGCCGGCCGTCCTGACGATCTCCCTGGTGTGGGCGCTGGCGGGCATCAGCGTCCTCGCCGACGGCATGCCGCACAACGGGCCGCTCCAGGCCCAGCTCGCGGCCCTGCTCGGCGGCCCGGTCACCGTCAGCGTCATCTCGGTGTGGGAGCTGCACCGGCTGCGCACGCGCTTCGGGGTGCGACTGCGCACCTGAGTCCGCGGCGGGACCCGCGGGACCATGCCACCGTGTCACCGTGCCCGGTGGACGGGCCCCGCCCCGCACCCGGGCCGGCCCCGCCCACGAACCCCTCAGCTCCGCAGCGCCCAGATGTTGACCCCCGGCGTGGTCACGGCGAAGGTGTCGATCTCCGCCAGCTCCTCCCCGGTGAGCTCCGGCCCGTCCAGCGCCGCCACGTTGGCCTCCAGCTGCCGCACGCTCGACGCCCCGATCAGCGCGGACGTCATCCGCTCGTCCCGCAGCACCCAGGTCAGGGCCAGCTGGGCCAGCGACTGGCCGCGCCGCCGCGCGATGGCGTCCAGCCCGCGCAGCCGCCGCACGACGTCGTCCGTGAGCAGGCCCGGGTCGAGGGACTTGCCCTGGGCGGCGCGCGAGCCCTCCGGGATGCCGTCGAGGTACTTGTCGGTGAGCATCCCCTGCGCGAGCGGTGCGAAGGAGATGCAGCCCATGCCCTCCGCCTCCAGGGTGTCCAGCAGCCGGTCGTCCTCGGTCCAGCGGTTGATCATGGAGTAGGACGGCTGGTGGATCAGCGCCGGGACGCCCATGGAGCGCAGCAGCCGCGCGGCCTCCCGCGTCTGCTCCGCGGTGTACGAGGAGATGCCGGCGTACAGCGCCTTGCCCTGCCGTACGGCGGTGGCGAGGGCGCCCATCGTCTCCTCCAGCGGGGTGGAGGCGTCGAAGCGGTGCGAGTAGAAGATGTCGACGTAGTCGACACCCATCCGGCGCAGTGAGGCGTCCAGCGAGGAGAGCAGGTACTTCCGTGAGCCCCACTCGCCGTAGGGGCCGGGGTGCATGAAGTAGCCGGCCTTGGTGGAGAGCACAAGTTCGTCGCGGTACGGACGGAAGTCCCGGGCGAGGAGCCTGCCGAAGTTGGTCTCGGCGGCGCCGGCCGGCGGGCCGTAGTTGTTGGCCAGGTCGAAGTGGGTGATCCCGAGGTCGAAGGCCCGGCGCAGGATCGCCTGCTGGGAGGCGAGGCTCCGGTCGTCGCCGAAGTTGTGCCAGAGTCCGAGGGAGATCGCGGGGAGCTTGAGGCCGCTGCGGCCGGTCCGCCGGTAGGACATGGCGTCGTAGCGTCCGTCGGCGGCGCGGTGGGGGGAACCGGGGAGGGAGTGCGTCACGTCCTCCTCCCTATCACGGCTGTCGCGGGACACGGTTGGCCCGCTCGGCGGTGGGCACAGTAATGTGCTGGTTTCGGTGCTGGCACTGCTCGGAGGGGCTGAAGAAGGCGATGCTGCGTAATGCCGGGGGGCAGAGCGAGACCGAGCGGCGGCGCCGCGGACCCTACGCGGCAGTGCGTGAACTCGTGTACGGGCTCTACGCGCGCAGGGTCGAACGGCGGCTCGACACCGCCCGGGGGCCCAAGCACATCGGCGTGATCCTGGACGGCAACCGGCGCTGGGCCCGCGCCTCCGGCGGCACCGCCGAGCAGGGGCACCGCGCCGGCGCCGGGAAGATCCGGGAACTGCTGGGCTGGTGCACCGAGACGGACGTCGAGGTGGTCACGCTCTGGCTGCTCTCCACGGACAACTTCGACCGCCCGGAGAAGGAGCTCGTCCCGCTGCTCGGCATCATCGAGGACGCGGTGCGCGACCTCGCCGCCGACGGCCGCTGGCGGGTGCACCACGTGGGCACGATGGACCTGCTGCCGGACCGCACGCAGACCGTGATCAAGGAGGCCGAGGAGGCCACCGCCCACATCGAGGGGATACTCGTCAACGTCGCCGTCGGCTACGGAGGCCGTCAGGAGATCACCGACGCCGTGCGCTCCCTCCTCACCGCGGAGGCCGAGCGGGGCACCTCGCTCCCGGAGCTGGCGGAGAAGCTCGACATCGAGCACATCTCCCAGCACCTCTACACCCGCGGCCAGCCCGACCCCGACCTGGTGATCCGTACCAGCGGCGAGCAGCGGCTCTCCGGCTTCATGCTCTGGCAGAGCGCCCACTCGGAGTACTACTTCTGCGAGGTCTTCTGGCCCGCGTTCCGCAAGGTGGACTTCCTGCGTGCGCTGCGCGACTACGCGGCGCGCCACCGGCGGTACGGCGGCTGACGCCCCGCCGCTTCCCGGCCGGAAGGCGGAGGGCGGCACCGGTGCCCGCGCACCGGTGCCGCCCTCCGTGCCGCCGGTCAGAACACCCGCTGCCGCAGCGGCCGTTCGCCGCCGGGTCGCACCCTCCGCCCCGTCCCCTCCGTCCGCCCCCGGCTCTCCCGGCTCTCCGACGCCCACGGGTCCTCCCGCTCCCCGGGCTCGCCCAGCCGGCTGCCCAGCCAGGCCATCAGGAAGCCGGCCGGGATGCTGAACACCCCCGGGGAGCGCAGCGGGAACAGCTGCCAGTCGGAGTGCGGGAAGAGCGCGTCGGGGGCGCCCGACACAGCCGGTGAGAAGAGGAGCAGCAGCACCGTCACGGCCGTCCCGCCGTAGACCGCCCAGCGCAGCCCCGCGACGGTGCGCCGCTTCCAGATCAGGGCGCAGCACCAACTCTCCCGGTGCGCGGAGGAGGTGTTCGCTCCGGCGACACGCGCATCGGGGCATGGCGTCGCTCCTTCGAGGGAATATCACCACCAGATCGACGCCCGGCCCACGGGTGTCGAACGCAGCGGGCGGCTCGGAGGCCGTCCGCCCGGGAGGCCCTTTGCACACGGACGACCGCGCGGAACGACCGGCTCCGGCCGGGCCTTCCGTGGACGGGAGCCGCGGAGGGCCGGTCTCCGGCCCGTGCAGCGCGGCCGGCACCGGCCCAGTCCCCCGCGACGCCGTCGCACCCCGACCTCATCCGAGGGGGTTCGTCCACCCGTGGTGACCAGCACGAAGCGCCGCCCGAACGACCGGCGCACCTATGTCATCGACACCAGCGTCCTGCTGGCCGACCCGTCCGCCATGAGCCGTTTCGAGGAGCACGAAGTCGTGCTCCCCGTGGTCGTGGTGTCGGAGCTCGAAGCCAAGCGGCACCATCCGGAGCTCGGTTACTTCGCCCGGCAGGCCCTGCGCCTGCTGGACGAGTACCGGATCCGCCACGGCCGTCTGGACGCGCCCATCCCGATCGGAGAACTGGGCGGAACCCTGCGGGTCGAGTTGAACCACTCCGACCTCTCCGTGCTCCCGCCGTCCTTCCTCGCCCCGGGCGGCGGGCTCGGATCCAACGACACCCGCATCCTGGCGGTGGCCAGGAACCTGCAGGCCGAGGGGTACGACGTCACGGTCGTCTCCAAGGACCTGCCACTGCGGATCAAGGCGTCCTCGGTCGGCCTGCTGGCGGAGGAGTACCGCGCCGAACTCGCCATCACCGACTCCGGCTGGACCGGTATGGCGGAGCTGGCCGTGGCCCCGGAGGAGGTGGACGAACTCTTCGCCGCCGAGAGCGCGTATGTGGCCGAAGCGGAGAAACTGCCCGTCCACACCGGCCTGGTGCTCCAGTCCGAGCGCGGCAAGGCGCTCGGCCGGGTCACCGCGGACGGACGGGTCCGGCTGGTCCGCGGCGACCGGGAGGCCTTCGGCATCCACGGCCGCAGCGCCGAGCAGCGCATCGCGCTCGACATCCTGCTGGACCAGGAGGTCGGCATCGTCTCGATGGGCGGCCGGGCCGGTACGGGCAAGTCGGCGCTGGCGCTCTGCGCGGGTCTGGAGGCCGTCCTGGAGCGCCGGCAGCACCGCAAGGTGATGGTCTTCCGGCCGCTGTACGCGGTGGGCGGGCAGGAGTTGGGCTATCTGCCCGGCACCGAGGCCGAGAAGATGGGGCCCTGGGCGCAGGCCGTCTTCGACACCCTCTCCGCGGTGACCTCCGCCGATGTGATCGAGGAGGTGGTGGAGCGCGGCATGCTGGAGGTGCTGCCGCTGACGCACATCCGCGGACGCTCGCTGCACGACGCCTTCGTGATCGTCGACGAGGCGCAGTCGCTGGAGCGCAACGTCCTGCTGACCGTGCTCTCCCGGATCGGTGCCAACTCCCGGGTGGTGCTGACCCATGACGTGGCCCAGCGGGACAATCTGCGGGTGGGCCGGTACGACGGTGTGGTCGCCGTCGTCGAGAAGCTGAAGGGGCACCCGCTCTTCGCCCATATCACCCTCAACCGGTCGGAACGCTCGCCGATTGCCGCCCTGGTGACCGAAATGCTCGAAGAACCGCACATCTGAGAGCAGTTCAGGGCGCTTGCGCCCTATGCGTCACGACGCCGCGCGAAGAGCCAAGGAGCTTAGCGCCGCGGCGTCGTGACGCACCTCCTTTTCCGAAGAAAAGAGAGCGCAAACACGATGTGAGCTTTCCCACGCAACGGGGAATTGCCTCAACACGTCGCCGTCCGGCAGGGTGTGGGTTCTGTCAGGCCCCGCGTACGGCACCACGAGCACCATCCCCCGGGACGGCCTTCGGGCCGGGACCGGGAAGCGGAGCACACCGCCCCGGTGCGCACCGCCAGAACTGAAGAGCGCCGCCGTACGCCGCCCGAGCACCACGCGGAACTCCCCCCGGGGAGGACGCACCGGGTCCGCGCCTCCCGTGACCAGCCGGCTCCCGCACGTGGGGAGCCGGACAATGGAGGCCAGTGCCAGGGGCACGATTGCGCCCGCGAGGTCACCTAAGCGGGCGGTGCTGGAAGGAAACCGTGTGAGCCGGATTTCGGTCCGGGGATTCGCCGTGGCGTCCGCCACCGCGGTCACCACCGTCGGCGCTGTCGTCGGTGTGGCTTCGGGCGGCACTCAGACTTCGACCGAACCGGTCGAGGCCACCGCTGCCGACGCGACGCTCCTCGCAGACATACCCGCCGGGAATCACGCCCAGGCGCAGACCGCTTCCCTGACCCAGCAGGCGGACGCCCAGTCCCTCGCTGCCGAGACGGAGGCGCAGAAGTCCGCTGAGGAAGCCGCACGCAAGCAGGCGGCGAAGGACGCGGCGGCCAAGAAGGCCGAAGCGGAGAAGGCGGCCGCGGAGAAGGCGGAGAAGCTCGCCCAGGAGCGCGAGGAGGCCGAGAACAAGGCCGCCCGTTCCGAGGCCCGCGCCGACGCGTCCGACTTCGGGGTCAAGAGCTCGTACACCGTCGCCGAGGTCCAGGCCATGGCGCGGCAGATGGTCCCGGGCGACCAGTTCCAGTGCTTCAGCAACATCGTGGACCACGAGAGCAGCTGGAACTACAAGGCCACCAACCCCTCCTCGGGCGCCTACGGTCTCGTCCAGGCCCTGCCGGCCGGCAAGATGGCCTCCGCCGGAGCCGACTGGCAGACCAACCCGGCCACCCAGATCAAGTGGGGCCTCGGCTACATGAACGACCGCTACGGCAGCCCGTGCGGCGCCTGGGAGTTCTGGCAGGCCAACAACTGGTACTAGAGGGAGTCTTCACGGGCGGGTATCCCGTCCGCCCCATGCGTGCGGCCCCCGGCCCCCGTCACTACGGGCCGGGGGCCGCACGCGTGTAACGTCATTCCGACTGCCTCGGGGGACTGGGGGAAGTGGGAGTGATATGTCGAGACTGTCTGACTGGCTCGGGGACGCGGGTTCCGGGCTGACGAAGATCGCCGCCCGGATGAAGGAACGCCGGGCCCGCGCCGAGGAACGCGCCGCCGAGGCCGGGGAGGCGGAGGCCGCCGCGCACGGTGCCCCCGCCCTCGAGGCAGCCGGAACGACGGGGGCCGAGCGGGGCGAGAACCCCGTGGGGCAGAGCCTGCTGGTGCCGCCCCCGCCCCCGTACGCGCCCGCCGTCGCCGCACACCGCGTGCCGGCGGCCGCCGTGCCCTGGAGCATGCGGGTGGCGGCCGAGGTCGGCTGGCGGCTGCTGGTGCTGGCCGGGACGCTCTGGGTGCTGATGCGGGTCATCAGCACCGTGCGGCTGGTGGTGCTCTCCTTCGTCGTCGCCCTGCTGATCACCGCGCTGCTCCAGCCGACGGTCGCCCGGCTCCGCAAACGGGGCCTGCCGCGCGGTCTCGCCACGGCCGTCACCTTCATCACCGGCTTCGTCGTCATGGGCCTGGTGGGCTGGTTCGTGGTCTGGCAGGTCATGGAGAACATCGACAATCTCTCCGACCAGCTCCAGAGCGGTATCCAGGAGTTGAAGGAGTGGCTGCTCAACAGCCCCTTCCATGTGACCGAAGCGCAGATCAACGACATCGCCGAGAACCTCAGCGACGCGGTCGGCACCAACACCGAGGCCATCACCTCCGCCGGCCTGGAGGGTGTCACCGTCGTCATCGAGGTGATCTCCGGGCTGCTGCTCGCCATGTTCTCCACGCTCTTCCTCCTCTACGACGGCCGCAGGATCTGGGAGTGGCTGCTGAAGCTGGTACCGGCTCCGGCGCGCGACGGGGTGGCGGGCGCCGGGCCGCGCGCCTGGCTGACCCTCACCGCGTATGTGCGGGGCACGGTGCTGGTGGCCATGATCGACGCCATCTTCATCGGCCTCGGGATCTACTTCCTCGATGTGCCGATGGCGGTGCCGCTGGCCGTCATCATCTTCCTCAGCGCGTTCGTCCCGCTGGTCGGCGCGGTGGTCTCCGGCGCGCTCGCGGTGGTCATCGCCATCGTCACCAACGGGGTGTTCACCGCCTTCATGGTGCTGCTGGTGGTGCTGGCGGTGCAGCAGATCGAGGGCCATGTGCTGCAGCCGTTCATCCTGGGCCGCGCGGTCCGGGTGCATCCGCTGGCCGTGGTGCTCGCCGTCACGGCGGGCGGGCTGATCGCGGGCATCGGCGGCGCGGTGGTGGCGGTGCCGCTGGTGGCCGTCACGAACACGGTCGTCGGCTACCTCTACCGGCACGCCGAACGGCGGGCCGTCGTCCAGGCGTCGCTGGGCGCCGGCGTCGCCGCGGTGCCGGCGGGCACGATGCCGGCGCGGGCCCCCGGGGCCGGGGGGACGCCTCCGGAGGACGAGGGGCCCCGGACGCCGGACCGCCCCGCCGAATAGCGGGACGGTGCGAACGGCCCGTCCGGGCCCGGCTGTTCGTGCCCCCGCTGCCGCGGACGCACGCACGGAGGGCGCCCCACCGGGGAACGGTGGGGCGCCCTCCGCCGGACGCTCCGCGCGTCGCGCGGGACGGTCAGAGTCCGGCCAGGACCTCTTCGGCGTCCAGGGTCGCGGCGACGGCCTGGATGACCGAGGCGATCTTGAACGCCTCCTGGACCGTCTCCCGGTCCACGCCGCCCTTGCGCACGACCTGCTCGTGCGAGTCGAGGCAGGCGCCGCAGCCGTTGATCGCGGAGACGGCGAGCGACCAGAGCTCGAAGTCGGTCTTCTCCACGCCCGGGTTGCCGATGACGTTCATCCGCAGGCCCGCGCGCATCGTGCCGTACTCCGGGTCCGACAGCAGGTGCCGGGTGCGGTAGTAGACGTTGTTCATCGCCATGACGGCGGCGGCCGCCTTGGCGGCGGTGTACGCCTCGGGCTTGAGGTACGACCGGGCCTCCGGCTCCAGCTCGCGGAGCACGATCGGGGAGCGCGAGGCGATCGCGCAGGCGAGCACGGTGCCCCAGAGCTGCTGCTGCGGGAGGTCGGAGTTACCGATGACCGAGCCGAGGTTCAGCTTCAGGTCCTTGGCGTAGTCCGGCAGGGCGGACTTCAGCGCGTCCAGTGCCATACCGGATCACTCGCCCGAGAGGAGCTTGACCGGGTCCAGGGTCTCGTCGCCCTGCTTCCAGTTGCACGGGCAGAGCTCGTCGGTCTGCAGGGCGTCGAGCACCCGCAGGACCTCCTTGGGGTTACGGCCGACGGAGCCGGCGGTCACCATGGTGAACTGGATCTCGTTGTTGGGGTCCACGATGAAGACGGCGCGCTGCGCGTAGCCGTCCTCGCCCTCGACGCCGCAGTCGCGCATCAGCTCGTGCTTGGCGTCGGCGAGCATCGGGAAGGGCAGGTCGCGCAGGTCGGCGTGGTCCTTGCGCCAGGCGTGGTGCACGAACTCGGAGTCGCCGGAGACGCCCAGGATCTGCGTGTCGCGGTCGGCGAACTCGTCGTTCAGCTTGCCGAACGCGGCGATCTCGGTGGGACAGACGAAGGTGAAGTCCTTCGGCCAGAAGAAGACGACGCGCCACTTGCCCTCGTAGGTCTTGTGGTTGATCTGCGCGAAGGCCTTGTCCGCGTCGAGGTCGACACAGGCTGTCAGGTCGTAGGTGGGGAACTGGTCACCGACGGTGAGCACGCGATCTCCTTGCGAAGGTGGAAAGCGCCTTTTGGGTGCTTTCCTGTGGGTTGGACGTGCCTCACCTTTTCATAGCCGCTATTGATCAAAGAAATCGACACGCGCCGGCATATTGATAGGATCCACCTATTGACAGGAGGAGGGTGACCGGTGCAAGCGGTACGCGGGTTGGGGCGCAACGGCGCACGTCAGCCAACTCTCGCGCAGCTGCGGGCCTTTGCCGCCGTGGCCGAGCATCTGCACTTCCGCGACGCGGCCGCTGACATCGGAATGAGCCAACCCGCGCTCTCCGGCGCCGTGTCCGCGCTGGAGGAGGTGCTCGGGGTGCGGCTTCTGGAGCGTACGACACGCAAGGTGCTGCTGACACCCGCCGGGGCCCGGCTGGCCGCGCGGGCCCGTACGGTCCTGGAGTCCGTCGGCGAGTTCCTGGAGGAGGCCGAGGCCGCGCGGGCGCCGTTCACCGGCACGCTGCGCCTCGGCGTGATCCCCACGGTGGCGCCCTACCTGCTGCCCACGGTGCTGAGGCTGGTCCGCGACCGCTACCCGGACCTGGACCTCCAGGTCCACGAGGAGCAGACCGCCTCCCTGCTGCACGGCCTCGGCCGGGGCCGGCTGGACCTGCTGCTGCTCGCGGTACCCCTCGGCGCCTCCGGGGTGACCGAACTCCCGCTGTTCGACGAGGACTTCGTGCTCGCCACCCCGAGCGGGCACCCGCTCGCCGGCCGCTCCGGCATCCCCCGGCAGGCGCTGCGCGACCTCGACCTCCTGCTGCTCGACGAGGGGCACTGCCTGCGCGACCAGGCGCTGGACATCTGCCGGGAGGCGGGCCGCCGGGACGGCGCACGGGCCACCACCAGCGCGGCCGGGCTCTCCACCCTGGTCCAGCTCGTCGCCGGCGGACTCGGCGTCACCCTGCTGCCGCGCACCGCGCTGTGCGTGGAGACCGGGCGGTCCACACGGCTGGCCGCCGGCTCCTTCGCGGACCCGGCCCCGTCCCGCCGGATCGCGCTCGCCCTGCGCACCGGGGCGGCCCGGCAGGAGGAGTTCGAGGCGTTCGCGGACGCGCTGCGCGAGGCACTGACGGAGCTGCCGGTACGGGTCCTGCCGGCGCAGGCGCCCCCGCCGGACCGGGCGTAACCGCACGCGCGGGCTTCAGGGGGCTGGGACCGGCGGGCCCCGGACCGGCGGGCCACCGCGAGAGTCCATGGCCCCGGCCGCTACCGCGACGGAACGCGGCACCGTCCGGCATACCGTCCCCCCTGCGGACGACATACCGGACGGTGCCGGATCTCCACTTCGGTGTGCGGGGGCGCTACCCGGCGCTACTCCGTGCGGAGCCCGTCCGGCCGCATCATCCGCCACAGCGGCGGCAGGCTCAGCAGGGTGACCAGCAGCACCAGCCCCGCGCCGACCCCCGTCATCAGACCCAGGCTCGACCAGTCCACGGACACCGGGGTGTTGACCATCTTCAGCAGGATGGCCCCCAGCCCGACCCCGCCGGCGGCGGCGAGTGCCAGCCCGAGCGCCACCGGCACCGCCGTCTGCCACAGCACCGACCAGGCGAGCGTCCGGCGCCGGGTGCCGAAGGCCACGAGGACGGAGAGCAGTCGGCGGCGCTCCCGGAGCTGCTCCAGGGTGGAGACGATCATGCTCGCGCCGATGAGCAGCAGCGTGGCGGTCGCCCCGATGAACAGCGCGCGGCTGATGGCGGTGAAGCGCTCGCCCTGCACCGTGCTGCGCAGGGTGTACACCTCGCCCAGCGGGGCCGCCTCGGCCATGGTGTTGCGGACGTGCTCGGCCGCGTCCGGAACGCGCGGGTCCAGCCGCAGATCGGCCATGACCTGCGGCTCCTGCAGCTTGTTCACGTCCAGGGCGGACGGGGTGGCGAAAACGCCGGGCTGCCGCCCGCCTTGCGGGTCCACGCGGTAGCCGGCCTCCCTGGCCGTCTCGGGCACCGTCCACAGCAGCGGGTCGTCGGTCGGTTCACCGTTCTCGTCCGTGCGGAGGTCGAGCGTGGTGCCGGGCCGGGCGAACTGCTCGAACTCGTCGCCGGCCGGGGTGACGAACGTGTCGCCGTCCGCACAGCGCCCGTCGATCGTGATCAGCTCGCGGAGCGTGGCGCAGCCGGCGACGGTGATCTGTGTGTACCGCGGCGATTCCCGGACCTCGGCCTTGGGCTCGGTGACATGGCTCTGGGAGTAGCTGATCACTCCGGTGACGCCCTCGGTGGCGTGGAAGCGCTCGGTCAGCTCCCGGGCCAGGCCGCCCTTCCCCTCGCTGACGGAGACCCCCATCTGGGCCCGGCTGAGGTCGTGGCCCGTCTCCTTCGTGTTCTGCGCCTCGGCACTGGCGAACAGCATCTGGATCGCGATGGCACCGGCCACGGCCACGGTGATCCCGCTGACCGCGCGGGCCGCGGTGCCGCTGCTGAGCTGGAGCCGGCGGACCGCGAGCTGCCAGGGGACGGGCCCGCCGGACATCCGGTGCACCACCGACTCGACCAGCCACGGCAGCAGCCCGGCGACCCCGGTGAGCACGAGCACCGTGCCCGCGGCGACCTGGTACGTCTCCCAGTCACCGCTCCCCGGGCCGTCCTCGGTCCAGCCGCCCACCATCGGCAGCAGCAGGGCGAGGCCCAGGCCGGGCAGCAGCAGCCGCCACCACAGCCGGCGGCGGCGCGGGACGGCGCTGCGCACCACTCCGAGCGGTTCGATGACGACCCCGCGCAGCACCAGCAGGGTGACGACCACCGCGGACGCCGGCACGGCCAGCACGATGAGGGCGGCCAGCAGTGGCGACGGCCGGAGGTCGGAGGCGAAGGTGCTGACGTCGAACAGCACCACCGACTCGATCGACGTCCGCACCAGCAGGAACAGCACGGCCCCGACGGCGAGCCCCAGCAACGCGCCCGCCATGGCCTCACCGGCGGCGATCCGCCGGACCATCCGGCCGTCCGCGCCGACCAGCCGCAGGGCGGCCAGCCGCCGGTCGCGCCGCTCGCCGCCGAAGCGCACCGCCGTCCCGATGAAGGTCATCACGGGGAGCAGCAGCACCACGCAGATGATGATGACCAGCAGCAGCAGCTCGGCGGGCAGGGGCTCGCTCTCCGCCTCGTAGCCGAAGGAGTCCAGGCGGTACGTGTGCCCGGTGGCGAAGTCCTCCTCGGTGGCGCCCGCGTAGTAGACCAGGTCGCTCGGGCCGAGCAGTCCCTCCCGGCCGACGGTGGCGGTGATCCGGTGGTCCAGGCGTTCCCGCAGCAGCTCCCCATCGGGGGAGTCCAGCAGCTTCCGGAGAGCCGGGGAGACCGCCATCTCGCCGGGGCCGGGGAGTTCCGAGAGGCCGGGCGGCACCGGCGGCTCGTCCCCGTCGGCCCGCACCAGCAGGCCGTTGATGCCCTCGCCGCGGTACTCGGTGTTGGCCTGGCCGACCTCGATGGTGCCCGGTCCGGGCGTCACCTCCTCGCCGAAGTTGGAGGCGGAACGTTCGGCGCCGCGCGCGTCCCGGCTGGACATGATCTCCGGAACGGAGGCCGCCGCGAGGAGCAGGGCGGCACCGAGGCCGACGCCGACGGCGGTGAGCACCGCGCGGATCCAGCCCTCACGCCCGCCGGTGAACGCGAACCGGGCGCCCATGAGGAGGTCGGCGGCCCAGCGGGACGGGGTCGAACGGGAGTCGGTGCCGGGCGGCGGAGGGGCGGCGGTGTCCGGCTTCGCGCGTATCCCGGTGCCGGTTTCGGTGCTGGTTTCCGTGCTGGTCATACCGCACCCGCCATGTCCCGGGCGACGCCGTCCCGTACGACGACCTCGCGGTCGGAGTAGGCCGCCACCCGCGCCTCGTGGGTCACGAGGACGACGGCGGCGTTGGTGGAGCGGGCCGCCTCGGTGAGGAGCTGCATGACGCGCTCGCCGTTGAGGGAGTCCAGGGCGCCGGTCGGTTCGTCGGCGAACAGCACGCGCGGCCCGCTCACGAGCGCGCGGGCCACGGCCACGCGCTGCCCCTGGCCGCCGGAGACCTCGCCGGGCCGCTTGTCCCGGACGTCGCTCACCTCCAGCCGGTCCATCCAGGCGGCGGCGCGGGACTCGGCCTCCTTGCGTCCCGTGCCGTGCAGGCGGAGCGGCAGGGCGACGTTCTCGACGCAGGTCAGCTCCGGCACGAGCTGCCCGAACTGGAACACGAACCCGAACTCGCCGCGCCGCAGCGCGCTCCGCTCGGCGTCCGGCATGGCCGACATGTTCCGGCCCCGGTAGAGGACCTGGCCGGAGTCCGGCGTGATGATCCCGGCGAGGCAGTGGAGCAGCGTCGACTTGCCGGAGCCGGATGGGCCCATGACGGCGACGATCTCTCCGGGCCGGATGGCGAAGGAGGCCCCGTCGAGGGCGGGGGTGGTGCCGTAGGTCTTGTGCAGATCCTCCGCGGCCAGCAGGGCGCCGGCCTCATCTGGCGCGGTGCCCTGCACGGGTGTGGGGGCGGTTCCGGGGTTCATGCGCGGACCTCCGAGGCGAGCGCGTCGAGCCGGGCGGCGGTCAGTTCCAGCCAGCGCAGATCGGCTTCGAGATGGAAGAGGGCGTGGTCGCAGATGAGCTGGTCGGCGAGGTCGCCGCTCGTCTTGCGCCGGGTCAGCTCGCGCATCAGCCGCAGATGCTCCGACCGCTGCCGGTCGAGGAGTTCGGTGGCGTCGCGGTGGGTCAGCAGCGCGAGGACGACCTTGGTGTAGAGGGTCGACTGGAGATACGGCTCCGGCTTCTCGGGCGAGGCGAGCCACTCCCCGACGTCGGTGATCCCGGCGTCGGTGATGGCGTACCGCTTCCGCTCGGGCCCACCGCCGGGCTCGATGCCGTCGACCTCCACGAGGCCGTTCTTCAGCAGCCGGGACATGGTCGAGTAGACCTGGCCGTAGTGCAGCGGCCGGTCGTGGCCGAAGCGTTCGTCGAAGGCGCGCTTGAGGTCGTAACCGTGGCGCGGCCCGGACTCCAGCAGCCCGAGCAGAGTGTGACCAATGGACATGCGGAGCACTGTACACCAGGTGTATACACGGGGTGTATAGGTGTGGTGGGCGGCGCCGTTCTCGCAGCTCAGCGTGGTCAACGCCGGTGCCCGGTCGCTGGGTTGGGGTTATCGGGGGCCCGCCGGACCGGGCGTCTCACGAGGGCCGAGCGCGCTGTCGGCGGAGAGGCGAACGGGCTCGCCGACGGCTTCGGGGAGCGCGAACGACTCGCCGGGCCGGTACGTCGCGCGCTTCCGGTACCGCCCTTCGCGAGGGTCGGTGAGCACGTGTACCAGACGCTCCGCGCGGTCGGCGAGTACGTACACGGGAATACCGGCGGCCGCGTACGCGGCAGTCTTCCGGCGCTCGTTGCCGTAGTTGTGCGCGGTGACTTCAAGGACCAGCCGGAAGACGGCCGGGGCGTAGCAGTTGTACGCGACCAGGTGGTTGTTGTAGTCGCCGTCGATGACGGACAGGTCGGGCACCGCGAAGTCGGACGGCCCGCCGGGGAGCCACAGGCCGACCCGCTGCACCACACGCGTCCGCCGATCGTGCAGATGGATGAGCTGAACCGTGACATCGGTCAGTGCTTCGGCGTGCGCCGCGCCGGCCAGAGGCGTCACGGTGATCTCGCCGTCAAGGATCTCGACGCGGCACCCGGGCAGCCGCTGGGAGATCCATTCCGCCTCGTCCAGCAGGGCCGTACGGTTGTGGCTTCCGGGTTCGGCCACCGGCGTGCGATCGGACAAGAAGGCTCCTGCTCTGATCCGAGGGCCCAGGGGCCACCATTCTGGTTGCCGAGTCCGGCAGTTGCCCCAGGGCGGGGACGCCTCACCCGAAAGTGTGATCAGCCGGAGGCCGGCTCGGCGCTGGTCGAATGCGCCGGACCGGGGGATGCTGTGCTCCGGTCGGAAGGGGAGGGCCCACCATGGCGAAGGTGACGGTAACGCTCGACGCGGATCTCGTGATCGAGGTGATGCTGCTGTCGGGCGCGAAGAACCCGCAGGACGCGGTGGAGCTGATCGTCCGGGACTATCTCGCCCGGGGTCGCCGCACCGAGGCCCGCACCGGCGGCGTGGAGGACCCGAACCGGGTCCGAGAAGCGGAGCCGCCCCGGCAGGCGGGCTGACGGGACGGTTGGCGGTTGACCGGCCGCCGCGTCAGGAGAGGCGGCCGGTCTTCACGCCGCTGACGAAGGTGGCCCAGGCGGCGGCCTCGAAGGCGAGGGCGGGGCCGTGCGGGTTCTTGCTGTCGCGGACGGGGACGGTGTTCGTGACGCCGCCCGCCACTTCGACGCAATTACCGCCGTTGCCGCTGCTGTAGCTGCTCTTGCGCCATGCCGCGTCGGGGGCACCTGTCGTCTCAGCCATGAGAGTTGGCCCTTCAGAAGAGGCGGCCCGCCCTGATGCCGGTGACGAAGGCGGTCCAAGCGGTGGCCGGGAAAGTCAGGGCGGGGCCTTGCGGGTCCTTGCTGTCACGGACTGGGACGGTGTCCGCGACACCGTCGGCAACTTCGAGGCACTCACCGCCGTTGCCGCTGCTGTGGCTGCTCTTGCGCCACGTCAGGCTGGAGAGGTCCCGTGGAACGGTCGTCGTCATGGGCTCAGTTCCTTCATGGCAGCGGTGATCAGCTCTACGGACGCGCTGGGCGACAGGGCGACGGCCCTGAGCAGATCATAGGAGCGCACGGCCGCGTTGACGTCCCCCGGATCGGCCAGAAGTTGTCCGCGGGAGAAGCCGTCCTCGTGTACGACATCTGCGCCTTCAGCGAAGGAAAGGACGGTGAACGGCCCGAAACCCGCGTGTGCGCCCGCAGCGTACGGCACGACCTGGATGACGTTCCGTGGCCGCTCAGCTGCCTCCAAAAGCCTGCTCAACTGCGCGTGCATCACGGCTGGACTGCCGATCACCCGGCGCAGCACGGTCTCATCGAGGATGAGCCACAGCTGAGGTGGTGTCTCGCGGTTGAGAACACGCTGCCGCTCAAGCCGTGCGGTGAGTAGATCCTCAACGCAGTCCGGGCGACCCGCAGCCAGCACGGCCCTCGCATAGTCCTCCGTCTGCAGGAGTCCGTGCACGAACTGGAGCTGGAACGAGCGGATGACTGTGGCGGCACGCTCCAGTTCCACATACGGCCGGAACCACGACGGATACGCGTGCTTGATGACCAGCGGCCAGAGCCGCACGAAGTGTCCTTCCGTGCCCAGCACTTGGTCGAACTGCTCCGCCAGGTCCTGTGACGGCACCCGGCAGGCCGACTCGATCTTGCACAGCAGCGACGGGGTGATGTAAGCCCGCCTGGCCAGTTCCTTCTGGGGGACCCCTGCCTCCCGGCGGACGCGCCGCAGCTCCGAGGCGAAGAAGGCCAGGACGGAAGACGTCGGGTCGAGTTCGTCGGCAGCGGACATCGGTGCAGGTCCTCCCCTCTTGACGGCCCGGGCCGTCAACCATCAGCCCTGGTGACGCTAGCCGCGCACCGCGACGATGGGAGCACGGAACGTCACGGCTCACTCGAAGGGAGTGCGGCCGGCGAGGCAACGCACGGACGGGCGACGGCACATGGAGATGACGGGCGCGGACAGCCAGGGGCGCCGAGGCGGGCACGGACCGGTCCCGAAGTGGCGTCCGGACCCCTGGGAGGAGGCGGAGGACGCGGCGCAGGCGCTCGCCGAAGCCCTCGACGGGGCCGGGTTGACGCTGCCGTCGCTCGGCGTCGACCAATGGCCGGTCATCACCGGCCGCCCGCTCGTCGAACTGGGCCGGGCCCGCCCGGACGTGGTGACGGAACTGGCCGAACTGGTCACCAGGGGGACTCGCTCGGCGGTCCCCGGGCGACCGGCCGAGCGGGCGGATCCCCCCAGCCATCCCGGCGGCAGCGAATCCGGCGAAGCCGAGCACGGCGGGCCGGTCCTGCTCAGCCCCGACGATCTCCTGACCGTCGAGGAGAACGACATGGACGCCGGCGGTGCGACGGAGGGCTGACCGCATGACCGTGACGCCACCGCGCTAACACGCTCCCGAACGCTCTCCCGTGGACGCGGACTTCGCCCGCCCAGGGCCTACGCTGCTCGTGTGGACGAGGTGTCGGCCCGGCTCGCGAGGCGTTGCGGATGATCCCGCTCAGCCTGCCCGCCCTTTCTGTCAGACCGGGCCGGTGTCCGGAGTGGGTGCCGGACCGCCGTCCTCTGCGCCTGACTTCGGTGGGCGGCCCCGTTTCGGGATCGGGCGGGCCGTTTTCGGGAGGCGGCCGGCGTCCGAGAGGGCGCGGCGGAGGAGGAATTCGATCTGGGCGTTGGTGGAGCGGAGTTCGGCGGCGGCCCAGGCGGCGAGGGCGTCGTGGACGGCCGGGTCGAGCCGCAGCAGCACCTGCTTGCGCTGCTGCCGCGGCCGTCGCTGAGCGGGTGCCGTGGCCGCCGCGGGGTCGGCCTGGGAGGCAGGGCTCGACCGCCTTGTGTTGGCTGAGGCGGTGGCGGTGGCGGTGGCGGTGTCCGGCTCCGGCTCCGGGGCGGTGTCCTCCCCCGGGGCGGTGTCCGTCCGGGGAGCGGTGCTCCGCCCCGGGCCGGTGGCCGGCCCGGGGGGAGTGGCGGGTTCGGCGGGGCCGGGCCCGGGAGGGGGCTGCGGATCGGGTGCGGCCCGGTCGGCGGTCTCGTCCCGGTCCGGGGTCACTGGTACAGGCCGCCCGTGTTGAGGACCGGCTGCGGGGAGCGGTCACCGCAGAGGACCACCATCAGATTGCTGACCATGGCCGCGCGCCGCTCGTCGTCCAGTTCGACGATGCCCTGCTCGCTGATCCGGTTGAGCGCCGCCTCGACCATGCCGACCGCGCCGTCCACGATCTGCCGCCGCGCCGCCACGACCGCGCCCGCCTGCTGCCGCTGGAGCATCGCCGAGGCGATCTCCGGGGCGTACGCGAGGTGCGTGAAGCGGGACTCGATGATCCGGACCCCCGCGGCCTGGACCCGGGCGGAGAGCTCAACCGCCAGCTTCTCGGTGATCTCCTCGGCGTTTCCCCGGAGGGAGAGCGCCTCCTCGTCGTAGGCGTCGTACGGGTACTCGATGGCGATGTGCCGGACGGCGGCCTCGGTCTGGGTGGAGACGAACTCCAGGAAGTCGTCCACCTCGAAGACCGCCTGCGCGGTGTCCTCGACCTTCCACACGACGACCGCGGCCAGCTCGACCGGGTTGCCGTAGGCGTCGTTGACCTTGAGGACGGCCGTCTCGTGGTTGCGGACCCGGGTGGAGACCTTCTGCCGCGTGGTGAGCGGGTTGACCCAGCGCAGGCCGTCGGTGCGGATGGTGCCGGTGTAGCGGCCGAAGAGCTGGACGACGCGGGCCTCGCCGGGGGCGACCATGTTGAGCCCCGCCATGGCGAAGATCGAGCCGAGGAAGACCAGCACTCCGAGGATGATCAGACCGACCGCGGCCCCGGTCGAGCCGTCGCTCCCGGCGCCCGCGCCGAGGACGACCAGGCCCGCGCCCGCGAGCAGCCCGATCAGGCCGAGCAGCAGGGCCAGGCCGCCGCCGATGCTGTTGGCGGCGAACTCCCTGACCCGCGGCTTCGGCATCTCCGGCAGGTCGCCGCCGTCGGCGGGCCCGTTCGCCGCAGCCGCCGCGGCCGCGCGCTCGGGTGTGGTGGTGGGTGGAGTCTTCGGCATGGCGGGTCCCCGTCTCGTTCGGTCGGTGCTCGGCCGGTGTTCGACCGGCGCCTGCGGTGTTCTAGCAAAGTGATAACACTTTTTTCGACGCGGCGCGAGGCCCGGTGGTTGCCCTCCCGATGGGTGCTGATTCTCACGGCCCCGGAGCCGAGAACTCCGGGGCCTCCCGTGCGTATAGGGTGTTAGCTTTTGTCGTTTCCCGGGGCATGAGGACTGGAGCTCGGATCTATGGGACGCGCGGACTACCGACGGGCCCAGCAGCAGTGGGCCCGTGAAGAACGGGGCGGGTTCTTCCGCCGGCTCTTCTCGCTGAAGAAGGTGCTGGGCACCTTCGTGCTGCTCGGAGCGCTCGCGGTGGGCTCCTTCTTCGTGCTCTACCTGCTCGTGGACGTACCCGACGGCGGCAACCCGGAGGCGACGGCCCAGAGCAACGCCTTCACCTTCAGCGACGGGGCGCTCATCGCCCGCGAGGGCGACTTCAACCGCGAGCTGGTGCCGATCAGCCGGATCCCCAAGGACACCCAGTACGCGTTCGTGGCCGCCGAGAACAAGAGCTTCTACCAGGACCCCGGCGTCGACGTGAAGGGCCTCACCCGCGCCCTCGTCTCCACCGCGATGGGGAAGAAGCAGGGCGGGTCGACCATCACCCAGCAGTACGTGAAGAACTACTTCCTCAGCCAGGAACAGACGGTCACCCGCAAGGCCAAGGAACTGATCATCGCGCTCAAGGTCGACCAGCAGCAGTCCAAGGACGAGATACTGGCCGGCTACATGAACACCAGCTACTTCGGGCGCGGCGCCTACGGCATCCAGGCCGCGGCCAAGGCGTACTACGACACGGACGTCGACGACCTCACCGTCGAGCAGAGCGCCTACCTCGCCGCGCTGCTCCAGGCGCCCAGCCAGTACGACCTGGCCGTCGCCGGCCCGAAGGCCCGGCAGCTGGTCACCGACCGCTGGCACTTCGTCCTCGACAACATGGTCGAGATGAAGTGGCTCAGCCCCGTCGAGCGCCGGGAGATGGCCTTCCCCGAGCCCGGGAAGCCCGAGCCCAACCCGGGGCTGGAAGGCCAGGCCGGCTACTTCGTCGAGGCGGCCAAGGCCGAGCTGATCGCCGCGGGCGTGGACGAGCAGGAGCTCGCCGCCCGGGGCTGGACCATCGAACTCAACATCGACAAGAAGAAGCAGCGCGACCTGGAGAAGGCCGTCAAGGCGGCACTGCTGGACGACCTCGACCCGGAGCAGCGGGAGACCGACGCGCAGGCCCAGCCGGGTGCCGTCTCGGTGGACCCGGAGACGGGGGCGGTGGTCGCGATGTACGGCGGCCGGAGCTACGTCGAGCACTTCATCAACAACGCCACCCGCCAGGACTACCAGCCGGCCTCCACCTTCAAGCCGGTCGTCCTCGCCACGGCCTTCGAGACGGCCGCCGACACCCAGGACGGGCAGCCGATCACGCCGAACACGCTGTACGACGGCACCAGCGAGCGCCCCGTCGAGGGCAGCGACACCCCCTTCGCCCCGCCGAACCAGGGCGATGTGGACTACGGCCCGATCACGGTCCAGCAGGCCATGAACAACTCCGTCAACTCCGTGTTTGCGCAGATGGCGGTGGACGCCGGGCTGGAGCGGACCAAGCAGACCGGCATCGAGCTCGGCATGAAGGGCGACGCGAGCGGCTTCGACGTCAAGCCCGCCATGTCCCTCGGCGTCATGGGCGCCAGCCCGCTGGACATGGCCGCCGTCTACGCCACCCTCGCCAACCACGGTGAGCAGGTCAAACCCCGGCTGGTGAAATCCGCCAAGCGCGGCGACCGCGTGGTCGAACTGCCCGACCCGATCGGCGAGCAGATGATCGAACGGCAGACCGCGGACACCGTCACCTCCGTGCTGCGGGGCGTCGTCAACGACGGCACGGCCAAGGGCATCCGCTCCAACACGCTGAACTTCGCGGGCAAGACCGGCACCTCCGACGACAACAAGTCGGCCTGGTTCGCCGGTTACACCCCCGACCTGGTCACCACCGTCGGCCTCTTCGGCGAGGGCGAGGGCGGCAAGCAGGTCTCCCTCCAGGGGACGGGGGGCGGCGGGCGCGTCAACGGCGGCGGCTACCCGGCCCAGATCTGGGCCGAGTACAACCGGCTCGCCCTGAGCGGCAAGCCCGCGGCCCAGTTCGACCTGGACGTCATGGAGGCGCCCGAGCCGAGCATCTCGCCCAGCCCCTCGGCGAGCGAGAGCGAGCCCCCGGAGTCGCCGGAACCGCCGGAGAGCACGGTGCCCGGTCTGCCGGAGACCTCCGCCCCGCCGCCGCCCGTCACCACCACTCCGCCGCCGGACACGGCACCGCCCTCCGCCTCCACCCTGCCCGTTCCCCCGGGGGACGGCACGGGCGACGGCGGTGCCCGCACGGCCGCCGGGACGGACACCGGCCCGGGGGACGGCCCGTAGAAGGACCGTGACGATCCCGGTCGTTGAGTCGTTGTGGGGCGCCCGGAGGGGGGTGCCCCTTCCGCCCGGTCTCGGTACCGTGGGGCGGATGAGGCCCGTCATCGTGTCGACCGACGTCCCGCACCCGCCCGAGCAGGTCTACGACTTCCTCGACGTCATGGCGCACCACGAGCGCTTCACGGATCACTATCTGACAGGCTGGCGCTTCAGCGGCCCCGAGCGTGGCAAGGGATCGCGCGCCACGGTCACCGCCGCGCTGGGCGGCACCAGGACCGACGTCACCATCGAGGTCGTCGAGGCCGAACCGCCGCGGCGCATCGTCGAACGGAACGTCAGCGCGGCCGGCCGGCGCGTGGCCCACGGCACGTACACCATCGAACCGCTGCCGGCCGGCGGGAGCCGCGTCTCGTTCACCTACGGCTGGGTGCGTGCCCCGCTCGCCGACCGTCTGGCGTCGCCCGTCGTCCGGGCCGCGATGCGGCGCGCCAACCGCACGGTCATGCGGCGCCTGGCCGCCGAGCTGGCCCGCCACGGGTCCGCTGCCGGAGCCTGACGCCCCCGCACGCCGGGGGAGAAGCCGGTTCCGGCGCGGCCCGCCGGGCCCCGGCCCCGTTCCCGCCGGTGACGGCAGCGGACGGAACGGGGCCGCGGCCCCGCTAGCCCCCGTTCGTGAAGGGCAGTTCGAACCAGACGACCTTGCCCGTGCTCAGCCGGGTCGCCCCCCACCGCCGCGCCACCTTGTTGACCAGGTACAGCCCGCGCCCGCCCTCGTCCGACGGCCGTGCCTGCCGCAGCCTCGGAAGCTGCGGCACGTCGTCGCCGACCTCGCAGCGCAGCACGTCGGTACGGAGCAGCCGCAGCGTGATGGGGCGTTCGGCGTACCGGACGGCGTTCGTCACGATCTCGCTGACGAGGAGCTCCACCGAATCCGAGAGCTCCTCCAGGCCCCACCGGGCCAGCGCCCGCCGGGCCAGCCGGCGCGCCTTGCTGGGCGCCCGCTCCTGCGGATCGAGGAACCAGTACGCCACGTCGCTCGGCGGTATGCCGTCGAACCGGGCCGCGAGCAGGGCGATGTCGTCGTCCCGGTCGCCCGGGCCGAGCATGTCCAGCACCTCGTCGCAGAGCGGCTCCAGCGGCGGCGGGTGGTCCGGGCCGGTCAGCCGCGCCGTCGCCACCAGCTTCTCGCGGAGCTGCTCGATACCCGTCCACACGTCGCGCAGCCGGGACTCGACCAGGCCGTCGGTGTAGAGCAGCAGCGTCGCCCCGGCGGGCGCGTCCAGCTCCACCGCCTCGAAGTCCACCCCGCCCACGCCGATCGGCGCGCCCGGCGGGACGCGCAGCACCTCCGCCCGGCCGCCGAGATGCAGCAGCACCGGCGGCGGATGGCCCGCGTTGGCGACGACGATCCGGTGCGCCACCGGGTCGTACACGGCGTAGATGCAGGTCGCCATCCGGTCGCTGCCCAGCCGCTGGGCCTGCTCGTCGAGGTGGTGCAGCACCTCCTGCGGCGGCAGGTCGAGCTGGGCCAGCGTCTGCGCCGTCGTGCGGAGCTGCCCCATGATCGCGGCCGAGGTCATGGAGTGCCCCATGACGTCACCGACGACCAGGGCGACCCGGCTGCCGGGCAGCGGGATCGCGTCGTACCAGTCGCCGCCCACCCGGGCCGTCTCCGCCGCCGGGAGGTAGCGGCTGGCGAGCCGGACGCCGGTGGGCTGGGGGAGCGAGTCCGGGAGCATGGAGCGCTGCAGGGCGTCGGCGATGTACGCCTCGCGCCCGTACAGCACGGCCTTGTCCACACCGAGCGCCGTATGGGTCGCCAGCTGGGCGGCGACCAGCAGATCGTCCGCCTCGAACGCGGGCCGGTCGGTGAGGCGCAGGAACACCGCCGCACCGATCACCCGGCGGCGCCCGCGTAGCGGCGCCAGCACGGCGCGCCGGCCCGGCGGGACGGGATAGCCGGGCCCGAGCAGCTCCGGGACGGCGTCCAGAGCCGCCTCGGAGTCGCCGAACACCGGGCGCACGCCCCGCAGCACCTCCGCCAGCGGCCCGCCCGGCGCCACCTCCGCGAGCTTGACGGCGGGCAGCAGCCCGGGGCCGGCCGCGGAGCCCGGCGGGCGCGCCGGGTCCGGCTCCGCCGCGCCCTCGGGGCGTCCCTCGCGCTCCTCGCGTCCGGTGCGCTCCGTGCGTTCGGTTCGGTCCGTGTGCTCGCCGGCGGCCGCCCCCCGCTCCGTGCCGGAGGCCGTCATACCGCCGGTGGAGCCGCCGCGCCCGGGCGGCAGCCGGTCGGTGCGGCGCAGCCGCAGCACGAACGGGTCCACGGGCCGCTCGTCGCCGACCGGCAGCGGGTCGCGCAGATAGACGAGGATGACGTCGGCGAAGGTCGGCACGGTGGCCCGGCAGAGGCCGAGCACGATCTCGTCGAGGTCGATGCCGCGCGCGATCCGGCGGGTGGCGGCGCCGATGAACCGCAGCCGGTCGCCGTCCCGCTGGTGCCGGGCGGCCATCTCGGCCGCGGTCAGCACCACGCCGCCGTCACCGCCCGGACCGCCCGCCGCGTCCGCTCGTTCATGCGTCTCCGTCCGCTGGGCCGGCGGCTGCGGCGCGGTCTCGGGGCCCGCGCCCGCCGGGCGGCGGGACCGGCCGCCGGGCCGGTTGCGCCGGGCGGCGGCCGCGGCAGCCGCCGCCGCGGCCTCGCGGTCGGCGGCGGTGGAGTCCTGCGGCAGGTCGCCCTTGCGGGTCGCCGCCATGCCGACGGCCACGGTGGCACCGCGCGGCCGCCCGCCCCGGGCCGCGTTCGCCGCGGCGTCCCGGCCCTCCTCGCGGCCGGCGCGGGCCGCCGCGGTGCCGCGCGCACGGCCGCCCGGCCGGGCCATCGCCGTCCGGGGGTCCTCCGGCTGCTCGCCGCCGGACCGCCGCGGTGCCGGGCGCCCACCGCGGCCTTTGTCGTCGGGGTCCGCCTCGGCCGGGGGCGGCTCCGGGTCGCCGTCCGTCCCGTCGCCGCGCGGGCGGGGCCGGGAACGCCGCGCGGCGGCGGAAGCGCCGTCGCGGTCGCCCGTGCGGCGGGCCGCCGGGCGGGGCCGGCCCGCGGGTTCCTGGCCCGGGGCAGCGGCGCCTGCCGGGGCGTGCCCGGGCTGGGTGGCGGCCTGTCGGCCGTCGTTGGAGGTCGGGTACTCCGTCACGCGTGGGGTTCCATCCGTCCGGGGCTGGCGTCGGGCGCGCCAGTGATCAGGCGCTCCGTCGGCACTGCAGGAAGAGTTGGATCTCGGGAGGTACTTCGGTGCTGGCCGGCGCGTACGCGTACGAGTCCTCCCCGGCGATCTCGAAACCCGCTCCGCGCACGACCTGCCGCAACTCGTCCCGTAGATAACCCGATACCCGGATCGGGCTGCCCAGGAACGGAATCACCGCGTCGTCCACATCGGCTTCGACCATCGACAGCACCAGCGGACCGCCGGGCCGCAGCAGGCCGTGCAGCATCCGCAGGGCGTGCGGGATCTCGGCGCGCGGCAGCATCAGCAGGGAGAAGAAGGCGGCGGCGCCGTCGAAGACACCGAGATGACCCGGGCGGCCCGGCCCGAGATCGGCCAGATCGAGCTGGTGGAACTCGGCCCCCGGCACGTTCTCCCGGCAGAGCGCGACCATGGTGGCCGACAGGTCGACGCCCACCACCCGGTGACCGGCCTCCGCGAGCTGGGCGGCCGTCGGCACGCCGGTGCCGCAGCCGACGTCCAGCACCCGGGAGCCCGGCGGCAGCTCCCCGGCCAGCCAGGCGCCGGCGGCCACCTGGCCCTCCCGGTGCGGGAAGGCCTCGGTGTAGCGGGTGGCGATGGCGTCGAACGCCTCCGCCTGCCCGGAGCGGTCGATGACGGTCCGGTCGTATCCCTCGTAGCCGTCGGCAGCCGCCGGTGCGCCCTGCCGGCCGTCTCCGCTCATGGTCGTCCCCTCCGGTGGCTCGTGTGACTGACGGTCACTTTCCGTCCGGATGGGCGGAGTTGTGGCCGCGAATCGCCAGGAGGCGATCCTACGTTTCCTGCATGGGGGGTGCTACAAGAGGATCACGCCCCATCACACCAGCGCCCGGCCCGGCCGTCCACCGGTGAGCGGCGACATCCCGCACGGTACGCCGCCCCGGCGGGCTCCCGGCGGGCTCCGGCGGGCCGCCGCGCCTCATGGCCGCGTCATCCGCAACACGTCGAGTGCCTCGTCCAATTGTTCCACCGTCAGCAGCCCGCGCTCCACGTATCCCGAGTCCAGGACCACCTCGCGGATGGTGCGCCGCTCGGCCAGGGAACGCTTGGCGACCTTGGCCGCCTCCTCGTAGCCGAGGTAACGGTTGAGCGGGGTGACGACGGAGGGGGAGGACTCCGCGTACTCGCGGGCCCGCTCGGTGTTGGCGGTGATGCCCCGCACGGTGCGGTCCGCGAGCAGGCGGGCGGCCGACGAGAGCAGCCGGACGGACTCCAGCAGATTCTTGCCGATCACCGGCAGCATGACGTTCAGCTCGAAGTTGCCGGACGCGCCCGCCACGGCGACCGTGGTGTCGTTGCCGGTGACCTGCGCGGCCACCATCAGCACCGCCTCCGGGACCACGGGGTTGACCTTCCCCGGCATGATCGACGAACCGGGCTGCAGATCCGGCAGGTTGATCTCGGCCAGCCCGGTGCGCGGGCCGGAGGCCATCCAGCGCAGATCGTTGCAGATCTTGGTGAGGCCGACGGCGATGGTGCGGAGCTGCCCGGAGGTCTCCACCAGGGCGTCCCGGGCGCCCTGCGCCTCGAAGTGGTTCCGCGCCTCGGTCAGCGGCAGCCCCGTGGTCCGGGCCAGCTCGGCGATCACCGCGGCGGGGAAGCCGGGCGGGGTGTTGATGCCGGTGCCCACGGCCGTGCCGCCCAGCGGCAGTTCGGCCAGCCGCGGCAGGGCCGACTCCAGCCGCTCGACGCCGTAGCGGACCTGGGCCGCGTAGCCGCCGAACTCCTGGCCGAGCGTGACCGGCGTGGCGTCCATCAGATGGGTCCGGCCGGACTTCACCACCTCGGCGAACTCGGCCGACTTCTCCTCCAGCGCCGCCGCGAGATGCCCGAGGGCCGGAACGAGGTCGGCGGTCACGGCCGCCGTGGCGGCGATGTGGATCGAGGAGGGGAAGACGTCGTTGGAGGACTGGCCGGCGTTGACGTGGTCGTTGGGGTGGACGGGGGCGCCCCCCAGCCGCTCGCTCGCCAGGGTGGCCAGCACCTCGTTGACGTTCATGTTCGAGGAGGTGCCCGAGCCGGTCTGGAAGACGTCCACCGGGAAGTGCTCGTCCCAGCGGCCCTCGGCCACCTCCTCGGCCGCCTCCGCGATCGCGGCGGCCGTCTCCGGGTCGAGCACGCCCAGCTCGGCGTTGACCTTGGCCGCGGCCCCCTTGATCCGGGCCAGCGCCGCGATGTGTGCCCGCTCCAGCCGCTGCCCGGAGACCGGGAAGTTCTCCACCGCGCGCTGCGTCTGGGCCCGCCACTTGGCGTGCGCGGGGACCCGCACCTCGCCCATCGAGTCGTGCTCGGTGCGGTATCCGCCCCCGCCGGAGGGGCGTCCGCCGCCTGTTCCGCCGTCCGCTCCGCCGCGCGCCGCGTCCTGTGGCTCGGCCATGCCGCGTGCCTCCCTCGGTCGTCCTCGTGTACTCAGCGCCTGCCCGGCCCCCGGTGTCACCAACGGGCCGCACCCCGCCAGTTAATCCGCGGAGGGGCCCGGTGAGGGGAAAGCGGCCGTTCCAGCGCGCCGGGCGGACCCCCGGCGGCGGGCGGCGGTACGGGACGGCGGAACCGGGCGCGGCGGAACGGCCGTACGGGGAGGGGGCGGGCGGCGCCGGGGCGCGGGCGGGGTGCCGTATCGCGGTGGTGGCCCCCGGACGGGCGGCGGGCCCCGCCGTCACACCGCGGGGCCCGCACCTGCCTTTCGTACTCCGTACCGCGCGGGAGGCGTTACGCCCCGCGCACCGGGATGCTCGTCACGAACGGCTGCTCCGGCGCCGGGTCGGCGAAGAAGTCGTTGCCCTTGTCGTCCACGACGATGAACGCGGGGAAGTCCTCCACCTCGATCTTCCAGACCGCCTCCATGCCCAGCTCCTCGTACTCCAGGACCTCGACCTTCTTGATGCAGTCCTGGGCGAGCCGGGCCGCCGGGCCGCCGATCGAGCCGAGGTAGAACCCGCCGTGCGCGGCGCAGGCGTCGGTGACCTGCCGCGAGCGGTTGCCCTTGGCGAGCATCACCTTGGAGCCGCCCGCCGCCTGGAACTGCTCGACGTAGGCGTCCATCCGCCCCGCGGTGGTCGGGCCGAAGGAGCCGGAGGCGTAGCCCTCGGGGGTCTTGGCCGGGCCGGCGTAGTAGACCGGGTGGTCCTTGAGGTACTGCGGCATCTCCTCGCCCGCGTCCAGCCGCTCCTTGATCTTGGCGTGCGCGATGTCGCGGGCGACGACGAGCGTGCCGGTGAGCGAGAGCCGGGTCTTGACCGGGTGCCGGGTGAGCTCGGCCAGGATCTCGTCCATCGGGCGGCGCAGGTCGATCCGCACCGCCTCCAGGTCCGGACCCGCGCCCTCGGTGAGCTGCTCCTCGGTGGTGTCGGGGAGGAAGCGCGCCGGGTCGGTCTCCAACTGCTCCAGGAAGACGCCCTCGGCCGTGATCTTCGCGACGGCCTGACGGTCGGCGGAGCAGGACACGGCGATGGCGACCGGGCAGGAGGCGCCGTGCCGCGGGAGACGCACCACGCGCACGTCGTGGCAGAAGTACTTGCCGCCGAACTGGGCGCCGATGCCGATCTTCTGCGTCAGCTCGAAGACCTTGTCCTCCAGCTCCTTGTCACGGAAGCCGTGCCCGGTGGGGGAGCCTGAAGCGGGCAGCTCGTCGAGGTAGTGCGCCGAGGCGTACTTGGCGGTCTTCAGCGCGTACTCGGCGGAGGTGCCGCCGACGACGATCGCCAGGTGGTACGGCGGGCAGGCCGCGGTGCCCAGCGAACGGATCTTCTCCTCCAGGAACCTCATCATGCTCTTCTCGTTGAGCACGGCCTTCGTCTCCTGGTAGAGGAAGGACTTGTTCGCCGAGCCGCCGCCCTTGGCCATGAAGAGGAACTTGTAGGCGCCGCCGTCGGTCGCGTACAGCTCGATCTGTGCCGGGAGGTTGGAGCCGGTGTTCTTCTCCTCCCACATGGTCAGCGGGGCCATCTGCGAGTAGCGCAGGTTGAGCTGGGTGTACGCGTCGTAGATGCCGCGGGAGAGCGCCTCCTCGTCCCGCCCGGAGGTGAGGACGTTCTGCCCGCGCTTGCCCATGACGATGGCGGTGCCGGTGTCCTGGCACATCGGCAGCACGCCGGCCGCGGCGATGTTGGCGTTCTTCAGCAGGTCCAGCGCGACGAAGCGGTCGTTGGGGGACGCCTCGGGGTCGTCCAGGATGCGGCGCAGCTGGGCGAGGTGGGCGGGGCGGAGGTAGTGCGAGATGTCGTGCATGGCCTCGGCGGCCAGCTTGCGCAGCGCCTCCGGCTCGACCTTGAGGAACGTACGGCCGTCCGCCTCGACGGTGCTCACACCCTCGGAGGTCACCAGGCGGTACGGCGTGGTGTCCTCGCCCAGGGGGAGGAGGTCGGTGTACGCGAACTCGGGCATGGTCGGGGTTCCTCGTCTCGGCGGGCCGGCTGGGGCCCGTCCAGCCTAAGACGCCGCGCGGACAGCGGGCCTGTGAGGTAGGGCTCACCCCCGGGGCGGCGGGCCGGTGGAGGGAGAGGGCCGGCGGAAGGGCGGACGGGGGGACCGCCTGGGCCGGCCACGGTCCGGCGGGAGGCGGTCCACCGGGCATCCGCCCCCGGGCCCTAGTCGCGATCTATCGCGTCTGGGTAGGCTGGCGGACGTGGATGCCGCATCAGCACGGGGGCCCGCCCCCGACGCACCCGAACCGCCCGTGGCCCCGGCCGCGCCGGAGCCGCCCGCCGCGCCCGGGCCACCGCCGGGGGCGGCCCCTCCCGGGCCGCCCGCCGCGCCGGAGCCCCGGGCGCGGGACGACGAGGCCGGCCGTCGCGCGGCCGGTCACGGCGAGCCGCGGCCCGGGTGGCGGGAGAGGCGCGAGCCGGAGCCCGCCCCTCTGGACTTCCGGAAGAACGGACCGGTCCCGCCGGCCCCGGACACCGCGCTCGCGGCCGCCGCCCCCGCGCCGTCCCCTGCCGGGATGCGCGCCTCCGACCGGGACCGGGACCGGACCGCGGACATCCTGCGCGAGGCGCTGGCCGAGGGCCGGCTGACCGCCGAGGAGCACTCCGAGCGGATCGACCTGGTCTACCGGGCCCGGACGGTCGGCGAACTGGAGCCGCTGGTCGGTGACTTGCCGGCGCAGAGCGGCCCGGACCGGGAGCCGTACCGTCCCGCCCCCCGCCCCGGCGGAGCGCCGCACTCGGCGACGAACGCGGCCTCGGAGAACCTCGTCGCGGTCTTCGGCGGAGCCACCCGCAAGGGCCGCTGGCGGGTCGGCCCGCGCACCACGGCCTTCGCCCTGTTCGGCGGGGTCGAGATCGATCTGACCGAGGCGGTCTTCCAGCAGCAGGAGATCGTCGTCAACGCCACGGCGATCTTCGGCGGGGTGGAGATCCGGGTACCGGAGAACGTGACGCTGCGCGGCACGGGCACCGGGATCTTCGGCGGCTTCGACGTCAGGAACCGCGAGGCCGACGATCCCGACGCGCCGATCGTGGTCGTCACCGGCTTCGCCGTCTTCGGCGGGGTCGACGCCCGCCCGAAGCGCGGCAAGCTGCTCAGGGATCTTCGCGATCGCATGCGGCGGGAACTGGGCGGCTGAGCCCGCCCGGATCGGTCCGCCACGGTGTGAATAGGCGCGCGTACAGCGGGTAGGGAGAGTCGAGTCGTCTCTCGTGCGGCATGGGGGTGCAAACGGTCGTGCGAAGGGAGACGGGCAAGGGTGACCCTTTCGCGTAGCTGTCGTCAGGAGTGGACCGTGCTGCATTCGCCGCATCAGCCCCCGCAGGCCGCCGTCGTGCCGTCCCAGCGTGTGACCGCGCGGGACCAGGACGGCCCCTGGCATTCGGAGGCGGTGTGCCGCCGGGACGAGGCAGGACTGTTCTTCGCGCCGTCCAAGGAACCGACGGCCGCGAGGCTGTCGCGCGAGGAGGCCGCGAAGAGAGTCTGCGCGCGCTGCCCGGTGCTGGTCGAGTGCCGGGAGCACGCTCTGCTGCAGCCGGAGCCCTACGGCGTGTGGGGCGGCCTCACCGCCGCCGAGCGCCGGGTCGTGCTCGCCCGCCGCCGGCGGCGCGACGCGGAGCTGCAGAAGGCCGCGCGACCGGCGATACCGCACATCGCCGCGGCCGGCTGAAGGCCGGCCGGGTACGGCCCCGGAAGAAGGGGCCGGTGGAGAGGAGGAGCGCCCCCCGCACGGGGCGCTCCTCCTCTCCTGCCTGTCCTCCTCCGCCGGCCGCCGGCCGCCCCGGAGGGCGGGGGCGGCTCCGACGGGCCGGGGGCCGGGGGCGGCCCCGTCAGCGGGCCCGGTCGAAGTCCACCGCGCTGTAGGCGCGCAGCTTCTTCAGCCGGTGCGTGGAGTCGATCTGCCGGATGGTGCCCGACTTCGAACGCATCACCAGGGACTGGGTGGTGGCCGTCTCCGCGCGGTACCGCACGCCGCGCAGCAGCTCGCCGTCCGTGATGCCGGTGGCGACGAAGAACACGTTCTCGCCGCTGACCAGGTCGGAGGTGTGGAGCACCCGGTCCAGGTCGTGGCCCGCGTCGAGGGCGCGCTGCCGCTCCTCGTCGTCCTTCGGCCACAGCTTGCCCTGGATGGTGCCGCCGAGGCACTTGATGGCGCAGGCCGCGATGATGCCCTCCGGCGTGCCGCCGATGCCCATCAGCAGGTCGACGCCGGTGCCCTCCCGTACGGCCATGATCGCGCCGGCCACGTCGCCGTCCGAGATGAACTTGATGCGGGCGCCGGTCTCCCGGATCTCCTGGACGATCCCGTCGTGCCGCGGCCGGTCCAGCACGACGACGGTGACGTCCTCGGGCTCGCTCCGCTTGGCCTTGGCGACCCGGCGGATGTTCACCGCGGGCGGGGCGGTGATGTCCACGTAGTCGGCGGCCTCGGGGCCGGTGACCAGCTTGTCCATGTAGAAGACGGCGGACGGGTCGAACATCGTGCCGCGGTCCGCCACGGCCAGTACGGACACGGCGTTGCTCATGCCCTTGGCGGTGAGCGTCGTGCCGTCGACGGGGTCCACGGCCACGTCGCACTCCGCGCCGGTCCCGTCGCCGACGCGCTCGCCGTTGAACAGCATCGGCGCCTCGTCCTTCTCGCCTTCGCCGATCACGACCACGCCGTTCATGGAGACCGTGTGCACCAGGGTGCGCATGGCCTTGACGGCGGCACCGTCCGCGCCGTTCTTGTCGCCGCGGCCGACCCACCGCCCCGCGGCCATCGCGGCGGCCTCGGTGACCCGGACCAGCTCCAGAGCGAGGTTGCGGTCGGGGTGCTCGGGCTGGACATCGAGAGCGGGCGGTAGATGGTTGTTTTCGGTCATCGGAGCGCACCTTTCTGTACGGCGACGGCCGGATGCTGAGGGTAATGAGACTTTATCCGCTCATTGGCAATCTGAGCAGAGCGCCCCACGTTTGAGCGCATCCCCCGGCTCCGGCCGGTGCCCACGGGTGTGGTTCCCAGGAGCCGCCGGTCCGCACCCCCGGGGGCGGGGGCGGACCACCGCGGCGCATGAGGGACCATGGGCGGGTGGCAAGTGGACGTGGCAGGCAGACGGTGCGGGACATGGTGCTGTCGATGACGGTGATCGTGCTCTTCGCTGCCGTCATCTACGTATTCATCCCGCACGACGACTCAAAGGACCCGCTCCAGCGGGTGGACTACTCGGTGGAGCTGAAGACGGCCCGCCGTGCGGCTCCGTATCCGCTCGCGGCCCCGCAGGGACTGCCGGAGACGTGGAAGGCCACCTCGGTGACGTACCGGGGCGACGGCCGGCACGGCGCAGCCTGGCATCTGGGCTTCCTCGACCCCGACCGGGAGTACGTGGCGGTGGAGCAGAGCGACGGCAAGCCGGAGACGTTCGTGACGAGCGTGAGCCGTGGCGCGGAGCGCACCGACCGGACCCAGCGGATCAACGGCGAGGAGTGGGTGCGCTACGAGGGCGAGAAATACGACGCCCTGGTGCGCGAGGAGGACGACCACACGACCGTCGTCCTGGGCACCGCCTCGTACGAGCGCCTCACGACGATGGCCGCCGCGCTCGAGACCTCCTGAACCCGGGGGTTCGGGAGGCCCGGAGCGGGCGGCCGGTGGCCGTGGCCGGGGCGCGCTGCCGTTGCGGCTCGGTCGGACGGTCAGACGGTGGTGACGACCTCGTCGTAGGAGAGCCGCGGCAGGCGCTCGGGGGACCAGGCGTTCTCGGCGGGCCGGCCGATGTTGACCACGGTCAGCACGGCGTGGTCGCCCTCGGGGAAGAAGTCCTTGTTGATGCCGTCGGCGTCGTAGCCCGTCATCGGGCCGGCGGCCAGGCCGGCGGCGCGGACGCCGAGGATGAAGTAACCCGCCTGGAGCGTGGCGTTGAAGGAGCCGACCCGCTCGCGCACCGGGCGCTCCGCGAAGAATGTGTCCTTGAGGTCCGGCGCGAAGGGCATCAGCCGCGGCAGCTCCTCGTGGAACTCGTGGTCCACGGCGAGGATCGCGGTCAGCGGCGCGGCTGCGGTCTTCGCCTGGTTGCCCTCCATCAGGTGCCCCACCAGGCGCTGCCGCGCCTCGGGGGAGCGGACCAGCACCACGCGCAGGGGCTGCTGGTTGAACGCGGTCGGCGCGTACTTGACCAGGTCGTAGACGGCCTGGACCTGCTCCTCGGTCACCGGCTCGTCGGTGAAGGCGTTGGCGGTACGGGCCTCCCGGAACAGCAGGTCCTGGGCGGCGGCATCGAGGGCGAGAGTCATAAGGAACACCTTGTTCATGGGGGTGTGCGGGGGAGACCCGCACGCTGACAAGGTGTATTAACCTTCAACTAAATAGTCTTATGCCCGGGTCCGGTGTGACTCCGATCACATCGAGCCGGTGTGGGTGCGGTGCCCGCAGGACGGCGACGGTTGTCGGAGGGCCCCGGGGTGGACCCGGACCGTCTCAGTCCCCGGAGCCGCGGGGGGAGCCGCCGGAGGGCCCGGAGCCCTCCTCCGAGGACTCGGCCAGGGCCGCGTCCAGCCGCGCCCGGGCGCCGTCCAGCCAGCGGCGGCAGATCTTCGAGAGCTCCTCGCCGCGCTCCCACAGGGCGAGCGACTCCTCCAGCGTCGTGCCGCCCGCCTCCAGCCGGCGTACGACATCGATCAGTTCGTCCCGCGCCTGCTCATAGCCCAGCGCGTCACTCGGCGCGGCCGCCCCGGTCCCGGTCTCTGTCATGCGGTCAGCCTACGGTCCGGCACCGACAGCGGGCCCCGCGGCGGCCGGTTCCCGGAGCGGCGGCTCCGGCACCGCCCGGCCGGGCGCCCTGGACCCCCGGGCCGGCGCCCTTCACTCCGGGCCGGCCCCGTCCGCCGTCCCGCCCGTGCCCGGCCTGGTGGCCGCCGCACCGGCGCCGTCGGGGTCCGCGCCGCTGCCGCCGGCCGCCACGACCGTCAGCTCGCCCTCCGCCACCCGGGCCCGCAGCCGCTCGCCCCCCGGCACCTCCCGCGCCGCCCGTACGACCGAACCGTCCGGCCGCTGCAGCACCGCGTAACCCCGCTCCAGCGTGGCGGCGGGCGAGAGGGCGACGACCCGCGCCCGGGTGTGGGCCAGCTCGGAGTCCGCCCGGTCCAGCAGATGCCCCAGGGTGCGGCGGCCGCGGTCGCACAGCGCCGTGATCTGCTCCTCCCGCTCCTCGACCATCCGGTGCGGCCGCTCCATGCAGGGCCGGGCGCGGGCCGCCGCCAGACCGCGCTCCTCGCGGTCCAGCAGGCCGCTCACCGCGCGCAGCGCCCGCTCGCGCAGTTGCTGGATGCGGTGGAGCTCCTCGCCGACGTCCGGCACCACCTGCTTGGCCGCGTCGGTCGGGGTGGACGCGCGCAGATCGGCGACCAGGTCCAGCAGCGGTGTGTCCGGCTCGTGCCCGATCGCCGAGACGACCGGGGTGCGGCACGCCGCCACCGCCCGCACCAGCTGCTCGTCCGAGAACGGCAGCAGATCCTCGACGCTGCCGCCGCCCCGGGCCACGATGATCACGTCCACCCCGGGATGGGCGTCCAGCTCCCGCACCGCCTCCACCACCTGGGTGACGGCGTGCACCCCCTGCACGGGGACATTGCGCACCTCGAAGCGGACGGCGGGCCAGCGCAGCCGGGCGTTCTCCAGGACGTCACGCTCGGCCGCCGAGGCCCGCCCGCACACCAGCCCTATGAGCTGCGGCAGAAACGGCAGCGGATGCTTGCGCTCGGCCGCGAACAGCCCTTCGGCGGCCAGCGACTTCTTGAGCTGCTCCAGCCGGGCCAGCAGCTCACCGACCCCGACCGGTCTGATCTCGGCCGCGCGCAGCGAGAGCTGGCCGCGCGGCGCGTACCACTCGGGCTTGGCCTGCACCACGACCCGGGCACCCTCGGACACCACGTCCGCGACCCGGTCGAAGACCGGGCGGAAGCACGTGACGCTCAAGGAGATGTCGTGCGACGGGTCGCGCAGGGTCAGGAAGACCACGCCCGCCCCGGGGCGCCGCGACAGCTGGGTGATCTGCCCCTCCACCCAGACGGCGCCGAGCCGGTCGATCCAGCCGCCGATGAGCCGCGACACCTCGCCGACGGGGATCGGCGTCTCGGCCGAGGTGTTGAGTGCCATGGGAGGAGGCTAGCCGGGCACACCGACAGCGCGCCCCGCCGGACCGGCGCGGGCGCCCCGCCGCCCGGAGCCCGCCCGGCCCCCGCCCGGCCTTTACGATGGCCCCATGACTGCTACGCCCAGCCCGTCGCCCGACGCCGCCCCGAGCGGGGACACCCCGGACGGCGGTGCCCGCAAGCGCGTCCTGCTCGCCGCACCCCGCGGATACTGCGCGGGCGTGGACCGCGCCGTGATCGCCGTCGAGAAGGCTCTGGAGCAGTACGGCGCGCCGGTCTACGTGCGCAAGGAGATCGTCCACAACAAGTTCGTCGTGCGGACGCTGGAGAAGAAGGGCGCCGTCTTCGTCGAGGAGACGGAGGACGTCCCCGAGGGCTCCATCGTGATCTTCTCGGCGCACGGCGTCGCCCCCGTGGTCCACGAGGAGGCCTCGGCCCGCAAGCTGGCGACCATCGACGCCACCTGCCCGCTGGTCACCAAGGTGCACAAGGAGGCCGTCCGGTTCGCCAAGGACGACTACGACATCCTCCTCATCGGCCACGAGGGCCACGAGGAGGTCATCGGCACCAGCGGCGAGGCTCCCGAGCACATCACCCTGGTCGACGGCCCGGACGACGTGAAGAACGTCGAGGTGCGCGACCCGTCGAAGGTCGTCTGGCTCTCCCAGACCACCCTCTCCGTCGACGAGACCATGGAGACGGTCGACGCCCTCAAGGACCGCTTCCCCCAGCTCATCAGCCCGCCCAGCGACGACATCTGCTACGCCACGCAGAACCGGCAGATCGCGGTCAAGCAAGTGGCGGCCGACTCCGACCTGGTGCTGGTGGTCGGCTCCAAGAACTCCTCCAACTCGGTGCGCCTGGTCGAGGTCGCCCTCGGCGCGGGCGCCCGCGCCGGTCACCTGGTGGACAACGCCGGGGAGATCGACGAGGCGTGGCTGGCCGGGGTGGACACGGTCGGCATCAGCTCCGGCGCCTCCGTGCCGGACGTGCTCGTCGAGGAGGTCCTCGACTGGCTCGCCGAGCGCGGCTACGCCGATGTCGAGATCGTCCAGCCGATGCAGGAGAGCATCACCTTCTCCCTGCCGAAGGAGCTCCGCCGGGATCTGCGCGCGGAAGCCGCCGCCCTGTCCGGCGGACCCGCCGCCGGCGCTCCGGACGCCCGCGCCTGAGGCCCCGCCCGGACCCCGCCCGGCGCGTACCCCGTGGGGCCGGCGGGCCCCCGCCCCGGCCCCCCGCCCCGCGCGGCGGGCCGGGGTCCTTCCGCGTTCCCGGACGCAGCGGCGGGCGAGTACGCCGCGCCAGGGCCTAAGTTGGTGACCATGGTGGCTACATCCGGGGCGCAGGCCCCCCAGACAACCGCAGGACCGGCCGGACGGGTACTCGGAGTGGACATCGGCGGCTCCGGCATCAAGGGCGCCCCGGTCGACCTGGAGCGCGGAGATCTCGCGGAGGAGCGGCACAAGGTGCTGACCCCGCAGCCGGCGACGCCCGAGGCGGTCGTCGAGTGCGTGGCGGAGGTCGCCGGGCACTTCGGCTGGACCGGCCCGGTCGGCGTGACCTTCCCCGGTGTCGTCACCGGCGGCATCACGCGCACGGCCGCGAACGTCGACCCCGGCTGGATCGGCCGTGACACCCGGAGCCTGCTCGCGGACCGGCTGGGCCTGCCGGTGACCGTGCTCAACGACGCGGACGCGGCCGGGGTCGCCGAGATGGCCTTCGGCGCGGGCCGCGGCCGGAACGGCACGGTGATCATGCTGACCCTCGGCACGGGTATCGGCAGCGCCGTCTTCACCGGCGGGCAGCTCGTCCCCAACACCGAGCTGGGCCACCTGGAGCTCGACGGCCACGACGCGGAGACCCGGGCCGCCAGCCGCGCCAAGGAGGACGAGGACCTGAGCTGGGCCGACTGGGCGCGGCGGCTGGAGCGCTACCTCACCCACGTCGAAATGCTGTTCTCCCCGGACCTCTTCATCATCGGCGGCGGGGTGAGCCGCAAGGCCGAGAAGTACCTGCCCCTGATCGAGGGCGTACGGGCCGAGATGGTGCCGGCGGAGCTGCGGAACAACGCGGGCATCGTCGGCGCGGCGATGACCGCGGCACGGAGCCGGACGGAACAGGGCTGACCGGGCTGACCGGGCTGACCGGGCTGACCGGGCTGACCGGACTGACCGGACTGACCGGGCTGACCGGGCTGACCGTGACCGGAAGCCGGACGGAACGGGGCTGAGCGGGGGCCGCCGGAACCGGGCGGACCGGCGAGCAGGGCCGGAGCCGGGCGGAACAGCTGAGCCGGGGCCGGGGTCGTGGCGGTCGCCCCGCCCGCCGCCGTTACGGTGCCGTCGCGGTGCCGGGGGTGCCGGGTGCCGCGGCCGCCGGAGCCCCGGGGGCGGCCGGGGCGGTGGCGGACCGGGGCGGGCCCGCCGTGCCGCGGTCGTCGGCCGCCGCGCGCCGGGCGGCCCGTGAGGCCAGCAGCACCACCTTCCGCGCCGACACGGTCAGCACGGCCAGCAGCGTCCCCGCGTACAGCCAGAGGGCGTCGAGGGCCAGGGCGGTGACCAGGTCCACCAGCCGGTCGGCCACGGCCGCGCCCTCGCTGACCGGCACCAGGCCGACGAAGAAGGCGATCGGCAGGGCGACCGGCGCGGCGGTCAGTTCGGTGGGACGCACCCACAGGGCGCAGACGGCGGAGGCCACGAGGAAGGCGATCCCGTACGCGGACGGGGAGTGGCCGCCCGGCAGCAGCCGGTCCAGGGTGCCGGCGGCGAGCATCAGCAGCAGCGCGAGCAGACCGCAGCCGAGACCGGTGAACTTGGGCCCGGGCATCCGGCGCAGCCACCGCAGCTTCTGGAGGGCGGCGAGCACGGGCGGGACGGAGCGCGGCCGGCCGGACCGGTACACGGCCGCGGACTCGTCGTCGGCCCCGGCTGGGGCGCCGGGGGCGGCGCCGGCCCGCCCGGGGCCGTGGCCATCGGGTGCGGCCGAACCGCCGGGCCCGCCCGGGGCGTTGGCGAGTGACTCCCGGGGGTCCACGGGAGGGGCCCCGCGCGTGGGGCGGGGCAGCGGTGCGGGCCGGCGCGGTGTGCGCTCGTTACTGCGCGTACGGGGTTGCTCCACGCGACCAACGTAGGTCGGGGAAGGGGCGGAATGTGGCCTGGGACACGCGGCCACCACCGTCTCGGTCGTATTTTCAGCCGATCATCCGCCCGGACGGAGCCGGGCGGGCCGCCCCGTAGACTTGGGGCCGGTCCCGCTCCGGGGCCCCAGTCCGCACCCTCGCTCCGGGAAGTCGCCACGTGTCGCTCACGATCGGAATCGTCGGCCTGCCAAATGTCGGCAAGTCGACCCTGTTCAACGCCCTGACCAAGAACGACGTCCTGGCGGCCAACTACCCGTTCGCCACCATTGAGCCGAACGTCGGCGTCGTGGGCGTCCCCGACCCGCGCCTGGACACGCTGGCCGAGATCTTCGGCTCCCAGCGGAAGCTCCCGGCCACCGTCGACTTCGTCGACATCGCGGGCATCGTGCGCGGCGCCTCCGAGGGCGAGGGCCTGGGCAACAAATTCCTGGCGAACATCCGCGAGTCCGACGCGATCTGCCAGGTCATCCGGGCCTTCGAGGACGAGAACGTCGTCCACGTCGACGGCAAGGTCTCCCCGAAGAGCGACATCGAGACGATCAACACCGAGCTGATCCTGGCGGACCTGCAGTCGATCGAGAAGGCCCTGCCGCGGCTGGTCAAGGAGTCCCGTCTCCAGAAGGAGAAGGCCCAGGTCGCCGCGGCCGCGGAGGCCGCGCAGAAGATCCTGGAGGAGGGGCGGACCCTCTTCGCCGCCGGGATCACCAAGGACTCCGAGCAGGGCCGGCTCCTCCACGAACTGCACCTGCTCACCGTCAAGCCGTTCCTCTACGTCTTCAACGTCGACGAGGACGAGCTGGTCGACGACGCCTTCAAGGCGGAGCAGCAGGCGCTGGTCGCCCCGGCCGAGGCGATCTTCCTCAACGCGAAGATCGAGTCCGAGCTGATCGAACTGGAGGACGACGAGGCGCTGGAACTCCTCCAGTCCATGGGCCAGGAGGAGCCCGGCCTCGCCACCCTCGCCCGCGTCGGCTTCGACACCCTGGGCCTGCAGACCTACCTCACGGCCGGCCCGAAGGAGGCCCGCGCCTGGACCATCAGGAAGGGCGCCACGGCCCCCGAGGCGGCCGGTGTCATCCACACCGACTTCCAGAAGGGCTTCATCAAGGCCGAGGTCATCTCCTACGGGGACCTGGTGGAGTGCGGCTCCGTCCAGGAGGCCCGCGCCAAGGGCAAGGCCCGCATGGAGGGCAAGGACTACGTCATGCAGGACGGCGACGTGGTGGAGTTCCGCTTCAACGTGTAGGCCCCGCCATACCGTGGACCGGGTGATCTAGCAAACTCGCAGGTCAAACGGGGTCGGCCCAGATGGGGGCCGACCCCGTTCGCGCGCCCGTGGCTGGATCCCGGCTGGATGAGCTGACGGCTCGTCACCTGTCGTCATCCGTCGTTCTCGGTACGCCGGCTGGATTACGGCTGGATCGCGCTGAGCGGCGAGTCGGTACGAGGGGGTGTGACGCGTGGGCCGACCCGGGGTCCGTGGCCCGGTGTCGTGCATGTCTCTCGGACGGCGTCGTGCTTCACAGGATGTTCCACCGGAGGCCTGCTGCGCATGAGACTTCTTGAATCCTCGCTGCGTACGAAGCAAGGATGGGTGGTGGAGGCAAATAAGTGGCTGATTGACGGGGCTCCGGATGTAGTGGGGGTCACGTCATCGGTCCGTGTTGGATACCGGGAGACCCAGCAGAGCATCACGTGCCCCCAAGCCCTGGGCCCGCCGCCGCTACGAGGTGCACGTGTCGTGCTTGCCGTACGGGGAGATGTCCGTACGGGCCATGACGAGGCGGCTGCGCCCCGCCGAACCCTTGAATCAGCCGGCGGTGGGCGCGGTGCAGAGGCTGGACCGCGCCGTCGGTTCTCAGGTCGGTCAGGGGCGTGGCTGCCCGCTCACGGATGGTCGGGGTTGCCGCTGTTCAGTGGGCGATGAGGCGGGGCCGCAGCCCGCTTCCCCGCAAGTCTCGATAACGGTCAGCCGACCGGATCCGCCCGGATCGGACGGTCCGTCCATGATGGCGGGGATGGCGTCGGAGCCGATCCCGATCAGGCGGGGTTTCCGGCTGCTGATCCTGGCTGGATCATGGTCGCGACTCGTAGACCGTGGAACGTGACAGCCCGCCCGACTCTGCGGCGACCTCTTGGCAACGGTTGAGACCGGCTCGGTGTACCGCCGGATGCGCCGGTGGTACAGGAGGGCCGGGCGACCCGGCCCTCCCACTCGATCCGGTGCTGACTTGGTACCGATCCCTAGTGCTTCCGCGGTGGGGTGAGCCCGTCGAGGTCCAGGCTGATCTCGAAAGGCACAGGGCGCTTGAGAATGCCCCGGAAGATGCCGGCGGGCGCATAGACGCCAGTCGGTTCGTCGAGCTCGTAGACGTGGACGACAGGGGTGCCGTCTTCTTCCTCGACACACCAATAATGCGGGATCTTGGCCTCGGCGTACTTGTGCAGCTTCACCGTGCGGTCGCGGTGCGCGGACTCCGGTGAGACGACCTCGACGACGAGCCGGACCTCTTCCGGCGCGTACCACGTGCGGTCCGGGTCGTAGGGGGCGGTCGTCACGAGCAGATCCGGCTCCGGCCGGTTGCGCTCGTCGAGGCGGATCGTCATCTCCCGCTCGACCTCGAAACCAGTGGGCGCGGCCGCCATGAGTGCGGTGGTGAGGGACGTGACGAGACGGCCGTGCCAGGACCGCTGGGGCGACATCATGAAGACGAGGGCTCCGTCGATCAGCTCGGTGTGGCGAGGCGCCTCGGGGAGGCGGTCCAGGTCCTCCGCGAACCAGCCTTCCGCGCGCGGCGGGCGCATCCAGTCGGGTAGTGCGGTCATGGCTCAACCGTATCGACTTGCCGGGGCTTGGGTCACGAGATCGTCAGGGCGTCGATGGAGATGAGGCAGTTTGTTTGGGCATGCGGGTCGGCGCACAGTGATGCTCACGGATCGCGGCCGGTCCTGACGGCGCCCTCGGGTGCCGTGATGGGTTGCTCCGGCTGCTGGATCCGGGCTGGACCGGAACGAAGCGGCCGCCCGCAGAACCGCAGAGAATTGAGCACTTTCACCGAGAGGGGTTGTTCTGTCACTCTGAGCCGAGGGGGGAGCCCGATGGACGGTGAAATGAGCATGCGCATGGCGCTGCTGCACATCGACGCCGGAGCCGATCTGCCGCTCGTCTACACCTACGATCCCCGTCTCCGGGAGTTCCGGACGGTCGGCTGCGTACGGCTGCGGGGCCTCATGATCCCGGAGCCGATCAGCCACCGGGGGGCCGACACGAGGAGCGAGCGGGACGCGTTTCTGCGGAAGGTCCTCACTGCGCTGCGGCTCACTCCGCGGCAGGTGGAACGCGTCGTCCGTACCGCCGAACATCCGGACGGCGAGCGGCTGTCCACCGAGCCGACGCGTTACGCGGGCCCGTCCCTGCTGCCGGGCGCACCAGCGCCGGCCGGGGTCCCGGCCGGGGTCGGCGGCCTGAGCGGGGAGCGAGGCGAGGAGCGGGACGGCGGCCGCTTCGCCGGTCCGGGCATGCTGCTGGGCCTGCTCGCCGGACTGTTCACGGGCTATGCGTGGGAAGGCTGGAGCGGCGCGGTGATCGGCGCCTGGATCGGTGCGTCCACCTGCGGCGACCTGCTCGTGGCCTGCTGGCAGGTGGCTCACGTCCGCAGCCCGCGCAACTACGTCCTGGTGCGGGACACGCTCGCGCTGTTGCTGGTCGCCGCGGGCAGTATCGTCGGCGCGCTGGGCGGCTACGTCCTCGGCAGTGGCGACTTCGGCCGGGCACGCGGCGTCTTCCTCGGCATGGCGCTTGCGGCGTTCGTACTGTCGGCCGTGAGCACCTCCTTCAGCCGGATGCCGTTCTGGGGACGCTCGCCGATGTGGCTCGGCCCTCTGTGCATCGGCCTCGCCGCATGGGGATTACACACGCTGTGGAGCCACCCGGCGTCGCTGGTGGCGGCGATCCTGGTGGGAACGTGGCTTGCCGGCGCGATCGGCCTCGGGGCCACCGGCGGCGCGGGACACGTGCTGAGTGCGCGCCGCTGACCGTTTCCGCTCCGGCCTGAACTCACTGCGCCGCGGTGCGATTTTCCTCAGGCCCGTCCTCGACACGGGTGATGTTCCAGGATCCGGTCGCGGCCTCGTAGGAGAGGTGGAAGAGACCCGCTGTGTTCTGCAGTGTGTCCATCACGGTCTGCAAGTCCCCGGCGGCCGCGGCCGACAGCCGCTTGGGCACGCTGATGACGAAGCGACCGTCGCGGGAGACCAGTTCGAGGAGTTCGGCGTCGGCGAGGCGTTGGTCGATCTCCTCGCGACGCTCACGCCGGACCAGGCCGGCGATCTTCGGCCATACCTCCTCGCCGGCCCTGGTGGCGATCGCGGTCACGAAGGGCTGCAGAACGGCGGCGGTCACCACCAGCCCCACAAGCTCCAGCGGGCCCGCCCTGTCGGCGGCCACGTCCCCCAGGTCACACTCCCAGCAGCGCGACACCGTCCGCCGGTGCCCGCACTCCGGGCACGGAAATCGCTCTGCTCCATCGGACGACTTCCCGGTCATCTTCCCCCTCGGTCCACCGGAGCCTGCGTCACGAAAGGACAGATTACGTGGCCGATCAGTTCCTGAAGCACAACCAGCTCGCACTCAGGGCACTTTGGCTGCTGGAACGTGCCGTGAAGAGGCAGAGCGTGCGAAAGATCCGGGCTGCCTGCCGTGCCTTCGAGCGGGTTCTGACGGTGATGTCCCCCGACCATCCGGACCGGCCCGCCTGCCTGGCCAATCTGGCGGCCGCTCTCCGGCTGCTGTACGAGCGCACGGGGGACCCCGCAGCGATCGACGCACTGCTGCGACTGCACAACACCCTCGTGGACTTCCTCCCGGAGCACCACCCGAACCGCGTCAGCTACCGAGGCAACGTCCGAAGTCTCGTGGCACGGCTCGCCGCCGACGAGGGCACCCCTCCCGACCTGCTCAGCCGACTGGTCCCGCTCGCCAGGGAGGCGGCACTCGACGCCGCCACGCGCGAAGCCTGCCTCTTCGTCCTTCGCGTATGTCTGCGGTGCCACCTGGAACTCGCCCCGGACGACGACGTGAGCACGGAGCTGGCCGCCGTGGTGCGCGAACAGATCTCCGCCCTGTCTTCACGGGCCCCTGCGAGGGACCCCTCGGTACTGGCCGGTCTGGGGGCCGATCTGCGAGAAGCGGCACTGGTCACCGGGCCGATGCACTTCCTCGACGAGGCCCTGGCCACCGGGCGGCGGGCGGTGGAGCTCTGCCCGCCGGACGGCCGGGAACGCGCCACGTGTCTGGCGATGTTGTCCAACACGCTGCATGCCCGGTTCGTGCACCAGGACGGGTCACTCGACACACTGCGGGAGTCGGTCGCGGTGGCCCGCGCCGCCATCGCCGTGGCGCCTGCCGGTGGCGAGCACCACCCTTCGTCCCTCCTCGCTCTCGGCATCGCCCTGCGGGAGCTGTACGAGGCGACCCGAGATCTCGACCCGCTCAAGGAAGCCTTCGCGGCCTGCCGCCAAGCGCTCTCCGCGGTGGGCCCCGGGCACCCGAACCGTGCCCCCTACCTCACCAACCTCAGCGCGGCAGGCCAGGAGCTGTACAAGCGCACAGGCAACAGGGAGGCCATCGCTCTGGCCGCGTCGTGCGCTGCCGAGGCCGTCCGGCTGAGCCCCCCGGGGTCGCTGACGTGGGCCGGCCGCATGACCGAGCTCGGCAACGTCCAGAACATCATGCTCGCCGGGCCCGGCGTGACGGCCGGCGACGCCGCACACGCACTCGCCGAGGAGGAGATCTCCGAGGAGGCGCACGCGAGGCGACTGGCGGAGGCACACGCGCTGCTGCAGAGATCGGTCGACACGGCCAGAGAAGCCGTACGAGCCGGGGGGCGGAACGCTTTTCGCGACGGCCCTCTCACCAACCTGAGCATCGCTGCCCGCGTCTTCTTCGAGATCACCGGCGACACGACCGCGCTGGACGAGGCCGTGCAGGCCGCCCGCGAAGCGGTGACCCTCGCGAAACCGGAGACCAGGGCCTACCAGGACGCGCGGGTGACATTGATCCGGGCACTCGCCCGGTGCGCCCTGACACCCGACACGGCTGCGGAGATGCGTGACCGCTGTGCCGAACTCGCGGCTTCGGCCGTCGCGCCACGAGCCCACGTCGCGGCCCACTTCCACTACGCCGAGGCGTTGATGTCGGCCGACGAACCGGATGCCGAGAGCGCCCTCGCGGCGTACGAGGCGGCCATCGCGCGGCTGCCGGAGATCGCGGCGCGGCGACTGCTGCGTCCGGACCGGGAACACAACCTCGCCGAGTTCGGCGGGCTGGCTTCGGGCGCTGCGGCTGCGGCGCTGAGCCTGGGCCGCCCCGAACGCGCCCTCCTGCTGCTGGAGCACGCGCGCGGACTGCTGCTGCGCGAAGCCATGGGCCATCACGGTGCCGAGGCCCACCGGCTGCGCAGTGCCGCCCCGGAGCTGGCCGAGGAGTGGGCCCGGCTGCAACGTCTGTTGAGCGCCTCGGATCAGGACAGCGCCGACCTGTATCACGACGGCGTCGTCGCCTCCGGACGGTCCGGCCGCCTGGACAGACACCAGGCACTGGCCGAGCGACGGGAACGACTGCTGGCCGACATCCGCGCCATCCCGGGACTGGAGTCCTTCCAGCAGCCGCCCTCATTCGAGGAACTGCGCCGGCGTACACCGCAAGGCCCTGTCGTGATGCTGAACGCCGGCCACGTCCGTTGCGACGCGCTGATCCTCGACATGGAGGGCACCGTCCGCTCACTCCGGCTCGATTGCGACTACGACGAACTGGACCGCTGCGCCGAGGTCTTCAAGTCGCCGGGGCCCCGGACACCGAAGCCGCCCAAGTCGACGGCACAGGACGAGCAACCTCTTCTCGACGCCTTGGCCCGGCTGTGGGATCACGTCGTCGAGCCCGTGCTCGCGGAGCTCGACCTCCTCTCTCCGGTTCCGGTCCCCGAGGCGACGGCTCCCCGCGTCTGGTGGTGCCCGGTGGGTGTGGCCTCGTTCCTTCCCCTGCACGCCGCGGGCCGCTACGGCGACCTTGCACCGTCCGCGCCGTCGGCCGCGATGGACCACGTGGTTTCCTCCTACACCTCGACACTCAACGCGCTCCCGCCTCGCCGCGAGGCCGCCGCTCCGAACACCGGCACGGCCTCGGCCGGTCTGCCCTCCGTTCTGCTGGTGGAGGCCGGCCGAGTGCCGGGCGCGGTGCCCTTACCGGGGGCACGCGCCGAAATTCAGCGCCTCCGTGAGCTGATTCCGAACTCCACTCTGCTGTCCGGGCGGGGTGCCACGCGCGATACCGTCCTGAGCTCACTGCCTGCACACCGCATGGCGCATCTGGCCTGCCACGCCGTCACGGATCCACGGTCCCCCGCCCTGAATCGTCTGCTACTGCACGACCATGCGTCCGCGCCGCTGACGTCCCTGGAACTCGCAGGGGTGTCCGTTCCGGACGGAGAGTTGGCCTATCTGTCCGCCTGTGAGACCTCCCGCGCGAGCCGGGCGCTGGCCGATGAAGCCCTGCACATCGCCTGCGCGTTCCAGATGGCCGGCTACCGTCATGTCATCGGCACGCTCTGGCGGATCACGGACAGCGCTGCAGGGCGTATCGCGGACGACTTCTACACCGGACTGGCTCCCTCCTTCCGCAGTGATGAAGCAGCCAGAAGCCTGCATCGGGCGGTGAACGGCCTGCGGTCCGACGCTCCCCTCCAGCCGTCGTGCTGGGCCGCCCACGTTCACCTGGGCAGCTGACCGCTGCATCCGCTGTGATCACCACCCGTACGCGGCGCCGGACGCGGCCGATGTTCCTGCGTTGACGGGTGAACTGGTCGAGTGGCTGAACACGGACGATGGCACCCACCCCCTGGTACGGGCCGCCATGGCGCATCTGCATCTCGTCTCCATCCACCCGTGGGCGGATGGAAACGGCCGTATGTCCCGGTCCCTCCAAACACTCGTGATCGCGAGAGAAGGAGAACTGGCCCCCGAGTTCTCCTCGATCGAGGCCTGGCTCGGGCGCCCCGGCAATACCTGGGAGTACTACCGCGAGCTGCAGCGCCGGGGTGCCGCTTTCCGCCCTGACCAGGACGTCTCCGACTGGGTCCGTTTCAACCTCACCGCGTACCACCAGCAGGCGCAGACCGTACGGAGCCGCCTGGATCGTTCGAGCCGGGTGTGGCTCTGCTCGGTGAGTTCGCGGAGGACCGGGGGCTGGGGGAGAGGGTGGCTTCCGCTCTGCATGACGTGGCGATGTCCGGGCGGGTGCGTCGCACACGCTACGAACGTGCGGAGGATCTGAGCCTGCAGCGAGCTCAACGCGACCTGCGGGACCTGGTCGCGGCAGGCGTCCTGACACCGGTCGGCCGTACCCGCGCCCGCTTCTGCACCGCCGGCCCGGCTTTTCCGGAGCCGGCCCTGGAAGCAGCTCGGACGCCACTGCCGCTGGCTGATCCGTACAGGCTGAGGGCATCTCGCGGGCTGCCGAGTCAATGAGCTGTTCCCAGTAACCGCCGGTCACCGTCCGTTTGTGCGAAGGCGGCCCGGCTGCCGAATCTGAACCTCTACGGAACCACCATCCGCACCGGCGGCGTCCCCTCCCCGGCCCCAACGGCGAAGACCTCTGGTGGTCCGGAAAACATCGGCACCATGGCGGAAACGCATACGGCCTGTCGGGCAAGGGCGAACACCGCAGTGCCGGACCGGTGGACCTGCTCGTTGCCGCCGTCGCCGAGTTGTCCGGTCTTGTGTTGCTGCACTGCGACCGGGACTTCGAGGCGCTTGCCCGGCATACGGGTCAGCGCACCGTGATGCTCACGGATCGCAGCCGGTCTTGACTGTGCCCTCGTGCGCCGTTGGGCCGAGTTGCACGGAGCCGCGGTGATGCGTTGTTCCGGCTGCTGGATCCTGGCTGGATCACGGTCGCGACTCGTAGACCGTGGAGCGATGGCCGACATGAACCACCCATACAACGAGTTCGCCGTTGTCGATGGTGTAGATGATGCGGTAGTCGCCGACCCGGAGGCGGCGGCGGTCGGGCTGGGACACGAGCGCCGTGGTGCTGTATCCGAGCGGGTCACTCTCCAGTTCCGTCAGCTTGGCAAGGATGCGCAGGGCCATGGCGCGGGGGGCTTTCCGAAGCTCGGCCTGTGCCTCGGGTCGGAAGACGGTGCGGTACTCACTCACCGCGCGCCAGGGTTTCCTTCATGACGTCCTCGATGGGGACGCCGGGCGAGCGGTTTGCCATCCGCTCGTCGATGATGCGGTTGATCTCGCGCTCTTCCCACTGTTGGTACTTGCGCAGAACATCGATCGAGACGACAGCGGCGACTTGCTTTCCTCGTCGCGTGATCACGGTGGGCTGGTCATCGCGATCGGCCCGTTCGACGACCTCCGCAAGGTGTGCGCGGACGTCACGGATGGACTCTATGGGCATCTGTGTCATGACTCAAAAGTACCGGATGTTCCATGTGTACACAACGGGAGGACTCCGGGGGTCAGCGAGGCCGCTCCGGCTCAACCTCTGCGGAGCTCGAGCGCGTACCTGCTTCCCGGCAGGCCGCCGAAGCCGAGCTGGTCCGGGCCCGTACGCATGTCGGCTCCGCACGGTAGCTGTTGGCCACCGACCCGGAGGGCGCCTGCACACTCGCCTATGACGCAGCGCGCCGAGCGCCGGCCGCGGTTCTGCAGAATCAAGGGCTGCGCGCCACCAGCCGCGGTGGCCATACCGCCATCCGCCGGCCGGCGGGAATCTCCGGGAAGACCTCCACGACTCGCTGAACGCGCTTGCGCTGACACTGTCGGAAGGCCGGTACGACCGGTTGATGGCGGGCGTCATCGAACGCGCCGCCCACGACGAGGGCGCGCGAGACCTC